>NBLN01000020.1 GCA_002084425.1 Desulfobacteraceae bacterium 4572_130 | reverse complement strand
CGTTTTTTTTCCTTTTCATCATGACACCACATTAAACCTTTGGAAAACTGCTTGTCAACTGACATTGTGTCCTCTTCCAGACACAGTTAAGTTAACGCTCCCAATATTTCTATATAAGTTTTTTAACACAATTAACACAAAATAATAAGGTTCAAGACAACTTGACACACATTAAAAGTGTGTTAAGTTACTGTAATGACGGTTAAAAACAAGTATGTAAATAATTCAAAAATTTCAGAGGGAAAATTTAGAGAAATAATTAAATATTTTGCCCTTGATTTAGAAGCAAATAAAATAAGAGAGCGAATATTAGAGTGTTGCATGCAACACTCTGATATATCTGGTATAATAGAGATTGACGAATCTTATTTTGGAGCAAAACGAGTAAAGGGTAAAAGAGGAAGAGGAGCTTCAGGTAAAATAAAAGTATTTGGTTTGCTTAAAAGAGGAGATAAGATTTATACACAAATAGTTGATAATTGCAGTCGCAAGACACTTCAATCCATAATAAAAAAACGTGTTACTAAAGATAGTGAGATTCATTCTGATGGGTGGCGAGCTTATAATGGGTTAGTAGATTTAGGCTATAAAAAACATTATCGTGTTGATCATTCAAAAAATGAATTTGCTAATAAAAACAAGCATATAAATGGAATAGAAAACTTTTGGGGGATTGCCAAAGTAAGATTAATGCGGTTTAGGGGATTATCTAAAAAAACTTTTTATTTGCATTTAAAAGAATGTGAATTTAGATTTAATAATAGAACACAAAATTTATACAAAATTTTGTTAAAAATATTTAGAAAAAAACCGCTCAAGTTGTCTTGAACCTTTATTATTAAAAGCTGTTAAATAGTTGAGGTTAGAACTAGCAAATATCATAAACCATGGAAGGAGTACTGGATCCATCATAGACCCATAATTCAACACCGTTTGTTCCATCATTAGCTTCAAAATATAGTTTATTATTAGAAACCCTAAAATTACCGGGGTAAAAGCTGCCACCGGTATTGATATCATGAACCATGGAAGGAGCCGAGAGTGTCTCATTAATTTCTTCATGTCCGCATCCAAACATAAAAAAAATAGAACACAAAAACAGTATCCCCGCCATAAAAATAATCTGAATTTTTTTTGTAAACATATTTATTATCTCCACTAGTCCAAACTTTTATCCCAACTATAAACTATTGCCATTAGAACAGACTTTTCACTGAATATATATAATTATATCTTTGCATAAATGCATTTTTTATAAAAACACTTTTTAAAAATAAAATATCTTTTTCTAATTTTTAATATAAAAAAGTAAATATCTATAAATAGAGCTTGAGCTCTTTTGTTCAAATTTTAAGTTCAAAGTCTTACAATATATCTTCACTATAAAATTAAAACAAAATAGAACATTGTGTAAAATACTTATAATAAAACCAAAATTCCTATACTATTAAATTATCAGGTTTATAGGCTATTCATAATTATTATTTTATCTTTCTTTCTCTATATCTAAAATATTTAGATAAAGTATTTGATACTGACATATGAGTTCCTATTTCAATAAAATCAACACTTGATTTTTTAAGATTATTTAAAGACTGATTATATTGCTTTTTTGTTTGATTTTCATAATATTTTCTTGTTTTTTTATAAAATGCATCTAATACAATAGTTTTACCTGTTTCAAAGCAGGCAATGGATATAATTCCCTTTTCCGGGAGATAAAAATCACCTTTATCATAAAGTACTATACCAATTATCTCATGTCTCTGCTTTACTATTTTAAGGTTTTTTATATATTGGTCAGCTATAAAATCAGAAATAATAAAAGATACTGTTTTTTTTCTTGAAACATTTGCAAGAAAATCAAGGGCACATGCTATATTTGTTCCTTTTTCTTTAGGAGTAAATGTAAATATTTCCTTTATAAGATGCCAGATATGGCTTGAACCTTTTTTAGGAGGAATATATTTTTCAACTTTATCTGTAAAAAAAATCACTCCTACTTTATCATTATTTTTTATTGCATTAAATGCCAGAACAGATGCTATCTCTGCTGCTTTTTCAAGTTTTAATCCTGAAAATGTTCCAAACATCTGAGAACTGCTCATATCAATTAAAAGCATTACAATGCTTTCACGTTCCTCTTTATAAAGTTTAATAAATGGTTTTCCAAGACGCGCAGAAACTTTCCAGTCAATTGCTTTTACATCATCTCCGGGACAATAACTTCTCACTTCTTCAAATTCAATGCCAGAACCTCTAAACACAGATTTATATTGACCTGCCATAAGAGTATTTGCAGTACGCCTGCTCTTTATATGAATTCTTTTTATTTTTTTGATTATTTCTTTGGGAATCATATTTTTTTAAGGGACTTCAACAGAATCAAACAAAATCTTAATTATATCTTGTGAAGTTATATCTTCTGCTTCAGCCTCAAAGGAAAGAATAATTCTATGACAAAGTACATCAGGAGCTGAAATTTTAATATCCTGAGGGGTTACATAGGGTCTGCCCTGGAGAAAGGCAGTAACTCTAGAAGCCCTGGCAAGAAATATTGTTGCTCGAGGAGATGCGCCAAATTCCACATATTCTGAAATATCCAAGCCATATTTTCTAGGTTGTCTTGTAGCAAAAACAATATTAACAATATATTCATTTAATTTATCATCAATATATATCTGGGATATTATATCTGATATTTCTTTAATTTCTTTTTTGTTAATTATAGGTTTAATTTTTTGTTTTGCCTTAAACTCACTTTTTTTTAATATCTCCAATTCTTGATTTTTATCTGGATAATCAATTAGAATTTTAAGCATAAACCTGTCAACTTGTGCTTCTGGAAGCTGATATGTTCCCTCCTGCTCAAGGGGATTTTGAGTTGCAAGGACCATAAAAGGCTCTGAAAGCTTATATGTTACATCTCCAATTGTTACCTGATTTTCCTGCATTGCTTCAAGCAGGGCTGATTGAACCTTGGAAGGTGCTCTGTTTATTTCATCTGCAAGAATAATATTATTAAAAAGTGGTCCCTTTCTTGTTATAAAATCACCTGTTTTAGGTTTATAAATTTCTGTTCCAATAAGATCAGCAGGCAAAAGATCTGGAGTAAATTGAATTCGTTTAAAATCTGCCTGAACTGTAGAAGCAAGAGCTTTTACAGCACTTGTTTTTGCAAGCCCTGGAACCCCCTCAATAAGAACATGGGCATTGGAAAAAAGCCCGCAAAGAAGCCCATCAACTAATTTTGGCTGTCCCACAAGTTCTTTGTTTATTTCATGTTTTATTCTGCTGATTAATAGATGCTTGTCTTCAACTAATTTTCTAATTTGTTCCATAATATTCCATTAAAATTTTTTATCGATTTTGTTTTTATTGTCTTATTATTTAACTCTTGTTCTTGCTTGAATATTTACTCTAATTTCGTTGTACAACCCAACTTCTTTCTCATGTTCAAATGTTACAGAAATGCAATAACTTTGCATTCTTGTAGTGTCATTAATCCACTTATTAAAATTAAGTAAAACTAAAGAAACAGGGGTTGATGGTTTGTTTTTTGGTTCACGTTTATAATCTTTCCAAGCTTTTTGATGACACCCTGCTTTTCTTGTGTTGCCACCAGGGAAAAAATCTATCTCAAACTTTTTTATATCTTCTGGTACACCGTTTTCCTCTGTAGATTCTGAAATTACACCGTATTTTTCAATTAAAATTTCGGGATCAACAGAATGGAATAAATGAAACTCCATCAGATTTCCTAGGTAGCTATCACCGCGAGTCAAACGAGTTTCAGGATTAAAAGTAAGCACGACTGTGATCTTCTTTCTGCCGGATTCACTAAAGAAAATATCAGGTAATTGAAGAGAATAAACTTTAATTTGATTTAAGTCTATTTCTCCTTCATCCCAAAGTACAGTTCTGTTTTTAAAAGAATTTATGGCTTTATCAAAATTGGAAAGTCCAAAACCACTTACAGATAAATGCTTGATTTCTGCTTTTTTCTTATTGGTTGAGTTGTAAAAATCTTTGCTTGGAAGAAACGGATAATCAGAGCCAACCAATAACATATTTTTTATAAAATTTGCCGATTTTTGAGGGAATTTATTGGCTATTTTTCCTGCTAAATATGTAACTTTTGGAGCAGCATAGCTTGTTCCATAATCATATTTGATAATATCTTCTGTGGTCTTGTTACTTAACAGTGCAATTTTTCCACCTATATCTTCTGTAATTCTTTTATTTGTTTCTGTTAATATTAAGTTGCCACCATACTCCACAAGTTCAGGTTTTATCATCCCATTTATTCCGAGTCCAGTTCTTGTAAAAGGTGATGGCTGATTTTCGTTTGCGATTGGATCTTTAATGTCCTCTGCTCCATATCGTTCTTCTCCAATCCGAATAGTTCCAGCAATCGAGCCAATAGTTAGCGCCAGTGCGGATGTTGCGGGATTTATAATCTTGAAATCTTGATTTTCGGTTAGATATGCAGGATAATTGTCTATAACTTCCTGAACAGTTTGAAAATTGTTTATGGGATCTTGATTTCCCGAGGAAACAATAAATAGAACATGAGGGAAGGTAACAGCCATTTCGTCAATAAGAGCCGCAAATGGCAGTTGACGAGAATAATGTTTGTGCCAAACTTCATTGCTGTTTCCAAGAGAAATGTTTACCATTTTAATATGATATTCAGAATTTGATAAAAAACTTTCAACCGCATCTTTGAATTGATGCTCGATTAGTTTTTCAGGATCATAAATTGCTGATATTTGTCCAGTAATCTCATTTCGCTCAGCATACATAACTTTTGCAGAGAATATCCAATTCTCAGGGTTAAAGATTTTATCTTCAAGACTTTTTTCAATATCTCCATAGGCTGCACAACCGGCAACAGCAGTGCCATGTCCTACAGTATCGTGAGTTTCAGTTTCTCCTGTTTGAAAGTTACCTTCTCCACCAACACACTTTTCCAACATTGGATGATTTGAAATAATACCGGAATCAATTATTAATATTCCGGTGGCATCTTCTGCGGGTTCGCCAAAGTCAATCTCAGATATATCAGGTCGAGTTAATTCAAATGGATTGAAATGTGGTAATGAGGGTCTGTCTGCTCTTGAAATCTCATTTAATTCAATAATTTCATCAAATATTTCTTTTGTTAATTTTACTCTTAAAAGAACAAAGGACTTTGTTGAGAGTTTATCTGTAATCCTAAATTTAGACCAGTCGGTATATGTATTTTCAAGTTGTTCTATAAAAGTTGTATTTTTTTGAGGGTCGCTCATTTTCCACAACTCAATATCAATAAAATCGGCTGTCCCGCCAAGAGGATTCTCTTTTAAACTTTGACCAATTTTTTTATCTATTGGGATGTTTTGAAAGGATTCTATTGCATTAAAAAAATCATATTTAGGTCCATCTTCGGATCCATAATAAGCAAGTTTGTTTTTGAAAGTATCTAAATTGTCATTATCATTAAAGACAATCCAAAAACCTTTTTTACCTTCAGCTACAGATAAAATATGAATGCCCATTGATGAAAGTGTATTTTCAATCCCTTCTGTGTGAACGCTTTGGTTTATTTCAATTTCATAAATAAGAGAGGGATCAATACGTCCTGAAAATTTTTGTTTCAGTGTTGAATAAGACGTAGTTAACTCATCTGCTTTTTGTGATGACTGGTGTGCAAAATCACTTTTGTCTCTTCCTGTTGGCACGGAAAAACCACCACCGCCACCTCGTTTTTGACGCTCTATGTTGCCTTTGAAAAGGGGGAGTTTTAAATGCTCTCGTTTATCCATTATCTTCCCCTACTTTATTATTTCTAACTTTTTCACGACGAATGAATTTATTAACTGCAATTTCAATGCAATTCATAGAGATAGAACTTCTGGAATTAATAATGGCAAACTTCATAGCTTCTTCTGTTATCATCTTTATATCTGCAGGAGATAAGCCTTGTGTTATTTGGGAAAACTTAACGATGTCGATATCTTTATCTCTCTTTATTGGTTTTAAATAAATTTCAAAAAGTTGACATCTGCTTTTCTCATCAGGAAGGTTGTAATAAACCACATCATCAAAACGACGCCATATTGCAGGGTCTAATATATTTTGATGATTGGTTGCGGCAAGAATTATGCTATCTCCCTTAACATTATCAAGCATTTGTAAAAAGTTGTTGACCACTCTTTTAATTTCGCCATGCTCATGGTTATCATCTCTGTTTTTGCCAATAATATCAAACTCATCAAAAAGAACTATCCATGTACCATGCTCAATAAAATCAAAAACCTTCCGCAAATTTCCTGCCGTTTCCCCTAGATAAGAGGATATAATTGCATCAAACCTTATATAAATTAGAGGCATATTTAAAACAGAACTCATTATTTGTGCTGAAAAAGTTTTTCCTGTTCCTGGCTTTCCACAAAGCAGAATTTTCTTTTTGTATTCTAAGTTGTAAGTAGCCAAGATATCAGAATCTTTGAATTCTCTTATTACCTGTTCAAGTTGTTCTTTGGTTTCTTTTGAAATTATAAGGTGATCAAAGTTCTTATCAAAGTGCTGAATCTCAAGTAGGGGGAAGCCCTTTTCTGTGTCTCTGGGTATAGGCATATTGTTTTTAAATCTTTTTTGGGAGGAAGAAATATTTTTAGTGCCATAAAGAGCTTTTTCCAAGTCTTTTGCAACAATATTATGTTTTTTTCTTTTTGCTCTTTCAATATACTTCCTTGCTACTAACTCAAAAGACTCATTGTCTTTGTTACTGAACGATAAGAATAGTTGTTTTATTAATTCTGAGTTAGTCATTTATATTTTTAACCTTATTTTTTACTGTTACTCAAAAAATAATATTCTGTGCAATTTTTGAAAAATACTAGACTGAAGATACAAGTATATGAAGAATTTTTTACAAGGCTATCATTATTTTATCATTAAATCACAAATAAGATTAAATAAATCTGTAAGCCTTAATATACCAATAACTTTATCATTTTTAAGTACAAGTAAGGACTGGTGGTGCCCAATAATTAACTGATGAATCGCTTCTGCAACAGTTGTATCTTCATTTACATATTCTCCCTCATCTGGAGAATGCATAATAGATTTTACTTTTAAGTCTGCTGCTTTTTTAACAAGAACTTCATAGCTTTCATCCCATAGATTATAGTTATTAACTAGAGAATTAAGAAATTCATTACTTAAGCCAAATCTGGATAACCCTATCTTTGTAAGCCTGGGAGAGTGTCCAAACTGGCTATATTTAGGCTCAAGTGCTCTTAATACATCCAAAGAACTTACCTTTCCAGTAATTTCTCCATTTTCATCATAAACAAGAACAGCTCTGTGCTGATACTTAAGATTAGATTTTGCTTCTTGAAAAAGAAAAAGTGTTTTTATTGCTGTTTTAAGAGTGTCATTTTCATTTACTGTGGCATATTCAGATAAGGGAATCATTACCTCGTAAACTTTTTTGATTTTCATTTTTATTATCCTAAAATATTTATATAAAAACTATAATTATTAAATATTCTTTCATGTTTTGTCGTGAGGCAAATCAGGAATTAAAAACCAAATCTGCCTCATAGCAGTTATTGTATCAGTATTGGCATTCCCATTATTGGCCAAATAACAAGCACAGCAATTGCGATAATTACCATTAAAATGATGCTTGCAGGAATACCATATTTAAAAAACTCACCTGTTGTAAATTGTTTTGAATCATAAGCAATTGCATTGGGAGCAGCACCTACCAAAAGCAAAAATGGCATGCCAGCAGTAACAAGTGCTGAAAAAAGAATAACTTCAGGTGCCACACCAAGATATGGTGCAATTACAAGGGCAACAGGAAGTGAAATAGCAATTGCTGCAACATTCATAATAAAATTAGTCATCATCATAACAAAAAAAGCTATGCCCATGACAAAAACAAACCAATGTGATTTTTCAAAAAGGGTGAGCCAGTTTATTGCAAGCCATTCTGCAGCACCTGTTTCCCAAAGACAGAAACCAATACTCATGGCACCGCCAAAAAGCAAAATAATATTCCAAGGAACTGTTTCAAGATCCTTAAGATCAAGAATGCGTAAAATAAAAAATAAAATTGTTGAGACAAGAATAATTGCTGTTTTATCTATGGGTTGTAAAAAAGGGACAAAAGATCTTAAAGACATTATCAATATGCAAGTGAAAATAATTAAACCAGCAATAATTTCATTAAAAGTAATTTTTCCCATTGCCTTACTTAATACTTTTGCTTTTTTTCTTAAGCCCGGAATATTTTTCTTTTCAGGTTTAAGAAAAATCATAAAAAATCCCCATAAAATAAATACCATAATCCATCCAATGGGAAACATATAATAACTAAGCTCAAAAAATGAAATTTCCTTTCCTATAATGTCCTTATAAAAACCAATAGCCACAGCTCCTCTGGCTGCCCCTAATAAAGTAACAATACTGCCTGCACCAGCAACAAATGCCATTCCAATAAATAAGCCTTTTCCAAAATTTGTGGGTTTTTCATCATCTGCATACATTTCATATATTGTAATAAGTAAAGGATACATAGTTGCTGCCACTGCTGTATGAGCCATTATATGAGTAAGTGCCGCTGTTACAAGAAAACATCCAAGATAAATCATGCTGGTTTTTTCTCCAACAATCATCAGCATCTTATATGCCAACCGCCGTGTAAGACCTGTTTTTGTAAATACCATTCCAATAACAAGAGAAGCAAAAATAAAAAGCACAGAAGGTGTCATAAAATCCTTAAATGCAGAATTTGCAGGTCGAATTAAAAAAAGAACCTGTAATACACCTATAGTTAAACTGGTAACACCAATTGGCACAACTTCAAATACCCACCAGATTCCTCCCAGCAAAAATACAGCAAGAGCTCCTTTTGCTTCCTTACTTAAGGGAAATTGTTTTCCCATTGGGTCAATAGCATCTGGCCATTGTGGTGAAAAATATACAACAAAAAAAATTATAAGTCCGATTAAAAGAAAAAAGATTCGCTTCCAATCAATATTTGATTTTGAAATAGCCATTGTCTGTATTGTCATTTGTACATACTCCTAAAAAATAAGAATTAGAGTGTGTCAAAAAATAAAAAAAACAAGTCTACCAACCTCGTGTTTTTAAAATATTTTCTATTTCTGCTTGACGTATGCGTTCTTCATGTTCATGCTTTAAAGCATGTGCTTGAGTAATTTTTTCAACAAGAAGTTCTGTGTTTGCAGGTTTCATAAGAAAATCAAATGCACCAAGTTTCATTCCCTGAATGGCATTTTCAACTGTAGCTGCACCTGTTAGCAAAATTATCTGAGTAAGAGGTTTTATTTTATTAATTTGTTTTAAGGCATCAATCCCTGTAATTTCCGGCATAAAAACATCAAGAATAATAACATCAAAATCATTTTCTTTTGCTATATCAATGGCATCTTGTCCTGAATATACAGTTGTAACAGCAAAATTTCTTATTTTAAGCCGTTGCGCTAAGGTTTTAATAAATTCTTTTTCATCATCTACTAGTAATATTTTTATTTTCATTTTAATTCCTATTTAAGATGATTGATTTTTTCTTGCCTCTATTTTTTTATAAGCTTTTTTCATAGTGTCTGTAATCAAATCAATATCAGCAGGTTTTTGTAAGTATGCAAATGCACCCAAATCCATACATGTTTTTTTATCTTTTTCAGAACCATGACCTGTTAGAATAATCACTTCAATATTTGGTTTTGTTTGCTTGATTTTTTTTAAAACTTCAAATCCATCAATTCCCGGCATTTTTAAATCTAGAACCATGACTTCTGTATCTTCTTGATCTGTAAAATCCAATGCTTCTTGACCGTTATAAGCAATTTCACTTGTAAATTTTCGTATTTTTAACCGTTCTGACAAGGTTTGAACAAATTCTTTTTCATCATCCACTAGAAGAATCCTTAAGGGAGTTTCAAATTCATAATCCCGTTTAATAGTTCCTTTATAAAAATTTGCTCCAATTTCAGTTTTTACTGATTTAACACCAGAAATTTTTTCAATATTAGCAATAATCTTTTTCTCAAGCTTTGTAAGCATCATCACATTTTTGTCAATAGTAACAATAATATTCCCATTATCAGCTTTAGCTGATAAACTCTGCCCAATTTCATTTAATGCAATATCAACACTTGAAGCTATCTTAAAATTTTCAATTTCTTGTTTAATCAAATCTTCTTTATTGGCTATAAGCTGATTACTATGTTTTAAAATCAAATCTACGGATTCATTTAAATCCAGTTTATCACTGGGAATAACAATGTCATAAAGAGATTTATCCCAAGCTTTTTTACCAAACAATCCATTTGTCCATAAAACTGCAAATGTATCAGATAGTTCAATATTTTTTAATACTTCATCTTCATTAAGTCTGTGTATTGAAACGCCATTATCAACACGATTTTTTTTATCTGTAATAATTAGAACCTTCATAACATGGGATATTTCTTTAGGTATAAGATGACCTAAAATTCCATGAAAAATATAACTTCCCTCAATAATATAATCAGAAATAGTTTTTTTAATAAATGCCAGGCTTTTTTCTTTTTCATGGGTAAAATCATTAAATGGAATTGGTTTACTTTCAATAACTTTTTCTAGTGTTGATAATTTAATATCATAAGTTTGATGAGTTTTTTCAATGATATCATTATCAGTAATAATTTTGCTGTTTGATTTTTCAGCCAGCTTGATAATTGTACTTTCTGCATTTGAATATAAAGCACTTGTAATTGCTAAAATAGACATATTTATCTCCATATATTTTATTATTGCTAAACTTGATGGTGTTTGTAAAAACTCTCCATTTTATTTCAAGGTAATAAGAATGCCGGGAGTATCAGCTGTGATTTCTGATTTAAAATTAAGTTGTTCACAAAATTTACATATTTCTGCCCATAACATGCTTTTGGTAAGCATTTGTTTATAATCATCAAATTTAAGAGTATCATCATTATTTGTAAACTTTATAGTTGTTATTTTATCTGAAGAATTTATATCCAATGTAATGGTTGTTGTATTGTCAAAGTTTTCTATAAGACTTTTAATACACGAAAATATAAGCATCTGAAAAAAAACTGTATCAGTAATAATTGAGTATGATTTATGGCATTTGGTTATTGAAACATTAACACCTTTTTGTTGAAACAATCTTTTTGTAATGAAAATCATTTTTTTTATAGTTTCATAAACATTAATTGAAGCCTGTATGCTATCAGTTGTGTGTGCAAAACTATTAAGTCCTGAAGTAAGGTCAACACCACGATATGCTTGATTTTTTATGGTTTTAATACATTCTCCAAGTTTGTTGTCTTCAAGTTTTGCAAAATCTTCTGAAAAATTAAGCATATCTTCCATAAGCCCTGAAGTTTCTTTAATAATTGCAAGAACATTTTGAAGTTCATGGCTTAGGGACGCTGTTACTTTTCCAAAAAATTTTGCTTTATTATTTAAATTATCCATTTAAATTAATCCTTGATGATTTAGTAAAAAAATAGCATCAATCACTTATTTTAATGCAAGTTCAATTTTTTTAATAAGGTCATTAATATCAAGTGGTTTCATAAGAAAATCAAATGCCCCCATATCCATTCCTTTTGTGCCATCTTTTGTGGAACCATGGCCTGTAAGAAGAATAACAGGTAAATTTTTATCAATAGCTTTTATCTGTTTAAGTGTATCAAGACCATTTAATCCCGGCATCATTAAATCAAGGATTACAATATCAAAGGATTCTTCTTTAACCATATTAATGCCTGTTTCTCCATTTTCTGCAATTTTTGATGAATATTGTCTAAGTTCAAGCCTTTCTCCAAGAGTTTCAATAAATTCTTTTTCATCATCAATTAAAAGAATATTTATATTATTCATTTATCATCTCCAAGTCATTTGGTTTTTCAGGAAGTTCAAAAGTAAAAATCGAACCTTTGCCTATTTTGCTGTCCACGCTGATTTTACCACCAAGTTTTTTTATAATTCCGTAAGTTATAGAAAGACCAAGCCCAGTTCCCTTATCTTTTTTTGTAGAGAAAAATGGATCAAAAATATTTTTAATAACATTGTTTGGAATACCGCATCCATTGTCACTAATTGTTACTCTTATACCGCGATTTTTAATATTTTTTGTCTTAATTTCAATCAAACCATAATCTTCAACTGCTGCAAAAGCATTTGTTAAAAGATTTACTAATATTTGTTGAATTTGACCGTGATCTGATTGAATTGATACAAGAGAATCAGATAAAATTAAATTAGTATCTATTTTTCTGTAAAGTATATCTTTTTTCAGAAAATCAAGAACCTCATTAATAATATGGTTCATATTAATTGATTCAATTTTAATATCAATTCTTTTTGAAAACCCAAGCAGCCTGTGAGTTATTTTTCTACACCTGACTACAGAATTAAGAATACTATTAGTTAAGTCAATAAATTTTGATTTTTTATTAAATTCTTTGGCAAATCCAATTAAGTCACTCATAAGTCCAGCTTTTTCATTAATAATTGCAAGAGGGTTGTTTATTTCATGAGCAACACCTGCGGCAAGTCTGCCAATTGAAGATAATTTTTGAGCATGCTGAAGTTCACTAAGAACATTTTCTCTTTGTTCATCAGATGTTTTAATCCTTTTTACCATAATAGTTGTCATTTTTAGAATGGCAAAAATTATAATGGTAATACTCATTAAAAATATAATAAGCATGTCAGTTTTCAGGGCATACCAGGATTTTAAGGCAACTGATTGAGGTTGAACAATAACTAAAATATAATCTGCCATTGAAAACGCTGAGGAAATAATGATGATATCTCGATTTTCATTATCTGTTCCCTCAATGCTGTTAGAACGAAAATTAACTTTAGGCAGTTGTAACAAACATTTTTCCAGTGTGTTACCATAATAAAGAGAATTTGTTTGAAGAATTTTGTCTTTACTCATTAAAAAAGCATCTGTCTGTCTGGGAAGACCCATGCTAGAAATAAGGTTATCAAAAAAATTCGTATCTATTGTTGCTCTTAATATCCAATTTTTACCATTATCTGCTAAATGCTGAACTGCAATAACAATATGTGGATACTTCCTGTAACCAAGAAATACATTACTGATATATTGACCTTTTATTTGTGTTTCCTGAAAAGAAACCTGTTCTGAATAATTTTTACCAAGCAAAGAATAAGGACCTGCGTAACTAACCAGTTCACCTTGATTATTGATTAAACTGATATCAATAAAACCCTCGCCTTCTTTTTTAAGAGAGATTAGAATTTTTTTAATATTTTGTTCATTACTCAGAACTTCAAAGCTATATGCAGTAGATATAAATCGTATAATTGCCAGGCGTTGTTCCCAAAACAATTCAAAAGAATGTCTGGTTTTTTCTGCCATGGCATAAAGTGGTGCAATGATTTGACTTTTAAGATGAGATCTATATTGGAAAAAATTAATAATAATCATAGCAGCAAGAGGAAGTATTGTAATCAACATCATAATAATAATAATATTTCTTTTTAAAATTGCATAATGATTACGTGGTTTTTTTTTAAAAAAGAAAATGATATTAATAATTTTTTTAAACATATTTTCCTTTTATTCTCTCATTTTTTTTAATTATTTATTATCCGCAGTATCAGCAAATTTTTACAACGCCATCATGGTTTAATTTCTATTGAAGGATAAAGTCCCTTGTTTTTTCCTGTACTGTAAGGTTGAATAAAATTAAAATCAATTTTCTGATTATTTTGTCCATGCCCTTGATTTTCATTACCATTATAACAAGCACCATTTGCCTCAAGTATATGCTCAATTCTGCTTATAAAAACATTAATAAAAGCCTGACCATCACCTTTAAATTCCATATCTCCAATTTTAAGGGTATTATTATTTTTACTAAGATTTTCCAGAGAGATTGAATTTTTTTCAATATCTTTTTGAGAGTTAATAAAACCCCAGACAACATGTTTTTCTGGAATTTCAAGGGCGGTATCATTATCAATTATTGTATGAGGCATGATTATACAGTTCTTACCTATTTTAATTCTTGCTTTTTCTTTACCATTTAAAAATGAATTAAAACCAACAAAAACTTTTAAACCAACATCTGAATTTATTATTGTCCCACCATGAGCTGTAACATTTAAACCTGTTAATTTTGAATTAATTATATATGAGTTTTCCTGAGCATTAACACCATCACACATCTGAGCATTATCAAGAAATGCTTTTTGAGCTACAAAAACATTTTCTCCAATAAATGTATTTTCTTTTATAACAGCAAAAGGGCTTACAGCAGAACTTAAAGGAGCATTAAAAAGTTCAGGTTTTATTAATTGAAATTTGTTTTCATATTCTTTTTCTCTTTGCTGTATAAATTCATAAATAATTCCTCGCGGCTGATGCGATGAGTTAATCCCGATATAATTATCTAGTAATTCCTTGTTAAAATTATATTTAAACTCAAAATCAGAATTTTTAATCCATATTGTGCCTGGATTAATTTTTTTATGAAAAAGATTTGGAGTCTGAATATAGGAAAATTCGCCAACAATACATGAATAAAGATTCATTAAATCAACAGTTGCAAAGGCTCCAAGAAAACATCCTTCAACTGTAGAACCATGAATATTTGCATAATGAGCTGATATTGTATTTTTTATGAAAAATTCTTCATAACTTATAGGATTATGTGAACAACTGTGAACCAGGGTTTTATATAAAAGACTATTTTTTATTGATATAAATTCATCTTCTAAACAATTGATATTATCCCTTTTTTTTAGTTCATCTCCTCTTATATCTGTTTTATAAACAACAGAATTTTTAACATAACACTTACCAAGAAAATGACTGCCGGCAATATTAGAATCTTTAAAAGAAAAGTAAATTGGATGGTGTTCAGTAATACCGTAAAATGCAAAAAATTTAAGCATTTTTTCATAATCAAGAGTATTATCAACAAAAGTTCCTGCATCAAATGCAAATTTTTCTAAGTTAATATTAACAAGACTTATAATTCTTTGATTAAGTTCTTTAAGATTTTCCATAATATACTCTCTTAATTTTAAAAGATAGTTGAATAAAAAAATTCATATATAAAGAATTTTTATGACTCCATGGGTATATAATTTTTAAGTGGACAAGACTTGCATTCATGATTTTCATGAATTTGTTTATATATATTTTTTAAAGCTTCTTCAGCATCATGATAAATATTTTCCTTACCAATCTTATCAATTAGATGAGTTCTTTCCATTACAGATAAAACTTCTTCCTTTAAACCGGAAAAGGAAATTTTGCGGCCACTTGAACGAACTGTATCAATTAAAATAGAAATAGCATCTTCCCCAGATGCATCAATATCATTAATACCCTTTGATGCAATTAAAACATGTCTGAGATCAGGTTTCTCAACAATATAATCAAGAACTCTATCCTCAAGATAAGTTGCATTTGTAAAAATTAATGATCCATCAAATCTAACCACTGCAATATGATCACATTCTTTAAGTCCTAATTTAATAGAATTTCTTAAAACATTACCAGGAGCCTTTGAAAGCAATGCAACTCTTGGTCTAAGATGTTTATAAATAAACAAAACAAAAGTAAGAGCAACACCTATCATAATACCTTCTTCCAGGTGAGGTGCACAATATAATGTGCATATAAATGTAATTACAGATATAGCTCCATCTGATCTTTTTGCCTTCCATGCATGTACAAACCCTTTTACATTTACAAGACCAATAACAGCCATCATTATAACAGATGCAAGAACTGCCTGGGGTAAATGAAATAAAAGAGGGGTAAAGAAAAGAAGGGCCAAGGCAACCATTATACTTGTTATCACAGAAGATACACCGCTTACTGCATTTGCCTGAAGGTTAACAGCAGAACGGGAAAAAGAACCAGACACAGCATAACTTTGACCAAAGGAACCAATAATATTTCCAAGTCCTTGTCCAATAAGTTCCTGGTTAGGATCAAGCTTTTGTCCTGTTTTTGCAGCTATTGCCTTTGCAATTGCAATTGCCTCCATAAAACCAAGCAAAGAAATTATAATTGCAAAGGGAAGCAGTTGAATAAAAGCAGAAAAATATGATGTGTTTTCAGGTGCCTTAGGAATACTTAATTTAAGACCTTTAGGAATTTCACCAACTATGGCACCTGCACCAATCATTTTTATTTTATCAAGATTCAGGGTTTTATTTTTTAATTTAATTCTCCATTTCTTCCCAGTTGCCTCAAGATTCTCAGGAAAATTTGTTGTAACATAAAATTGAAATTTATTATCAGAATTTTTAAAAGCTGAAAAATGAACCAACCTTAATCCTTCCCGTTTTTCATGGGCAAGTGCCTTTGTTCTATCTATTTCTGCCTGAATAACAGCAAGCTGGTATTTAATATCAAGTTGTTCATTTGAAGGTATATGTCCATGTGATTTTTTAGTGATGTTTTTTAATTCATTATTTAAAATAGCTCTTTTACTACCAAGATTTTCAATTGCAATAATATGTGTATTAAAATCATTAATAGTTGTTGCAATTTCTGGAGCCTTTATATCATTAATAGAAATATATTGATCATTATTAAAACCAAATCCCTTGGAAATTAATATAGTTACTGCAACAGCCACAAGCACATTAGGAATTTTTGGATTGATACGCTTTAAAACAACCATAATAGTAATTGATAAAATACCCATGGCAAGTGTGGGGAAATGTGTATAATAAAAGGCAGATTTACATACATTTATTATTGTCTGGTAATGATGGGGAGCTTTGTCAACATAGACTCCAAAAAGTTTTGAAAACTGGGAAGATGCAATAACAATTGCTGCAGCATTAGTAAATCCATTAACAACAGGATGGGACAAAAGATTTACAACAAGTCCAAGTTTAAAAATACCAAGAAAAAGTTGAAAAATTCCCACAGTAAGTGCCAAAATAATTGAATAAGCAATAAATTGTTCGCTACCTGCTGTTGCAAGGGGTTCAAGGGATGCAGCAGACATAAGAGATACAACAGCAACAGGACCTGTTGCAAGTTGACGGCTTGATCCAAAAAGTGATGCCACCATTGGCGGCAAAAAAGCAGCATAAAGCCCATAATATGCAGGAAGCCCTGCAAGTTGGGCATAGGCCATTGACTGGGGAATAAGAACCATTGCAACAGTAATTCCAGCAATAATATCAGTTCTTAATTTTTCATTATTATAATCTTTAAACCAAAGTAAAAATGGAAATATTTTTACCAGCATATTTTATCTCCCATGATTATGGAGGACAAAATGAACAAAAGAAGAAAGTACGATCAAGATTTCAAACGAAACGCAGTTCTACTATGTTCTGAACCTGGTCGGACTGTTTCAGAGGTCGCTCAAAATTTGGGCATTGCCAAAGATCTATTATACCGTTGGCGCCGAGAATATCACATGGCAAATGGGAAATCTGTATTCCCCGGCAATGGTGTTGAAGCACTAACAAAAGAGCAAAAACGGATTCGAGAACTTGAAAAACAGCTTTGAGAGACCGAAATGGAACGAGATATTTTAAAAAAAGCAATGGCCATCTTCAGCAAAGCACC
>NBLN01000003.1 GCA_002084425.1 Desulfobacteraceae bacterium 4572_130 | reverse complement strand
AGCGTTTTTTTTCCTTTTCATCATGACACCACATTAAACCTTTGGAAAACTGCTTGTCAACTGACATTGTGTCCTCTTCCAGACACAGTTAAGTTAACGCTCCCGATATAAGAGAAAAATGTTTGATACCTAAATATTAATATTAAAAATCAATGTCTTTAAAAAAAACATTAAATCTTACAATAACTGCCATAAGGCAGATTTGGTTTTTAATTCCTGGTTTGTGTCACAACAAAACATAAAAGAATATTAAATAATTATAAGTTCTTTCATATAAAAGAGTTTAAATCTATACAAGATTAACAATCCCGAATTTTAAGGAACAAGTTGTGCCCCCTTGAGATCAAGTTTACAAGTGTCAAGTTCAGACTTGACCCCTTTATTCTATTGACATTTGTCTCTTGTAGGATACAATATTGGTATGTATTATGAAATACTATATACAGCTGTTTACGAAGAGTGGTTTGAGAAACTCAAGGACAGAACAGCAAAAACTAGAATATTAGTGCGTCTTGCAAGAATTGAAAATGGAAATTTTGGAACTATTAAGCAATTGACATCAAATCTATTTGAATTGAAATTAGTTTATGGGTCTGGGTATAGAATTTATTATACTATCCAAGATAACATAGTCGTACTTTTAATAAATGGTGGAGACAAATCTAGCCAGCAAAAAGACATCAAAAAAGCAAAAGAATTATTAAAGGAGATTTGATATGGCAATTAAAACAAAGAAATTCGACATAGCCAGCCACTTAGAGACAGAAGAAGATATCAAATTGTTTTTAGAAGAAATGGGGGCAACTGGTAATTCAAGTGACCTAATTCATGCTGTAAATATTGCTTCTCGCGCAAAAGGTGTTGCAAATATAGCAAACAAAACTGGAGTTACTAGAGCAAGTCTTTATAAGTCTTTATCAAAAGATGGTAATCCAAGATTTGATACTATTTATAATATTGTAAAGGCAATGGGATGTCGGATTATCATTGCCCCATCAATATAAATTACTAACGCCGCAGGAGGCTGTAACAATTATTATCCAATATAATCAGCAAATATGATTAATATTCTAACAAATATCAACAAGAAAGTTTGATAATAGCTTTATTTTATTGAGATATAAAAGAAAAATATTGGATAGCTAAATATTCATATTAAAAATTAATGTGTTAAAAAAAAATATTAAATCTTATAATAATTGCCATAAGACAGATCTAGTTTTTAATTCCTGGTTTGTTTCACAACAAAACATAAAAGAATATTAAATAATTATAAGTTTTTTCATATAAAAGAGTTTAAATCTATACAAGCATTAACAATGTTGAATTTCTTAAGGAACAAGTTGGCAAGTGTCAAGAACAGACTTGACCCCTTGACTTTCAACTGCCTGTACCTGTTAGCTTTATTTTTTATATTTTGTTCCAATCTTTGGCCCTAACCCTACCTGTCTGATAGTATGTTGAAACTAGTTCTATGTAATCTTTAAAATCAATATTTTCAACCAATATTCTATTCACTGATTGCCAATCCACAGTAGGCCTAGATTTTGATGGCAACATCATTTCACTTTCACTGGGATTCTCAGGATTTAATAAAATAATCCCTATACCATGAAGTGATGAGAGCATTCTTAACTCTTGTTCTACATTAGCATCAGAAATAGAAGTGGCAACCAAATACCCCTCATTTGCCCAACTCGAATTGCTGACAGTTTGGAAAAAGCTTTTTCTTGCATTTGTGCTGTTTAGTTCTTTTTTAACTTCAAATGACCAAAGGCGTACACTCTGACCAGCACCTTGTTTTACACAATTGCGTATAAGCTCATCCCATTTTTTATCAATGGGTTGCATCGCAACAATATCAGGATGTAACCACTGATTTCCACCCAAACCATGAGAGTTCTTAGAACGTTTTTCATCAATACGTTGACAATATAATTTTAACTCTGACTTTAAATACTCAATGAGTATTGGGTACAGGTCATGTTCAGTTAATGATTTTGCACTTAATGATGGTATTTCTATTTCAACATCGTCATTATTTTCATCTGTTTCAAATGAAACTGGCTCGCCCGTTTTTTTATCTGGATCATACCAATATATTCTGGGTCTTGGTTTGTCTTGCCAAAATATGTGCTTATCTATTTTAGCGATTAGGCCTTTTTGAGCTCCAATCTCTGCAACAATTTGGGTAATAAAGGCTTTTTCATTTTCAAATCGTGGGTTTTGGCGTTTTTCTATATAATCATTTGAATATGCTGCTACTATAGACTCTGCGATTTGTCGTGCATTAAATTTTTGATTTGCATTTGCCTTTAGGAATTCAACTATTTTTTGGGGTTGTGATATTTTTGCCAAACTCATCTCCTTTTATTTCAAAACTCATTGCCCATACTGATAAGCTAATGTTTTAACTCACTAGTTTTTACACAGCACAGCAGAGCAAAAATCCAGTAAAGTGATTTATTATGAACTTGTTTTTTTGTTTTTGAATTTCAACTAATAAATTTATCACTTCATCTAAGTTTTTTTGTTACTTAACAATCTAAAAAAAATCCAAAATTATTTTTTCAGGCAGTATGTTTTGTTTATGGAGAAAGGAAAAAAAAAGTTTAAGGGATTTTATTTTTTGCTCATCAAGATTGCAGTATAAAAGGTCGTAATATTCACGCACAAGAGATTTGCTGATATTAAGTTTTTTTATGCCTTGTTTTATTATTGTATCCATATTTGCAAATCCCTGTTCCCTTGATTTATAAAAAAGCTTAATAGTTTTTTTAACTATTTTAGGATATTTTTTTGCATAGGATTTTCTAACAACCCATAAAGCAAATACAAATGGAAGGTTTGTGTTTTTATACCATAAATTGCCAAGATCAAATTTATATTTAAAATATAAATCCCAGGGTTTTGTAAGGGCAGTATCTCCTATTACAAGAATTGCATCTGTGTCTTTGGAAACATCTTTAATGTCATGTATTTTTTTTGTATAAAATAATGGTTTTATATTTTTTTCTGAAAATATGGATTTTATAAGGGCTGCTGCTGTTGCTGAATCTTTGCTAAGTAAAACTTTTTTTTGATTAAGTTCGTAAATTTTATAATTACTCATTAAAATAACACTTAAAACATTTCCAAAACATGAAATAGAAAGGTCAGGCAAAATCATAAGTTCTTTATGGTTCATTGCATAAAATGCTGCTGAAACAGGGCTTATATCAAGTTCCTTGTTTTTTATCATTTGATTAAGAACTGATGGTGCTCCATTTGTCATAGTTATCCAGTCTGGCAAAAGTCCATTATCCAATCCATAATAAATTGGAGATGCATTAATATAGCTGATTTTTCCCAGTAAAAGTTTAGTTTTATTCATATGTTACAACTTTTTCAAAAATGTTTTTTAAATTATTTGTTTCTAAAGGAATATAAATAAAATCCCCTGTTTTGCCAGGTTCAATGGTTCCTGCAAATTTTTCCATGTTAAAGGCTTTGGCTCCATTAATAGTTGCCATAGAAAAAATCAATAAAGGATCAATATCAGGAAAATTTTCTAATATAAATTTCATTTCATCAAATATACTTAATGTGTCAGTGCTTGCAAGACTGTCTGTTCCCAGAGCAGGTTTTAATCCAAGTTTAAGCATTCTAGAAATATCAGGAAGTTTTTTATGAAGATTAAAATTACTTCTGGGACATAAAACAGGCTTTGTATCTTTTTTTGCAATAATTTCAAGATCATTTAAATCAGTATTTAAAAGATGTACTGCAAGTGTTTTATTATCAAGAATTCCAAGTTTATTAAGGTATTTAACAGGGCTTTTTTCAGGAATATCCCATTTTAAAAAATCAATTTTTCTTTGTTTTAAAAATTCTGCCCATTTCCCTTTTTTTGTTGTTATAAATTCTGTTTCATCATTTGATTCTGCTAAATGAATTGAAAAAGGAATAGATTGTGATTTTGTATATTGTTTTAGTTTTTGAAGCATTAAAGGAGAGCAGGTATGAGGACCATGACCTGCTAAAGAAAAATGAAGTTTTTTCCTGAGGTTGTAAATAAGATTAGTTTTTTGATTTATTGTGCCTAAAAATTCTTGAAACCATATTCCAAAAACATCAGAATTTTTTACAATATTTTTTGTAATTCCAAGGGTGGATATTTCACCAATAAAAAGAGTTCCTGATTTAATAACATTATTTAATCCATTTTCAGCATAACGCTTTAATTTTTTTTTTTCTGTAACATCTCTTTGTTTAAGAAGTTCAGCAACCCATTTTCTAAATCCATAATTAAATGAAATTTTGTTTTTAAAAGCACATAATTCAAGATGAATATGTGCATTAAAAAGACCTGGCATAAGAACTCCAGACCCATGATCCAAAATTTTTGTTCCCTTGATTTTTTCCTTTGAAACTTGAGAAATTATATTGTTTTCAACTTTTACATAACCATTTTCAATAATATGCCATGGATTTAAAATAATTGTTTTTGCCCTGTGGATTTTTTCTCCTGGACCATTTCTTATTATTTTTACAAATGGTTTGTTCATATTAAATTATAAAAACAATCTCTTTGTTTTGGTTCAAAACCAGCTTTTGTAATAAGTCTTTTAAGTTCTTTTGGGGGAATCATAAAATCAACTCCAGTTGAAGATACAACATTTTCTTCTATCATAGTACTTCCAATATCATTGGCTCCAAAAAATAAAGCTGTTTGGGCAATTTTGTCTCCTTGGGTTACCCAGGAAGCTTGAATATTATCAATATTATCAAGAAAAATACGGCTTAGAGCAAGAACTCTTAAATACTCAACACCTCCTGCTTTTTTTACATTTATTTTTGTATTATCAGGTTGAAATGTCCAGGGAATAAAGGCTGTAAACCCCTTTGTTTGATCCTGCAGGTTTCTTATTTTTTCCAAATGCTTAAAAATATGATCAGGTTTTTCAATATGACCAAACATCATTGTAGCAGTTGTTCTTAATCCTTGATTATGAGCCTGTTCCATAACATTAAGCCAGGAATCTGTCATACATTTATTAGGAGATATTTTTTTTCTGATTTCATCACACAAAATTTCACCACCACCACCTGGTATTGAATTAAGCCCTGCTTTTTTTAATATACTTATTGTTTTAGAAATTGGTAATGAAGATTTTTCTGCAATAAAGCAAATCTCTGGAGGCGAAAATCCATGAATATGAATATTAAAATTTGTTTTTATGTATTTTAAAAGATCAATATAATAATCAAGTGTAAGATCTGGATTCATTCCACCTTGTAAAAGGATTTGTGTTCCTTTAAGTTTAATTGTTTCTTTAATTTTTTTATGCAAAGATTCTTTTGATAAAACATATCCTTTTTTGTGGCTGGGAGTTTTAAAAAAAGCACAAAATTTACATTGTGAAACACAAATATTGGTGTAATTAATATTTCTGTCAATAACAAAAGTTACTATTTTTTCAGGATGAAGTTGAAAGCGTTTTTGCTCTGCAAGCCTTGCTAGAGTTAAAAGTTCGGCATTATTATATAAAGTCATGCCTTGATTTTTATTAATTCTTTGGCCTTGTAATATTTTTTCAATTATTTTTTTCATATTTGTTATATTAGTTTAGTTTTAATTGTTTTTTTCTAAGCCAAATCAACTTTTTTGTAAAAAGAGCTTTATGTTTTTTCGTGTTTTTCGTGGTTATTTTTTAAGAAATTTCATTATAAAAAGAATCCCTTTCAATAGGTTTAAATCCTGCATTTTTTATTAAATCTTTCATTTGATTTTGTGTTAGCCCCTTTGCAGATTTTGCCCCTGCTCTATGAGTGATTTTTTCTTCAATAATAGTTCCATCAAGATCATCAGCACCATAGGAAAGTGCAACACTTGCAAGCTGTTCTCCAATCATTACCCAATAGGCTTTTATATGATCAAAATTATCAAGCATTAAACGAGCTATTGCAATATTTTTTAGATCATCTATGGAAGTAGTTGAAGGTATATAATCAAGGCAGGTGTTTTTTGAATGAAATGCCAAGGGAATAAAAGCTGAAAACCCCTTTGTTTTATCCTGAAGTTCTCTTAATAAAATAAGGTGAGCTATTTTTTCTTCTATTGTTTCAATATGACCGTAAAGCATTGTTGCATTGGAAGTAATGCCATTTTTATGGACAATTTCCATTATTTTAAGCCATGTTTCCCCTTTAATTTTTTGGGGGAAAAGTTTTTTTCTTATTCTAGAGTTTAGTATTTCTGCGCCACCTCCGGGCATCATATCAAGACCTGCATCTTTAAGAAGACAAATAGTTTTTTCCAGAGAAAACCCTGAAATTTTTGAAAGATGATGAATTTCAACACATGTAAAAGCTTTTATTTTTGCGTTTGGTCTTATTTTTTTAACAGTTTTTAAAAGATCAATATAATAATTAAAATCAAGATCTATATTAATACCGCCTACAATATGAAGTTCATTTATAGGCTCATTAATACGCTTTTTAAGTTTTTCTTTAATATCATTAATTGACCAGGAATATGCTTTGTTATTTTCTTTGTCCACACCATAGGCACAAAATAAACATTTGTTTTTACAAATATTAGTATAATTTAAATGTTGATTATAGATATAATAAGCTTTATTGTTATGAATTTTTTTTCTTACAATATCAGCTAATATTCCAAGTCCTGTAAGATCAAAAGTATTAAAAAGAATAATCCCATCTTTAGTTGAAAGACGAGTTTTATTTATTATTTTTAAATATATATTTTCTAATTTTTTGTCTAGAAATAAAACTTTCATAATTTATTGGGTTTCATCTTCATTGTTATCATCTTCATAAATTATATTCTCCTCATCGTCATCGTCATCATAGTTCTCTTCATCATCGTCATCGTCATCCTCATCGTAGTTCTCTTCATCATCGTCATCGTCATCCTCATCGTAGTCATTTTCATCATCTTCTTCGTAATCTTCTTTATCGTTATTCTCAATTTCAAAGTTATCATCTTCATCATTTTCTTCGTAATCTTCTTCATAGTCATCATCATTTATATTATTATCAGCATTATTCTCAGGAATTTGGCTGTTTTCATTGGAAGTATCTTTAATATCTGAAATCATGTCCTCAATATCTAAAGTTGATGTATCTTGTGTTTCATACATGTTTGGGTCAGTTTCTTCCTGACTTTGTTTTTCAATTTTAATATCATTATTATCAGGTTTAACATCAATTTCAGGTTTAGGTTTAATTTTATTTTCAGGGCTGGATTCTATAAAATCCTGGTCTCCAGAAGTTGAACATTTAAGGCAGTTCCCATCTCTTCCAAATATTACTGAGAGCAAGACCTTGAAATCAAAATCCAGTTTATAGGCAATTTGATTATTATATACAATAAGGTCTCCTTTTTTATATTTAATTTCATCCTTAAGAGTAAATTTATGTTTTTCCAGTAAAATTTTTTTTATTATTTCCCAGTCAAGATTTTTATTTATTGCATTAATAAGTTCTTTTTCACTGGTTTTAATTGTGTTTGAATTTGTGATTTTCATTTATAATACCTCTATTATTAAAGAATGAAATTATTTCATTTGCAAATTTCAAATAGGCTTGGGAAGCTTTTGTTTTAAGATTATATAATGCAACAGGTTTTCCATAATATTCAGCTTTCTTGATATTTGCATCATTTGGAATATAAGTAGAATAACTAATAGTTTTTATATTAATTTGTTTTTGGTTATTTAAAAATGTATTAATTTTATTTTTATTATTGCATTTATTAAAAACAATACCAGCAATTTTTAAATTAGTCTGATATTTTTTTTTAATATGTTTTATCATTTTAAGTAAAATTTTTAATTCTTTAATGGAATTTTGAGTACAATAAAATGGTATGATAAGCCAGTTTGATGCAATCATAGCAGTCATACTTAAAAAACTAAAGGAAGAGGGTGGATCAATAATAATAAAATCATAATTTTTTTTTATATCTTTTAAAAAAATTTTAAGAATTTTTTCATTGCCGGAATATTGAGATAATTTTAGGGAGGAATGAAATAAATTAATGCTTGATGGAATAATGTCCATAAAATTTAGTTTTGTTTTTAAAACAGCATTACAAATATCTGTTTTACCCCAAAAAACAGAACTTAAATTATATTTAAAATTAGTGTTTTTAATACATGCTAATGAAGTTGCATGCGCCTGAGGGTCACAGTCTATAAGAAGAGTTTTTTTTTCAAGTAAGGCAAGACAAGCTGCAAGATTAGCACTTATTGTACTTTTCCCATTTCCACCTTTTTGACCTGCAATAGTTATAATTTTACACATATTTATACTATTTGTATAGTTGAATAATTCGTTTTTTTTAAATCAAATTTTTGATATTCTGATATTTGTATTTATTCTTCAATCTTTATAATCTTTAATAAATAGCAAAATTTATACCATTTTTGAAATAAGGCTTTTTGTAAAGGTCAATTAATTTGATCATAAAATTGCAATATGTAACCTTTATAAAAGGGCTCGATATTATTACTAGTATAACATAATACATAAATCACTTACAATATTAATGAAAAAGTGTGTAATAGGGTGTTGGATAAATTTAGGTCTCACTGGAGATCAGGAGAAATAGTAATTGAAAAATATAAATATTAAAAATCGAATTAAACGGTTAAAAAATGAAATTTTGAAAAAAGGATTAGATACTATAATAATTTTTTCAGATGAAAATAGAAGATATTTAAGTGGATATACAGGAGAGAATGGAAGTTATGCTGAAACAGCAGGTTTTATTGTAATCACAAAAAATCAATTAATCCTTGCATGTGATTTCCGCTATTATGAACAGGCACAAAATGAAACTGATTTTTATACAGTTATTTTATACAAAGAAAGTTTTTCCAAGGCAGTTTCAGATATATTACAATCAGTTAATGCAAAAAAAGTTGGAATTGAATCTTTAGGACTTACATATTATCATTATAAGGAAATAAAAAAACAAAATTCAAATAACAGATTAAATATTGAAGTTATTGCAATAGATGAAACCCTTAAATTTTTTCGCATTAAAAAAGATGAATATGAAATTGAAATTATAAAAAATGCCTTAGCGATTGCTGAAACATCATTTATGCAATTTAAAGAAAAAATTTGTAAGGGTATGACGGAAAAACAAGCAGCATGGATTCTTGAAAAACTTATGCGGGAAAATGGTGCAGATTCTATGTCATTTAAAGTCATTGCAGCCTCCGGAAAAAATAGTGCTTTTCCCCATGCCATTCCAAGTAAACGAAAATTTAATATATCAGAACCCCTAGTTTTTGATTTTGGTACAAAACTTGATGGATATTGCAGTGATACAACACGAACTCTAGTTATTAAAAAACCTGATGATCAATTTAAACAAATTTATGAAATAGTATTTCAAGCCCAGAAAAAAGCAATTGATAAAATTAAACCTGGGGTAAAAGCAAGTTTTATTGATAAAATTGCAAGAGAGTATATTGATTCCACAAAATTTAAAGGAAAATTTAAACATAGTCTGGGTCATGGAGTTGGCATGGCAATTCATGAAGAACCAAGACTTTCAAGATTTAATGATATGATTCTTAAACCAGAAATGGTTGTAACTATTGAACCTGGTATTTATGTTCCTGAATGGGGAGGAATACGCCTTGAAAACATGATTAAAATAACCAATCATGGTGCAGAAGTATTAAATACCATGGGATATGATAACTATATTGTATAAGGTTCAAGACAACTTGACACACAATAAAGTTATGTTAAGTTACTGTAATGACAGTTAAAAACAAGTATGTAAATAATTCAAAAATTTCAGAGGCAAAATTTAGAGAAATAATTAAATATTTTGCCCTTGATTTAGAAGCAAATAAAATATTTATTTTAATAAATATTAGTAGAAACACAATCAATAAATATTTGCATAAAATAAGAGAGCGAATATCAGAGTGTTGCATGCAACACTCTGATATATCTGGTATAATAGAGATTGATGAATCTTATTTTGGAGCAAAACGAGTAAAGGGTAAAAGAGGAAGAGGAGCCTCAGGTAAAATAAAAGTATTTGGTTTGCTTAAAAGAGGAGAATTTTATGTATGCACTAGCAATAAGTGGAAGTCCACGCAAAAAAGGAAATACTGAGTTACTTTTAAATGAAGTTTTATCAGAATTAGAAAATGCTCATTGGGAAACAGAATTTGTAAAGGTTGGTGGAACAGCAATTCGAGGTTGTATTGCCTGTGAAAAATGCTTTGAAAATCAAGATAATGAATGTGCTTATAAAAAGGATAAATTTAATGAAATTTTTTCAAAAATGTTAAAAGCTGATGCTATGATTCTGGGTTCCCCAACCTATTTTGCTGCTGTATCTGCTGATTTAAAGGCATTGATTGAAAGGGCAGGCTATGTTGCTCATGCTAATAATAATGGTTTTTCTGGAAAAATAGGGGCAGCAGTAGTTGCAGTGAGAAGGGGCGGAGCTACTCATGTTTATGATACCATTAACCATATGTTTCAAATGTCAAGAATGATAATTCCTTGTTCAACTTATTGGAATATGGGCTTTGGTATGGGTAAAGGGGAAGTGCTTGAAGATGCAGAAGGTCTGGCTAATATGCGTCATCTTGGAAAATCTATTGATTGGCTTGGAATGTCAATTGTTCCTAATATTGATAACTATCCAAGGGGATAAACAAACAATAATGATAAAAAAAGATATTTTCAATGGTAAAATAAAAGAACGCTTAAAAGTTTCTGCAAATGACAGGCTTTATCGTTTTATGCTGTCTGATAAAATGATTAGGGGTGCTATTGTAAACTGTACTCTTATGATAAATGAAATGCGTGCAAATCATAATCTTGGTAATATTGAAACCCTTGTTCTTGGTCAGGCATATATTGCATCATCCCTTCTTATAGCAACTCTTAAAGAAAAAGACAGAATCAGCATGAATATTCAATGCTCTGGTCCTATTAAAGGATTAGATGTTGAATCAAATATTTTTGGTGAGGTTCGAGGATTTTTAAAAAACCCAGATTTCAGTAATGAAATTTCACAAAAAAAAATAAATCTTTCTTCTTTTTTTGGAGCTGGATTTCTTAAAATTACTAAATATCTTGAAAACGCAAAAACACCTTATTCAAGTCAAATTATTCTTGAATATGGAGATATTGCCCAGGATCTTGCTAATTATTTTCTTCAATCTGAACAAACTCCCACAGCCTTTATTTTAAGTGTTTATTTTGATGGAAATCAAGAAGTTAAGGGAGGCGGGGGGATTTTTCTTCAGGCAATGCCCAAGGCAGATAAAAATATTGTATTAAATGCAGAAAAAATACTTGAACAAATTAAATCCCTTGGAAAAACTTTTGCTTTAGGTGTTAATCCTAAAGAATTTGTCATGGAAAAATTTAAAACTTGTAAACCTGTATTTATGAAAAACCAGAGAGTTGAATTTTTTTGTCGCTGCAGTAAAGCAAGAATGTATTCTCACCTTAAAAATCTTCCTTTAAAGGATATTCAAGATATTCTTAAAAAAGATATTTTCCCATTAGAAATAAAATGTCATAATTGTAATAGCTTATATACTTTTATAAAGCCTGATATTGAAAATTTGCTGGTATAGAAATTTTTTTATAATTGTAATATTTATGGGAATACTAGTTTGTTGTAAATTTTTATATTGACTAATATGACAGTTGTTTTATGGAAAAAAATTGAGAAAAAAAGAAAAAATTAAAGTTGATACAATTATAACAAGCCACAGCAATGTAGATTTTGATGCCCTTGCATCCATGCTTGCAGCCCAGAAACTATATCCTGGGGCAGTTGTTATTTTCCCTGGATCCCAGGAAAAAACTCTGCGAGATTTTTTTGTAAGCTCTATGAGTTATTTATTTAATATGGCTGACTTAAAAACTGTTGATTTTTCTTATGTTAAAAAACTTGTACTTGTTGACACAAAGCAGAAAACAAGAGTTCCCCATGTAAAGGAATTAATTAATAAACATGATATTAAAATTCATATATATGATCACCATCCTTTAATAGATAATGATATATTGGGAGATTTTGAACTTATTCGTTTTTATGGATCATGTGTAACAATTTTAAGTGGGATAATAAAAGAGAAAAAAATAAAACTTAATCCTGAAGAAGCAACCATTATGGCTCTGGGAATATATGAAGATACAGGTTCCTTTACTTATTCATCTACAACTGAGCAGGATTTTATAGAAGCTTCTTATCTTTTGTCCTGTGGAGCAAATCTTAATACAATTGCAAGCATTATTGTAAAAGAAATAACTTCTAATCAGGTTCTATGGATTAATAAGCTTTTAAAGGAAATAACATGCCATAAAATTAATGGATTTAATATAAATATATCAATTATATCATCTTCTAGCTATATAATGAATCTTGCTTCAATAGTACAAAAAGTTGTTCAAATGGAAAAATTTGATGTTTTGTTTGCCATTGTTCTTATGGAAAATAAAATTCATATTATTGCAAGAAGTAAATCAAATGAAGTTGATACAGGAAAAATACTTTCATTTTTTGGAGGAGGTGGACATTATTATGCAGGTTCTGCAAAAATCAGTAATAAAACTCTGGTTCAAGTTGAACAAAAACTTTTAGAAATTATAAAAAAACAAGTAAAGCCTGTAGAAATAGTGAAAAAACTCATATCCTCACCTGCAATTACAATAAATCCTGATGTACCATGTAAAAAAGCAAGCGAAATAATGACAAGATATAATATTAATTGTCTTATTGTTGCACATGAAAACAATATTAAAGGATATATTACAAGACAGGTTATTGAAAAAATACTTTTTCATAATCTTGGTCATCTTTTTGTAAAAGAGTATATGACAAATGAAATCACAACTATAACTTTTCAAGCAAGCCTAAGTGAAATTGAAAATAAAATTATTGATAAAAAACAACGAATACTTCCTGTTATTAAAAATAATAATATTGCTGGAATTATTACACGAACAGATCTTTTAAGTTTTCTTTTTCAACAAAACAAATTAGCTCAGTTTAATGAAGAAAACATTAATGCACCAGGACATGCAAAACAAAAAAATATAAATTATTTTATAAATGAACGACTAGATAATAAAATAATAGAATTGCTTAAATCTCTGGGTAAGACTGGAGATGATATGAAAATTAATGTGTTTGTAATAGGAGGCTTTGTAAGGGACCTTGTTTTATATAAAGCAGTAGATGATATTGATATAGTTGTTGAAGGTGATGGCATTGCCTTTGCCAGAAAATTTGCTGATAAAAAGAATGCCAGATATAATGCCCATAAAAAATTTGGTACTGCTGTTATTATTCTTTCTAATGGAATTAAAATTGATGTTGCCTCTGCAAGACTTGAATATTATAAATTTCCTGCTGCACTTCCAACTGTTGAGATGAGCTCTATTAAATTGGATTTATTTAGACGAGATTTTACAATTAATACCCTTGCTATTTCTTTAAATGAAAATGAATTTGGAAATCTTATTGATTTTTTTGGAGCCCAAAGAGACATAAAAGATAAAACAATAAGAATCCTTCATAATTTAAGTTTTGTTGAAGACCCAACAAGAATTTTTCGGGCAATTAAATTTGCCAATAGATATGATTTTACTATAGGCAAGTTAACATCAAGTCTTATAAAAAATGCAATTAAAATTGATTTGTTTAAAAAAATAAGTGGGTTAAGAGTCTTATCAGAACTAAAACAAATCCTGGAGGAAGAAAATCCAATCCCTGCCATTAAAACTTTACAACAATATAATCTTGAAAAAGCAATTCATCCTGATTTTATTATTGATAGAGAAATAATTAATTTAATGGAAAATGTTAAAAAAGTTCTTTCATGGCATGACCTTCTTTTTCTTAATAAAAAATATTTAAGATGGTCTGTTTATTTTATGGTTATGGTAAAAAAATGCTCTAATAGAGTGATAGCTGATATATGTATTAGATTAAAAATTCCTCCAAAACAAAAGAAAATCATTCAAAGACATAGATTAAAAGCTGATCAATGCCTGGAATTGATGGAAAAAAATCTACCTACAAATAATAGTAGGCTTTATGCTCTTGTTTCTATTTTTAAAACAGAACTTATTCTTTATATTATGGCGTGTGCAAAAAACAAGGCAACAAAAAAGGCTGTGTCATATTTTTATACACATCTTAAAGATACTGAAATTTATATCAGGGGAAGAGATCTTATTAATCTTAAAATCAAACCCGGTATAGAATATAAAGAAATTTTGCAAAAAGTAATGGATGCAAGACTTAATGGTCATGTTAAAACTTTTAAAGATGAAATAGAATTTGTTACTCAATATATAAAAAAACAAAAAACTTAGGAACATGATAAAATGAAAAATGCTGATTTATTAACAGGAATTACAACTACAGGAACACCACATCTTGGAAATTATGTTGGAGCAATAAGACCTGCAATAAAATCAAGTAAAAAAAAAGATAAACTTTCATATTATTTTCTTGCTGATTACCATGCAATTATTAAGTGCCAGAAACCTGAAAGAATTATAAAATCAACACTTGAAGTTGCTGCCACCTGGATTGCCCTGGGGCTTGATACAGATAAATCAATTTTTTACAGGCAAACTGATATTCCTGAAATATTGGAACTTACATGGATTTTAAGCTGTATAACTTCCAAAGGGCTTATGAATAGAGCTCATGCCTATAAGGCTAGTTTAACACAAAATAGAATAGATAAAAGAAAAGATCTGGAAAAAAATATAACTATGGGGTTATTTAATTATCCAATACTTATGGCAGCAGATATTTTAATGTTTAATGCAGATAAAATTCCGGTTGGCAAAGATCAGATCCAGCATATTGAGATGGCAAGAGATATTGCAGTAAAATTTAATAATACCTATGGAAAATATTTTATATTGCCTGAAGCTGTTGTGGATGAAAAAATTCCAATATTATCAGGTGTTGATGGCAGAAAAATGAGTAAGAGCTATGATAATACCATTCCACTTTTTGAGTCGGAAAAACATTTAAGAAAACTTATTATGAAAATAAAAACTAACTCTCTTAGTCCAGAAGAACCAAAGGATTATTCAACTTCTATTCTTTTTGCTATATATCAGGCATTTGCAGAGTCTAATGAAATAAAAGAAATGAAAGAAAGATATAAAAAAGGAATTGCTTGGGGTGTGATGAAACAGGAATTATTTGAACTTCTTAATGAAGTCTTAAAGCAACCAAGGCAGGAATATAATAAGCTTATTAAGTCTCCTGATTATATTGAAGATATTTTAAAAAAAGGAGCACAAAGGGCAAGGGAATATTCTGTTCCCTTTCTTGGAAAAATAAAAAAATCAATTGGTATTCAAATAATTAGATAAACTTAGTGATTATATTTTAAAAAGCTATGGGCAACAGGAGCAACCCATTTATCTTTAGTCAAATTGTGCTGAATAGTTATTTTTATCAGTGTTTTTATAGAAAATGCATTTGTGCAAATGTCTCGTGGCATTGTAGGAATAAAAATAAAAAAGTTTTTCCGTTAAAGTTTATGCTTTTTCTGGGAAAAGATTCTTTATAGCTTTTTCATTGGCATGGCAAATCCCCCTTTCTGTGATAAACCCAGTTACAAGCCTTTGGGGTGTAACATCAAACGCGTAATTTAGGCCGGGGGTTGTTTTGGGACAAATCAAAACATTTTTAATTTTTTCATCAACTAATCCCTGAACAAATTTTACTTCATTGGGATCTCTTTTTTCAATTTTTATTTGTTTTAATCCATCTTTAATATTCCAGTCAAAGGTACTTGAAGGAAGTGCAACATAAAAGGGAATGTTATTATCCTTTGCTGCAAGAGCCTTTAAATATGTGCCGATTTTATTTGCAACATCTCCTGTATAAGTTGTTCTGTCAGTTCCCACAATAACCATGTCTATTATTTTATGCTGCATAAGATGACCTCCAGCATTATCTGTTATTATGGTATGTTTTATTTTCTTTTGGGAAAGCTCCCAGCAAGTAAGCCTTGCTCCTTGATTTAATGGTCTTGTTTCATCCACAAAAACATGAATATCTATATTTTTTTCCAGGGCAGTATAAATTGGAGCTGTGGCAGTTCCATATTCAATTGTGGCAAGGAACCCTGCATTGCAATGGGTTAAAATATTTACTGTTTTATTATTTTTTCTTTTACTTATTTTTTTTATTAAATCATATCCCAATAATCCGATTTTTTTACTGCTTTGAATTTCAAAATCAACGATTTTAAGAGTTTCTTTTAATGCCATTTTAATTTTTGCACTGGAAGTTTTTTCCTGTAAAATTTTATTTAAAACTTTATCAACTGCCCAGAAAAGATTCACAGCAGTAGGTCTAGAATTTTTAATTTTTTTGCATTGTAAAATTATATCTTTATCTTGTATCCCAGTTTTTTCTAGATTTATACAAGAAAGATAAACTCCAAAAGCTCCTGTAACTCCTATTAAAGGCGCTCCTCTTACCATCATTTCTTTAATTGCAAAAATTACATCATCAACATTTTTTAAATCTGCAACAACAAATTTGTGAGGAAGCATTCTTTGATCTATAATATTTATAATTGATGGATCTTTTTTGTTTATCCAGATAGGTCTTAAATTTTCTTTTTTTTTCATTTTTATCCTTTTTTATCTTATAATTATGCATTATGAATTTTTATAATACCATTAAGATTTTGTTGTTAAACCTTATGTTCTTTATGGTGAAAACAAATATAATGGTGGATAGTTTCAGTAATTTTTTCTTTTGTTTTTATTGACTAAGATTTATTCCTATGCCATTTTTTTCCTTATTTTAAAAGGATAATATAAAATGAAAATAGGAATTATAGGTGGTTCAGGTCTTGATAATCCTGCAATACTTGAAAACGCAGAAAAAAATGAAGTTCAAACAAATTTTGGAAACGCAATAATAACACAAGGCACAATTGACTCAAAAGAAATTTTAATTATTGCAAGACATGGAAAAAATCATAAATTAACACCTACTCAGGTAAATTACAGGGCAAATATTGATGCATTAAAGCAGAAAAAAGTTGATGTCATTTTATCCACAACAGCCTGTGGAAGTTTAAGAAAAAAAATGGACAGGGGAGACTTTGTAATAATTGATCAATTTATTGATTTTACAAAATTCAGGAAAAATACTTTTTTTGAAAATTTTGAAAATGAAATAAACCATGCTCCCATGGCAGATCCCTTTGATGATTTTTTAAGGCAGATTTTAATTAATTCAGCAGAAGAATTAAATTTTAAAGTACATAAAAAAGGAACAGTTGTAACAATTGAAGGTCCAAGATTTTCAACCAGGGCAGAATCAAATATGTTTAGAATTCTTGGGGCTGATATTATAAATATGTCAATTGCAACAGAAGCATCCCTTGCTAATGAGGCTAAAATTCCATATGCATCTATTGCCATGGTTACAGATTATGATTGTTGGAAAAAAGATGAAGAATCTGTTTCATGGGAAAAAGTTTTTGAAATATTTAGCGATAATGCTGAAAGAGTAAAAAAACTGTTAGTTACTTCTATAAAAGCTATCTAATAAATTTTTTTATAGGTAAAGAAATATGCTTTTAAAAAATGAAAGAAAAAAAATAGTTGAATATGGCATTAAAACTTTTAATTCATGTTTAAATTCTGAAACAAGCGGAAATTTAAGTATTTATAATAAAAATGAAAATTTAATTGCAATAAGTCCAAGTGGAATTGATTATTTAAAGCTTAATGATAAAAGCATTGTAATTATTGATATAAATGGAAATATAATACAGGGACAATATAAACCATCAAGTGAAACAGATTTTCATGTGGCACTTTATAAAAAGAGAAATGATATAAATTCCATTGTACATACCCATTCAATATATGCCACAACCATTGCCTGCCTTAATATTGAAATTCCTGCAATACATTATTTAATTGCGCTTGCAGGAAAAAAAGTTCCTATTGCTTCTTATGCAGAATTTGGATCAGGTAAACTTGCTGAAAATATATGCAAAAATATAAAAAACTATAATGCGGTTTTACTTGCAAATCATGGGCTTGTTTCTCTTGGTTCATCAATAAAATCAGCATATTTAACAGCAAAAGAAATAGAATTTGTTGCAAGAATTTATTACCAGGCAAATAATATAGGCAAGCCTGTAATATTATCTAATGATGAAATGGAAAAAGTGGAAAAGAAATTTAAAACATATGGAAATAAGATAATAAAAAAATAGTTAGAACAATTTTTTTTATCAACCATGCCTTTGGGCGATTTTTTCAAACATTGTTACAAGTGCTGTAACAAGTCCATAAATAGATTCAATATTTAAATTTTTTTCAGCTGTTGAATCAAAAAAAATATTTAAATTAGATTCAAGTTCATGTTCAGGTTCCCAAAAACAAATTAAAATAGGAAGTTTTGGCAAAGGATGTAAAACAAGAGATATATCAGCAACATAATGATTTTCTACTTTTTCTCCCTTAAAAATATCAATCATATCTTTAAAAAGGTCTGTATAGGTATCAGCAATTTGTTTTAAAGGTTTTTCACATCTTTGTTGAAAAAGACCATCCCATGTTTTACCATTTTTAAGTTCTCTAAAGGGAACCCATTTTCCTGTACAGGCAAGTCCTGCACCATCTATTATATAATTTAAAATTGGACTTATTACCCAGGCATGAATATGAATATCAGAATAAAAATTTCCCTTTGAATCAACACTAAAATCCTTGCCAAGAATTTTTAAAGTTAATCTATCATTGGAAAATTTAGCTTCCAGCCTTTTTGCACAAAGAGCTAAATCAATTGTTGTGATTTTTTTTTTAAAATTATTAAGATTTTTTTCCATATCTTGTTCAATGGAAGATTGTTTTTGAGGTGTTATAGTATAATTTTTAATTATATCTTTTTTAAGATACGGGCATTGGTCAAGTGTTTTTTTGCCTTGAAAAACTTCAACTGCAAAAGAAAGGCAGGTTGGTTTATTACATTTTTTGCAGTTTGTTTTTTCAAGTAATTTAAAAATTTCCATTGGATTTTTTATTTGAGTCATAATACTTGAACCTTTGTAATTTTTTTAAATTTTAACCTAGTAAAATTTTAATTTCATTTAAAATTGAATTTTTTCCTAGCTTTGATTTTGCAGAAAAAAGAATAATATCTTGTTCATTTATTTGAAGATTTTTTGCAATATTTTGAACCTGCTTTGGTTGTTTGTTTTTTGAAATTTTGTCTGCCTTAGTAAGAATTGTAAGAACAGGAATGGATTTATTAAAAAGCCAGTCAATAAATTTAAATTCTTGTTCCCTTGGGTCTCTTCGTATATCCATTAAAAATATAACACCCATTAAATTATTTCTATTAGCCAGATAGGTTTGAATCATGGGTCCCCATGTAAAACGCACTTTCTTAGAAACCTTTGCATACCCATAACCGGGAAGATCCACAAAAAAAAATTCTTCATTTATTTTAAAAAAATTTATAAGTTGTGTGCATCCTGGTCTTGAACTTGTTTTAACTAGTTTTTTTCTGTTAAGCAAAGTATTAATAAGTGAGGATTTTCCTACATTAGACCTTCCTGCAAATGCAATTTCAGAGAAATTATCATCAGGATAATTAGATGGTTTTGTAGCACTTTTAACAAATTCTGATTGTTTAATAATCATATGGTTACTTTTTGTTTTTTTAAAAAATTTTGTATTTTAAAATTATTTGTGACTTGGTATGTTACTATTTTTTTAAGATGTTATTATAATTTGCTTAAATATTTTTCAATCCTATTAAGCCCTTTTTCAAGATTTTTCATGGAGTTTGCATAGGAAAATCTAATATAACCTTCACCATTTATTCCAAAATCAATTCCCGGGGTCACACCAACATGTGCTTTTTCAAGAATATCAAATGCAAGAGCATATGAATCCATGGATATATGTTTTGCATTAGCAAATATATAAAATGCTCCTTCAGGTTCTATGGTAATGCCAAATCCCATTTGCCTTAGTCTTTTTATCATATATTTTCTTCGTTCATTATATTTTGTTTTCATATTTAAGGTTTCTTTTTCACTATGCTCAAGTGCTGCAATTCCTGCTATTTGTACAACTGAATTACCAGAAATAAAAAAATTCTGCTGAAGAACCTGTAAAGGACGAATAAATTCTTTTGGTGCAATAAGATATCCAAGTCTTAAACCTGTCATGGCAAATAATTTTGAAAATCCATTTAAAACAAAGGCATTATCAGTAAATTCAAGTGCTGAATGTTCTTTTCCTTTATAAACAAGACCATGATAAATTTCATCAGAAATAATAAAAATATTATTTTGTTTTGCAAGACTTATAATTTCAGCCATTCTTTTTTTTGGCATTATATTTCCAGTAGGATTAGAAGGAGAATTTATAAATATTGCTTTTGTGTTTTTAGAAATTTTTTCTTTTATTGCATCAGGAGTATATTGAAAACCTTGATTTTCATAAACAGGTACTGTTACAGGAATTCCTTTATTAAATTTGATAAAATTAGGATAACATGCATAATAAGGATCTGATATAATAATTTCATCTTCTGGATTTATAAGTGCAGCAAATAAAATAAGCATTGCAGGTGATGTGCCTGATGTAATAATTACTCTTTCTAAATCAACATCAACATTGTATTTATTTTTATAATATTTGCAAATTGCTTTTCTTAAATTTATGTCCCCAAGACTATGTGTATAATTTGTTTCATTTTTATCAAGGGCTTTTGTTATTGCTTTTTTAACACATTCAGGAGTTTGAAAATCAGGCTCACCAATTTCCATGTGAATAACATTAATACCTTTTGATTCCATTTCATGAATTTTTTCAAGAACATCCATTACAATAAAAGATGTTATTTCCCTAGTTCTTTTTGCAGGTTTATGTATTTTCATTTAAACCACCTTTAATTTAATATCTAATAATTGTTTTGATAAACAAGTGAAATTTACTATACAGAACAAAGCTGTAAAATAAAGTGAGCCCTTTCTTTGGTAAAAGTCAACTAATTCTATCATCAAAATATGTAACCTTTACACTATTTATGGATTGATATAATTTAGCACTAGTACTTTAAGAGTTTGGTAATTATAAAAAAGCTCTATAATTATTTGATAAAACACTTAAAATTTAAAAAAAAATATTACCCAGGGGACATCATTATATTGAACAGGCAAAACAAATTTATAACATCATAAAACAATATAAAACAATAAATAGGATAGAATAATTATAATTTTTTTCATCTGGGCTCTTTAATATTTTTCAGGATTTCAAAATACTATATGTATGACTTTCGCTCTTGAAAAAATACTCTATTTTGTATATAGAGTTTAAAATAATAGTATCTATATTTTAATTTTGAATTACAAATAAATCTTAAAGAATTTTTATTAAAATCAAGCAGGAACAGGCATGTCTATCCTTAATTTTTTTTTATAATATGAGGTCTTTGCACAAATGTATTTTTAAAAAATGTTTGTAAATGCCTATAAACATGTCATTATGTAAAGCTCTCAATACTATTAACCTTATAAGAAATATTACTAGATTTTTATCATGATAAAAAATAAAAAAGCTAAAATTATGAAAAAAAGAGGGAAAAAAAAAGAAAACACTTTTTTTTCATTTTTTATGAAAAGTATGTTTATTTTAATTTTGGTGTGTATTTTTGTAATTGGAATAGGACTTACAGGTCTTTATTTTTATATTGCAAAGGATCTTCCCAGAATCACAAAATTAAGAGATTATAAACCTTCCATAGTAACAAATGTTTATTCTGATGATGGAAGAAAAATTGGTGAATTTTATGAAAAAAGAAGAATTGTAATTCCTCTTTCTGATATGCCTGAAAATTTAAAAAATGCTTTTATTGCAGCAGAAGATTCCAGATTTAGGACACATCCTGGTGTTGATATACTTAGTATTTTTAGAGCTTTTATAAAAAATATCAAGGCAGGAGCTGTTGTCCAGGGTGGTAGCACAATAACTCAACAGGTAACAAAATCTTTTTTTCTAACTAATGAGCGTACCTATAAAAGAAAAATCAAAGAAGTAATACTTGCCTACCGCATTGATAAAACTTTTACAAAGGATGAAATTCTTTATTTTTATCTTAATCAAATATACCTTGGTCATGGTGCTTATGGTGTAGAATCTGCTGCTGAAAATTATTTTGATAAAGAAGCAAAGGAAATGAATCTTGCAGAGTGTTCTTTACTTGCAGGACTTCCCCAGGCTCCCAGTAAATATTCTCCATTTAAATATCCTGATCGTGCCAGACAAAGACAAATATATGTATTAAATCGCATGAAAGAAGATGAATATATAACAAATCTTCAGGCAACAAAGGCAATAAATACTAAACTTGATATAAAGCCCAGGAAAAATTGGTTTATTGATAAAGTTCCTTGTTATACAGAGCATATAAGACGAATTGTTGAAGAAAGATATGGCAAAGATGCCCTTTACAAACAAGGATTACAAATTCATACAGCAGTTAATATTGAATTTCAGAAAATTGCAAGGGAACAGGTTGTTAAAGGGCTAGAGGGGCTTGAAAAAAGACAGGGCTACAGAGGTCCTTTAAAAACACTCTCATACTTTGAAATTGAAGAATTCTGCCAGGAAATATCCTTGGCAACAAATAAAGAATTTTTAAAACAAGGAATTACTTATAAAGGTGTTATAGTTAGTATTAATAATAAGTATAAAATTGCAAGAGTAAGAGTTGGCAATGAATATGGTATTATAAAAATTAATAATATATTTTGGTCAAAAGAACCTAAATATAAAAATATAACTTTAAATAGAGAAACTCAAAAATTAAAAAAAAGTTTTCAAATTGGAGATGTAATACTTGTACAACCTATAAATTTACTTAAAGATTCTGATTTATGGCAATTTTCTCTGGAGCAAGAAACTCTGGCTCAATCAGCTCTTCTAAGCATTGAAGCAGAAACAGGTCATGTAAAAGCTATGATTGGTGGTAAAAATTTTAAAGATAGTCAATTTAATAGGGCAATTCAATCCAGGCGCCAACCAGGAAGTGCCTTTAAACCTATAATTTATGCAGCAGCTCTGGATAAGGGTTATACTGCGGCAAGTATAATTATTGACTCTCCCATTGTATTTACAGATGCTTCCCGAGATTTTACTTGGAAACCTCATAATTACAAAGAAAAATTTTATGGGCCAACTTTGTTTAGACAGGCTCTAGTTAAGTCGTGCAATGTTGTAACTATAAAAATTCTTCAAGATATTAGTATAGATTATATTATTAAGTATGCAAGAAAACTTGGAATAGAATCTAAAATAGATCAGAATTTGTCTATTTCCCTTGGCTCATCAGGACTTTCTTTGCTAGAAATTATAAAAGCCTACTCTGTTTTTTCTAATTTAGGATATCTTATAGAACCTGTATTTATAACAAAAATAATTGATAGAGACGGGAATATAATAGAAGAATCTAGACTAAAAAGAGAAAAAGTTATTGATATGAGTACTGCTTATATAATGACTAATCTGTTGGAAGATGTTGTTCAATCAGGAACTGGCAGAAGAGTAAAAGCATTACAAAGACCTGCTGCCGGCAAAACAGGAACAACAAACAATCATTATGACGCATGGTTTATTGGTTATACTCCAAGATATACAACTGGCGTCTGGGTTGGAATTGATGATGAAATATCTCTGGGAAAAGATGAAACTGGCTCCAAGGCAGCAAGTCCTATATGGCTTGGTTATATGCAGGAGATTCTTAAGGATAAAACTATAAGAACATTTAATGTTCCAGCAGGAGTTGTATTTGCAAATATTGATGCTGGAACAGGACTGCTTCCTATTGAAGAATCTGAAAAAATAATATTTGAATGCTTTAAAGAAGGAACTATTCCAACACAACTTACACCTAGACCTAATATTGCAACCAAATCTGATGTGCTGTTTAAATCAGGTATATAAACTTGATGATGTTTAATAAAAATATAGATAAACATATAATCAAACAAATTGATATTTTCAGGATAAAAGCCAATAAAAAAATTTTAATGAAAGATAATATTATTGATGAAGATATTCTTGAAATATTTGTTAATAAAAATAAAATTTTTCAAATGGTATTTTCTATGACTCATACAAGAGCCCTTGTGGCGGGTTTTTTATTTACTCAGGGGATTGTTAATAAAAAAACAGACATTAAAGAAATAAAATTTATTAAAGAAAAAAAACAATGTTATGTAACTTTAAATTCCAGATCTCACCAAAGATTAAATAGATTTCAGGAAAATTATCAAATTAAAGGTTCTTCCGGGGGGATACTTTTACAGGATAAGGTAAATTTTTTATCATTAAAACTTAAAAGTTCCTTAAAAATTACCTATGAGCAGGTATTGTCCTTAATCCAAATGCACTGGGATTATTCTGATTTGTTTCATAAAACTGGTGGTGTTCATAGTGCAGGTATTTGTAATTTATCAGGAATATTATCCTATTACGAAGATATTTCAAGGCATAATGTCCTTGATAAATTAGCAGGTGATGTTCTTTTAAAAGAAATTGATATATCCGATAAAATTGCTACAGTTAGTTGCAGAATGTCCCTTGAAATTATTGGCAAAATAATTAAAACAGGTATTTCCATTATTATATCCAATGCTGCACCCACACTTTCTGGTGTTAAACTTGCCCACAAAAAAGGATTAACTATTGTTGGGTTTGCAAGGAATAATAGATTTAATATTTATACTCATGAACAAAGAATTCAAAATTGAAGACTTCTTTTCTAATTTTTCCATTGACATGTTGGGATTGAAAAGATAATTAAAATTTAATTTCAGGCAGAAGTCTGGAGAAAAATATTTTTTTTAAATAAGCTAAACCACGAAGGTTTTAATATTGGTAAATAAATGCCAATACCTGAGTGGTTTTTTTGTTTTTGGAGGTTTTAAAATGAGATATTTTAACAAAGTTTGCTTTATAATTTTAATTATATGTTTTTCAAAAGGTTTGGGACTTGCACATTTTGGAATGATCATTCCCAATGATAACATGGTTATGCAAAGGGATTTTAAAAAGATAAATATTAATTTATCATTTTCCCATCCTTTTGAAGGGCAGGGCATGGAACTTGTAAAACCTGCTGAATTTTTTGTTGTTACAAATGATAAAAAAAAAAATCTTCTAGGAGAACTTAATAAAACAAAAATTATGGATAATAAGGCATGGACTCTGGATTTTAATATAAAAAAACCTGGGGTGTATAATTTTTGTATGATACCTCAACCTTTTTGGGAGCCAACAGAAGATTGTTTTATTATTCATTATACAAAGACAGTTGTTGCAGCATTTGGTGCAGATAATGACTGGGACAAAGAAATTGGACTTAAAACAGAAATTATTCCATTGGCAAAACCCTTTGGGCTGTATGCAGGAAATCTTTTTCAAGGCATGGTAAAATTTGATAATAAGCCTGTGCCATATTCTAAAGTTGAAGTTGAATATTATAATAAAAATAGCAAGGTCTCTGCGCCTTGCGATTACATGATTACTCAAACTATAAAGGCAGATAAAAACGGTGTTTTTAGTTATGCAGTACCAGCTAGCGGGTGGTGGGGGTTTGCAGCTTTAAATAATTCTGATAAAAAAATGATGCACAAAGGTCAAGAAAAAGATATAGAACTTGGTGCAGTTTTATGGGTTAAATTTGAAAAGTGGCACATGGATAATTAAATGCATATATCAGAAGGTATTTTATCAGGGGAGGTAATGGCTGCAGGAGCAGTGTTTACTATTATAGGTGTTACTCTGGGTCTTAGAAAAATTGATTATAACAGGATTGTCCATGTTGCAATTATAGCATCAGCATTTTTTGTAGCTTCTTTAATTCATGTTAATATTGGTCCTTCCAGTGTTCATCTTATTTGTAATGGGATTATTGGACTTTTACTTGGGTGGGCAGCTTTTCCTGCAATTTTTGCAGCTCTTTTGCTCCAGGCTTTTTTTTTTCAATATGGTGGTATTACAGGCTTAGGTGTTAATACTGTTATTATGGCTGTGCCAGCATTATTATGTTATTATATTTTTTCTCCGTTTATTAAAAAAGATTCAAAGCTTTCTTTTTTTGCATCATTTATAGGAGGAGCTTTTGCAACTTTTTGTTCAGCTGTTTTATTTGCTTCAAGCTTATGGTTCACAGAAAAAAAATTCTTTGGTATTGCTATTACTATTATAGCTGCTCATATACCTGTAATGATAATTGAAGGTTTTGTAACAGGATTTTGTATTTTATTTCTTTTAAAAGTATATCCTGAAATTTTTTATCAGAAAAATGATAGTCTGCAAAAAAATTAATTTTTTTTTAATTTTTTATAACGCCATTAAAAAGTATTAAATAAAAATGAATAAACTGATTAAAAACTTGATTATTAATAACTGCCATAAGGAAGAGCTGGTTTTTTGCTTGTTGTTTTGTCTCATAATGAAACATAAAAGAATATTAAGTAGTTGTAAGTTCTTTCATATAAAATTTAACAAAATACTTACTGTTTTTTTTGTTTTTGGGTTTTGTTTGTTTTTATATGTTCCCCTGGGTTTTGCACATAAGGTAATAATTTTTGCATGGGTGGAAAATGGATTTGTTCATACAGAAAGCAGTTTTGGAGGCAACAAAAAAGTTCATTTTGGAGAGATTAAAGTTTTTGATATAAATAATAATTTAATCAAACAAGGTAGTACTGATGAAAATGGTAAGTTTTCCTTTAGAATTCTAAATAATATTAATTCTGATATTATTATAGAACTTAATGCTGGACCAGGACATAAAGCAACATGGAAAATTTCAAAGCAAGAACTTGCTGTTAAAGATAAGTCCTTAGAAAATATAAAAAAAATTAGGGAGCAAAAATATAAAATTTTTAAAAATTCATCTTTTTTTTCCATTATTGGCGGAATATTAATTATATTTAGCCTTGCCTTTCTAGCAAAATACATTATGAGAAAAAAGAATAAATAATGTTTGATGAAATCCTTGCACATAAAAATTCTATAATTCATGAACTTGATCCTAGGACAAGAATTATTTCATCTTTAATATTATCATTTGCAGCAGCTCTTTCAGACAAGTTTTTAATTCTAGGAATTTATTTTTTAATTTCCCTTGCTCTAATTTATATGGCATCAATAGATTTTTTTTATATAATTAAAAGACTTAAACCTGTTTTTTTGTTTTTATTAATGATTTGGATAATTCTTCCCTTAACATTTCAAGATAAAATGTTTTTAAAAATACCTTTTTTTAGTTTTTCAAAATTTTTAACTTTGTCAATACCAGGTCTTGAGCTTTGTGCAAAAATTACTTTAAAATCAATAACTATTGTTTTAATTTTTGTGTCCCTTGTTGCAACAATGACATTTGCATCAATTGGAAATGGACTTCACAAACTTTTTGTTTCTGATAAAATGGTTTTTCTTATTCTTATGACCTATAGATATATTTCTGTAATTGAACATGAATATAAAAAATTATTAAGAGCTGCAAAATTTAGAGGATTTAAGCCAAGAACAAATCTTCATTCCTATAGAACCTATGCTTATATTGCAGGCATGCTGTTTGTTCGTGCATCTAACAGGGCAAAAAGAGTATATCAGGCAATGGTTTGCAGAGGATTTAATGGAAAATTTTATACTCTTGATACTTTTGATTCTAGTAAACTAAGTTTAATTTTTATATTTATTATATTTGCAATAACTTTTTTTCTTGTTTTAATAGAAGCTTGGATTTAAACAGTTTTGGATATAATAATGAATAAACCAATAATAGAACTTGAAAATATAAGTTTTTCCTATCCAGATTCTAATATTAAAATACTTGATAAACTTAATTTTAAAGTTTTTAAAAACGATAAAATTGGAATAATTGCTCCCAATGGCAGTGGTAAAACAACATTGTTTTATACAATTATGGGGCTTTGTAAACCTTTTTCAGGTAATATAAAAATATTGGGCAAACTTGTAAAAACTGAGAAAGATTTTTCTTTTGTCCGTTCAAAAATAGGGCTTATGTTTCAGGATGCAGATGATCAGCTTTTTAGCCCTACAGTTTTAGATGATGTTGCATTTGGGCCTCTTAATCTTGGATATTCAAATATTGATGCCTGTGATATTGCAAAGAAAATTCTTTATGATCTTGGTCTTGAAGAATTTGAAAACAGTATAACCCACAGACTTTCAGGGGGGCAGAAAAGGCTTGTTGCCTTTGCATCAGTTCTTGCCATGAAGCCAAGCATTCTTTTATTAGATGAACCAACAGCAGGGCTTGATACAAATGCAAAGGAAAAAATTGAAAAAATTTTAATGAACCTTGATATTTCCTATATTGTGATATCCCATGAATTTAATTTTATAAATAAAATTACAAATAAAACAGTATCTATGGAAAATGGGAAAATTTTTAAAGATGATGAAGTTCATATTCATCAACATGAGCATATACACAAGCTTGGCAAGCTTCCTCATAAACATGTGTAAAAGCAAAAATATAGAAAAGGCTGGGGCAGATTAGATTTTTTTTGTTATCTATATTTTATAAGACGCTATTATTATTAATATCTATAATAATCTGGTTTAAAGGGTCCATTAACAGGCACACCAATATAATCAGCCTGCTCTTTAGTTAAAGTTGTAAGTTTAGCCCCAAGTTTTTCAAGGTGGAGTTTTGCAACTTCTTCATCAAGTTTCTTGGGAAGTGTATAAACTTTTTTTTCCAGATTTTCCTTTGCTAATTTAATTTGGGCAAGGACTTGATTACAGAAACTATTGCTCATAACAAAACTTGAATGACCTGTTGCACATCCTAGATTTACAAGCCTTCCTTCTGCAAGCACAATTACAGATTTTTCTGATTCCAATGTCCATTTGTCAACCTGGGGTTTAATAACTGTTTTTATATGCTTGGGATTATTCTCAAAATATGACATTTCAATTTCATTATCAAAATGACCAATATTACAAATAATTGTCTGGTCACGCATTAGTTTAATATGCTTACCTTTAATTACATGATAATTTCCAGTTGCCGTTACAAAAATATCACCTAGAATTGCTGCCTTTTCCATAGTCATTACTTGGAATCCTTCCATAGAGGCTTGAAGAGCACAAATCGGATCAATCTCTGTAACAATTACTCTTGCGCCATAACCTTTCATGGAACTTGCACAACCTTTTCCAACATCTCCATATCCTGCAATAACAACAGTTTTACCAGCAAGCATTATATCTGTTGCTCTTTTAATGCCATCTGCAAGGGACTCTCTGCATCCATATAAATTATCAAATTTTGATTTTGTAACAGAATCATTTACATTAATTGCAGGAAAAAGAAGTTCGTTTTTTGAAGCAAGATGGTAAAGCCTGTGAACTCCTGTTGTTGTTTCTTCTGACACACCTTTTATTTTTTGGGAAATATCAGTCCATTTTCTGGGATTTTTATTAAAATTTTTTCTAAGTCTTTGCATAAGAAGTTTTTCATCAGTACTTTTATATTTTTTGTCAAGAACTAAGGGAGATTGTTCAATCTTTACTCCTTGATGAACAAAAAGCGTTGCATCTCCACCATCATCAACAATAAGGTCTGGCCCTGTGTTATCAGGCCATGTAAGTGCCATTTCAGTACACCACCAGAATTCTTCCAGAGTTTCCTGTTTCCATGCAAATACTGAGGCTGTGCCTTTTTGGGCAATTGCAGCAGCAGCATGATCTTGAGTGGAAAATATATTACAGGAAGCCCATCTAATATCAGCACCAAGCTCATAAAGAGTGTCTATTAATATGGCTGTTTGAATTGTCATATGAAGACTTCCAGTAATTTTTAGACCTTTAAGGGGTTTTTCTTTACCATATTTTTTACGAATAGACATAAGACCTGGCATTTCTTTTTCAGCAAGCTCAATTTCCCTAAGCCCATAAGCTGCAAGGGATATATCTTTTATTTTGTTTTTAAGACTAAAATCAAGCTCCATAAAAGAGTTATTACTAGTGCAATTTGTGCAGTTCATTTTTTGTAATCCTATTTTTTTTATAGTCCTGCTTTTTCTCTAATTATTTCAGCTTTATTAGTTTGTTCCCACGTGAAATCTGGATCTTTTCTTCCAAAATGTCCATAAGATGATGTTTTTTGATATATGGGTTTTAAAAGATCAAGAGTATTTATTATTGCAACAGGTCTTAAATCAAAAACCTGTTTTATAATTTCAATGGCTTTTTCTTCAGGAATTTTTCCAGTTCCCATAAAATCAATAAAAAGAGAAACTGGCTTTGCAACACCTATTGCATAGGCAATTTGAATTTCACATTTATCTGCAATGTTTGATGCAACAATGTTTTTTGCTATGTACCTTGCCATGTATGAAGCACTTCTATCTACTTTTGATGGATCTTTTCCTGAAAAACATCCTCCTCCATGACTTCCCTGACCTCCATATGTATCAACAATAATTTTTCTTCCAGTAAGCCCACAATCTGCCATGGGACCCCCCATAACAAATTTACCAGTTGGATTAACAAAAAATTTTGTATCACCATCCATCATATTTTCAGGAATTATTTTTTTTATAACTTCTTTTATAATAATTTCCCTCAGGGTTTCGTAGGTAATGTCAGGTTTATGTTGTGTTGATACTACAACTGTGTCAACCCTTTTTGGTATTTTATTAACATATTCAATTGTAACCTGGGATTTACCATCTGGTCTTAAAAAATCAAGGACACCATTTTTTCTAACTTTTGCCAGTCGTTTTGTAAGTTTATGTGCATAAATAATAGGCATTGGCATAAATTCAGGAGTTTCATTTGTTGCAAACCCAAACATAAGTCCTTGATCTCCTGCTCCTTGTTCCTTAAAAAGCCCATGGCCTTCATTAACTCCCTGAGCAATATCAACAGATTGATGATCAATACTTGTTATTACTGAACATGTTTGCCAGTCAAACCCCATATTTGATGAATTATATCCTATATCTCTAATGGTTTGTCTTACTACTTCGGGAATATCTACATAACAATTAGTAGTTATTTCTCCTGCTATCATAACAAGACCTGTTGTAACCATTGTTTCACATGCAACCCTGCATTTTTTATCTTTAGTTATTATTGCGTCAAGAATGCTGTCTGATATTGCGTCTGCAATTTTATCAGGATGTCCCTCAGTAACAGATTCTGATGTAAATAATTTAGATATCTTTCCTGTCATGGTTTGCTCCTTATGCTTATATTATAGAAGGAAACATTAAGTTTTAATTAAGGATTTTTTATTTTAGATTATATCCTTTTATTTATTATTAATTATTTTAAGCTGATATTTAAAGTTTTTTCAAGAAAAGAAAATGATTTATTACACAATGGGCCTTGGTATATAGTCAAGCTAATGAAATATATTTTATCTATGGCAATTTCAGAAAATTTCCTTGAGTTTTGTTAGGATTATCAAAATTTTTTTTATGATCTTTCTTAGCCTTTTTAAACAAATCATTAGGAGTTTTTAATTCAAATAAATCATTCATTATTAGAAGTATCTACTTATTTTTTATTTAAGAAATTTTATAAAAGAAAGTGCAATAAAAATATATATATTTGTAAATATCGTAATATTAATAAAAAAAGCCACGAATTCTAGAATACGTGGCTTTTAAAAGTTAATGAATTTGTAATATATTATTTTTTTAATTATATGGTGCCGAAGGGGAGACTTGAACTCCCACGGGTTGCCCCACACGCCCCTCAAGCGTGCGTGTCTACCTATTCCACCACTTCGGCATAATAATAGACCTTAAACAGAGCTTACTCTCTTTTATTCAAATTTCAAGCTTAAGATATTACATCATTACATTACAATACATCTTCACCATGAAATTTAAGCAAAATAGAACAATTGTGCAAAACTTTCTATTTACTAGTATTATCTGCTTTTTGATCAATGGGAAGTTTTGCTTTTTGTTCGATTGGAGGTTTTGTATCTGGCATAACAGAAACATTTGATTTGTTGCCTGCCAAATAAGCAAGAGATAATGATGTAAGCATAAAAATTACTGCAATTCCAGTGGTTATTTTACTTAAAAAAGAGGCAGGACCTGCCCCACCAAAAAGTCCCTGACTTGAAGCACCTCCAAACGATGCTCCCATGTCTGCTCCTTTTCCAGTTTGAAGAAGAACTATTAAAATTAGAAGGATACAGGCGATTATATGTATTGATAATATGAACATTCCCATAATCTATATTTTTAAACTTTATATTTTATTATTTTAATAAATTTATCAGCCCCAAGGCTTGCTCCGCCAACCAGAGCTCCGTCAACATCCTCAAGTGCCATTAATTCTGCTACATTCCCAGAATTTACCGAACCACCATAGAGGATTCTAATTGAATTTGCAAGTTCATTTTCTAGTATTTCCCCTAGGAAAGATCTAATGTTTTTGTGAACTTTATTTACTTGATCTGGAGTTGCAGTTTTTCCTGTGCCAATAGCCCATACAGGTTCATACGCAAGGACTATGTTTTTAAGTTCCTGGGAAGAAAATCCTTTTAATCCATTTTCTATTTGTTTATTAAGTACTGCAAGAGTGTTATTTTCATCTCTTTGTTTTTCAGTTTCTCCAATACATAATATGGGAATAAGGTCTTGTTCTATTGCTGCCTTTATTTTTTTTCCTAGGGAATCATCTGTTTCTCCAAAATATTGCCTTCGTTCTGAATGTCCTAGAATAACATATTTAGCACCAGCAGCTTTTATCATTTTTGCAGATATTTCCCCAGTATAAGCTCCTTCATCCTCATAAAAAATATTTTGAGCCCCTGTTTGTATGTTTGTGTTTTTAAGTTTTTGAGATACTTGATAAAGACTAATAGATGTTGGAGCTAGCATAATATCAATTTTTTTAACATCATGACTGAGTTCAGCAAGTTCTGCTGCTGTTGAGACAGACTCATCTATAGTTTTAAACATTTTCCAGTTGCCTGCAATTAAGGGAATTCTATTCATAATTTTTCCTTTAAATTAATGGCACCGTGAAAGTTTTCCATATATTTTATTATGAAAGAACTTATAATTACTTCTTAATATTCTTTCATTTTTCATTGTGAGGCAAGCCTTGAATCAAAAATCAGGTCTGCATCATAGCAGTTATTCAGTTTCTACGGCACCATCATAATTTAGTTTGTATTAAAGAGATCTGCCTATCATTGCTATAAGATCAATCATTCTTGTGGAATATCCAACTTCATTATCATACCATGAATATATTTTTACCATATTACCAATAACATCTGTACTTTTTGCATCAACAATTGATGAAAAAGGGCTTCCATTAAAATCTATGGATACCAATGGAAGATCATTATATTCAAGAATACCTGCGAGTTCGTTTTCACTGGCTTTTTTTAAGGCTTGGTTTATATCATCTTTTGTTACATTGTCTTTTTCTATGACTGCAACAAGATCAACTAATGATACATTTGCTGTGGGAACACGAACTGAAAGCCCATTTAGTTTACCTTTAAGTTCAGGAAGTACAAGTGATACTGCCTTTGCAGCACCAGTTGTTGTTGGAATCATTGATAGAGCTGCCGCTCTTGCTCTTCTTAAATCTTTATGGGGAAAATCAAGAAGTTTTTGATCGCCAGTATAGGCATGAACTGTTGTCATCATACCGTTTACAATTCCAAAATTTTCTAAAAGTACTTTTGCAACAGGAGCAAGGCAGTTTGTTGTACATGAGGCGTTTGAAATAATATTATGTGATGTACTATCATATTCTTGTTCATTTACACCTAGTACAACAGTAATGTCAGGGTCTGGAGAAGGTGCCGAAATAACAACTTTTTTTGCACCGGCTTTAATATGTTGGGATGCATCTTTTTTGCTTCTGAAAAATCCAGTACACTCTGCAACAATATTAATGTTTGAATTTTTCCAAGGAATATTAGCAGGTTCTTTAAAAGAAGTTATTTTAATTTCTTTTCCGTCAACACTAATTGCTCCATCTTGTGCTGTAACATCGCTGTTTAATCTGCCATGGACAGAATCAAATTTAAGAAGGTGTGCTATGGTCTCAGTATCTGTGAGATCATTGATTGCTGCAACCTCAATATCTGGATTTTTAAGTGATGCTCTAAAAATCATTCTACCAATTCTTCCAAATCCATTAATTCCAAGCTTGATACTCATTGAAAAATACCTCCTTTAAATCAATTTTAATGGTACCTAAAAAAAAATCTCCATATATTGTGTTCTAGTATTCTTTCAAAATTTTAACATACTATATTTTGTTTATGAAAAATAGAAAACATTATATATGGAGTTTCTTTTGATGCCATCTATTGTTTTTAAATTATTTGCTGTTCCCGGAACAATATCCTGGGAATACAAAACCATATAAAGACAGATACAATATACAACAAGTAGATGTCAAGAAATAGCTATATATTGTATCAAGTATTATTTTTTAGTTTTATAATACTTTGATTACATCATACTGTTAGATTTTTTTTATTATCTTTTTATATCAAAGAACTTATAAGAACCCTTTGTGCAAATGCATTTTTTATAAAAACATTTTTAAAAATATAAAATATTTTCTTCTAATTGTTAATTTAAAAAATGTTTGTAAATATCTATAAATAGGGCATTATGCAAAGCTCTATATAACTATTAATATTTTTTCATGTTTTGTTGTAAGACAAACCAAGAATTAAAAATCAGATCTACTTTATAGCAGTTATTTTAGTTTCTTTTGGTACCTTTAAGTATTTCACTTGCAAGAGAAATACTTTTTTTCCCATTTTCTATAAGAATAGACGCCATTTTTTTTATATCTGTTTTTTTTCTAATATTTACTGCTTTTAAAAGCATGGGAAGATTTACTCCAGATATAACTTCTATTTTCCCATCTTCTAGAAATGAATAACTAAGGTTGGATGGTGTTCCTCCAAACATATCAGTAAAGATAATAACGCCATTATTATTTTGTACTTTTTTAACACCATTTTTTATTTTTTTATGTAAAGAATTTGTATCTTCCTTAATATCTATTGAAATAAAAAATATATTTTCAAGTTTTGTGTTAAGAATAAATTCTACAGATTCAATAAGAGCCTGCCCGAGATTGGAGTGCGTAACAATTAGAAATCCTGTCATGTTATTATTATTCCTATGCATATTTTTATAAATTATATTTAATAAGCTTTTAAAAAATTGTTGCCATGGCAATGAACAAAATTTGAAATATTAATGCAGGATTTTTATAATCTTCATCTAATTTCAATGATGTCTTTAGGAGGTTTGTTAAAAATCTTTGTCTATTGCCTGAATTATTTTTAAAATTTCTTCTCTAGAATTAGCTTTTGTCAAGCTTTTTTTAAAATTTTCTTGTTTAAGGAATTTTGAAATTCTAGCAAGTACTTTAAGATGAATTCCTGTAGAATTTTCTGAAGTAATAAGAAGAAAAAAAATATGGACAGGCTTGTTATCTAAAGAGTCAAAATCAATACCTTTACGACTTAATCCAAAACCTACAAAGATTGAATCAATGGAATTTAATTTACCATGCGGGATGGCAATTCCACCTCCTATTCCTGTGCTGCCCAGACCTTCTCGTTCAAGTAAAACTTTGACTATTTCTTTGGTTTCTATTCCAGCTGTTTTTGAAACAGAAGATGCAAGTTCTTCAAGAACACTTTTTTTGTCTTTTGCTTTGAGAGCTGCAATTATTCCATCTTTATTAAGAATATTTAGTAGTTTCATAGTATTAAATTAAAAATTCCAATTTAAAAATAAGTTGTAATTTTGATGATTTAGTAAAAAGTTTCTCAGGCAAAACATAATATTTTTTTTAAAAATGAAAGTATCTATACAATATATATATTGAAGTTGTAAAAAAATATTATAGAGAATTATAGCTAGCTTTTTTACAATACCATTAATTTTCTTTTTAAGAATTCTCTGGTAATGTATCTAAAATAAGATTATCATTTTTTATACTTTTTTTGTTTCCTGACATATGCCGTCTTAGTTTTTCCTTGTTCTTTTTTATCTGGATTTTTACTTTATCCATTAGAGTATCAATGGATGAATACATGGTTTCTGATTCTTCTTTTGCATGAATTTTTAATTTGTCACAAACAAGAGAAATTTCAGCAATATAGCGAATTTTTTCTACTGAGAGTACAATATGAGCTTCAGCAGGTTTATCAAGCATTTTTTCAAATCGATCTATTTTTTTCTGAATATAAAGTTTTAATGCATCAGAAGGCTCAATCTTTTTAAATGTTATTGATGTTTTCATATAAAAACCTCCTTAAAATTGTTTGCGTTTACTAGAAGGAAGAATACGAAGCGTCTCCCTGTATTTAGCAATTGTTCTGCGTGCTATATTTATATTTACTTTTTTCAAAAGGTTTGCGATTTGCCTGTCGCTGTATGGTTTTTTAGTGTCCTCTTTTTGAATAATTAATTTGATTTTATCCTTAACACTTGTGGAGGATAGAAAATCACCATCTAAACGCTTTATTGAACTATTAAAAAAATATTTAAGTTCAAAAAGTCCCTGGGGCGTATAAGTATATTTATTTGTAGTAACTCTGCTTATGGTTGATTCATGCATTTCAATGTCTTCAGCAATATCTCTTAGTACCATTGGTTTTAGATATGAAATTCCTTTTTGAAAAAATTCTTTTTGAAATTTAATAATACTTTCCATAACTGAATATATGGTTTTTTGGCGTTGATGGATTGATTTTATAAACCAGGATGCAGACTGAATTTTTTCATTAAGATAAGTTTTTGTTCCCTTTGATATTTGTTTACCATTACTTATAACATTTTTATAAAAATGATTTATTTTAAGTTTTGGAAGCCCATCTTCATTCATAATTATTTTAAAATCATCTCCTTTTTTATAAACATAAATGTCAGGGATAATATAATGGGGCTCATCAGTATTAAATTTTCTGCCGGGTTTAGGTTCTAAATATTTTATAATGTTTACAGCTATAATAACATTTTTTATATTAGTTTGTAGGGATTGTGCAATTTTATTATAGTTTTTGTTTTCAAGGTGTTTCATGTGGTTTGAAATTATTTTTTTAAGAAAAGGATTTTTTATACCCAAATGTTCTATTTGAATCAACAGGCATTCTTTAAGGTCTTTTGCACATACTCCAGAAGGATCAAAGCTTTGTATTATTTTTAAAACTTTTTCAACTTTTTTTTGGTTAAATGAATTTGAATCTATAATTTCTTCAATAGATGTACAAAGATAACCATTCAAGTTAAGATTACCTATGATAATACTTCCAATAGCCTCTTCTTCTTTAGTTTGTCCATGCATTAAAAGCTGCCATTGAAGATGATTTTTTAAAGTTTTTTTTGCACTGGTAAATGCTTCATAATTAGGAGATTGCTGGTGGTTTGTTTCAGTATATATCCGACCTGTAGAATTATATTCATTAATATAAGTTTCCCAATCAATATCCTTATTAATGCTTTCATCTATTGTAATTTCTTTAATTTGGTTATCTTCTTTTGTGAGATTTTTATCTTTGTTATTTGAATCATCAGTCTCTTCTTGGTCTTCTTGAGCAGTTTCTTCTAATATTGGATTTTCTTCTATTTCTTGTTGTATAGTATTAAGCAACTCAAGGTGAGAAAGCTGAAGCAGTTTTATGGCCTGCTGCAACTGTGGCGTCATAACAAGTTGTTGGGATAGATTTTGTTGTAATCCTATTTGTACCATTTTGTACCATATTAAAGTTGATAAACTGGTTAAGTTGTTATGAGAATGTAAAATTATCTAAATATGACTAGAATAAGAGCTTTGCACAATTATTCTGTTTTGTTCAAGTTTTATGAAGTCGTATTATAATATTTTGAATCTGAAATTTGGATAAGAAAAGACACCTTTATTTATAATTACTTTAGATAAAAAAAGTATTAAAATTAATAACAAATTCTTTTTAAGCAGATTATTATTAACTAATAGGTTCTAATATGCCATCAAAGTTTAAAATTATTTCCCAGGTAGATTTTTTTTGCAATTTTGCTTGATGCGATTTTTTTAGGATTTCCTGATTCAATTACAGTTCCCTGATTCATAATGTATGCAAAATCGCAAACTCCTAGAGTTTCTCGTACATTATGGTCAGATATAAGAATTCCTATTTTTTTTTTGCTAAGTTGTGTGATGATATTTTGAATATCTGATACAGCCATGGGATCTATGCCTGCAAAAGGTTCATCAAGGAGAATAAATAAAGGCTTTGTCGCAAGGACCCTTGAAATTTCAAGTCTTCTTCTTTCTCCTCCTGAAAGAAGACCTGCTTTTTTTTCTGCAAGAGAACTTATTCCAAGTTCATGCATGATAAGATCAGCTTTTTTATTAATATCAGAATTTGTATTAGGCAATACTTCTAATATGGCAGTGATATTTTCTCTTACAGTGAGTTTTCTAAAAATTGATGATTCTTGAGGTAAATACCCTAGACCTTTGCGCGCTCTTAAATATATTGGATAGTCTGTTATTTCATTCTGGTCAAGAAAAACCTTGCCTTTGTCTGGCTTAATCATACCTATAGTCATATAAAAAGTAGTAGTTTTTCCGGCACCATTGGGCCCTAGCAATCCTGTTACTTCCCCTTTGTTTGCTTTAATATTAACACCATTTACAACAGGTTTATTGTCATATGTTTTTATTAGATTGCTTAATATTAGTTTTGTCATTTTTTTCTTTTTTATGAATATTCTCTTTGGAGTTAAAAAAAGCTTCAACTCGTTTTTTTTCTCCACTGTTCACAATGATTTTATTTTTTTTTATAAAGAAAGTAATTTTTTCTCCTGTTATAAAGTTTTCATCTGTTGTAATTTTCGGAGGTCCTCCTGTTAAAATAAGTGTTTGATCTTTTATTATATAAACAGCTTTGTTAGCAAAAGCTGTTCGATTTTTTGAAATATATTTCACATGTCCCAGGGCAGTTATTTCTTTTATTTTCTTTTCTTTTCTTTTATTTTTATAAAAGAAAATTTTTATAGTATCTGCATAAATAATAGTTTCTTGGTTCTTTGCAATAACATTCCCAGTAAATTCAACAAATAAGGATTTTTTTTCAAAAATCATGGTATCAGATGTTATCTGAAAAAAATCATCTTTTTGCTCCAATACATTTACTGCAAAAATTTTAATAGGATTTATGATTAATATTATACAAAAAATAGAAAAACTAATGAGTTTATATTTGTTCATTCCTTTACATCCATTTTTTTAATAATTGCCTTAAGGCAAATTTGGTTTTTAATTCCTAGTTTGCCTCACAAGGAAACATAAAAGAATATTAAGTAGTTATAAGTTCTTTCATATAAATTTTTTACTTAATATGGCTTTAACATTTCCTTTAAGAACAACTCTGTTTTTATTAAGATTAGTTAATAAAGTATCAGCATTAATAATAATTAAATTTTGATTTTTTATTTTAACAGAGTCATTTGAGTATATTCTATTGGTATTTTTCTTATAATACAAATTCTTGGTTTCAAGTATATAATCATTATAGGCAATAATAACATTACCTGAAAATGTCATGTTATTTGTTTTTGTATCAATAATACCTTTGGGAGAAGTAAGAACAATTTCCTTTGAATTTTTCAGAAAAAATAAAACTTTTATATTTTTTAATAAAGCTTTGTTATCTTTTAAAAGTTTTGCTGAAGAAGCATCAAGAGACCATTGTTTTATCCCATTTTTTATGGATGTTTGATGCATGGTGTTTAAACTTAAGCTTGCTTTTGAATCAATTTTTATATTGTTGATTATTGGCTTGCTTAAAGATTTTTTTTTAAAGGAACTTACTACTATAAAAAGCCCTATAATAATAAAAAACAAAATAAAAGATAGTATAAGTTTAATTTTTTTAGGTGTTATTTTATTAAAATTCATTATAAAAACCCAGATATAATATTACTCCATAAATTTTTTGCCTTTAAAATATCTTCGCAAATTTGACGAACTGCACCTTTGCCTCCCCTTTGGGGAATTACTATATCAGCTTCTTTTATAACATCAGAACATGCGTCAGAAACTGTAATGGAAAGCCCCACTTTTTTCATTACACACAGATCAGGCAAGTCATCTCCTGCAAATGCAGTGTTTTCAGTTGAAATACCAGTTTCTTTAAGTATGGTATCTAATGCTTTGATTTTATTTTTAATATTATCAAAAATAATATTAATTCCAAGATTTTTACATCTTGCAGTAAGAGCCTTTGATTTTCTTCCAGTAATTATTCCAACCTTAACACCAGATTCCATTAAAAGTTTTAATCCAAGCCCATCCTTTGAATCAAAATTTTTAATTTCCTTTCCATTTTCTGTATATGTGATTTTTCCATCTGTAAGAATGCCGTCAACATCAAGTAAAAGAAGTTTTATTTGCCCAAGTTTTTTTTTAAGCATAGTTTTGATTGTCCTGGGTATTTTATACTTTATTAAAGTATATGGTATTAAAAAATATATGGTAATTTTACAACTCCACTAATTTTTAACAGCCTTTTTGATTGCAATAAGTATTTCTAAAATTTTTTTTATTTCATTAAGTGCTATAGAATTTGGACCATCACATAAAGCTTTATCAGGGTTAGGATGTGTTTCAATAAATATACCATCAGCCCCTGCTGCAATAGCAGCTTTTGCAAGTGTAGGTGCAAATTTTCTTTGTCCTCCGGATGTTTTACCATCTCCTCCGGGAAGCTGAACACTATGTGTTGCATCAAAAATTACAGGCACTCCCATTTTTTTTATTATTTCAATACCTCTAAAATCAACAATAAGATTATTATAACCAAATGTTGTTCCTCTTTCTGTTATGCTTATATCAGTTGCTCCGGCACTTAAAGCTTTATTAATAATATTTTTAACCTCCCATGGTGCCAGAAATTGTCCTTTTTTAATATTAATTGGTTTTCCAGTTTGTGCTGCAGCAGAAATAAGATCTGTTTGCCTACATAAAAAAGCAGGGATTTGAATAATATCAAGAATTTTTCCAGCATTTAATGCTTGTTCAGGCAGATGAATGTCAGAGATGATTTTTATATCAAGTTGTTGTTTGATTTTGTTTAAGATTTCAAGACCAGGAGCAAAACCTGGTCCCCTGAAAGATTTTGCTGATGTGCGATTTGCTTTATCAAAGGAAGATTTAAATATAAAAGGAATTTTAAGTTCTTCAGATATTTCTTTTAGATATTTAGCAGTTTCAAATGTTGTATTGTAATTTTCAATAACACAAGGACCTGCAATTAGAAAAAATGGGTTATATGTTTTGGGCAATAAATGTTTGAAAAAATTACTCATATATTAATCTCCATTTTAACTATATTTTGTGATGCTATCATATTTTTATAGAAAAGTATTTTCAGTAAAGCTTTTTATATGAAAGAACTTATAAGTATTTAATATTCTTTTATATTTTGTTTTAAGGTAAATCAAAAATTAAAAACCAGATCTGCCTTATGGCAGTTTATATGAAAGAATTTATAATTATTTGGTATTCTTTTATATTTTGTTTTAAGGTAAATCAAAAATTAAAAACCAGATCTGCCTTATGGCAGTTTATATGAAAGAATTTATAATTATTTGGTATTCTTTTATGTTTTGTTTTAAGGTAAATCAAAAATTAAAAATCAAATCTGCCTTATAGCAGTTATTTTAAGCAAATTTATATTTTTATATATTAAAAGTCAAGCAAGGGAAATGCCTTGATAACTTGTCTTATAGCTGTTATTTTATTTAATATTTTCAAAAATTATTAAAAAATATAGTCAAAAAACAGGTGGAGTTAATGAAAAATTTTATTAGGTTTATGGTTTTGCTGGCAGGTGTTTTGTCAGCATGGTTTTTTATTAATCAATTTGAAGGAAAAAAACCAGAAATATCTTTTGATTTCCCATTATATTTAAATAAATCCTGGGAAATAATTCTTGATGTTTCAGACAAAGGTACCGGACTTAAAGATATAAAAGTATCAATTATGCAAAATAATAAAGAAAATCTGCTTTTTGAAAAAAAATATCCATCTACTTTATATAAAGGGATTTCTATGGGATCTGGAATTTTTCAAGATTCTTTTAAAATTCTCTTGGAGTTGTCAAAATATGATATAATTGATGGACAGGCTTTTTTAAAAATATATATAAGTGATTATTCCTGGGCTGGATGGAAAAAAGGTAATATCAGCTCCCTTGAGAAAAAAATCATAATTGATACAAAACCGCCTAAAATTGAGATACTTAGTGGAACACATAATATTACAAAGGGAGGAACAGGGCTTGTAATTTATAGAGTTTTTGAAAATGATATAAAAACTGGTGTACAAGTTGGAGAAAATTTTTTCCCGGGTTATTCAGGTATGTTTAAAGATAAAAATTTTTTTGCTGCATTTTTTGCTTTAAATTATAAACAAGGACCTGGAACTAATATATTTGTTAAGGCAGAAGATATGGCAGGCAATAGTATAAAGCGTGGTTTTCATTATTATATACGAGATAAAAAATTTAAAACTGATACTTTAAATATAACTAATAGTTTTCTTGCCAGAAAAATGCCTGAATTTAATTTTGATTCTAAAAAAGAAGAAGAATTTAGTCTTGCAAAAAATCCTTTTTTGCAAAAATTTATTTATATAAACAGCGAAGTTAGAAAACAAAATATTAATGAATTAATAGGAAATATTTCTAATCTGGAAAATAAAATCATGTGGCATGGACCCATGCTAAGGCTTCCAAGTTCTGCTAACAAAGCAGGATTTGCAGATTATAGAACATATAAGTATAAAGGAAAAACAATTGATTCTCAAACACATTTGGGTATTGATCTTGCTTCATTTTCCAGATCACCTGTTCTAGCAGCTAATAAAGGCAAAGTAATTAAAACAAAAAATATTGGAATATTTGGTAATTCTATAATTTTAGATCATGGTTTTGGTCTTTGTTCCATTTATTCCCATTTAAGTGAGATTTCAGTTGAAAAGGGAAGAATTGTTGAAAAGGGCGAAATAATAGGAAAAACAGGATCAACAGGACTTGCAGGAGGTGATCATTTACATTTTGGAGTTTCCATTAATAATGTATTTGTAAATCCTGTGGAATGGTGGGACAAAAAATGGATTCAAGATAATATTCTTTTAAAAATTGAAAATGTAAAAATGCTGGAAAATGATTAAGGAGAGGTAATGGGTAAGCATAGAATTAATAAAACCTATAAAGAAATAAATGAAAAAATAAAATCAGGTAAAGCTGTGGTTGTTACTGCTGAGGAAATAATTGATATTGTTAAGGAAAATGGAGCTGTTGAAGCTGCAAATAATGTTGATGTTGTTACAACAGGTACCTTTGCCCCAATGTGTTCATCTGGTGCTTTTTTAAATATAGGTCAGACAAAGCCCTTGATTAGAACAACTTCAACTTTGTTTAATAATGTTCCAGCTTATTCAGGACTTGCAGCTGTTGATTGTTTTCTTGGAGCAACTCAACCCTGTGAAGATGACCCATTAAATAAAATTTATCCAGGAGAATTTAATTATGGGGGTGGTCATGTAATTCAGGATCTGGTTGCTGGGAAAAAAGTTACTTTAAAAGCAAAAGCCTATGCTACAGATGATTATCCCAAAACAAGATTAGAAAAAACAATTGTGCTTAATGACCTTAGCCAGGCAATTCTATGCAATCCCAGGAATGCCTATCAAAATTATAATTGTGCCATAAATATGTCTGATAAAATAAAATATTCCTACATGGGAATTTTAAAACCTGAAATGGGTAATGCTAATTATTCAACATCTGCTCAATTAAGCCCTCTTTTAAATGATCCCTATTTAAAAACTATTGGTCTTGGCACAAGAATATTTCTTGGTGGAGCAATGGGATATGTAACATGGAATGGAACTCAGCATAAAAAAGATGTTGATCGAAGTTCTATAGGCGTTCCATTAACACCCAGTGCAACACTTTTTGTAATGGGAGATCTTAAGGAAATGTCTCCTAAATGGCTTGTAGGACAAAGTTTTAAAGGATATGGATGTTCCCTTTCAGTTGGGCTTGGTGTTCCTATTCCAATTTTAAATGAGGAAATGGCACAATATACAGCAGTATCTGATGATGAGCTTTTTACCCAGATTATTGATTATGGTGATGGCTATGGACAGGGAAATTTTAAATCCTATGGTCAGGTAAGTTATGGTGAACTTAAAAGTGGTACAATAATGGTAAATGGAAAAAAAGTTCAAACTGTTCCTCTTTCAAGCATTGTAAAGGCAAGAGAGATTGCAGATAAATTAAAACAATGGATTTTAAAGAAAGGGTTTCTGCTGGGTGAGCCTCAACATTTTTTTTAAAAAACAACTTAATTAAAATACAAAAGGCACAAAAAAATATAAGATTTTTTTGTGCCTTTTGTTGTTTTGAGATATATCATTATAACTTAAACTATTGATGTATATATTTACTTAGTTTTCTATAAAAGTTCTGGTGAGATCCAAAAGTATATAAATATAATGTAGAGTTAATAATTTCATATGCTAGTAAAATTTGATTGTTGTTAATTTTATATTTATAAACACAAACACCTTGCAAATCACCAGATTTTGTCTTCCCAAGCTCAGGTTCTGCTATTATTGTTTTTATGGCCTCGTCTAATTTTTTTACTTGGTTTTTTTCTAGTTTTTTTTTTGTCTAGCAAAAAGTGGGGACTGAATTATTTTTTTTATCTGAATTATTTTTATTTGGTTCATTAGTATTCTCCAAATACATATGGAGTTCCTTGCCCAGATTTGATTTGTTCTTTTCCTATTAAAATATTTTGTATTAGCGGTAATGGAATGTCTGGGTTGTCTTCAACAATTTCTCCAATTTTTGCCCAATATTCTATTTGCCCAGCTATTGATCTGTTAAAAACTTTTGATTTTACTTTTGCTCTATCAACTAAATTATCTGAAATTTTAACTGCACTAGGCATAATACCTCCTTAATATAGTGTGTTTTAAATTAAAAAACATATTATATTGCATAAAGTATCAAATTGCAACCGTAAGAAAAAAAGGACAAGTCTGTCCTTGATACTTATCAACTTGTTTTTTAAATTAATTTAATTCTTTTATGGAATTAATTGAGTTTTATTATAAAGGGTTTTTGAATGTTAATAAAAAGGTTAATAAAAAAAATAGGATTTAAGTTATCAAATATTATAATTTCAAATAATCGATTTGCTGGACGGATTCAAGCTGCTGCTCTTTTTCGTACTATTCCAAAAGATAAAAATATTAGACACCTAGATATTGGAAGTGGTACTGGTCATATTAGCCTTGATTTACTAAAAAAAGGTGCAAAAGTTATCTCATTAGATTCATCAATAGAAAAGGTCTCCATCTTTAATTCTAAAATAAAAAATAGTTCATTTTCATCGAACAGTTATCCTATTGTTGCCAAGGGTGAAGAACTCCCCTTTAAAAAAGAAACTATTGAATTAGTAATCTGTAATTCAGTATTGGAACATACAGATAATGATATAGAGATAATTAAAGAAATTGATACAGTAATGAAAAAGCAAGGTGTTTTAGCAATTACAGTTCCAAATAAAGAAATTAGATTTGCACAACGATTTCAGGGGGTATGGAAATTACTATTAAAACTCAATCCATCCTTAAAAAGAATAATTTTTACCAAAAAATTTCATAACATTAATAGTATTTCGCAAGCACGCTTTTTCTTAGAATCATATTTCAATCACATTCATCTGTACACAATCGAATCAATATCTGATACTATTGGCGATAGATTTGAAATTGTTTCTATAGATTATTATATGCAAATTTTTGGAGCTGTTTCCCATGATTTACTATATTCAATTAGAGGAATGAATTATATATTACCAAAGATTATTATGCTATTCATATCTCGATTGGATAATATTTTCTTCCGGAATTTAAATGGAAAAGGTTTTGCCATCATTTTTAAGAAAGTGAGGTAATTATGTCTTCACAAGATAATATAGTGAACAAAGTGAATGATCCTGAGGTTCGAAAAGCCAAAGCTGATCATCTAAAGAAAACTTTCAAAAGCGGTTTAGAAAAAATTACAAATGGTAGAAATAATAATAAACGAAAGGCAATATTTTTGAAGGTTATAAATACTGTATTAACTGGATCAGCTATGATTTTTTTAGGATTAAAATGTATTGGTTATAGTTTTTGGGGGGTTGTTCAAAACTTGTTGCCGTTTATTTTTATTTCCTTAGCAACAGTAATAAATGCTATTGAACCTTTCTTTACCTACAGAGCTTTTTGGGTTGAACATGAAATTGCCCTGTGGCATCTTCATAAGCTGATTGATAAATTTAAGTATTATATTTCAGGAATTAACAATGACCAGATTGATCTCAAAATTCTTGATGAGTACGAAAAAGAGTATATTGATATTTGGAATGAATTAAGTAAAAATTGGATTGAGCATAGAAAGCGAGCCGAGTATTGAGCCCTAAAGATGTTTCAAATAGGAGAGTGAAAATGTGTCTAGTAGATTAAAGAAAGATAATATTTTAATAAGCTCCAAGTTGGCAGTTTTTAATTTTAATGTTTTTTATATTGGCAATGGAAGATATATCTAGTTTTTTCATTTTTAAATTCTTTGCAATTTCCCAGCATTTTTTACAGATAATTTTTCCGTTCTGAGTATTTTTTTCTATAATTTTTTCAACTTGTTTTGAAAATTTGATCTCTTTTTTTAAAATTTTTCCATTAGGTAAATATCCAAAAACTCCAAGCTGGCATTCTATTAATTTTAGTCCCATAAGATCTATTTGAATTCCAGCATCAGATGGTGTAATACCAATCTCTTTGGCAGCTATATGAAGTGATTTGCATGTGATTTTTTCATCCTTTGATTTTTGCTTTATAATTTTTTCTGCTTTTTTATTAATTCTTTTCCCAGAATGTTTTATTGCATAATCTTTTGCATGTTTTTTTGTCATTATTTTTTTTGCTTTTTTTTATTAATTTTTATTTATTCTAATAATATAGAATCATAGCTTCTATTTCTAATATTTTACATCCTGCTTTTTTTCAAGCTCCTAGATAAGCTTGTTTAACCTTTGGATCCTTTAAAAGATCCTTGGAATTTCCCTTTAATACCAGATTTCCATTTTCAAGAACATAGCCTCTTTGGGCAAATTTTAAGGCAAGTCGTGCATTTTGTTCCACTAGAAGTATTGTTGTGCCCAGCTTATTAATTTCTTTTAATGAATTAAACATATCAAGCATAAGAATAGGAGCAAGTCCCATTGATGGCTCATCTAAAAGCATGATTTTTTTTCCGCTCATATAGGCTCTGCTCACGGCAAGCATTTGCTGTTCTCCACCACTTAATGTACCAGCCAATTGATCTTTTCTTTCTTCAAGTCTTGGAAAAAGATCAAACACCCATTTTTTATCTTTTTTTATTTTGTTTTTGTTTTTTCTTGCAAAGCAGGCAAGGGTAAGATTTTCAGTTATTGTTAAATTTCCAAATATCATCCTTCCTTCTGGGACATGGGAAATACCAAGTTTTGATACAACTTTATCTGTGCTGTATTTTAAAATATCTTCCCCCATAAATTCAATTTTTGAATTTGCCTCACAGGGAAGCATTCTTGAAATAGCTCTTAAGGTAGTACTTTTGCCTGCACCATTAGCACCAATTATTGTAACAATTTCTCCTTGGTTAAGAGAAAAACTGATTCCATGCAAAGCCTTTATTTTATCATAGGAAACAGTTAGATTTTTTACTTTAAGCTGCATTAAGTTAAATCCTCCTTGCCAAGATATGCTTCAATAACTTTTGGATTATTTTGAATTTCATCAGGAGTTCCTTGAGCTATTATTTCACCAAAAACCAGAGTTTGGATATATTCACATAAATCCATGACAAATTTCATTCTATGCTCAATAAGAAATATAGCAATTTTAAAGTCATTATGTATTTTGCGTATAATTTCAATCATTCGCACAAGCTCATCTGGAGTCATGCCTGCTGTTGGTTCATCAAGAAATAAAATTTTGGGATTTGTTGCCATTGCCCTTGCCATTTCAACGCGTCTTTGTGCTCCATAGGGAAGACTTCCCACAATTTGATCTGCAAATTGATTAATTTCAAAAAGTTTAAGAAGTTCATGGGATTTTTCTTTAATTTCATTTTCCTGTTTTCTGCATTTGGGAGTTCCTAGAAAAGCATCAAAAAGAGTATATTTAAGTTGGGAAAAATGTGCCATTTTAATATGATCCAAAACATTCATATGTCTCCATAAAAGAAGATTTTGAAAGGTTCTTCCAAGTCCTAGAGATGCAATTTCATGGGTTTTCATTCCCTTAATATTTGTATTTTTAAGGGTGATATTTCCCTTTGTTGGAGTATGAACACCTGTAATAAGATTAAAAATAGTTGTTTTACCAGCTCCATTGGGACCAATTAAACCAATAATCTGACCTGATTTAATTTTAAGATTATAATTATGAACAGCCCTAAGACCTCCAAAAAAATGGGTCATATTTTCAACACTAAGTAATGTTGACATTATTTAACTCCTTGATTTTTGGGTTTGTCTCTAGAACCTAGTAATTTTTTTATATTTAATTCTTTAAATGATATTAATCCATAAGGTCTAACTATCATTATTATGATGAGTATAAGTGGGATAACAATCCATTTAAAAAGTTCAAAGGGCCGTAGAGCTTCACCAAGAAGACTAATGCTTACGGCTCCTACAATGGATCCATATATGGAATTTAATCCTCCAAAATAAACCATTGCAAGAATTTCAGCCAATTTTTGAATACCAAATGTACCGGGATTAATATATCTTAGTACATGGGCAAATAATCCTCCTGCAATTCCTGCCCAAAAAGCACCAAACATAAATGCAGTCATTTTTGTTTTTCTTGTATTAACAGTCATGGAATCAGCAGCAGGTTCATTGTCTCGTACTGCATTTAATGCCTTACCCATAATAGAGGTAACAAAGTTATGGATTATCCATATTGCCATTACCATCCAGCAAAACACAACAGGTAAGGAAGCATAATCAGGCTGGCTGCTCATTCCCCTTGGTCCCCCAAGAATTTCAAGGTTTTCTATGGCGCTTTTTACAATAAACATAAACGCAAGGGAAATAATTGCAAGATAATCCCCCCTTGTTCTAAAGGATGGTATAGCAACTATAAGAGATCCAATAGCAGCTACTATGCCGCCAAAAATAAGGGTAACAGGAAAAAGCCATGGACCTAGAAAAGACGGTAAAAGAGCAGTACCAAAAAGTTTGTCATTGGTAAAAAGAAGAAGGGTAAGTGTTGAAGATGAATATGCTCCTAAAGCCATAAATCCGGGATGGGAGCATGAAAACTCTCCTTGGTACCCATTTATAATATTTATACTTATGGTTAAAATAATGGAAATCATTGTAAGTTTTAAAATAAGAACTCTATAATCACTGATTTCTGCCCATATGTGCATGGCACCATATAACAGGCACAAATGTAAAATAGTTGAAATCCATAAAGGCATTTTTTCAAACATTAAAGCAAGATTATTTGTTAATGGAGCAAAAAATTTTCCAACTATAAATATAGGTAAAATATATATAATAAAATCATAGGCAATTACACTTGGTATCATTAAAGGTTTTTTAAACATAATTAATGTCCCAAAAATAGCAGGTATTTTGGGTAAATAAAGATAATAGGAAATTATATCCCCTAAATAATATTCAAGCACAACTGCTACAAAAATACCTAAAAGCCATCCTGTGGTTGGTATTTTTGAAAATATTTTTTTAAATGTATCTATTATTTTCATGAAACTTCCCTGATGGCATAGCCATTTTTTCACTAAAGTTAATTTTGTACTAAATTATGAATGATAGATAATAACTGCTCTGAGGCAGAGCTAATTTCTGGTTTGCCTTACAATGAAAGATAAAATAATATTAAGTATTTATTCTTTTATATAAATTGCTATTCTATCATTTAAAAAAATATGTAACCTTTACAAAAGGTCTTAAACTATAATCTTAAACTGGTACTGTGTGCCATTCCAAAGAAGCCCCTTGGTCTAAATGTAAGGATAATAAGAATTATGGAGTAGGCAATTAAATCTCTGAAAGTTGAAGGAAAAACCATGGCAACAAAAATTTCTATGAAACCCAGCATATAGCCTGCAAGGGCAGCACCCATAATAGAACCTCTGCCACCTAGAATAGCTGCTACAAAGGCTTTCCATCCCAAAAGAACTCCCATGTAGGGGTCAAGAACAGGATATGCTTGTCCATAGAGAATTCCTGCAACAGATGCAAGACCTGCACCTAATGCAAAGGTAAGTGGTGCAATAACATTTATTGAAACACCCATTAAAGGAACTGCAAGAAAATCATAGGACATTGCACGCATTGCCATGCCCCATTTTGTTTTTTGAATAAAAGTATGAAGTAAAAGCATGAGTAAAAGAGAAATAACTACAATCATTATTTTAACATTAGTAAAATAAATCCCTTTAAAATTATATGATATGGATTTAATTAAAGGAGGAAAACTTAATCTTTGGGCACCAAGGAGAATAAGATTTCCAGTTTCAAATATAATACCTATCATAAGTCCTGTAATAGCAGCAGATGCCCGGGGAGCTTTTCTTAAGGGGCGGTATCCTACAATTTCTACGAAAACTCCCACAAAAGAGGCAAGGAACATGGTAATAACAACTGTAAAGATAAATATTAACCACCCCGGCATAATAGCAGAAAAAAGTGCAAGTAAAAGAGTTGCAATACCAAACCCAATATAAGTGCCAACCATAAATATATCGCCATGGGCAAAATTAAAAAGCATAAGTACGCCATATACCATGGAATAACCAATTGATATCACGGCATAAAAGCTGCCCCATTGCAGGGCATTTATCAGGTTTTGAAAAAAATAATCCATTAACATGCTCCTGTTATCTAATAAAAAAAACTCAAAAAAATAAACAGACTAGTACACACTTTAAGAGCTTTGCTGAAATAATTTTAATTTAAACAAAGCTCTTTTTTTATACAGTCTGTATATTTTATAAATAACTACCATAAGGCAGATATAATTTTTAATTCTTGATTTGCCTTACAAGGAAACATAAAAGAATATTAAGTATTTATAAGTTTTTTCATATAAAAATTAAAAAAAATATCAGTTTTTTTTACATGTTTTTATTATTTTTCAGGACAAATTGATTTATAAAATTCATATTCACCTTTGTCACTTATTTGAACAATAACAGCACATTTATTTGGATCACCTTGTTCAGTAAATGTTATATTTCCAGTAATTCCTTGAAAATCTTCAATATTAGCAAGGGCATTTCGTACTGCTTGTCTATCTTCTTTAATTTTTCCGGTAAGTTTTCCTGTGTCTTGAATTGCTTTTTGTGCAAGGAGAATGGAATCCCATGTAAGAGCTGCAACAGCATCTGGAACATATCCATGTAATTTAGTATATCTATCTATAAATGCTTTTGTTGCTCCTTTTGCTCCTGCTGCTGCATAATGTGTGCTAAAGAATTTGCCATAACAGGCTTCTCCACATAAAGTAACAGTTTCTGCTGAATCCCAGCTGTCACTTCCAACAATAGGATTAGTCCAGCCAAGTTCCTTTGCTTGTTTAACTATTAAAGCAACTTCATTATAATACTGGGGAGTAAAAAGAACTTGAGCATCTGATTGAGTTATTTTAGTAAGCTGGGAACTAAAATCAGTATCTTTTGTTGTAAAACTTTCATAAGCTACAACAGAACCTTGTCCATGTGTTTTTTCCCACGCTTGTTTGAAAAATTCTGCAAGACCCTTAGGATAATCACTTGCTACATCATAAAGAACAGCAGCTTTTGTAAAGCCGAATTCCTGTGTTATAAAATCTGCTAAAACAGGTCCTTGAAATGGATCAAGAAAACATCCACGAAAAACAAAGGGACGATCTTTTGTAGCTGCAGGATTTGTTGACCAAGGTGTAATCATAGGAGTTTTATAATTGTTTGCAACATCACCTGCTGGAATTGCTTGTTTTGATGATTGTGGTCCAATAATAATAAGTACATCATCTTGAGTAATCATTTTTGTATTTGCTTTTACAGCAGATTCAGCTTTAGTTTCATTGTCTTCAAGAATAAGTTCAACAGGGTATTTTTTGCCTCCTACTTCAAGGCCTCCAGCTTTATTAATGTCTTCTAACCACATTTTTGCTGTAAATTTTGTTGCTTCTCCAACTTTTGGGATATCTCCTGTCATTGGAGCATTAATTCCAATTTTTATTATTGTTTTTTTTTCTGGCTTACATGCATTTAATGAAAACATAAATGCTGTTACAAGAAACATTGCAAATAGTAAATAAAGTGTTTTACGCATAATACCTCCGTTTAAGATTTAATTTTTTATGATTATAAATTTTTAATATAAAATAATTTCCTGATATAGGAATTTTTATTTTATTATGTATGAAATTAATTTGTTTTTTGTGTTTTTTATATTTTTTTCAAGTTTAAGGCATAAATTCTAACCACAGAAATACAAGTAATATTGCAAAGATTAAAATTTATTTATAATGCAGAAATTGAGAAGAATAGCATTATGTAACAGCTTAACAAAAAGAGCTTTATTTTTTTGAGTGTTTTTAATGATTTTATATTAGAATTTGTTTTAAAGACCATAAAATTAAAAATCAAATTTTTTTGTAACAGTTTTATAATTTAATCAATATAAATAACATAAATATTGCTGAAGTAACAATAATTTTTATGTTAACTCATTTAGTCTGTTTTCTAATCCAGTATGTCTTTTAGAAGATTTTTTATTTTTTATTGCCATGGCAAGGGCTTTTTTTGTTCCAATCATAATAACAAGTTTTTTTCCTCTGGTTAAAGCAGTATAAATAAGGTTTTTTTGAAGAAGAATATAATGTTGAGTTGTAACTGGAATAATAACTACAGGATACTCAGAACCTTGAGATTTATGAACAGATATTGCATAAGCAAGTACTATTTCATCAAGATCATTAAAATCGTATTCTATATCATTAAAATCAAAATTTATTATCATATTTTGATCTGCAAAATTAATTTTTTTAATTGTCCCAATATCACCATTATAAATATTTTTATTATAATTATTTCTTATCTGCATTACTTTATCAGAAACTTTAAATTCAAATATTCCTTTTTTTATTCCTTCTTTATTTGGATTAAGTGATTGTTGTAGTTGATGATTTAAGTTTCCAGCACCAGTTGTTCCTTTGTGCATGGGAGTAATAACTTGTATATCATTAATAGGATTAAACCCGAATTTTTTTGGGATGCGATTTTTAACTAACTCAGTTATTGTGTTTACAATTTCTTCAGGTTCTTGTTTTTCAATAAAGAAAAAATCATTATTATATTTGTTTGTATTTAATACAGGAAAAAATCCATTGTTTATTTTATGGGCATTAACAATTATCATGCTTTTTTTAGCCTGACGAAATATTGTATTAAGTTTTATTACATTAAAGGCATTTGAGGAAATTATATCATTTAAAACATTTCCGGCACCAATGGAAGGGAGTTGATTTACATCACCAACTAAAATAAGGGAACAAGTATCAGGTACTGCTTTTAAAAGATGATGCATAAGTAAGGTGTCTATCATGGAAGCTTCATCAACTATAAGAAGATCACAAGAAAGTAAATTTCTTTCATTTTTTTGAAAACCTTTTTGCTGTATGGAATATTTAAGTAATCTGTGTATAGTTAAAGCTTCATGATTTGTTGCTTCCTTCATTTTTTTTGCTGCTCTGCCTGTAGGAGCACAAAGAAAAATTCTAATATTAAGTTGTGAATATATTTTAATAATTGCATTAATTATTGTGGTTTTTCCTGTGCCGGGCCCGCCTGTTATAACTAATACTTTTTTATCTAATGCTTTTTTTACTGCTTTTTTTTGTTCTAGGGCAAGTTTAATTGTAAGCTTTTTTTCTACCCATTCCAGAGCTTTTTCAGAATTAATTTTTCGTATGCTTTTAAAGGAATTTACAAGTTTTTTAAGGTTTAATGAAATTTTTTTTTCACAAAAATAATATCTAGTAAGAAATGTTTTTGTAATATTATTAATATTTTCAATAACAATTTTTTTTTCAGATTCAGTTGTTTTAATGGCATTAATAACTAAATCTTTTTTTACATTAAGAAGATTTACTGTTTCCCAGACAAGTTCATCATAAGGACAATATGTATTTCCCTTATCTGCTTTTTGTTTTAACATATAAAGAATTCCAGCTTGAATTCTATAAAGTGCATCTTTTTTTATGCCAAGTTTTCCAGCAATTTTATCTGCTAGAATAAAACCTATTCCAAATATATCTTCTGGTAATTTATAAGGATTTTTTACAATTATTTTAATTGTATTATTTCCATAATACTTAAATATTTTATAGGCATAAGTTGAGCTTATGTCATGGGATTGAAGAAAAATCATAACTTCTCTTATTTCTTTTTGATCATCCCAAGCCTTTTTTATCATTAAAACGCGTTTTTTTCCTATACCTTCAATTTTTGTAAGTTTTTTTATATTATTTTCAATAATATCAAGAGTATGTTCTTTAAAACATTGGACAATTTTTTTTGCCATAACAGGTCCAATACCTTTAATAAGACCAGACCCAAGATATTTTATAATACCAGTTTCTGTTGCAGGATATTTTGTTTTATAATTGTTAATTAAAAATTGTGTTCCAAATTTTGGATGATTTATCCATTTGCCTTGCATAATAAGAATTTCACCGGGGCAGGGGTCTATAATATTTCCCACAATTGTTACAAGATTTTGTGTTTTATCAACTTTAATTTTTGCAACAATATAGTTATTATCTTCATTTTGAAAAGTAATCCTTTCAATTTGTCCTTGTAATTGAATTGGTTTTTCAAGCATAGTGTGTTTCATAATTTTCAGCTTATAACATACAAGGTTTTTTGTGCCAATATTGAAAAGTTTGTCTTGCAAAAATTTGTTAAACACATTTAATTATAGAAATAATATGAGAGCTTTGCATAATCATTCTATTTGGTTTAAATTTTATGGTGAAGAATATATTGTAATACCTTATCTAAAATGAGACAAAAGAGAGCAAACCCTATTTATAGGTATTTACAAATATTTTCTAGATTAAAAATTAAAAAAAGATATTTTATTTTTAGGGATGTTTTTATAAAAAAATGCGTTTGTGCAAGGTTCTTCTAAATGTTGCAGAGTCTGTTAGGATGAGTGGGTAGGAAAATAAAAAAAATACACACACAAAAAAACGCTTTATTCATTACTGAATAAAGCGTTTAATATGATAATTAAATTATTGTACAGTTACATTTACAGCAGCAGGACCTTTTGATCCTTCTTCAATCTCAAATGTAACACGATCTCCTTCATTAAGTGACTTAAAACCTGAAGAGTTAACCCCTGTATAATGTACAAATACATCGGGACCATTCTCTTGTTCAATAAAACCAAAACCTTTTGAATCATTAAACCATTTTACAATACCATTAGCCATTACAACGTTCTCCTTAAAAAATAAAAAATAATAATTTCATGCTTAAAGATTTTACCACCTTGGCAAATAATTTATCTTTAAAAATGAAATTTGTTGTTTTTTGCACTTTTAACAATGCAAAAAAGGATAATTACAATTTTAAAAAAATAAATCAAGTATTTTTTTAAAGTATCTAGTTTAATAAAATTATTTAAATATAGATGAACTTGAGGTCTTTATACAATCCTTGATTTAGAAAAAGATATTTTTTTAAAAAATGGATTTGTGTAAAGGTCTCAACTTGTAAAAAGTTCAGACTTGAAATATAGATAAAGCTTTTTATAATAGTATGAATATTTTATGAAAAAATTTATAATTATTTAATACTTTTCCTTATGTTTTGTTGTAAGGTAAATAAGGAATCAAAAGTCAGATCTGCCCTAATGCAGTTCTTTAGGATAATAAATGAAGACAGTACATAAAAAATATATTGTGGAAAAAAGTAAAATAAGTTTTTTAAAATTTATTTTTGAAGCCTATGATGGTGTTGCAGTAATTACTAGTCTTGATAGAAAAATAGATGCAGAAAAAGGTCTTATAAGATTTGCAATTGCTCCTGATTATATTAAAGAGGCTGATGAAATAATACAGTATTTAAAAAAGGATATAAAAATTGAGCAGGTTTAAAGGATATGTATATATTTATACAATTGGCTGTCAAATGAATGTATATGATTCTGAAAAATTTTTTTCTATTTTACATCTTATAGGATATGAAAAAACTGAAATTCTGGATAATGCTGATATTATAATATGTAATACATGCTCCATACGAGAAAAAGCCCAAGAAAAAGCTTTTAGTTTTCTTGGAACAATTGCAGATAAAAAAAAGAAAAATCCAAAACTTATATCAATAATGGCAGGATGTGTTGCTCAGCAGGAAGGAGCTAATGTGTTTAAGCGAATTCCAAAACTTGATATTGTTGTTGGAACTTGTGCTCTTAAAAGAATTGGAAAACACATTAAAGCAATTCAATTAGGAAAAAGAAGAATTACTGATATTAAGGAAGAAAAAGAAATATTTGAAACTATGCCGGATAATTTAAATATTAATAATAAAAAAGTTTCAAAATTTGTTACTATTATGCAGGGGTGCAATAATTTTTGTACTTATTGTATTGTTCCTTTTGTCAGAGGAAGGGAAAAAAGCAGGAATCCTGAAAATATATTAAAAGAAATCAGAAATCTTGGCAGTAATGGTGTAAAAGAAGTAACTCTTCTTGGGCAAAATGTTAATTCCTATGGTAAAAAAGAAGGCATAACCTCTTTTTCTGAACTCCTTGGGAAAATATCTGAAATTGATTCCATTAAAAGAATAAGATTTGCAACTTCCCATCCCAGGGATCTTTCAGATGATTTGATTTTTGCAATAAAAAATATTGATAAGGTTTGCAATCATCTTCATCTTCCAGTTCAATCCGGGTCTGATAAAATATTAAAAAAAATGAATCGTGGTTATACAAAAGAAATATATCTGGAAAAAATAGAAAAACTTAGAACTCAATGTCCTGAAATTGCTCTTTCTTCAGATATAATTGTGGGATTTCCCTTTGAAATAAAACATGATTTTAATGAAACTGTTGAACTAATAAAACAAGTAGAATTTGACAGTATTTTTGCCTTTGCATATTCTGGGCGTCCTGGTACAAAAGCTTTAAAATTTTCAAATCAGATTAATGAACAGGAAAAAAAAGAAAGACTTAATGAGCTTCTTAAAATCCAGGATTTGTTTACAAAAAAAAAAAATCAAGCCCTTGTCGGAAAAATTCAATCAGTTCTTGTTGAAGGAAAAAGTCTTAGAAAAAGAAATACACCAGAACCTGAAAAACAGATTCTACCACAAATGACGGGACGAACTGAATCTGGTAAAATTGTTCATTTTTATGGGGAAAATATAAAGGCTGGAGATATTTTAAATATAAAAATAAAAAATGCTTATCCCCATTCTTTATGGGGAGGTATTTGTTAAGGTCTCTAATATTGATAGTATTATAATTTTTTTTATCTTTTAAGCTGGTATTTTTTTTAAGATTTTAAAGTACTATATATGTGATTTCATTCTTGATAAAATACTATATTTTGTATATGGAAAGTTTTTATAAAGGTGTTTAGATTTTAACTTTTTAGGAATAGATGGATATTTATTTGGAGTTAAGTATTTATGGGAAAAAAAACAAAAATTGGAAGAAATGCTTTATGTCCTTGTAAGTCAGGGAAAAAATATAAAAGTTGCTGCTTAGATTCTCAAAATAATAATTTGCATCTTAAAGAAGAATATCAAAAAAAATATAATATAATTCTTAAAGAACCTTATCAAATAGATGGAATTAAAAAGTCTGGAAAGCTTCTTCTTAGTATAATGGATGAAGTTGAAAATTTGCTGGCTCCTGGTCTTAAAACTGATGATATTAATACTTTTGTTCATGAAAAAATAATAAAAGCAAATGCTGTTCCTGCAACTTTAAATTATCGCGGATTTCCTAAAAGTGTGTGTGTGTCAGTTAATGATGTTATATGTCATGGCATTCCAGGCAATCTTATTTTAAAGGATGGTGATATTGTAAATATTGATATTACTCCAATTCTTAATGGTTTTTATGCTGATGCAAGTAAAACATTTTTTGTGGGTACTCCAACAAAAGATGGTCAAAAAATTGTTAATATAGCAAGGGAATCTTTAAGGCGTGGAATAGAAATAGTAAAGCCTAATGCAACTTTGGGAGATATTGGGTTTGCAATACAATCTTATGCTGAAGCACAGAATTGTTCAGTTGTGCGGGATTTTGTTGGACATGGGGTTGGGGTTAAATTCCATGAACCACCTCAGGTGCCTCATTTTGGGGAAAAAGATAGGGGCTTAAAACTTGTACAAGGTATGGTTTTTACAATTGAGCCAATGATTAATCTTGGGAAAAAAGATCTTTATATTCTTAAAGATAAATGGACAGCTGTTACAAATGATGGGTCTTTATCAGCCCAGTTTGAACAAACAATTCTTGTAACAGAAACAGGTTATGAAAGCTTAACACCTTTTGACCTTTAAATTTTTCAAACCAATGTCTTGACATCTTTGATATCAAAAAAATTGATTTTTAAGGAGATATGTTAAGGAATATAATAAATAGATTTTGTTACAACACCATTAAATATAGGATTATTTTATTATGAGCTTTTTTTATAAATTCAGCTTAACAGTTGATGCCATAAACGAAAAGGTTGGTAAATTTGTCTCTTGGACTACTCTTTTACTTATTATAGTTACTTTTACTGATGTTGTTATGAGATATTTTTTTAATACATCCTATGTTTTTACTCAGGAATTAGAATGGCATATTTTCGCATTTATTTTTCTTATGGGTGCAGGCTACACTCTAAAAAAAGATGGACATGTAAGAGTAGAAGTATTTTATGGTGGATTTAGTAAAAAAGGAAAAGCATGGATAGATTTTTTTGGGGTATTATTTTTTCTTGTTCCAAGTTGTGTGTTATTTATTAAAACTTCTTTGCCCTTTGCCATAAAGTCCTTTGCAATAATGGAAGTCTCTCCTAATCCCGGTGGTATCCCTTTTCGTTTTTTATTAAAAGGATGTATTCCTTTAGGCTATTTTCTTATTCTTTTACAGGGAATATCCCTTGGTATAAAAAGTTTTTATAATATTCTTGATTTACCTATGAACAAAGACATTTCAAAGGATAATAAATAAAATGGAATATTTAAGTGTCTGGATGTTTTTGGTGATGTCTATTTTTCTTATGTTCGGTTTTCCTGTTACATTTACCTTAGGCGGTGTTGCCATGGTTTTTGGTGTAATAGGTTTTGGATGGGATTTTTTTAATCTTTTGCCTCTTCGTGTGTGGGGCAGAATGAGCAATGTTACTCTTATGGCTGTTCCACTTTTTGTTTTTATGGGTGTAATGCTTGAAAGATCCGGGCTTGCTGATAAATTGCTTGATACAATGGGTATTCTTATGGGGCGCATAAAAGGCGGGCTTGCTGCATCTGTTGTTGTGGTTGGCGCTCTTCTTGGTGCATCAACTGGAATTGTTGGTGCAACTGTTGTAACAATGGGACTTCTTGCTGTTCCAACAATGTTGCGTAGAGGATATTCTAAAGAAATGGCATGTGGAACAGTTGCAGCATCTGGAACCCTTGGACAGATAATTCCTCCCAGCATAGTTCTTGTTTTAATAGGAGATATAGTTGGAGTTTCTGTTGGAGATCTTTTTATGGGAGCTCTTATTCCAGGGCTGATTCTGGTTGGTCTTTATATTGTTTATATTTTTATTGCAGGATATTTAAATCCAGAAAGTGCTCCGGCAATTTCAAAAAAAGATATTGGAGACCTTGTAGGAAAAAAACTTTTTGCTCAGGTTATGATTTCTATGGTGCCCCCTCTTTTTTTAATGATTGCAGTTCTTGGTTCCATATTTGCCGGCATAGCATCTCCCACGGAAGCTGCTGCAGTTGGTGCTGTTGGTGCTATAATTCTTACTATTTTAAACCGTAAATTTAATATAAAAATATTAAAAGAAGTTATGGAAACAACCATGGTTCTTACTTGCATGGTTTTTATTATATTATGTGGAGCAGCGTTGTTTGGTCTTGTTTTTAGAGGTCTTGGAGGAGATACAATTGTAAGGGACTTTTTAACTCTTATTGGTGAAAAACATAGTTATGGAATGGTTTTAGCAATTGTTCTTGCTGTTATATTTTTCATAGGTTTTTTTCTGGATTTTATTGAAATTATTTTTATACATGTGCCAGTTCTTGCACCAATTATGATTGAATTTGGTTTTGATCCTGTTTGGTTTTGTATATTACTTGCTGTAAATCTTCAAACTTCATTTTTAACACCTCCTTTTGGTTTTTCATTATTTTATCTTAAAGCAGTAACTCCAAAGGAAATCAAAACCGCACATATTTATCGTGGAGTAATTCCCTTTGTATTGCTCCAATTAATTGGAATGCTTTTAATTATTTTTTTTCCATCACTTGCAACATGGTTTCCCAAGGTTGTTTTTGGTGGATAAAAAAGATTTGTTTAGAAAAAGCCTAGGCTTTTAACTTAATTTAAAGGAGAATTTTTATGAAAAGACGTAATTTTCTTAAAAAAGCAGCTTTTGGTACTGCTGCTCTGGCAGCTTCAACAGCTGTTGCTGTGCCATCTGTTCTTGCAAAGAAAAAGTACAATTTAAAAATGGTTTCAACATGGCCTCCTAAATTTCCAGTATTTCAAATTGGTCTAGAAAATTTTGCTAAAAGAGTTAAAATTGCTTCAGAAGGACAGATAAATATTCAGACTTTTGCTGCTGGAGAACTTGTTCCAGCTATGCAGACATTTCAAGCGGTTTCCGATGGTACCGTGGAAGTGGGAAGTGGTGCATCCTATTATTGGGCAGGAAAAGTAAGAGCTGCACAATGGTTTGCAGCTGTTCCCTTTGGATTAAATGCCCAAGGAATGAATGCTTGGTTTTATAGTGGTGGAGGATTAAAATTATGGGAAGAAGTCTATGCTCCTTTTAATTTAATTCCCCGTCCCATAGGAAATACAGGCGTACAAATGGGTGGCTGGTTTAATAAAAAAATTAATACTATGGCAGATTTTAAGGGCCTTAAAATGCGCATACCAGGTCTTGGGGGAAAAGTATTTGCCAAAGCTGGCGGTACAGTAACTCTTTCTCCAGGAGGTGAAATTTTTACAAATCTTGAAAGAGGAGTTATAGATGCAACAGAATGGGTTGGTCCTTATCATGATCATAGGCTGGGTCTTCCTAAAGCTGCTAAATATTATTATTTTCCAGGTTGGCATGAGCCAGGAACAGTATTAGAAATAATGTTTAACAAAAAAGTATATGAATCCATGCCAAAACATTTGCAAATGATACTTGATGCCTGTGCAGCCCAAACAAATGTGTGGCAGCTTTCAGAATTTGAGGCAAATAATGGTGAATATTTGGAAAAAATTCTTGCTGGCGGCACAAAAATGTACAAATTTTCCAATGAAATTATGGCAACATTAAGAAAACTTGCAAAGGAAACATTGGAAGAAGAAGCTAAAAAAGACCTTATGTCAAAAAAAGTTAATCAAGCTTTTAAAGCTTTTCAAAAACGCATTGGTGCATGGGGACAATTTTCCGAAGCTGCTTATCATCAACTAATAGCAGAAAAAATAAAATTGAAATCTTAGAATTATAAACTGTTTAATTATAAATTACACAAAGGTTTTGCGGGTATTGTTTATAAAAAAAATGCCTGCAAAATCTTTTATGTAATATAAATATGAGCATAAAAAAAGTGTTTCTCAAGGTTGTTCTTATGATGCAATTGACTTTGAAAACGCTTTTTTTTTATATTTTTGTAAAATAGTCTATCTATTGTTTTGCTTTAATTTTTATTGACATTATTTGTTCATTAAAGCATTTTTATTTTTTAAAAATGAAAAAAATAATTAATAAAATTTGGAGGACAAATGAAAATATTAAAAATTGATCATTTGGGAATTGCGGTAAACAGTATTAATGAAGGAAAGAATTTTTGGACAGATATTCTTGGATTGGATTTTGCCGGCAAGGAAACTGTTGAAGCTCAAAAAGTAACAACTGCTTTTTTTCCTGTTGGGGAAAGTGAAGTTGAGCTTTTGGAATCAACATCTCCTGATGGACCTGTTGCAAAATATATTGAAAAAAAAGGACAGGGAATGCAGCATATTGCTTTTCGAGTTGAAAACATTGAAGAATCTTTACAGGAATTAAAAGATAAAGGAGTTCGGCTTATTGATCAAAAACCTCGTATTGGTGCAGGTGGTGCAAAAATTGCCTTTCTTCATCCAAAAGCTACTGGTGGAGTTCTTGTTGAATTGTGCCAAAGAGATTAGAGCTTAACAAGTTGTTAAAGTAGAATTAAGAAGTAAAAAATTTATGAATTACAAGTTAATGGTTAGAATAAACAGATAAAGATAATATAGGGGCAATCCTTTGTGGTTGCCCTTTTGTTTATAAAACAACCTGATAATTTATAAATCATAAAATATTTGATAAGATGTTATGATATTAAAAAGAAAACCTATCAAAATACAATATATAGTATCACTTGACAATAACTTACCATATATTGTAGCTATCCATAGATAATTTTGTACTTTAGAATAAAATATTGAGTTTTGTTGGGTTTTATTGCATTTAATCCAATATAAATTCTCCAGAGAAAATATAATTACACAAGTATTAAAATATATGAAAAACATAAAAATATTTATTTTTAAACTTTATGTTCTTTATACCTTTTATGGTAAAGGCAAATATAATTTTAAATAGTTACATTTGAATTAATTAAATTATAAAAATTCTATAAATAAATCTATTAACAATATAAATGTAAAAGGAATTTAATATGTCACAAAAGCCAGATGTCAACACATGGAAAAAAACTGCTGAAAAAGAATTAAGGGGAAAACCCTTTGAATCCATTGAAACAAACACTCCAGAAGGCATTAAAATAAAGCCTTTATATACTGCTGAAGATCTTGAAAAAGTTGAGTTTTTAAATTGTCTTCCAGGATTTGATCCCTTTGTTCGAGGTCCAAGGGCTACTATGTACACAGGAAGACCCTGGACAATTAGACAATATGCTGGATTTTCCACTGCAAAGGAATCTAATGAATTTTATCGAAAAAATCTTGCAGCAGGTCAAAAAGGACTTTCTGTAGCGTTTGATCTTGCAACTCACCGTGGATATGATTCAGATCATCCAAGAGTTACAGGAGATGTAGGAAAAGCAGGAGTTGCTGTTGATTCTGTTGAAGACATGAAAATTCTTTTTGATCAAATTCCCTTGGATAAAATGTCTGTTTCCATGACCATGAATGGAGCTGTTCTTCCTATTCTAGCTGGATATATTGTTGCAGCAGAAGAGCAAGGCGTAAAACATGAACAACTTACTGGCACAATTCAAAATGATATTTTAAAGGAATACCTTACAAGAAACACATATATTTATCCTCCTAAACCTTCCATGAGAATTGTATCAGATATAATAGGGTTTTGTTCCCAGAATATGCCTAAATTTAATACAATCAGCATAAGTGGATATCACATGATGGAAGCAGGAGCTGATTCAGTACTTCAAACAGCTTTTACTTTGGCAGATGGTGTGGAATATGTAAAAGCAGCTATTGAAGCAGGGCTTAATGTTGATGATTTTGCTCCACGACTTTCCTTCTTTTTTGGGATTGGCATGAATTTTTTCATGGATGCTGCAATGCTTAGAGCTGCAAGATTTTTATGGGCAGAGCTTATGCAAAGATTTAATCCAAAAAATCCAAAATCTAAAATGCTTAGAACTCATTGTCAGACTTCTGGATGGTCTCTTGCTCAGCAGGATCCCTATAATAATATTATAAGAACAACATTAGAGTGCATGTCTGCTGTTCTTGGTGGAACCCAGTCCCTTCATACTAATTCCTTTGATGAAGCTGTTGGACTTCCAACGGAAACTTCTGCAAGAGTTGCAAGAAATACCCAGATAATAGTTCAGGAAGAATCAAATGTATGCAGTGTTGTGGATCCTTTGGGAGGTTCCTATTATGTAGAATCCTTAACTCAAAATATAATTGATAAAGTAAGGGAAATTATAAAGGAAATTGATGACCTTGGCGGCATGGCAAAGGCAATTGAAACAGGTATGCCAAAAATGCGGATTGAAGAAGTTTCAGCAAAAAGGCAGGCTAGAATTGACCAAGGCAAAGATGTTATTGTTGGTGTTAATAAATATACAATTGAAGATGAAACACCTCTTGATGTTCTTGAAGTTTCTGATGATATTCGTGTTGAGCAGATTCAAAGACTTAATGAAATTAAACAAAATCGTGATGAAAATCTTGTTCAAAAAACCTTAAATGATATTACAAATGCAGCAGAAAACAATGAAAACCTTCTTAATGCTTGTCTGCCTGCTGTAAGGGCAAGGGCAACTGTAGGGGAGATATCTGATGCTATGGAAAAAGTATTTAACAGATTTGTAGCTACAACCCAGTGTATTTCAGGTGTTTATGCAGCAGAATGTGGTGATAGCGAGATTTTAGAATCTTTGCGACAACGGTCAAAGGATTTTGAAAAGAAAACAGGAAGAAGACCAAGAATATTTTTAACTAAAATGGGACAAGACGGCCATGATAGAGGTGTAAAAGTTATTGCTACTGCATATGCTGATTTTGGATTTGATGTTGATATAAGCCCAATGTTTCAAACACCTATTGAAGCTGCAAAAATGGCTGTTGAAAATGATGTTCATATTATTGGAGTTTCAAGTCTGGCAGCAGGCCATAAAACCCTTGTGCCATCATTAATTAAAGAATTAAAAAAACAAGGTGCAGAAGATATAAAAGTTGTTGTTGGAGGAATTATTCCACCTAAAGATTATGATTTCTTAACAAATGCAGGAGCATCTGATATTTTTGGACCAGGAACTGTTGTAACAGATTCTGCAAACAGGACCCTAAAAGCAATTGGCGCTTAAATGGCGTCGTAAAATTCCTTTATATACTGCGCTATAGATTTTTTTAAGACTTTGAAATACTGAATGTATGACTTCATTCTTAAAAAAATATTACGCCTTGTAGATAAAGCTTTTTACTTAGCCATTTGTGTTTTAAATTCGGATTTTTATGAATTTTTCAATTTTAATATATAAATCTTTAAGCCAATATGTATTACATATAGAGAAAATGTTGTAGTATGAAAATTAAAAAAATTCTTAAAATGCTTTTAGAAGATGGCTGGTATATTGTGAGGATAAAAGGAAGCCATCGTCAATTAAAACATTCTAATAAAACTGGTTTAGTAACACTAGCAGGAAAACCAAATGATGATTTAGCAAAAGGAACTGAAAATAATATTTTAAAACAAGCAAGGTTGGGAAAATGAAATATCTAACTATAATAGAAAGAACAAAAACAGGATTTTCTGCATATTCACCAGATATAGAAGGTTGTATTGCAACAGGCAGAACAAAAGCAGAAACAGAAAAAAATATGAAAGAAGCAATAGATTTTCATTTAAAAGGATTGGAATTAGAAAAGCAAATCAAACCAAGACCATGTTCTTATTCTCGTTATATTGAAGCAAGTGTTTAATAGTATTGTAAAAAATTGTCTATCTACTTGTTGTAATATTTTTTCAAAACTTTGAAATACTGATTAATAGCTATTAACTGTTAGTTAGAACAAGGGCAAGAAAAAATTTAACAAAAAGGATCATGCAAAATGTTGTCTATAAATCCTGAATATATTGTTAATGAACAGCAACATAAAAAATCTGTTGTTATTCCTTATTCCAAGTGGAAAACTATATTAGAATACATTGAAGAGCTTGAAGATATTAAAGCCTATGATCAGGCAAAATCTGAGAATCTTGAAACAATTCCTTTTGAACAAGCTGTTCAAGAAATTCAAAAAGGTCTATAGGATTGAGCTATTTTATTAATATTACAAAAAAAGCTAGCAAATTATTATAAAATTGTTAAAGCAATTATCATTAAACTTAATTGTTATAAAAAGTTTAAAATTATGAATATAAATGATTATAATTTTTATCTTAATGGAGTTGTTAAAAAAAACAGGCGGATTATTGCCAAAACAATTACTTTAATTGAAAGCTCTTTGCCAGAACACAGGCAAATAGCAGATAAGGTAATTGAAAAACTTCTTCAAAATACAGGAAAATCTGTGCGTCTGGGAATAACAGGAGTTCCAGGAGTTGGAAAAAGTACTTTTATAGAAAGTCTTGGGCTTGATTTGGCTCAAAAGGGTCATAAAGTTGCTGTACTTGCTGTTGATCCTTCCAGTAAAAGAAGCGGAGGAAGTATTCTTGGTGATAAAACCCGCATGGAACAACTTTCCTGCCATGACAATGCATTTATCAGACCTTCACCTTCTGGAGATACTCTTGGAGGAGTTGCTTCAAAAACCCGTGAAATTATGCTTGTTTGTGAAGCAGCAGGCTATGATGTGATTTTAGTGGAAACTATGGGAGTTGGGCAGTCTGAAACAATGGTTGCAACTATGGTTGATTTTTTTCTGGTTTTAATGATATCAGGTGCAGGAGATGAGCTCCAAGGAATAAAAAAAGGAGTTCTTGAAATTGCTGATGCCCTTGTTATTAATAAAGCTGATGGAGATAATATACAAAGGGCTGAAAAGGCAAGGCAGGAATTTGATATTGCCATGCACATGATTTCTCCTGAATCTCCAACTTGGAGACCCCCGGTTTTAACATGCAGCTCAATTATAGAAAAAGGAACTCAAAAGGTTTGGGAAACAGTTCTTAAGCATAAAAATAAAATGCAGAAAACAGGGGAATTTGAACAAAAGCGTAAAAAGCAGGCTGTTGATTGGATGTGGAACATTATTAATGAAGAACTTAAAACAAGATTTTGGGGAAATAACGATATAGCAGCAAAAATTCCTAAACTTGTTAAAAATGTTACAAAGGAAGAAATTTCACCTTCAAGGGCTGCCAAAGAGTTGTTGTCAATTTATTGATACATGTGAAAGTTTTTTTAACTTTTAACCAGGAAAAACATAAAAAAGCATTTATATTTTTTAAATCTGGTTTGTATTGAAACTTAAAATTATAGTCTTGCTAATTTACTTATGTACTGAACTTTTACGCTGGAGCGTTTATATACGCATTGCCACGCTGGAGCATGGCAATGAGAAAAATATTTTTTTTGTGTGTTTTAGTGGTTTTTGTGATTATAATTTTTTAATTAAAATCATTTGTTATTTATATAAAAGAATTTATAACCACTTAATATTCTTTTATGTTTCATTGCTAATGCAAATCAGAAACCAAAAATCAGATCTGCCTTATGTAAGTTATTTATAACAAATACAAAAAATAATTTTATGGGGAAATATTATGAAAATACATGAATACCAGGCAAAGGAACTTTTCAGAAAATATGATATTCCTGTGCCTGATGGTAAAGTTGCGTTTTCAAGACAAGATGCAATTAATGCAGCAAAGGAGCTTGGTCAATATCCTGTTGTTGTAAAGGCTCAGATTCATGCTGGAGGTCGTGGTAAGGGCGGTGGAGTTAAACTTGCAAATTCACAGGAAGAAGCTGAAAAATTTTCATGTGAAATTCTTGGAATGAACCTTGTAACACATCAAACAGGTCCTGAAGGCAGAAAAGTTAAAAAAATTCTTGTGGAAGCAGGGCAGAAAATTAGTAAAGAATTTTATTTAAGTCTTTTAGTGGACAGAGAAACTTCAAAAATTGTAATTATGGCAAGTCAGGAAGGAGGCATGGATATTGAAGAAGTTGCTTCTAAAACCCCTGAAAAAATTATTAAAGTATATGTTGACCCACTTTGTGGAATACAAGCCTATCATTTAAGGGAAGTTGCATTTAAACTAGATTTACCATCTTCTGCAATAAAACAATTTATGGGAATGCTTAAGAAACTTTATGTTTTATTTGTTGAAAACGATTGTTCCTTGCTTGAAATAAATCCACTTATTCTTACAAGTGATGATAAGGTTATTGCCTTAGATGCCAAAGTTGATATTGATTCAAATTCAATGTTTAGACATAAAGATCTAATTGAATATCGTGATTTAGATGAAGAAGATCCTCTAGAAGTTGAGGCTTCAAAATTTAATTTAAATTATATTAATTTAGATGGCAATGTTGGAAACATTGTAAATGGTGCAGGACTTGCCATGGCAACCATGGATATAATTAAAAATGCTGGTGCAGAACCTGCCAATTTTATGGATGTTGGTGGTGGAGCAACTGCTGAAATGGTTGAAAATGCCTTAAAGATTATTTTAAGGGATGAAAAAGTAAAGGCTATTTTAATCAATATATTTGGTGGTATTTTAAGGTGTGATGTATTTGCAGAAGGTATTGTAAAAGCTGCTGAAAAAACAGGCATTAATATTCCTGTTGTAGTGCGTATGAAAGGTACTAATCTTGAAAAAGGAAAAAAAATACTTTTTGAATCAGGTCTTAATCTTATAAGTGCAAAAAATCTTAAAGATGCTGCTGCAAAAGTTGCAGATGCCATATAAAAGTGAGGTGAATTGTGAGTATTTTTGTAAATAAAAATACCAAATTGGTTGTTCAGGGAATAACAGGCAAAGAAGGCAGTTTTCATACAAGGCAATGTATTGAATATGGAACAAATGTTGTTGCTGGAGTAACTCCTGGAAAAAGCGGGCAAAAAATGGATAATGTTCCTGTTTTTAATACAGTTAAAGATGCTGTAGAATCAACAGGAGCCAATGCCAGCATGATATTTGTGCCACCACCATTTTGTGCTGACGCAATTATGGAAGCAGCTGATGCAGGAGTAAACTTAATTGTAACAATTACCGAGGGAATTCCTGTTTTTGATATGGTAAAAGTAAAAAACTTTCTTGCTACAAAAAATTGTCGTCTTATTGGACCAAACTGTCCTGGAATAATTACTCCTGAAGAATGTAAAATAGGAATTATGCCGGGAAATATTCATAAAAAAGGACCTATTGGTGTTATATCAAGGTCTGGAACTCTTACTTATGAGGTTGTAGATCAACTTACAGAACTTGGGCTGGGACAGACAACTTGTATAGGTATTGGTGGTGATCCCATAAATGGTACAAATTTTATTGATGTACTAGAAGCTTTTCAAAATGATCCTGAAACAAAGGGGATTGTTATGGTGGGAGAAATTGGAGGAAATGCAGAAGAAGAAGCATCAGAATATATAAAAGCTAATCTAACAAAACCTGTTGTTGGATTTATTGCAGGACTTACAGCTCCTCCAGGACGAAGAATGGGACATGCAGGAGCAATTATAAGTGGTTCAAGTGGTACAGCTCAGGCAAAGGTTGAATCAATGAAAAAAAATGGTATTCATGTTTGTGATAATCTTGGAATGATTGGTGAGATATCCAAAGATGTGTTTATATAAAAATATGGGATCTAAAAAGTTCTTTATTTAATTATTATAATATTTTTTAAAGACTTCAAAATACCATATGTGTAATTTTGTTCTTGAAAAAACACTATATCTTGTATATGAAGCTTTTTATATAGCTATTTAATATTTTAAATTTTGTGTTTTTATGAGTTCATTAATTATAGAAATTATGATATGGCGTTTAATTTTTAAAAATAAGGAGATAATGGTTTTTCCCCAGAGCAGCTAAACTTTTAATCACACAGAACTATTTATATTTTTTTGGGATATAGTTATAAAATTAAAAAAGAAAAATAATAGTGTATAAAAATTATATTTAAATACATTAAAATAATAATTTATAATCGCAGGAGATCTCATGAAAATTAGAAAAGCTGTATTTCCAGTTGCAGGGCTGGGAGTAAGGTTTATACCTGCAACAAAGTTTATGCCAAAGGAAATGCTTCCCATTGTTGATAAACCTATTGTTCAATATGCTGTTGAAGAGGCGTTTGATGCTGGTATAGAAGAAATTATTTTTGTAAATAGTGAAAGAAAAAAAGGTTTAGAAAAACATTTTAAAAATGACCCTGAACTTGAAAAATTTTTAAAAGATAAAGGAAAACATGATTTATTAAAGCAGGTAAAAGAAATTGTTCCCAAACATGGTAAAATTAAATTTGTTATACAAGATCAACCTCTTGGTCTTGGTCATGCTATTTGGTGTGCAAAAGATATTGTGGGAAATGAGCCCTTTGCAGTAATCTTAGCAGATGATGTTATTCAAAATAAGGTTTCTGCTCTTTCTCAGATGGTAGAGCAATTTAATGAATTTAAGAGTTCTATTATTGCTGCTATGGAAGTTGAAAAAAATCAAACTAACAAATATGGTATTCTTGATTTTAAGGATAAGGGAACTGATATTTTTAAAATCAAAGGTATGGTGGAAAAACCTAGTCCAGATAAAGCACCTTCCAATTTTGCTGTTGTTGGCAGATATATTTTAACTCCTGAAATATTTGATTTTCTAGAAAAAAAGAAAATAGGAGCAGGAGGAGAAATTCAGCTTACAGATGCCATTGCAGAGCTTCTTGATATTCAGTCTGTATATGGATATAAATTTAAAGGTACAAGATTTGATTGTGGTGATAAAGCAGGATATCAAATGGCAAATCTTGCTTTTACTATGGAGCGTCCTGAATTAAAAGATAAGATGTTAAAGTTTATTAAAAAGATAATAGATCAGTAAAAATTCTCCATCTATTTTGTTCTGGTTTTTTTAAGATTTTAATTCTTATGGCATTAATTTCTTAAAAAAATAATAGACTATAGTAGATGGAGTTTGTTTTTAATGATATAGTATAAATAATCATAAGTCAGATTAATAATTGTTATATTTAAGGATAAGGTAAATGAAAAAAGAAAATATTATTATTGATGATAATAAATTAGAATTTAATTCTGGAGAGACCATTCTTGAAGTTGCCCATCGCAACAATATATTTATTCCAACTTTATGCAGATTAAAGGGTGCTAGCCCAACTGGGAGATGTGGAATGTGTGTTGTTGAAATCAAAGATTCTGATGATCTCACAAGAGCCTGTATAACCCCTGCATCAAATAATATGATTATTTATACTGAATCTTTAAAAGTAATAAATAAAAGAAAAAAAGCTATAACCAAGTTGCTTTCCATGGGAAATCATAATTGTGCTATTAGAGATTTTCATGCAAAGGATTGGACAAGTTTTCAGCTTAAAGTTTTAAAAAAAGATGCAACAGATCAGCTTTGTCCTGCTTGGGGAGATTGTGAACTTCAGGATCTTGCCTATAAATATCAGGTTCAAACAAGAGATATTCCTATATCTGAATCTAGTTTTCCCATTGAAAGAGCAAATCCATTTATAATTAGAGATTTTTCAAGGTGTATTCTTTGTGGCAGGTGTGTAAAAGCTTGTAGAGAAATTCAGGTTAATAATGCCATAGATTTTGGAGATAATGAAACCAGTGGAAAAATTATAGCAGGTTCTGATGTTGCCTTAAAAGATTCTGATTGTGTATTTTGTGGTGAATGTGTTGAAGCTTGTCCTGTTGGGGCGTTGGTCCATGAAAAATCCATAAAAAAACAAAGAAGCGTAAAAATAGAAAAAACTCGTACAACATGCTCCTTTTGTGGTGTTGGATGTCAAATTGAATTAAGTGTTCAAAATAATAAAATTATAAATATAAATAGTGCTGGACGAGATATAGTACCTAATAATGGTAGTTTGTGTGTAAAGGGAAGATTTGGATTTGATTTTGTAAATTCTTCTGAGCGTCTTACAAGTCCCATGATTAAAAAAAATGGTAAGCTTGAAACTGCAACTTGGGAACAAGCAATTGATGTTGTGGCATCTAAATTTATTAGCATAAAAAAAGAATCAGGATCAGATAGTATTGGAGTTCTTACATCTGCAAGATTTACTAATGAAGAAAATTATATAGCTCAAAAATTTGCAAGAGCAGTTTTAAAAACAAATAATATTGATCATTGCGCAAGGCTGTGACATTCATCAACAGTAGCCGGTCTGGCTGCGGCATTTGGAAGTGGAGCAATGACAAACTCAATACAAGATATTGAAACAGCAGATGTAATACTTGCAACAGGTACAAATACAACAGAAAATCATCCTGTGATTTCAAGTTTTATAAAAAGAGCTTGTCTTAAAGGTACAACTCTTATTGTTATAGATCCAAGAAAAATAAAACTTACACAACATGGCGATATCTGGCTTAGGCAAACTCTTGGAACTGATATTGCCTGGATTAATGGTTTTATGCATGTGATTATAAAAAAAAATCTTTATGATAAAGAATTTATTAAAAAAAGAACTGAAGATTTTGAAGAACTTAAAAAAACAGTTTTAAAATATACTCCAGAATATGTTGAAAAAATAACAGGTATTTCTGCAAACAAAATAATAGAAACAGCGAAAATATTTGCTCAGGCAAAAAAAGGCTGCATTCTTTATTGCATGGGAATTACCCAGCATACTTGTGGAACTGATAATGTAAAATCCCTTGCTAATCTTTCTATGCTTTGTGGAAATATTGGTTTACCAGGAGGTGGTGTAAATCCTTTAAGGGGTCAAAATAATGTTCAGGGAGCATGTGATATGGGAGGTCTTCCTAATGTATTTACTGGATATCAAAAAATAGATGATGATAATGTACGAAAAAAATATGAAACAGCCTGGAATGTTACAGAACTTTCTTTTAAACCAGGTCTTGTTGCAACTCAAATGATTGAAAAAGCTGAAAAAGGAGAATTAAAATCTCTTTATATTATGGGAGAAAATCCTATGGTATCAGACCCTGACCTTAACCATGCTGAAAAAGCTTTGAAAAATTTGGATTTTCTTGTTGTTCAGGATATTTTTCTTACTGAAACTGCAAAAATAGCTGATGTGGTTTTACCAGCTAATTGTTTTGCTGAAAAAAATGGTACATTTTCAAATACAGAAAGAAGAGTTCAAAGAGTTAGAAAAGCAGTAAATGCTCCTGGTTCTGCAAAGGAAGACTGGAAAATAATATGTGATATTGCAAGCCTTATGGGATATTCAATGGATTATGCAGATCCAGAGGAAATATTTGAAGAAATCAGAGAAACAACACCATCTTATAAAGGTATTACATGGAAAAGAATAGAAAAACAGGGACTTCAATGGCCCTGTCCAACTGAGGATCATCCTGGAACACCTATTCTTCATACAGAGCAGTTTACAAGGGGTAAGGGATTATTTCATGCAATTGAGCACCAGGATCCTGCTGAACTTCCAGATAAAAATTATCCATTTATGCTTACAACTGGGAGAGTTTTATATCATTATCACACAGGTACAATGACAATGAAATCAAAAGGACTTAACACTTTATCTCCTGAATGTTTTGTGGAAATATCATCAAATGATGTTACAAAGCTTGGGTTTAAAGATAAGGCAATGGTCGAAGTTTTATCTCGCAGAGGAAAAATTAAGGCAAAACTTAAAATATCATCAAAAGCTGTTGATGGAACTTTGTTTATACCTTTTCACTTTGCAAAGGCTGCTGCTAATAAATTAACTAATGCAAAGCTTGATCCTATTGCAAAAATACCTGAACTTAAAGTTTGTGCAGTAAAAATTCAAAGACCTGCTTAATGCTAAGTTGAAATAAAGTTAAATAGAATTATTAAAGCTATACGAGATTTAATATGAATGAAGAAAAATATATTAATGAACGCTTAGAAAAACAAATACTATGGTATAGTAAAGAGAGTCGATTTAACCAAAAATTCCATAAATTATTAAGATTAACTGAAATTATTTTTGCTGCTTTGATTCCTTTTCTTGCAGGTATGGTAGGCAAAATTCCATATTCAACATGGATTATTGGTGGTTTAGGTGTTGTTATTGCTGTTTGTGCAGGTGCAAGCTCTGTTTGGAAATTTCATGAAAACTGGATTCAGTATCGTACTAGCGCTGAAACATTAAAGCATGAAAAATATTTATATTTAACAAAATCATATCCATATAATGAAGAAAATCAAGAAAATGCATTTAACTATTTTGTAAAGCGTGTAGAAAATTTGATTTCTAAAGAAAATACACAATGGGCTGGGCATACAGAGAAAAAAAATGAATCAAAAATTTAAATAATTATTAATAATGAATAATAAATTGTGAATTACATAGATTTTGTAATTCACAATTTATAAAGTCATATTATCCTACTATTTCCATGGCATTAAAAAAATATCCAATTTCAAATAATGCTGTTTCTGGGGCATCAGATCCATGAACAACATTTTTTTCAATATCAGTTGCAAAATCTCTTCTAATTGTTCCTTGTTCAGCTTCCTTAAAATTAGTTGCTCCCATGAGTTTACGATTTTCTGCTATAACATTTTCACCCTTAAGAATCATTACAACAATAGGTCCTGATGTCATAAAAGAAGTAAGGCTGTCAAAAAATGGGCGTTCTTTATGAACTGCATAAAAACCTTGAGCCTGTGTTTTTGTTAGTTGTATTTTTTTCATGGCAATAATTTTAATATTATTATCTTCAAAGCGTTTTATTATCTCGCCTATAATATTTTTTTTAACACCATCTGGCTTAATAATTGACAAAGTTCTTTCCATTTATTTATTCTCCCATAATAATTACACCATTAAATATAGATGCAATAGTTTATTAATATTGATGGCATCGTAAAAAATTTTCATCTATTTTGTATAGATTTCATCCTTAAAAAAAATCTATACTATATATATGAAGCTTGGCACAATGTCATCGTTTTTATTAAAAATTTGTTATTAAACACATTTTTTAACCAAGGTCTCCAAAAATATTCTGGATTAAAGTACATCCAGCAATACAAGCTGTTTCTGCCCTTAAAATACGAGGCCCAAGAAAAAAAACATTAAATCCATTATTTTTTGCAAATTGCATTTCATTATCAGTAAAACCTCCTTCAGGTCCAATTAAAACAAAAATTTTATTATTTTTATTTTGTTTTTTAATTGTATTAATTGAAAGAGATGATTTTTCCCAAAAAGCAATTTTTGTGTCATAGGTTTTGCTTATATTAATTATTTCATTAAATTGAACAGGTTTGTTTATAATTGGAAGATTGCTTCTTTTACATTGTTTTAATGCTTGTTTTGCAATTTTTTCCCATCGTATTATACGTGATTTAATTCTTTTAGGGCAGTGTTTTGGTATTGATCTTTGGGAAAAAAATGGTATCCATTCTGTTATGCCAAGCTCTGTTAAATATCGTATTAAGATATCCATTTTTTTATTTTTTAGCATTGCCTGAGCAATTGAAATATGAACTGGAGATTCAACCATAGATAATTTTTTATTAAGAATTAAAAGTTTTATTTCAAAGGGAGATATATTTATAATTTCAGCTTTATAATTTGTATTTTCTCCATCAACAAGTTCAACAATATTTCCCGGGACAAGGCGAAGCACCAAAGCAAGATGTATGGCATCCTGCCCTTTAATTATTGCTTTATTATGATTGATATCTTTTTTATTAACATAAAATCGTCGCATATTTTTTAAAATATCATTATTACTAATACACATCAATTTTTGTATGAATTTTTTATTTTTAACAACTAGGAGAAAATAATATAGAATGGAAATTATTTGTGATAACCTGGAAGATTAGCTTTTTAAAGTACTATATACCTTAACTTAAAAAAATCTTGACTATAATCTTTAATTAACATATAAATTTTTTTGGTTTTTTTTACCAAGCCCAGGTAGCTCAGTCGGTAGAGCAGGGGACTGAAAATCCCCGTGTCAGCAGTTCAATTCTGTTCCTGGGCACCATGTGATAATAAGGGTTTTCAATTTTTTTGAAAACCCTTTTTTTTATGAGAAAAATTGACTAAATTGAATTGTATTTTATTAAAGTAGTTTAAATCATTAACAAATCCTCTTATATAGTCTTTTAAAACCACTTAATAAATCCTTTAACATAATAGTGCTTAAATACAGATTTTTAAAATGCAGTTATATTGCAGTTTACAAGTGGATAAAAAAAAGATTTGGCAGGTAATTAAAAGAAATTGGTTCTATTAAATAAAAAAATTGAGATTGTTGAAATGTATGAGATGTATATATGAGACCTTTTGTAAGGGTTACATATTTACATATTGTATGCTGGTTTTTATAAAAATGCTTAATAAGTATTAAAATGGGAGCGTTAACTTAACTGTGTCTATTTTTTAAAATTTTATTGTTATTAATACGAATTT
>NBLN01000019.1 GCA_002084425.1 Desulfobacteraceae bacterium 4572_130 | reverse complement strand
TCTAAATTTTACCTCTGAAATTTTTGAATTATTTACATACTTGTTTTTAGGTGTCATTACAGAAATTTAACATGCCTTTAATGTGTGTCAAGTTGTCTTGAACCCTAATTAATATCCTTTCATATTTCGTTGTGAGGCACACTAATAACCAAAAACTAAATCTGTCTCATGAAAGTTGCTATAGATTTTTTTAGACGTTATTAATATTATATGAACCCTTCGCACAAATACATCTTTTATAAAGACACTTTAAAAAAATAAAATATCTTTTTCTAATTGTTAATCTAAAAAATGTTTGTAAATACCTATAAATAGGGGTTATTCTCTTTTGTCCAAATTTTAGGTTCAAGGTATTACATACAACTTCACTATAAAATTTGAACAAAATTAAGCATTGTGTAAAGGTCTCTATATATACAATTAATGCTTTCCTGAAAATTAACCCTATAAATTTTGAATGCAATATGTTGTATGTATATAAATAATGTTAGTGCTATATATTGTAAAAAATTTTTTATAAGCAATTTTTATGATTGCATCCTGTTTAATAAATAGGTAAGTAGCATTTAAACAGTAAGTTGAAATAACCCAGGCATTATTTATTTTCTTACTGATTTTCATTTGTCTGTCCATTGAGAAAAAAAGCTACTATATATAGTGATTTAAAAACAAAAATAATAACAAAAAATCGTTTATTTAAAAGGAATAATAATTGTGAACAATATAGATAAATGTCTAGCCATAATAAATAAAACTCTTAATTTAAAATCAAATGTACTTTATGAAGATGATGCAAAAAAAATATTAAAAGAATTTGGGATACCTGTTGTTAGGGAAAAAAGAGTGCTAGATTCTAATGAGGCGGTTCTAGCTTCCAGAGAAATCGGTTTTCCAGTAGTATTAAAAGGCGTTGGTTCTAAATTTCTTCATAAAACTGAAATTGGACTTGTAAAACTTGGGCTTAATAATGAGAAAAGTGTAAGAAACGCAGCTTTTTTTATTAAAGAAAAAGCAGGTAATGATTTAGAGGCAATGATTGTGCAACCCATGATAAAAGGGAAAAGAGAATTTGTTGCAGGTATGTTTAAAGACCCTTTGTTTGGTCCTGTTATTATGTTTGGTCTTGGTGGAATTTTTACAGAGGCATTAAATGATGTTGTATTTAAGATACCACCTCTTACAGATATTGATATATCTAATATGATGAAGGATATATCTTCTAAATCTCTTCTTGATAATTTTCGGGGTGAAAAAAAAGCTGATAAAAAAAATATAAAAAAAGTTCTCCTAGCTCTTTCTACCATTGCCATGGAAATTCCTTTAATAAAAGAAATTGATATAAATCCTCTTATTATTACTTCCAACGGTGATATTAAAGCAGTGGATTCTTTAATAATTATCGAAAAAGAACAAAATAAAACTGTAAAAAAACCATATATATCTAGAAAAATACTTGCTTCTCTTTATACTCCTGATTCCATTGCCTTTGTGGGTGCGTCTAGAATACTAGGGAAATGGGGACATTTACTTCCTATTAATACTATAAGTGGAGGATTTAAAGGTGATATATATTTTATAAATCCTAGAAAGGAAAAAATTATAGGAAAAAATGTATATCAATCTATTAGTGATATAAAAGGTAAAATTGATCTTGTTATTGTTACAATTCCTGCTCATAAAATTCTTGATTTAATTCCCCAGATAAAAGCAAAAAAAATAAAAGGAATGCTTATTATAACATCTGGATTTAAAGAAATAGGAGATAAAGGAGCAAAACTTGAAAAAAAGCTTGTTAAAGAAGCCTATGATGCTGGAATTATTATTCTAGGTCCTAATACAATGGGAATATGCAATCCCCATAAAAATTTCTTTTGTACTGGAGCCCATGCCCATCCTTTACCAGGTTCAATATCCCTTGTTTCTCAGTCAGGTAATATAGGAACTCAGCTTCTAGCATTTGCTGAACAACAAGATATTGGTATAAGAGCTTTTGGGGGTACAGGCAATGAGGCAATGGTTACAATAGAAGATTATATTGAGCTTTTTGAACTTGATGAAAAAACAAAAACACTTGTTCTTTATATTGAAAGTATAAAAGACGGTCTAAGATTTTTTAAAAGTGCTTATAGAGTATCTAAAAAGAAACCAATTGTTATGCTTTCTGGAGGACGTACAAAAACAGGAAAAAAAGCAGCTTCCAGTCATACAGGAGCACTGGCATCAAATTCAAAAGTATTTAATGCTGCATGCAGCCAAGCCGGAATAATTATAGTAAATCAACCTCTGGAGCTTCTTGATCTTTCTGTAGTATTTTCATCTCTTCCATTACCCAAGGGGAATAAAGTAGCAATAATGACCCTGGGAGGAGGCTGGGGTGTTGTAACTACAGATTTATGTTTGGAATATGGGCTTGAAGTACCCGACCTTCCAAAAAGTATTATATCAAAACTTGATAAAATACTTCCATTATATTGGAGTCGGGCAAATCCTGTAGATATAGTTGGAGAAATAGATCAAAAAATACCACTGGTAACAGTAGAGGAACTTTTAAAATGGGATGGATGTGATGCTGTTATTCATCTTGGAATTAGTGGTAAAAGAATTTTGGTAAATAAGATGATAGAATCTATGACATCTATTGACTCTGGATATTCAAGAAAAGATCTTACAATTATAAGAAATATGGTTTTAAAACATGAAAATAATTATATTGAGCATATTGCAAGACTTACAGAAAAATATAAAAAACCTGTTATTGGTGTTAATCTATTAACAGATAATAAAACAAAAACTTTATATAAAATTGATGGAGGCAAATATAAAAGTGTATTTTTTTCATCACCGGAAAAAGCTGTAAAAGCCCTTGCTGGAATGTTTAATTATAGTAAGTGGCTTAAAAATATTAACAACTTATAAATATTTTTATTAGAATTAATTTTTATATAATGGTATATGGAAATCTTATTACTATGTTGCATCAAAATACTATATGTAGTACATCATAATAAATATTATGCCTATATATTGTATATATAAAAGATTATTTAATCATTTTTTATAGGAAAATTATATGCATTAATTTATACAATAAAATAAATAAAGAAATTACATGCTATGCCGATTTTATTATTAAAACTTTTGAATGCTAAATAATATAAAAAAATATTGAAAACACCTTGTTCAGCTAAAATTAGTGCTAGAATAATTATTTCAATGCTTTTTATACATCCTACTAGGCTTTTTATTTTGTTTTAATTAATGGCAAGGTTTTTATTAAAAATGAATAAAAAAATATTAATAGTTTGGCTCTTAATTCTTTTTTCTTTATTAAGTTATAGGAATTTTGCGCAAGCTGGAATAATAATAGAAAAAGGAGAAACCCTTAAGCTTTCTATAGATGAAACCCTAGTTGTTAATGGAATTGAGATTAAAGAAAATAGTACCTTTATAAATTCTGCTACCTCGAAAATTCATGTTCATGGTGATTGGATTAATAATGGAAACTTTGAGCATGACAATTTCACTTCTGAAATTCGTGTTGATGGTGATTGGATTAATAATGGAAACTTTGAACATGGCAATTCTACTGTTTATTTCACAGGTGATGAGCAAACCACCATTCAAGGTAGTAATAATTTTTATGCTCTGGTTGTAGATCATCAAGATGGGGCTGAAATTGGAAAATCACTGGTATTTGAATCAGGAGGATATTGGGCTATAGGCCATAAACTTATTTTAAAAGGTACTAGTGGAACTTCACATTATATTAAAATACGCTCATCAGATGATAGTACATCATATAATGCCTTTAATATCCCTCCTGATAAATCTGATGTAACTATAGATGTTAAATATGTTGATGTAAAAGATGCACATGCTATTGGGCAAAACCTTAATGCTCAATGGTCTTTAGGTTCAGAATATACTGTAAATTGGTTTTTAGATAAAGAAGGAAATTTATTCCCTAGAGATGATGCAATAAATGTTAAACCTGATACTATCTTTGTTATTGCCTACAAAAATAAAATTATTCCAAATCCAGAAGGAGAAAAGAAATATTTTTATTTATATGATTCTGATGGCAATGAACTCATAGAAAAAATTGATGTAAATGATGCCAGCAAAGTAAAAATTGATAATATTGATAAGAATACTTCCAGTGATGATGAAACATTTACTGGTACAGCTGTTTTTAATATTAAGGAATCTCTTAAAGCAGCTAATAAGATTCTTGTATCCGGAGAAAGCTATTACATTGTATTAGATGAGGGGGCCTTTCAATTTAAAGATGCAGAGGAGGATAAGCTAAGCAAAGCCATAACAGGACCAAGCGATTTAGAAGAACTTGAAACAGCAGATTGGAATTTTACTATTGGTATTGATGATAACAAGGATGGGATAAGTCCCTCAAAGGAAGATAATGTAATTCCTCTGGATGCTTTTTCCAGCAATAAAGTTAGAGAAGATATGGGAAATCATACTCTTATTAATATAAGAGCCTATATAGATAGTGCAAATCCTGAACTGGGTTATTCTATAATTGAAGGAGAAGAATCATGTAACAGCACAAGTGAATGTAAAGGCACCTATGCTTATATAACAAATTCTATTGATGTTATTTCTAATGATGGTCGCCTTGAGCATTATATTGATATTGATAATCCCTCTAATGGAATTCCAGATTTGCTTTGGAATCCTGATCAAAATACTATTGAAAAAGTTAATATGAAATTTCACTATGAAATAATTAATAATGAGACAAAAAATATTACAGATGCAATAGGCCAGGAAAAGGGCAGTCCCAATGCTGTAGAATTATCAAGTTCAAGACCATTACTTCAAGGAGAAACTTTTGATTCAGGTCATAAATTTAAATTATGGGGTTTTTCAGGTGGTGAATATCAGGAAGTTACCAGGGAAATAACAGCTGGTATACATTCAACAAATTCAGAAACTGATAAAGAAGAATATACTTGGCAAATAACTCCTTTAGATTATATAAAATCACTTGATGCTGGTGATAATTTTCTTGTATTGCGAGGTTCCATCTCTGAACCACTTGCTGTTAAAATACCAGCAGATATAATAATCACAAAAACTGTCAATCGTAAAGAAGCGAGTGTAGGCAATATTATTACATATACTATCACAGCAATAAATAAATCAGATGATATTCGTAAATGTGATATTATTGATGATATACCAGAAGGTTTTAAATATATTAATAATTCTGCTCGTTTTAATGGTGATAAAATCAATCCTGATTTAATTAATAGTAATGATGGTCTTTATTTTTTCATTGGTGATATTGAAACAGGCGATGTTAATAAAAAGACTCTTCGTTACCAATTAATTATTGGAACCGGTGTGAACTATGGTTCTTATCCTAATAGTGCTGTAGCCATAGATGCAGATTTAAATTTAACTAGTTTACCTAAATCTTCCAATGGACAATTAGTTGGTATCTCAAATACAGCAACTGCAAAGGTAAAAGTAGTGCCTAATCCATTATTTGATCTTTCCACTGTGATTGGTAAAGTATTTCATGATAATAATGGTAATGGGCGTCAAGATCTAGATGAAAAACCAATTCCTCATGCCAAGCTGTTTACTTCATCAGGCCAGGTCATTACAGTAGATGAAAATGGTCAATATCATCTTGCAAATGTGGTTTCAGGACGCATGGTAATTCGTATTGATAAAAAAAGTTTGCCTGTTGGCAGTAAAATTATTGGTCGTCATTCACAAATTATTAATATTCGTCCAGGTATTCCAGTGAAAGCCAATTTTGCTGTAAAATTGCCTGAAAACATTCAAGACCTTGAAATTCCTAAAATGCTTATTGAACAGCTTTCTCGTAAACCCAAGGCATGTCTTAATGCATCTCAGTTTGGCAGAGCCAGATTTGATTTAAATGGGAATGGTCTTGTTGAACCTGTAGAATTCCGCATGTACAGTAATTACCTGGCTTTTATTAAAAATTGGAAATTAGAAATTAAAGAAGACTTTAGTAACCGTATTGTGAAAACTTTTGAAGGAGACCGATTAAGCTTTTTTAATCCAATTTACTGGAACGGTGAAATGGATATTACTCTTGGTCTAAGTAAAAACAAAAATTATATCTGGCAGGTAACAGTTATTGATGAGCATGGTCGTGAAGCAACTACACATGAAATCCCATTAAAATTAAAAATAAAATCCTGGAAAAATGATGAATCAGATAATAAAAATGACCCTCTTGAGGACCATGGTATTTGGCTGAAAAAGCTCTCACAAAATAATATTATCCAAAATTCTTCTATCCGTATTAAGGGCAAGGGGCTAAAAATAACAACTCACGATGTTCAATCTTTGCAGATTATTCGCAATGAAAAAATTATATTTGAAATACCAGTTTATGATACAGCCCCAACTGCTAGTGATCTCTTAAGGGATCGTTCAACTTATGATAGGAAAGATGGTGATATTACTGAAATTATTCTTCCCAGGGGTAAAGTCTTTATTAAGGCAATAGATCACAAGATTATAGGACTACAAAAAAGTAAACATAATATTAATTTAGAATATCAATTATCAGATATTAATATTTTAGATAAAAATAAGAATAGAATATTAGAATTATTTAAGATTTGCTTTAAAAATGTTGCTGATTTTCTGGTTAGACCTGTTTATGGTGCAGTATTAGAAGATGGGATGGTAGATTTTCAATCAGGCAAAAAAATAGAAAAAAATAATAGTATGGTTTTTTCTACACATAGTGAAGCAATAGAACTTAAAGAAATTCCAGAATTAGAAAGAAACAATAGTATTATTTCTGTATTATCTTCTGTGCCTGATACAAAAACAATTTTTGAATCAAAAAAAGAAAAAGTAAAAAAAGATAATTATATAAGTGAAATAACATATCCAAACCCAGATAAAAAAGTAGTAATAAATAAAAAAATAAATTTACAATCAGATTCTATGCTTAACCAAATGATAGATTTAAATTCAGACAAAACAATAAAAACAAATAATATCCCTCTTATGTTGGATGGAATGATACCAGGTTCTCAAGCGACACTTATAAAAAAAGGAAAAAGTAATAAAACAACTTCTTTATCAGTTGAAATGCAGGAAATTAATGTTGGTGAGATTTCTAAAACAGATGGGAACAGTTTTTTTAATGATGATTTTATTCTAGTAGGTATTATTGATGGTGAAATTGGTTATCGTAGCATTTCTGGTAATATTGATATAGCAACATCAGGTGATAGTAAATTCAAGGAAAACATCTGGAAAGATGGTAAGATACAGCTTTATTTTAAAGGGACAGTAAAAGGAGAATATTTTATTACTGGTAATGTTGATACTGAGCGTAATACAAATGATCTGTTTAGAAATCTTGATCCCCATAAATCTTATTCTGTTTATGGTGATAATTCTTCAGTTACAAATTTTGCCAGCAAAACAAATGGCAAATTATATTTATTAATTGAAAAAGATGAGTCCTGGGCAGAATGGGGGCAAATTCAAACTGCTATTAACGATACACAACTTGCCCAATTTGAACGAAGCTTGCAAGGTGCTATGATTCACTATGAATCATTAAATGAGACATCTAAAGGTAAACCAGTTACTACTGTAGATGCCTTTAAAGCATTGGCATTGGAAAAAACCACACATAATGAATTTGTTGCTACGGGTAACAGCCTTTATTATCTTAAACATCAGGATGTTATCAGAGACTCTTTGCGCCTTAAACTTGAAGTGCGTGATAGTGTAAATAATAACATAATTTCCAGTGAAGAATTGATAATAGATAAAGATTTTGAATTTGACTCTGATGCTGGTAAAATCACATTTTGGAATCCACCTAAACAATATATTAATAATGGCCTACTTATTAGTTCAACTACTGACAAAGGTAATCTTGTTCACATAATTGCAAATTATAATTATACAGTAATTGATGATTGGTCAAAGGGAGTTGCCGGGGGAAGGATCAAGCAAACAATTAATGATAATATAACCTTGGGTGCTACTTATGCCAATGAAGATCAAGATAATACACATTATGTCCTTAAAAGTATTGATACAGCCCTTCAAGTTTCTAAAAACCATGAAATGAAAATTGAATATGCTGAAACCAAATCGCGTGCTATGCAAAACTATGTATCCCAGGATGGTGGTTTAAATTGGGCTGAGGGTGACTCTGCCAGTTTAAATAATAATGAAAACCTTGAAGGTAAAGCAGCCTCTATTTATGGTAAAGCTAGTATGTTAAATAACCAAATTAATCTTGATTATTATTATCGTTATATTGAAAATGATTTTTCTTCTTCTACTACCACTAATCAAGCTGGCTATCATGCCGGTGGTGTAAATATTATGTATCATATTAATGAACCGCTTATTATGCGTTTTAAACATGATACTCAAAGACAAATTGATGATGATGACCCTAATAATCAAAGCAAAACTAAAAAAATTGATTCTACTGTATTACAAGGTAGCTATATGATGGATAACAGCCTGACCGTTACTGGAGAATTAAGACATCAAAACACAACTAGTATTGATAGTACAAATCAGACAGAAACAAATCATCAAACTGATCATATTGCTATGCAAGCTGATTATAAATATAATGATAAAATTGAAGTGACATTAGCACATCAACAGGCTATAAAAAATGATGATGAAAAGGAAAATAATGGACAAACAAGCCTGGGCGTTTTTTATCATGCCAATGAAAATCTAATTATGGATGGACATGCTACATATAGTAAAGATGATTTGTCCGGGGGAGTAAATGCTTCCTACCAGTTTGATAACAAATTATCTCTTACCACAGGTGTTGAAAAAGATAGTTCTGGAATGATTAGCAGTCAACTTGGCGGTAACTATAAAAGAAATAATGATCAAAGCTATAATCTTGCTTTGCAAGATAATCGTGGTAAATCTTCAGATAATTATCAGGCAATTGCATTTGGCTCAAATCATAAAATAGGAGAAAATGGCACTTTAACTTCTAATACAGCCATAAGTTTTTCTGGTAACAACAAACAAAATAGTACTAGCAATACATATACACGCACTCTGGAAAAAGGACAAGCCATTCATATTGGTTTTTCTAGATATGAAAATAAAAAAGAAACTGAAAATACAAATGGTTATAATGTTGATCTTGGTTATGATCTAAATAAGAATTGGGCAATTAATTTAACAGGTGGAAACGGATATGTATATCATACTGATGGTGAACAGGATAAAAGAAGTAATATTAACTTTGGTGCATCTTATACTGCAAGCGACAAAGATGGAAAAAATCAAATAAAAAGTGTTCTTCTTTATGGATATCGTCGTGATCGTGGACAGAATAATCTTGATCAACATCTTATTAATTTTGATATAAAGGGCAAAGTTAATAAAGATTGGACTCTTTTTTCTGAATTTGACTGGGGACGCACAAAAAATCTTGATACATCTATGATTGAAACAAGAAATAATCGTTTTAACCTTGGGTTTGCCTATCGTCCGGTTTTAAGAGATAATCTTAATTTAATTGGCAAATACAGCTGGTTTGACAATCAGCAGCCAGAAAACCAAACTTCAATTACAGGGATAGAACAAAACAAAGGACATGTATTAGCAGCTGATATTTTGATTGATTTAAGTGAGAAATGGCAGGTTGGAAGTAAGCTTGCGTTGCAATTAGGAAAAGAAAAGATTGAATATATGGATTGGGCAGAAAGTCGTACTTGGCTTGCTGCTGCAAGTATAGGGTATGCAATTAATAGAGATACACGTTTAACTATTGAGATTAGAAGACTTGATAACAAACAGTCAAATGATAATAAAGATGGCATTATATTAGAACTCTCTCGTCGCTTTAATGATAATATTGAAGCAGCTGTGGGCTATAATTGGGCTGGCTATAATGATGATCTTGCAGATCTTGATTATACTGTTCGTGGAATTTATCTACGCGTAACAGGTGTATTAGAATAATCATAACAGGATTCTATAGATAGCAGAAAGATATCCTTTACTTTTTTCACCCTATAAAAAAGCAGTAATTTTTAAGAATCAAGGCAAAAAAAATCACTACTATATAAATTACGTTCTAAGGTTGACAAAATATTAAATGAAAAAAATTTGGGGGAATACTTCCAGTCTAAAAGCAAGACAGATCAAACAACTTGAAAATCTTTATCTTTTTAAAACTCCACCAGAACATCTTATATCCAAAAAACAACTTAACGAACTTACAAGCATCTCCAATGAAATTAGACGTCAAATAGGTCTTTTAATAAACAGAGCTGGGAAAACTGAGTATGTTATTATTGGAGATGCCCATAAAATTGTAATTCCTGTTACCTTTGGATATCAAGCAATTCCTGGGAAACTCAAGGGATTAAGATGTATTCATACCCATATAGCTAATGAATTACTTTCTATAGATGATCTTACTGACCTTGCACTGCTCCGCCTTGACCTTATGGCAGCTGTTATAATTAATAAAAAAGGCGTGTCAGAACAAATATACATATCCCATATTCTTCCTAAAAATAATAAAATTCCTTATCAGATTATGGAGCCAGTAACTATTCATAATCTATCTTTAAACTGCATAAAAATAATTCTTGAGCTTGAATCAGAGATTAGCCAACAAAATGCTTTGTACAAAGCAGGTAAAAACAAAGAAAAAGCTCTTCTTATCAATGTAATAACAAACCAAAATATAAAAAAGGCTAGGGAATCGCTTGATGAACTAACAGAATTATGCAAAACAAGCGGCATTAGGGTTATTGATACTGTAATACAAAAAAGAAAAAAAATAGACTCAAAATTTGTGGTGGGTCATGGTAAACTTGCAGAATTAACAATTCGGGCAATTGGTAAATATGCAACAATGATTATTTTTGATAAGGTGCTTTCCCCATCTCAAATTCGTTCAATTACTGATTTTATTGAGATGAAAGTCATTGATAGAACTCAGCTTATTCTTGATATATTTGCAAAACATGCCAAAAGTCGAGAAGGTAAGTTTCAAGTAGAGCTTGCGCAAATGAAATATCTTCTTCCAAGACTTGTAACTAAAAATACTGCCATGTCAAGACTTACAGGTGGAATTGGAGGAAGAGGGCCTGGGGAAACTAAGCTCGAAATAAACAGAAGAAGAGTTAGAAATAAAATAGAAAAATTAAAAAAAGATATTGCTAAAATAAGAAAACAACGAACTCAACAAAGAGCACAAAGAAACAAAAACAAAATTCCTATTATATCTATTGTAGGCTATACTAATGCTGGCAAATCCACTCTTTTAAATACACTTACACAAAGTAAAATAACCGTTGGTAATAAATTTTTTGCAACTCTTGATCCATCAAGTAGGCGATTAAAATTTTCAAAAAATCTTGAAGTAATAATAACAGATACTGTGGGTTTTATTCAGGATCTTCCCAATGAATTAATGGATGCTTTTAATGCAACTCTTGAAGAACTTAAAGATGCTACTATTCTTCTTCATATTATAGATATCAGTAATCCCAGATATAAACAGCAAATGCTATCTGTGGAAAAAATATTACAAAAACTTAAAATAGATTCAATACCTATACTTTATGCTTTTAACAAACAGGATAAAATTGATTTAACTAATTTTGATGATAAATGGTTTTTAAATCAAGGCACATTAATATCTGCAACAAAAAAAGAAACCTTAAAACCATTAATAAGCCGTTTAGAATCTATGATAATAACTCAACTTTCCCAGAAGTAAAAAAAATATTTTTAATACACCATATATCTCTTTCTTGACTATAACATGCTATATATTGTAGTTGTGCTTATATAATTTTATATTGCATAGTATTTTATCAGATAGAGCAGTACAAATATTAGAATGAAAATTTTATCTTTTAAAATTCATGTTCTTTAAGACCTTTGCACAAACGCATTTTTTATAAAAATACTTTAAAAACATAAAAAATTTGTAAACAGAGCTTGCCCTCTTTTATCAAATTTTTAGGTTTAAAGTATTACAATTACAATACATCTTCATCATAAAATTTAAACAAAATCGAGCATTGTGCAAAGCTATCTCTTCATACTCTTCATGATAAAAATATAATGCTGGATAGTTACATCTTATAGGAAAAAATCTATAACTACTTAATATTCTTGCATGTTTTGTTATGAAATAAACCAAGAACTAAAAATCAGATCGGCCTTATGGCAGTTATTTTGATTATTAACTAAACTAAAGTCATTTAATCAAACCTCTTGGAATGAATTTAAAAAATGAAATTATTTAAAAAAATAGTAGATATACAAACCTGGGCTGAAAAAATTCACAAAAAGGGAGAAGACATTGCTCTTGTTCCAACTATGGGTTGTTTTCATAAAGGACATCTTTCCCTTATGCAAAAAGGAAAAGAACTATGCAACCATGTTGTGGTAAGTCTATTTGTTAATCCAACTCAATTTGGTAAAAATGAAGATTTTAATTCATATCCTGAAAATATTAAAAAAGATATTAAACTTGCAAAAACAATAGATGTCTCTGCCATATTCTTAGCTGATAAAAAAGAAATATATCCTGAAAAATTTCAAACATATGTAGAGCTTACACATCTCCCTTCTTATTTATGTGGAAGAACAAGACAGGGACACTTTAAAGGGGTTACAACAATAATAACAAAACTTTTTAATATCATAAAACCTGATAAGGCAATTTTTGGTTCAAAGGATTTTCAACAAGTTCAGATAATACGACAAATGACTTATGACCTTAACTATAATATTGAAATTATCGAATGTCCTACTGTAAGAGAGGATGATAATCTTGCCATGAGTTCAAGAAATATATATCTTACTTCTGAACAAAGAAAATCTGCTTTAAGTCTTTCAAGAGCACTTAAAAAAGCTAAAAAAATGATTGTTAAAGAAAAAAATCTTAATGGTGATAGTATAAAAAATGAAATTGAAAGATATATAAATTCATTTCCATTTACAGAAATTGATTATATAGCCCTGTGTGATCCTGAAACTCTTAGAAATGTAATAAATATTAAAAAATCTGTTCTTTTTGCACTTGCCATAAAAATAGGAAAAACAAGACTTATTGATAATATAATTATTAATCCAGCAAAATAACAACCTTGCATTTTTTCATAAAAGAATGCCGCTCTATAATTTTTTCAATTTTTTCTGCATCTAGCCTACTTACCACAATAAAAGATTTTCTTTCCTGCCTTTGTCTTAATCCTTTAATAATAATTGGATTTTCCCCTGCTCTTTTTGTTTTTAGATTTAAAATATTTAAATCTTTTGAGTAGTAAATATATTCACATATCCCCTGTTCAACAGCATGATTGCGACTTATAAAAAGAGAACCATAAATTTCTTCACCTTGCTCACTAACAATAATAGGAAAAAGTACAGGTTTAAAATCAATAAATCTGGCATCAACAATAAGACCTGTATATTCTTGTTGTTTTTTTTTATTTTTATCTGGATGAATTAATTCTATTTGGGGAATCTGCCCTATTTCATCAGGCAAAACAAGTTGAAGAAATCCTCCCAACATAGATGTTTCAACAACAACTTCCATGGCACGATTAGAGCTAGAATGCTGCTTTATAATAGTTGCATCCATACATTGTCTTTGTATTCCTGTCATTATATTATTATTTAAAAATGTATATTCTTCTACAGTGTTTCCTGTACCAATATTAATTGTTTTTAGTATTAATATAAGATTATTGATTGCATTAGTTTTTGCTATATTTAAAATATAATCAGAGGACTTTAATATTTGTTTTTCAGAAGGAGCTGCTTTTCCAGTTGCATAAATTTTCCCCTTGGTCCAATTAATTACTCCATATTCAAGCTGAGTAATATAGTTATTTTCTCCAGGAATTTCAAAAGTGTTTTGAGACCAAATTTCAGGTGCAGTCAAAAGTATCAAAATAAATATATTAAAAATATTAAAATAAAAATTTTTCATAATTTTCCATTTATATCTAAAATTGATGAACTTATAAAAAATCTGTAGCAACTCCCATGAGCTATATCTGATTTTTGGTTCATGGTTTGCTTCACAACGAAGATTGTATTAATAGATATATCAGACTTTAAGTTTAAGTATTTTTGCTGTTTTAATATGTTTTTCAGGAACCTTAAAAATTTCAGCTAATATTTCAGATGGTCTTACAATTTTATTTTGATATTTAATTAATTCCATTTCAAGATTATATGCATCAATAAAATTTATTTTTCCAGTTGCTTTTCTTATATCTATTTTTTTTATTTTTCCTTTAAAGTTTGTCTTTTCAAGTATATATTTAGATAGACTCATGAAATTTTCAACAATACTTTTATCAATAGAAAAATTATTTAAAGATATTTTATAAAATGCAGAATCAGTTAAACTTTTTTTATTAATATCACACTCTTTAATACATTTAATTATAGAAATATTTCCAGGAAGAGTCTGATTAAGTTTTTTTAAAATTGTATCAATATTTATTAAAGGTTCTGCATAAAGAGTGAAGGACTCCTCCTGACTTTCCATTCCAACAGGAAGTGGATTATCAAAAGCAAGTTTCATTGACGGATTAAATCCCTTTGAATATTTTATTTTTATTCCTGTTCTTCTTATTGCTCTTTTAATAATTTTAGCAAATTCAAGATGCCCAAAATATTTTGCATTCCCAAGTTTTTCATAAAAAAATCTAAATTTTATATAATTCTCTAGAATATTTAGCTCTTGTTTTTTAGAAACTATTATTTTTTCAGAATCATATAAAACAGGTTTTATTTCTTTAAAATCACATATCCCACATACTGAACATTCATTATCTCTGCAATCAGAAGTTGTTTTTTGATTCATTGCTTTTTGAAATTCTTGTTTTAAGAATGCCTTTGAGATTCCTGTTTTAATATGATCCCAGGGTAATATTTCATTATTATTTCGTTTTCGTAATGTATAAAAGCAAGGGTCTATTCCAGTTTTTGAAAAAGCTTTATCCCATAATTCCTTTTTAAACATGTTTGACCAACCATCTAAACGACATCCTTTTTCCCATGCTGCCACAAGTAAAGGGGCAAGTTTTCTGTCACCCCTTGCCCACACCCCTTCTATAAAACTCATTTCAGGATTTTGCCATTTAAGTTTTATTCTTGGATGTTTTAAATTTTGTTTAAGATAATTAAGGTTTTCCACTGATTTCTCTATTGATATTTGTTCACAGCTTTGAAACGGGGTATGAGATTTCGGTATAAAGGCGGCAAAACTTATATTTATTTTCGATTTTCCATTTGTTTTTATTTTCAGCAATCTATTTGAAAGCTCACATATACTTTCAATATCTAATTGGGTTTCCGTTGGAAGACCATTCATAAAATAGAGTTTAATATTACGCCATCCAAGGTTAAAAGCATTTGTAACAGTTTCAAAAATATCCTGTTCTGTTATATTTTTATTTATTACATTTCTAAGTCTTTGCGTGCCTGCTTCAGGTGCAATAGTAAAACCTGTTTTTCTAACTTTTTTAATTATTTTCATAAGTTGAGGAGTTAATCGATCTGCTCTAATAGATGGTAGAAAAATAGAAGTGCAATAGTTTTGATTAATTATAAGGAGATTTTCCATGAGTTTTTCAATATTGCTATAGTCTCCTACACTAAGAGAAAGAAGAGATATGTCACTATATCCTGTTGATTTAAGAGATTTTTTTGCAATTTCTACTAAATCATCAATTTTTCTTTCACGAACAGGCCTATAAATCATTCCTGCCTGACAAAATCGACATCCCTTTGAACAGCCTCTTGCAATTTCAAGCCTTAATCTATCATGCACAGGCTTTGCAAATGGTACAATAGGATTTATAGGAACAAATGATTGGGAAATATTTGGAAGACAAGCTTTTTTTACTTTTGTATAGAAAGAAAATTTTGGTTCAAGAATTTGGATACCATGTTTATTTGAATTAAAGAGTTTATTAAAAGTTGGTATAAAAAAGCAGGGGATATAAACTCCATCAATATTAGATAAAAGTTTTAAAATAGTTTTCTTTCTCCCATCTCCATTTTTTTTCCATTGAATAAATATATCTGCTATTTTAAGGATAACATCTTCTCCATCTCCCACGACAAAGGCATCAAAAAAATCAGCCAGGGGTTCAGGATTAAAAGCACAGGGTCCCCCGCCAATTATAAGAGGAAAAGTTTCATCTCTTTTTTCTGCATAAAATGGAATTTTTGAAAGATTAAGCATAGTAAGAATATTAGTAAAATTTAATTCATAAAGAAGGCTGAATCCAATTATATCAAAATCTTTTAAATTTATTTTTGATTCAAGGGAAAGAAGTGGGATCTGTTTTCTTTCTAGAAGTTTTTCCATATCAGGAGCAGGGGTAAAAAATCTTTCTGCAGCAATATATTTATTTTGATTTAAAATAGTATAGAGAATCTGCATTCCAAAATGAGATGTGCCAATTTCATACAAATCAGGAAAGGCAAGGGCGAATTTTAATTTTATCTCTGTAAAATCTTTTTTTATGCTATTTATTTCATCACCAATATAACGAGTTGGCATGTTTACAAAAGGCAGAATTTCTTGAAATGTATGCATATATAAAAACTTAAAAATATTTAATATTTCTGTAAAAAATTAATTTTAAGATAAGTCTAAAAATGTTGAAAATACTATATTTTTTAATATCTTATTTTGGAGAAAATCTGTATTATGTCAAGAAAAATTTAAAACAGTTTAAAGCAAAAAATAAAAAATAAAAAGCCATAAACAAGGCGGACCAGGATACAAAAAACTTGACTTTCTAAGCTGCAAATAAGATATTTTTTCCTCAAAATATAAGGAACTTAAAAATATATTAATGAAAAAGAGACCTTTTGTAAAAGTCAACTTCACAATGCTTGATTTTGCTTAAATTTTATAGCAAAGATGTATTGTAATACCTTGAACCTAAAATTTAGCCAAAAGAGAACAAGCCCTGTTTATAGGTATTTACAAATATTTTTATCAAAAATGCATTTGTATAAAGGTCTCAAAAAAAATATTGTTTAAATTATAGGAGAAATTTTAAAATAAAATGGTTATTATGGGAAATTTTTTTGAAGCTATTGCAGTTGTTCTTGATTATATTTTAAATATATTTATGTGGATAATTATAGCTAGAGCTATCCTGTCATGGGTTAATCCAGATCCATATAATAGCATTGTTAGATTTATTAATAATGTAACAGAACCTATCCTATACCAAATAAGAAAAAGAATTCCAATGAATTTTGGTGGAGTGGATATATCACCTATTATAGCAATCCTTATTATTGTTTTTTTTCAAACTTTTATTGTAAGAAGTCTTCATCAACTTGCACTTTCATTTTCTTAAAAATGATGATTATTTAAACTTACTATTGAATTTACTCTCCATTTTTTCCCAAGACTTCATAGAATACTAAATATAAACTATTAAACATTTAAATTAATAATATTAAAACAAAAATAAAAAATTATAAAAAGTAAAAAAAATGCCTCGCCCCTTCAAAAACACCAGGCATTGAGTATTTAAATTTACTTTTATGTCACTTTGGTATCTAAAATTAAATAGACTTTGACTTTTTATATATTTATTAAAAACAATGAAAATATGAGGTTATAATGAGTATTACATCAGATATAGTTCAACAAAAAACCTTTACTGTTAAATTTAGAGGCTTTGATGTTCAGGAAGTTGACAGTTTCCTAGAACTTATTAGCTCTGATCTTAAAAAATCAGAAAATTTTATTCAAAATATTAAAAATGAAAATCACAGGCTTAATCTAGAAAATCAGGGATATAAAGAAAGAGAAAATTCTATGAAAAGAATTATTCTCCACTCCCAAAAAATTATAGAACAAATGAAAAAAAATGCGGAAAAATCAGCAGAAATAATTATTGCCAATGCAGAAGTTGAAGCAGAAAAAATACTTAACAAATCTCATCAAAGACTTTCCCAGCTCCATAATGATATAATTGAACTAAAAAGACAGCGCATACAAATTGAAATGCAAATAAGTTCTGTGATTGAAGCACATTCAAAATTAATTGAAATGGGTAAAGAAGAAAATAAAGCTGCTGATGAAACAGATTTAAAACTTCGATTTATTAATCAAGTTTGATAAAGCAAAAGTTTAATATTATTTTTTGCTATTGTTAAATAGAAAAATTTTTATCTTTTTATTTTAACGAAAATCTAGTTTGTAAATATCTCCCTCTGATCCTCCCCAGAGATTGTACACTTGACCCAGAGATTGTACACTTGAGGTTAAGCCTCTATAATGAAAAGTTATGGAGGACAAAATGAACAAAAGAAGAAAGTACGATCAAGATTTCAAACGAAACGCAGTCCTACTATGTTCTGAACCTGGTCGGACTGTTTCAGAGGTCGCTTCAAAATTTGGGCATTGCCAAAGATCTATTATACCGTTGGCGCCGAGAATATCACATGGCAA
>NBLN01000002.1 GCA_002084425.1 Desulfobacteraceae bacterium 4572_130 | reverse complement strand
ACTTGATGGCTGTGTAAGTGTTGGAGTTGTATCTACTACATTTGTAACATTAATAGTAACATCTACTTCATTACCAGTTCCTGCAGTATTATTTGCCTGTGCTTTTAAAGCATAAGATTCAGTTGTTTCAAAATCTAAACTTGCACCTGCTTTTACTTTTAAATTCCAAGTACCGCTATCGTTTATTACCTCAAAATTTTCATTTCCTGATCCAGTCAAAGCTATTGATGTGTTTGAAGCAATATCGTCATTATCGGAAATTACAAGTTCCCCAACTATAGCTCCTGTAGCCGCGTTTTCTAAAACTGTATAAGCACTTGATGGCTGTGTAAGTGTTGGAGTTGTATCTACTACATTTGTAACATCAATAACCACATCTACTTGATTACTAGTTAATGTATCATTACTTACTTCTGCCTTTAAATTATAACTTTGAGTTGTTTCAAAATCTAAAGTTGCACCTGCTTTTACCTTTATATTCCAAGTACCGCTATCGTTTATTACCTCAAAATTTCCATTTCCTGTTCCAGTCAAAGTTATTGCTGTGTCTGAAGTATTTTCGTCATTAGTAGAAATTGTAAGTGAACCAAGCACAAATCCAACAGCCGCATCTTCTGAAACTGTAAAATCTGCTCCTGGTTCGTCAAGTACTGGAGTTTCATCTACTAGATTTGTAATAGTAATTGTGAGTGTTTTATCAATAACATGAGCAGCGTCATCAGTAGCTGTTAAGGTTACAGTATAGGTAGTGGTACCAGCTTCATAATCTATGGGGGTCATAGTGATAACACCAGTTGATGAATCAACTGAAAATGGAGCTGCATCTGGAGTAATTGTATAAGTCCAATTACCTATTTTATTGTCTTTATCTGGACCAGAAAAGGTAGGTGCATCAAAATTGTATTGAGTATTCTCATTAATTGTAGTTGGTATTGTTACATCCATTGTACAATCAAAGTCTGGAGCTTTTTTTACCTCTATAGCTATAGAAGCCACATGAAAATATTCATCATCAGTCTGATTCGTATCAATAACTTTTAATGTAACAACATATCTAGTACCAACTGGATCATTTGTACCTGATGTTAACTTAGTTGCGGATGTATTATCTGAGGATAATTGAGCATTTGAATCATTAGGCTTAATTAATATCCATTCATAACTAAGACTAGTAGTATTATTATAAGTTCTTGAAGCTGATCCATCAAGATTAATACTACGACCTTTTTCAATTATTGTTGTATCTTCTCCTGCATTGGCTGTAGGAAGATTTCCAGGGTTAGCTACATTATTTTTAATTATTTTATTAATTATAGGGTTCGGTATAGAACCACTATCATTTTTTATTTCTATTTGTTTGTCTGTAATATAGCCTGAAACACCAGCACTAAAACTTTTTTGATATGTTTCACTTAGTTCACTATTATTTTTTAAATCATTCATGAGCACAGGAATTATTTTCTCAAGAGTATTAACTGCAACCTCATTTTCCTGATTTTGTGAAATACCAGCAAGTGCCAAAGCATAAAGTTTTTTATCATCAAGAGGTTTATTTTTAACAGTCTCATCTGTAATATCGTCAGGTTGAACAGAAATAATATCAATAGGATTAGTATTAGTATTATCACTAGTTTGCATTAATCCAAATTGTTCAGCAACTAACTCATTTTTATTTTTAATTTCAGTTTTAATATCAGCAGCAGCTCTATCCATCAACTGGGCTGCAATATGAGTTAAAGGAGTAATTGAAATTATTGCTGTTAAACTATCTATATATGCTATGGCAGTCAAAGTAGTTAGAGCAGTATTCTCGTTTCCTGTTGCCTCATCTGTATAAGTTCCTCCAGAAGCTTCAAGTAAAACGGCCCCTGTATAATCTAAATTAGATATACTATAGGAACCATTTGTTGATATATTTTCACCACCAATCTGGTCGTTTGTTGAGCCATCAGGGTTTATCTTATAGGCTTTTACAGTTGCTTTGTTTACCATAGCTGCTACAACATCACCTGATATAGTGTCTCCACTATCTCCATCGCTGCATGCCCCAGTAAACATAAAAGCAATTGATAAAAAAATTATAATAATTTTTTTAAACCTTTCCATTTTATTTCTCCTAAATTTTATTTTATTTTGAAGGTAAATTTTATTTTGAAGGTAATTAAGATAAACATAAACAGTTTAATAAAAATTTCTATTACTGTTTAATAATTTTTTATTTTCTTTTCATGATTTATGATAAAAGCATGGTTAAATAAATATACAACACTAAGCAAAGCTTAACCTTAACAGATATAAGCTACGTCATAATTAATAAAAAAAATGTTTTAAAAAACTACTTAAATTCACTTTGCCATTAAACAAATATTACCTAAATTTTATATAATTTTTAATTTATTTAACTATTATAATTTTGTCAAAGTTCTCTATTTTATTCCCTGGATATTTTTTTTAAAATTTTGACATACTAATTTTTTATTTGAATAGCAAGAATTTTGCCCTTGATTTTTATACATATACATTTATAGAACTTAAGGATTTGGATTTACTATGAAGCAAACAATTATTCTCTATTTTGTTTTGACAATGAGCAAGAGGGTAAACAAATACCAACAATTTAATTATAAACTTTAATTTGCAACACCTTCTAAAATCTCAACTATAAATACTGAATTGCTAGTTTTAGATTAGTTTAAAATTATTCATTGTTCTCAATATTAAACAATTTTAATAGTTCATCAATTGATAACCTTTCATATTTTATAATAAAAATTATATAAATCAATATAAATAATATATAAAATCATTTTTTATTATTAATTATTATATCCATAAAATGCTAATCAACAAATCTGCTGTTTTAATATTACTTCTAGTTTATTTTTTAAAAATTGTCTTGTAATTATTCAGCAAAATAATACTGGATGTAGAAAAAATAAATATAATGTTGTGAGGCAAACCAGAAACTAGATTTGTCTCATAGCAGTTATTAGGGACAAAATTAACAGTAAAATTGTATATTCTAACTTAGAAATTTTTTTACTAAATAACAATTTGATATCATATAATATCTAATATAGGGAGATTCTTAGATGAATATATTGCACAAATTTCATGAAATTTCAAACAATTCAAACAGTTACATAAAAAAAATAAAGAAAGAAAAAAATAAAATAATAATTGGTTCTTTATGCTCTTTTGTTCCAGAAGAAATAATTAATGCAGCTAATGCTGTCTCATATAGGATTTTACCTGCACATCATACAACATTGTTTGCCAACTTACATTTACAATCATATTCATGTGGTTATATACGTTCAGTTCTTGAAGAAAAAATATCAGGGAGACTTGATTTTCTTGATGCAGTTATATTTCCTCATACATGTGATTCAATACAAAGACTTTCTGATATTTGGCGAATGACTCAATCAGGTATCCATTTTGATATACTTTTTCCTGCAAAACTCAATACAAAAAGTTCAAAAGAATATTTAATAAAGATTCTTTTAAGATTTAAAAGTGAACTCGAACAAAAATTTTCTATTACTATATCTGATTTAAATATTAAAAAATCAATTTTTTTAATAAATAATATCAAAAATAATATCAAAAAAATATATAATATAAGGGAGAAAAATCCATTAATTTTAAAAGGAAAAGATATTTTTGCTGTACAAAAAGCAGGAACCTTTATGGATAAAAAAGAATTTTTAAGTATGCTTTTAGAACTTATAGCAGAGCTTGAAGAAAAATTCTTAAAGCAGAAATCTCCCAAAGGAAGAAAAAGATTAATAATATCAGGGAATATTTGTTCTATATCTAATATATATTCTTTTATTGAAGATTTAAAGGCTGATATAATATGGGATGATCTTTGTATTGGTTCAAAATATTTTGAAAATAAAATAGATGAAAATCAAAAAAATATTTTTAAGGCTATAGCAGAAAAATATTTTAAAAAATCTATATGTCCTGCAAAACATTTAGGAATAAGAAATAGAGGTGAATATCTTTTAAAAATAATAAAAAAGAAAAAAATTGATGGTGTTATTTTTCTTTTTTTAAAATTTTGCGACCCACATTCATTTGATTATCCTTATTTAAAAGAAATGCTTAATAAAGAAAAAATTCCATGTCTTTTAATTGAAACTGAAATTTTTGAAAAAAATACTACTAGAATAAAAACAAGATATCAGGCATTTCTTGAAATAATTAATAAGATATGAAGTTAGACCTGGGAAATCAAAATAAAAAAGTAGGCAATTAATATGACTGAAAATAAAGTAGAAAAAATAAAAGCAGGCAGACAAATAAAAGAAATTATGACCCAATATTATATGGAGGCAAAAAATCCTAATTCCAATAAAAAAATTGCATGGATTACAAGTGGAGGACCAGTAGAGCCACTTTTTGTAATGGATATTATACCAATATATCCTGAAAATCATAGTGCCATGATTGGAGCGTTAAAAATGGGTGGTGATTTATGTCGAAAAGCTGAAGAAATGGGATATTCCAATGATTTATGTTCCTATGCTAAAGCTGATATTGCTTGTGCAACAATAAATGGTGGTCCAATTGGGGGACTTCCAAAACCTGATATGCTTATATGCTGCAATAATATTTGCGGCACGGTTTTAAAATGGTATGAAGTTCAGGCAAGATATTTTAATGTGCCTTTATTTATTATAGACACACCAGTTTGTCATACTTCAATGGCAAAGGAAGCAAAAGAATATGTTAAAGCACAAATTAATGAGTATATAAAATTTCTAGAAATAATCAGTAATAAAAAATTTGACTATGATAAATTAGAAGAAATTGGGCTTTTTTCTTTTACTGCACAAAAACTCTGGCAAAAAATACTTGATACAACAATCCATTCTCCTGCTCCAATGAGTGCATTTGATGCATTTTTTCATCTTGCTTTAATTGTAACTTTACGCGGTAAAAAACAAGTAGTTGATTATTATCAAAAATTACTTAATGAAATGAATCAAAGAATTAAAAGAAAAATAAGTACTGTTAAAAATGAAACTCACAGACTTTTATGGGATAATCTTCCCATATGGCACAAAACAAGATGGCTTTCAGACAAATTTGCATCCCATAATGGAAATTTTGTGGCAGACACATACACAGCTGCATGGTGTTCTTCTCTTAAATTTATTGATAAAACAAATTTTCTTGATTCAATGGCTCAAGCTTATACAAAAATTTATCTTAATAAAGGTGTTGATCAAATGGCACAAGACATACTCAAAATGATTGATAAATACAGAATTGATGGTGTTGTAATGCATTCTAATAGAAGTTGTAAACCCTATTCTTTTGGACAATATGACATACAAAAAATTATTCAAAAACAAAAAAAAATACCAGTTATAATACTTGAATCTGACATGACAGATGAAAGACTGTTTTCTAAAAGTCAGGTTGAAACTAGAATTGACGCATTTATAGAAATACTGGATACTAGTATCTTGTGATAAATTTTATATGAAAAAACTTATAGCTATTTAATATTCTTTCATAGTTTAATGTAAGGCAAACCATGAAAGAAAAACTAGATCTGCCCCATGGCAGTTATTATATAGCTCCAAGTGAGTATTTTAGGAATAATTTATACTAAAGTGTTATATTATTGACTTTTTATGAAACCATTGAAAAATTACAACCAAAAGTTGAATTTTTAAGATACTTTTTTAGTTTTGTAATAATTTTTTTAAATAAAAAGTAATGGAGTTATAAATTTATTATTTATTTTTATTATTATATCCTAAAACTTTAAAATACTATATATAGCTCCTTGAGTTTTAACAAGATACTATACTTTGCATATGAATTTTAGAACGATATTATCTATACTTTAAATTTAAATTTTTTCTTAAAGAAAATCATTTTGTAAAAGTCATTCTGCACTTGAAAAAACATTCTATGCCTGATAAAGACATCATTTGTTTTATGATATAAATAGCTATATGAGAAAATAATAATGATTAAAGTTGGTATATTAGGAGCAACAGGATATACAGGTGCACAGCTTGTTAAACTGATTGCATTCCATCCCAAAACACAACTTGTAGCTGTAACTTCACGATCCTACAAAAATAAATTTATGGAAGATGTCTTTCCTAGTATGAGAAATGTTGTTGATATAAGATGTGAAGAAATCAATGTTGATAAACTTTGTGCTAAAATTGACTGTGTTTTTCTTGCACTTCCCCATAAAATATCCATGAAGTATGCCCCTGTTTTTGTTGAAAAAAAAATTAAAGTGATTGATTTATCTGCCGATTTCAGATTTAAGAATCCTTTGCTTTATGAATCTGTTTATGAAAAGCATTGTGCAAAAGAACTTTTAAAAAAATCTGTTTATGGTTTGTAAGTGGTGCTGGAAGAGCTGTCTCTTTATTTACTCATTTTTGTGAAGTCAATGAATCCTTTAAACCATATAAAGTAGGCATACATAGACATGTTCCAGAAATGGAAGAGGTTTTAACTATCCATGCACAAGAAAAAATTAAAATTACATTTGTTCCACATTTACTCCCCTTAAATAGAGGAATGCTTACTACTATATATACAAATGTTATTAAAAATATTACTGAGAAAAATATAAAAACTGTTTTAGAAAAATACTATAAAGGGTCAGATTCTTTTGTGAGAATTCTTCCAAAGGAAAATTTTCCTGACATAGCCCATGTAAGAGAAACTAATTTTTGTGATATAGGATTTAGGCTGGATAAAGAAACAGGACAACTAATTATTGTTTCAGCTATTGATAATCTTCTAAAAGGAGCTGCTGGGCAAGCTGTACAAAATATGAATATAATGTTTGGAATTAATGAAAAAACAGGACTTAATAGAATCTAAAAGTAAAAAAGTAAAATATCATTAATACTTAAGGAAAAATAAAATGGGGCAGAAAACAAGGATTTGGATATATTCAAATTTACAATCAGATGTTAAAGAAATTTCAATATCAAATATATTAATACAATCATTGCTTGTCCTTATTTTTGTAACTTTTGTATGTATGATATTTGCAGGATATAAATATGTTAAACTGAAAAATATACTTTCTAATAATAAGGGTCTTTCAAAAATAGTTACTGAGCAAAAAGATGAAATTAAAATTCAAAGAGAGCAAATACAAATCTTTGCAAATGAAATTAATAATTTAAAAAAGCAAGTTGTAAAGCTTTCAGATTTTGGCAATAAAGTTAGAGTAATTGCAAATATTAAAAAAATCAATGGTTCATCAACAGGAATTTTTGGTATAGGAAGCATAGACAATAAAGATATTAATCCTAATATACCCCTTGAGCAAAAACACAACAGTCTTATGCAAGAAATGCATAAACAGATTTCCCAGATAGATGCTATCACTAAAAAAGAAACTTCAAATTTCACACAAATACTTAAACTTCTTGAAAAAAAAAGAAACCTTCTTGCTTCAACTCCATCTATACGACCTGCTAGAGGAGGCTGGATAACATCAAGATTTGGTTACAGAAAATCTCCATTTACAGGAAAAAAAGAATTTCATGCAGGTCTTGATATTGCCAACAGAATAGGAACAAAAATAATTGCAACAGCAAATGGTAAAATATCCTATGCGCAAAGAAAAAAAATTATTGGCAAAATGATAGTTATTGATCATGGCCATGGAATTGTAACAAAATATGGGCATTTAAATAAAATATTGATAAAAAAAGGGGATAAAGTAAAACGAGGTGATATAATAGCTTTTATGGGCAATACAGGAATAAGTACAGGGCCTCATCTTCATTATGAAATAAAAATTAATGGCGTTTCTGTAAATCCAGAAAAATATATATATTAAGTCTTGATTGTGCCATTAAGAACTCTCCATCATTCCACTAAATTCTACCATATAATAATGTTTTCCTAGAAAAAATAATTTTTACCAGACTATTAATTTTTATAAAAATTTATTTTTTCGAGAATATTATTTTCCACTAAAGTAAAAACATTTCTAAGTATTTTTTTATTAGCATAAGATTTATATGAAAGAACTTATAATTACTTAATATTCTTTCATATTTAGTTGTGATACAAACTAAGAACTCAAAAACAAATCTACCTTCTGGCGATTATTGATAAACTCATAAAAAATTCAAACTTGAAATATAAATAACATTGTGCCAAGTTTTATATAAGCTTTAATATTTTTTTAATTATGAGGGTATTTTATTATTTTATGCTTTTTATAATTTTATGTTTTTTTATCCTTGTTCTAAATTTTAACAGTTAACGGCTAATAGAGCTTATAATTAGTATATTGAATTTTTTGAAAATGCTATAATAAAGTTTTTATGACGCCATCATTAAGGTAAAAATCTATATGGTATTTAATTTACTTACAAAAATATTTGGTTCAAAAAATGATAGAGAACTAAAAAAAATTCAGCCTGTTGTTGATAGAATTAATAGTTTAGAATCTGAAATGAAAAAAATGAAAGATTATGAAATGGCTGAAAAAACAAATATTTTTAAAGAGCGATTTAAAAAAGGTGAAACTCTTGATAACATGCTTGTTAAAGCTTTTGCTCTTGTAAGAGAAGCATCATGCCGTACTCTTGAAATGCGACATTTTGATGTTCAGCTTATTGGGGGTATTGCTCTTCATAATGGAATAATTGCTGAAATGAAAACTGGTGAAGGAAAAACTTTAGCAGCCACTCTTCCAGCCTATCTTAATGCTATTTCAGGCAAGGGTGTTCATATTGTAACTGTAAATGATTATCTTGCAAAACGAGATGCAGAGTGGATGAATAAAATTTATAGTTTTCTTGGTCTTTCAGTAGGAATTATTGTCCATGGCATGAATGATCAAGACAAAAAAAATGCTTATAAAGCTGATATTACCTATGGAACAAACAATGAATTTGGATTTGATTATCTTCGTGATAATATGAATTTTAATAAAGAAACTCTTTATCAAGAGCAACTAAATTTTGCTATTGTAGATGAAGTAGATAGTATTTTAATTGATGAAGCAAGAACACCTTTAATTATTTCCGGTCCTGCTGAAAAATCAACTGCATTATACTCCCAGATTAATTATATTATTCCAGATTTAAAAAAACATACTGATTATACTGTTGATGAAGAGGCAAAGGCTGTAACTCTTACTGAAAAAGGTGTTGTAGCAGGAGAAAAATTCTTAAATTTAGAAAATTTATATGACCCTAAAAATATCGAAATTCTTCATCATCTTAATCAGGCTCTTAAAGCTCATACATTGTTTAAGCGTGATGTGGATTATATTGTTAAACATAATGAAGTTATAATTGTTGATGAATTTACAGGCAGGCTAATGCCGGGAAGAAGATATAGCGAAGGTCTTCATCAGGCTTTAGAAGCAAAAGAAAAAGTAAAAATTGCTGATGAAAATCAAACTCTTGCTTCTATTACATTTCAGAATTTTTTTAGAATGTATAATAAATTAAGTGGTATGACTGGTACTGCTGAAACAGAAGCACCTGAATTTAAAAAAATATATGGTCTTGATCTTTTGGTTATTCCTACTCACAAGCCTATGATAAGAATAGACAAACCTGATGTAATCTATAAAACTAAAAAAGAAAAATATAATGCTGCAATAAAAGAAATAATTAAACTCCATAAAAAAGGACAACCTGTTCTTGTAGGAACAATATCCATAGATGTTTCTGAAAAATTAGGTAAAAATCTTAAAAAAAAAGGAATTAAGCATAATGTTCTAAATGCAAAACACCATCAAGCTGAAGCTGATATAATCTCCAATGCCGGACAAAAAGGTGCTGTTACTATATCCACTAACATGGCTGGTCGTGGAACAGATATTGTTTTGGGAGATGGCGTAAAAAAACTTGGGGGGCTTCATATACTTGGCACATCCCGCCATGAATCACGACGCATCGACAACCAGCTTCGAGGTCGTTCGGGACGCCAGGGAGATCCAGGTTCATCCAGATTTTATCTATCTTTAGAAGACGATCTTTTAAGAATATTTGGTGGTGATAGAATTTCTACAATAATGGACAAACTTGGCATTAATGAAGGAGAACCAATTGAACATGGACTTATTTCCAGGGCAATTGAAAATGCTCAGTCAAAAGTTGAAGGAGTTAATTTTGAAATAAGAAAACAAGTTATTGAATATGATGATGTTATGAATCAGCAAAGAGAGGTTATATATAAGCAAAGGCGAGAAGCTTTACAAAATCCTAATCTTTATCCTGTTATACTTGAAATGATAGAAGAAAAAATATCTCAGATTGTTCATGAATTTGCCCAAGAAAAAACACCTGTTTCTGAATTGAATATAAAGGAATTTTCAGATTCAATAAAAAAACAGTTTGATTTTACATTTGATTTTACATCTATTATAGCAAATAATGTAAGAAATGAACTTAATAATGATAAACTTATTCAAATAATCCAAGATAAAGCAAAGGAAAAATATGCTGAAAAAGAAGCTTTACTTGGTATGGAAAATACTAGAGAATTTGAAAAGATGATAATTCTTCAGACCGTTGATATTCTTTGGAAAGATCATCTTTTGAATATGGATCATTTAAAAGAAGGTATTGGGCTTAGAGGATATGCACAGCAAAATCCTTTGATAGTATATAAAAAAGAAGGTTTTGCAATGTTTCATAGACTTATTGAGCGCATAAAAGAAGAAATTATTGAACTTCTTTTTAAAATTCAATTTATTAAAACACATGATTTTGATAATTTGAAAAAAAAGGAACAAAAGGAACAAAAGAATTTACAATTTTCCCATTCAGATAATTTGACTGCAAAAAAACCTCATAAACGAGATAAAGCAAAAGTAGGAAGAAATGACCCATGCCCTTGCAATAGTGGTAAAAAATTTAAAAAATGTTGCGGTAAATAAACTTAATAATATAGAAATTTTCATTTGATTTTATAATTAAATCAATTATTTTTTTCGTACCTTTTAGTGTTTTTTATGGTTGTAGTTTATAATTTAATGACATTGAAAAAATACTACAGCTTATATATGAAATTTTTTGCCTAGTTATTTTTTTATTAAAATTAATTTTTTACAATTTTTTTATATGAAAGAATTTATCACTACTTAATCTTTTTTATGTCTTATTTTGAGACAACCCAAAAACCAGATCTGCCTTATGGCAGGCAGTTATTAAATTTCATATGACTATTAAAAAACCTGAATTTAAAAAAAAAATAGTATCTAAATCAAAACAAAAAAATGATTATCCTCCAATGTATAAAGTAATTCTTCATAATGATGATTATACTAGTATGGACTTTGTTATTGAGATTCTTACAACTGTTTTTGGAAAATCATTTAATCATGCATTTCAGATAATGCTTAATATACATAAACAAGGCAGAGATGTTTGTGGTTTGTTTATATATGAAATTGCTGAAACCAAAATAAATACAGTGCACAGTCTAGCCAGAGATAAAGGTTATCCTTTAAAAAGCACAATGGAGAAAGAATAGATCATGATAAATAAAGAACTTAGCATAACACTTGGAGTTGCAATTGGAGAGGCAAAAAAAAGAAGACACGAATATATATGTGTTGAACATGTTCTTTATGCAATTTTAAATCAAAATAAAGGTTTTGAAACAGTTAAAAAGTGTGGTGGTAGTCCTGATACAATCAAAAAAAATCTTAATGTTTTTTTTAAGGAAAAAATGCCAAGTGTTGAAAAAGGAAAAGAGTATGTTCTTCAACAGACAATAGGCTTTCAACGAATGATACAAAGGGCTGTAAACCATGCACGATCTGCTGAAAAAAAAGAAGTAAAACTTGAAGATGTTCTTGCATCTATTTTTTTGGAAAAAGATTCTCATGCAGCTTTTTATCTTGAATCTGAAGGTGTAAGCAGGCTTGATATTTTAAAAGTGATTTCCCATGATCAGGATTATGCTAACTCCTGTAAAAATAAATCTTGTAATAAAATTTCTGAAACTGAAAAACAAAGAGAAAAAAAACAATCTACTGCCCTTGAAATGTTTACTACTAATCTTATTGAAAAAGCTCAAAAAGGCAGAATTGATCCAATAATAGGAAGAGATAATGAAATTGAGCGAGCCATGCAGATTTTGTGCAGAAGACGAAAAAATAATCCAATATTTATTGGAGATCCTGGTGTTGGAAAAACTGCAATTGCTGAAGGACTTGCTTTAAAAGTCCATAATAAAAAAATGCCAAATCTTTTAAAATCATTGGAAATATTCTCGTTGGACATGGGAGTTATCCTTGCTGGAACAAAATATAGAGGAGATTTTGAAGAAAGACTTAAAAATGTTATTGCAGGGCTTCAAAAAAAAAAAAATGCTCTTCTTATAATTGATGAAATTCATACTATAGTTGGGGCAGGAGCAACTAGCAGTGGTTCACTAGATGCATCTAATCTTTTAAAACCTGCTCTTTCCCAGGGCACATTAAAATGTATTGGCACTACAACATATGAAGAATATAAAAATTATTTTAAAAAAGATAGAGCTCTTTCAAGAAGATTTGAAAAAATTGAAGTTCCAGAACCAAATATTAAAGAAACAATTGAAATTTTACAGGGATTAAAAACCTATTATACAAAACATCATGGGCTTGGATACACTAAGAAGGCAATAGATGCTGCGGCAAAGCTTTCTGCTAAACATATTAATGATCGTTTTTTGCCGGATAAAGCAATTGATGTTATAGATGAAACAGGAGCATTTATAAAACTTAATGGAAAATTAACTAGAAAAAATGTTCATGTTAGAGATATTGAACAAACTGTTGCAAAAATGGCAAAAATACCTGTTTCAAGCATTACAGTTTCTGAGAAATCAAACCTTAAAAATTTAAAACAAAAACTTGAACAAGTTATATTTGGTCAAGAAAATGCTATTAAAAGTATTACCACTGCAATTAAAAGATCAAGAGCCGGGCTTTCACATCCCACACGTCCTATAGGTTCATTTTTATTTACAGGTCCAACAGGTGTAGGAAAAACAGAAGTTGCAAAACAACTTTCCATTAATATGGGTGTTGAATTTCAACGCTTTGACATGAGCGAATATATGGAAAAACATGCTGTATCAAGACTTATTGGTGCTCCTCCAGGATATGTAGGGTTTGACCAGGGAGGTATTTTAACAGAAAATATAAGCAAACATCCCCATTGTGTACTTTTACTTGATGAAATTGAAAAAGCTCATCCTGATTTGTTTAATATTTTACTTCAAGTTATGGATTATGCAACTTTAACTGATAATAATGGAAAAACAGCAGATTTTAGAAATGTAATTATTATAATGACATCAAATGCTGGAGCAAGAGAGATGACATCTAATTCAATTGGTTTTGGAGATCAATTAAACAATGTTAATTCAAAGGGAGTAAAGGCTGTGGAAAAAACTTTTAGCCCTGAATTTAGAAACCGCCTTGATTCAATTATTCAATTTAATGCTTTGTCTCATAAAATTATGGAAATGATTGTTGATAAAAATATAAAAGAGCTTAAACATTTACTTAAACCAAAAAATATATCTATAAAATATACTTCAAAAGTACGATCATGGCTTGCTAAAAAAGGGTATGATCCTAAATTTGGTGCAAGACCTTTAGAGCGAGTTATTCAAACACAAATAAAAGACAAATTAAGTGATGAAATTTTATTTGGGTCCCTTAAAAAAGGCGGTATAGTATCAATTGGACTTAGAAATAAAAAAATTACATTTAATTTTAAAAATAATAGTTAAATATTTTTTTTTGTTTAATATTAGATGTTCAATTTTAAATATTCATTTTTTTATAAGTTTTTTTGATTTTGTCCTTGCCTTTATTCTATATTCAAACTTCTTTTTTCAAAAATTAAATGCCTGTATTTCAATTATCAGAAAAATCAATATTTCCTCCTGCTTATCTTGCAAGATTTGATGGTCTTTTGTGTGTTGGAGGGGATTTAAGCCCTGCAAGACTTCTTCTTGCCTATAAAAATGGCATTTTCCCATGGTTTTCAAATAATGAGCCTATTTTATGGTGGTGTCCTGATCCACGCCTTGTGCTATATCCTGAAAATTTTAAAATATCTAAAAGCCTTAAAAAAAAGATAAGAAAAAATTATTTTAAAATTACTATGGATAAAGCTTTTCAAGATATAATTTATGCTTGTGCACAAACTCGTGTTAAAAAAAATCAAGATACATGGATTACAAATAATATGATTAAAGCTTATATTAAGCTTTACAAAAAAGGTTATGCACATTCTGTAGAAATATGGGAACATAAAGAGCTTATAGGCGGGCTTTATGGCATATCTTTAGGAGGTTGTTTTTTTGGTGAATCAATGTTTTCAAAAGTAAGTGATGCATCAAAAATAGCTATAGCTGCTTTAAATACTCATATTAAAAAATTAAAATTTGATTTTATTGATTGTCAAATTCCAACAAATCACATGCTTTCTTTAGGAGCAGTTAAAGTTCCAAGAAATATTTTTTTAGATCAAATTAAATTATCCTTAAAAAAGAAAAATCATAAAGGCATATGGGAATTTTCAGGGTTTGAAGATAAAATTATTAATGATAATTGTGGCGTGGATTATAAATTTAATTCTAATATCAGGCAATAAGTCTTTTAGCTTTCCAATTGATAAATAGCATTGAGTTCTATCATAGAAAAGGGAAGTATTATGGATCTAAAAAAGGGAATGGATAGAATCGCTTTGGTTCTTGCTATGGTTGTATTTATACTATGTTTTTTAAATGGTATAAAATACTATAAAGAAGAAAGTAAAATTGAATCAATTAAGTATAAAAAATGGCGTAAAGATGAGGATATATGGAATAAAAGGCATAAAAAGGCATACAATGCAGAGGCAAAACGGAGATTATTAAAAAATCCCCAACTTCAAAATTATAAAAAGTCTTTAAATCATGATAAGAATAAATTTAATAAGCTTACTTTGATGGACTTGATAGACCCATCTTCTAGTCATCCTTTTATGTTTGATTTTATCTATGATATCCCTTGCCCTCAGTCTCCTCCTCAATGGCTTTTCCCACCTTTCTGGCAACAGATAATTGCAGGTGTTATAGCAGGGTTTTTAGGATTTGTGGGCATAATGATAATTATTAGAGGGACAACAAGAATAATATTATGGATAGGTGATGGTTTTAGAGGAGATTAATCAATAAAAAAAAGGGGGGTAGTTTGTTTTTGACACTTGTTTTTTGTCTTCTATTGTACCTTTTTGATGTAAAACTTTTTTGACAATTTTTACACAAAAATCTTTGGATTTTTCTTTTTTGAATACCTCTTACAGTTAAAATTTTACTGTTAAGAAATCTATGTTTTTTAGTATCTAAACTTTTACATAATGGACAGCGTTTTTTTTCGTTTTCATCATGACACCACATTAAACCTTTGGAAAGCCGCTTGTCAACTGACATTGTGTCCTCTTTCAGCCACAGTTAAGTTAACGCTCCCCCAAAAACATAAATTCAAAATTAGAAAAAAAGTATAACATATCAATTGAGTTGATAGAAAACTGCTTCGCTCTATTATTTCTACAATTCATCTTAAGAGTTATGCAACCTAAACACTCTTTTTGAGCAATGAAAGGATGAAAAATTAAATACAGTGGAACATAGAAATCAAAATATACCTATATTCTTTTAAATAACTATTTTAGTGCTACTGACAAATGTTTCCCAACAGCAGATGCAAATTTTTCCAAAGTGGACAATCTAATGTCCTTTGCATGATTCTCCATTCTAGATATTGATGATTTTGTTGTTTTTAATTGTTTAGCAACTTCTTCCTGAGTCAGTCCGGCTTCACTCCGAGCTTGCTTTAATAAAATACCTAGTTTAAAAGTTTGATATTCTTTATCAAAATTTACAAATTCATCAGGGTGCTTTTGCTTACTGTCATTAATAAACTTTTTTAAATCACTCATTTTTTTGCCTTTTGATAAGTTTGTTTTCGTTTTATAGCCAATGAAATTTCTTTTTTAGGGATTTTTTGTGTCTTTTTTGCAAAACCATGATTTAAAATAATAAGTTCAGCTTTATCAAAAAAGCCAAGTAAACGAAAAGCATTATTACCGGATTGGATTCTGACTTCCCATAATTTATCAGTTCCTTTTAGTTTTTTAAAATACTCTTTAGGTACAACCTTTAATTCTTTGATTAATAATAGTACAAAAGCGGTTTTCTTTTTCTGCTGTGGAGTCAGTTTACTTAAAAAGACTTTAACAGGAGATTTACCTGATTTATTTTGATAAAAGATTATTTGTCTCATGTTTTAAGGTTAGCAAATATGTGAACTTTTTTCAAGAATGTGGTTGAATGATTTGAAATATTAATATTTTACTATTATCAAAAACCACAACAAGATATTAGAAAGGAGTCAAATCTGTTCTTGAATCAAAAAATAAGGGAGATATTGGCATTGAGATTTATAAATTTTTTAGTTTTTGTGGTTGCTCTTAAACTTAGGCATTTTGTTATGTTATCAAAGGTATAACATGGTAAAATACAGAATTTTTATTATAGTTATTATAATAATTATAATAGGTAAACTAGTGAACTGTACTCAAGCTAAAGATATAAAATTATATGCAAAACCAGCACATCATGGAGAAAATAGGTTTAAAAGTACTAATAAAGGGTCATTTCTAAAGTGGCTGAAAATGCGTATTAATAAAGGAGATTATCCTTTAGTAGATCAAGCTGATATAAAATCAATAATCAAGGAAACAGATTTAAAACTTATTAACTCATCTTCTGATTTGCCCCGAGCTACATGGATAGGTCATGCTACAGTATTGGTACAATATAATGGCATAAATTTTTTAACAGACCCGCATTTAACTGAGCGTCCTGCTCCTGTTGATTTTTTTATTCCAAAAAGACTTACTTTACCTGCTTTGTCTTATGAAAAACTTCCTAAAATTAATTTTATTGTTATTTCACATAATCACTATGACCATTTAGATCATCGTACAGTAGATATGTTTGGTAACTCTGTTAAATGGTATGTTCCCTTAGGTTTAAAATCTTGGTTTAAGAAACGCGGTATTAATTCTAATAAAATAGTAGAACTTGACTGGTGGCAATCTCATGAATTTGCTAAAGATGTAAATATAACTTTTACTCCAAGTGTTCATTGGTCAAAACGAGCGCCATGGAATACAAACAAGAGCTTGTGGGGCTCTTGGTCTATTAAGATAAAAGATTTTAATTGCTGGTTTGCAGGTGATACTGGATATGATAAAAAATTGTTTAAGGAAATAGGGCAACGCACAGGACCATATGATTTGGCATTTATTCCTATTGGTGCTTATGGGCCAAGATATTTTATGTTAAAACAACATGTAGATCCTGCTCAAGCAGTATTTATTCATAAAGATATTAAAACTGATAAATCAATACCTATTCATTGGGGTTGTTTTCAGTTATCTCATGAACCATTTTTAGAACCTTTAAAATTATTAACAAAAGCAATGAAATTACAAGGTTTGCCGCAAAATCAATTTGCACCAATTAAAATAGGTGAAACAATTATAGTAAATAAATAACACCTTATTTATTAATGATTAATTATTTATATAAAAAATATAAAAATCCTTGAAAAAGAACAGCTAGAACATTAATAATTTAGTGTTTTTTTAATTTTTCAGACATATTAAGCATCTAAGATTTCTTTAAATTCCTAGTTTAAATAACTGTTTCTGTGAAAAAAAATTTTAGCCCTGAATTTAAAAATCGTGTTGATTTAATTATTCAATTTAATGATTTATAAAATGCTATTTATTTTAAATTTTTGTTTTATATTAACAAATTAAAAAAAGGAGAAATAAAATGATCAGTACAACATTATTTCCCGGGCGTTATGTTCAAGGCACAGATTCTATTGAAAGACTAGGCTTAGAGTTGTCTCGGTTTGGACAAAAGGTTTTTGCTATATGCACTCCTTCTGTTCTTAACAAGATGCTGCCTATCTTAGAAAATGATATTAAAAAATTTATCTCAGTTAATGTTGAAAAATTTAATAAAGAATGTTCAGACGAAGAAATAGATAGACTGTCTTTTATTGCTAAAAAAAACAAGTCTGAAGTAATAGTAGGAATTGGCGGTGGAAAAACTATAGATACAGCAAAAGCTGTTGCTTATAAATTAACGCTTCCAGTTGCTATTGTGCCAACCATTGCCTCCTCTGATGCTCCATGTAGTGCTCTTTCAGTCATTTATACGCAAACAGGAGAATTTAAAAGATATTTAATACTTCCTAAAAATCCCGATCTTGTTTTGGTAGACACTAAAATAATAGTACAAGCTCCTGTTAGATTTTTAGTATCAGGAATGGGAGACGCACTTGCCACATGGTTTGAAGCGGAATCGTGTAAAATAAAATATGCTGGAAATATGACCGGAGACATAGGTTCTATAACAGCTATTGCATTAGCCAAACTTTGCTACAAAACACTTATTGAATATGGATATTCTGCTAAATTAGCTTGCGAAGCTCATGTAATAACACCGGCTTTAGAACATATTGTGGAAGCAAACACATTATTAAGCGGTTTAGGGTTTGAGAGCGGTGGGCTTGCTACTGCACATGCTATTCATAATGGTTTAACTGTATTAGAACAAACTCATAAATATTTTCATGGTGAAAAAGTTGCTATTGGAACTTTAGCCTCACTTTTTCTTACAGATAAACCAATGGATGTGATTAATAAAGCATTTTCTTTTTGTGAAACTGTTGGGCTGCCTACAACTCTTGAAGATATTGGTTTATCAGATATTTCAGACTCTGCCCTGATGAAGGTGGCAGAATTGACTTGTGCGGAAGGCGAGACTATTTATAATGAATCAATACCTGTTACTCCAGAAATGGTTTTTTCAGCGCTTAAAACAACTGATTCTTTTGGAAAAAGCAGAAAAATAGAAAATAAAAAAAAATGATATATGGAAATCCAGTATTAATTTTAAAAAATAATAAAGGTGCAACTCTTATAATGGCACTTTTTTTGTTGTTATTACTTACTTTGATTGGAATAGTATCAAACAAAACTACTCTTTATGAACTGCGAATTTCTGCTAATGATAAACTTTACAAAACTGCTTATTTTGCTGCTGAGGCAGGTATAGAAGTAGGGACTACAGCTTTAAATGAATTAAAATCAGCTGACAGCGAAAATTGGAATAAACTGCTTTCTCCAGACACATCATTACTTATATGGAAAGGAAATAAAATTACATCTTTAAATAATTTTATTGATGCACAAGGTGAACGCAGTATAGATTCTATTACTTTTAATTTAGATATTAAGGATAATGATGATTTAGATTCAAATAATAAAGTTGATACAGATAATATTATCAAGCTTATTTCAACTGTAAAAAACATGGGAGCAAATGTAAAAATTGAAACTTATATCAAATATATTGAAAATAATTGATATATTATATTTCTTGAGAATTTATATTATTTTTTTCTTAAAATGAATTTAAAATGCACACTTTAGAAAGTTAGTTTTTAATTATTTTGCTGCTTTGGCTCACTGTTTTTATGGGAAAGGATATAAATTAATGAAAGTATCTATATGCACAAACAGGAAAATTCTCTTAGAATGCACATTAAAAAATTTTGATTATCAAGTTGATACTTATATTGGGTGTGAACATTATTGCTATTATTGCTATGCCCTGGCTCAAGCTGAAACTGATTGGTCAAAGGAAATTCATATATATAAAAATATTGTTAATCAACTAGACAAAGAAATTAATAAAATCACTCCCCAAACAATATATATGGGCTATTATACTGATCCTTACCAACCATGTGAAGCTGAATATAAGCAAACCCAAAAGGTTCTTAAATTATTTCTAGAAAAAGGATTTTCTGCAAGTATTCTTACAAAGTCTGATTTAGTTCTTCGCGATATTGATATTTTAAAAAAAATGAATAGCACTGCAGTCAGTGTTTCAGTAGCATTTAATGATAATTTAACACGCCAGCTATTTGAGAGAAATACTATAGACACTGAAAAAAGAATTAAAGCTCTTAAACAATTAAAAGAAGCAGGTATAAAAACAGGGGCTTTGGTCTGTCCTGTTATTCCTTATATTACTGATGTAGTTCAATTAATTAATATGTTGGAACCATATACTGACATAATTTGGATATATGGTCTTGGTATTAAAGATCGTTTGGGACAAAATTGGTTGAATATTCAAAAGATTTTAAACACTCAATTTTCAGATTTAGTTAAGCAGATTAAATCAGCAATATTTTCAAAAGAACATGTTTATTGGAAACAGCTTAGGGAAAATTTGCTAGAACTTAAAAGTGACAGGAAATTGAATTTAAATATTCATTTATAGGAATTTTATAAAAATATATTGCAAACAAATTGTAGTAATACTATTCTGGTATTACTTTTATGTTTCATTGTCAATCAAACCAAGAATTAAAAACCAGATTTGCCTTATGGCAGTTATTCCGAGGTAAAAAACATGCGTGTAACAATAAAGGGACAAGTTACAATTCCCAGAAATGTAAGAGAAAGATTGGGTATTATTCCTGAAACTGAGATTGATTTTCAAGAAGATAATGGAAGATTTTACATAGTTAAAACAACTAAACATAAAATAACCAATAAGTTTGAAAAACTTCGGGGTATAGCAACTGCAAAAATGACAACTAATGAAATTATGAATCTAACAAGGAAAATATAATGAATGGGATTTTTGTTGATTCATGTATATTGTTGGATTTGTTCACAGATGATCTTAATTGGGCTAACTGGTCTGAAAAGATACTGGATAGATACAGTCAAACTAATACTTTATATATAAATTCAATTGTTTATACTGAAGTATCAATTGGTTTTAACAAAATTGAGGAAATAGAAAACGCTATTGCACAACTAGGCATAAAAGTACTGGAAATTCCTCGGGAAGCACTTTTTCTAACAGGTAAAATATTTCTTAAGTATAGAAAAAACAAAGGAATAAAAAATTTACTTTTACCTGATTTTTTTATAGGAGCTCATGCAACTGTATCAAGATTTAATTTAATAACTAGAGATATAGCAAAATTTAAAACTTATTTTCCTCAGCTCAATCTTATATATCCTGATAAAGTATAATGATATTGTAAACTTCCTATTCTTTTTAATTACCTTATATTGTAACTTTATTTTACTTTTTTAATTGCATCTTTAGGACATATCTGCAAACAAACACCGCATCCAGCACAAAGCACAGGATTAATTTCAGTTTTTTCATTTTCCTTATCCTGATACATGGCAGGACATTCAAATCTTAAATGGCAAAATCCACAATCATCACAATCTTCTGTGATTTTTATTTCTATTTTTTTATTAATTGCTTTATTTTTAAATCCAATTACACAGGGATGGCGTGAAATTATTACTGCAATACCTCCATTTGGATCATTTACATAATCTGATGCTTTTTTAATTTCCTTAATCATATTTTTTGTATCATAAGGGTCTAATACCTTAATATATTCAACACCACAGCCTTTTATAATGGTTTCAAGAGAAATAGGATTTCCTTTTTTTCCGTGAACTCTATTTTGCTGGGTAATGGCAGGCTGCATACCTGTCATGGCTGTAATATGATTATCTAAAATCACAAGAATAAATCTGGAATTATTATAAACTGCATTAATAAGTCCTGTTGTGCCTGAATGAAAAAAAGTAGAATCTCCCATAGTGGCTACAATGGATTTTTTTATGCCATCCTGAGTATAGGCATTCCAAAAACCTGAAGCCATTGTAATGCCTGCTCCCATATCAAGAACTGTATCAACAACTCCAAGATTGCTTCCAAGGGTATAACAGCCGATATCAGAAGGGAATATTGCCTTAGGCAGGGCTTTTCTAATGGAATAAAAGGAAGCTCTATGAGGACAACCAGGACATAAAGTTGGCTTGCGAAGGGGAAGTTCAAGGCTTTGCACAAGTTCTAAAGCTTCTAGGCTAGAGTCATTGTCTGACAATGGATTTAATTTGCAGTCAAAAAGAGTTTTATTTAATACTTTTTTAATTTTTTCAGGGACAAGCTCACCTTCCATAGGAACATGACCGGACAGGCGTCCTAAAGTTTTGTATCTATCCCTTAACATATACTCAATAACTGTATCAGTTTCTTCAATAACCAATACTTTGTTACAGGCATTTATAAATTCTAATGCAAGTTTTTCTGGAAAAGGATATGGTGCCCCAAGTTTTAAAATAGGGATATCAAATCGTTTATATTCTTCAAATAAATCTTTAACAACACTTGATGGCACACCACCTGTAATAATACCAAAGGGATAAGATTTATTATTTTGTAAATTGTGCATATTATATGGTCTAAGCCTATTAAATTTTTCACTTATTTTAACATGTTTTGCATTTAATTCTTTATGTTGAAAAAATCTGAATTTTGGAGTAGATGCCCATCTGCTGGGTTCCCGCTTAAAATCTGCCTTGGTAAAATTGCTTTTAAGATCATTATATTTAATATTTTGCCTGGCATGGCAAACACGAATTCCGGGTCTTAGCAATACTGGAACTTGAAATTCTTCTGACAAATCAAATGCTTTTTTAATCATTTTTCTTGCTTCTTCAGGATTTGCAGGATCAAACACAGGCACTTTGGCAAGGCGTGCCATTAATCTTGAATCCTGTTCAGTCTGGGATGAATGAGGTCCAGGATCATCACACGAGATAATAACAAGTCCACCAATATTACCAATATAGGCACTTGACATAAATGAGTCTGCTGCAACATTTAATCCCACCATTTTCATACAGCAGGCTGCCCGTTTGCCAGATATAGCTGCTGCAAAGGCATTATCAAAGGCAACTTTTTCATTTACTGACCATTCAATTTTGGTGTTTAAATTATATGCTCTTGAAAATCTTACAACTTCTGGAAGAATTTCCGAACTTGGAGTACCAGGATATGAAGTCATAATCTGGCATCCAGCTTCCAATAGTCCAAGAGCTATAGCACCATTTCCCAATAAAAATTCTTGTTTCATTATAAAGTCCTTATAACTTTGATGATTAAAACCAAGTACCATAAGGCAAATCTGGTTTCTGATTATTAGCTTGCCTCACAATAAAATATAAAAGAATATTAAATAATTATAAATTTTTTCATATAAATTTGTCAAAAAAAGAATTTAATCTATGCCAACAAAAAAATAACTATGCAAAGTAATTGCATACCTGTATAAATAATAAACACATAAGATAATTAATTGAATTTTTGATTATGACCCCTTTACACAAACACATTTTTTATAAAAAAACTGAAAAAATATAAAATATCTATTTTCTAATTTTTAATCTAAAAAATGTTTGTAAATACTTATAAACAGAGCTTGCTCTCTTTTATCTAAATTTTAAGTTTAAGGTATTAATAATAAGACTTCACCATAAACTTTGAATAAAATCGAGCATTATGCAAAGCTCTTATTATATTAGGCTTATTTTTTTTAAATTATTTTAACCTTTAAAAGGAGATTGTCATGGATAATAGTGTTTACAAATTTATTGAAGTTGCAGGATTTTCTGAAAAATCTTGGGAAGAAGCTGCTAAAGTTGCAGTTACAACAGTTGACAAATCTATTCGCGATATGCGCGTAGCTGAGGTTCTAACAATGGATATGCGTTTGGAAGATAATAGAATTATTGGTTATCGTGTTAAATTAAAGGTTTCATTTAAAATTGAATAATTAAGATGGTATTGTAAAAACGCTTTATCTACTTTATCTATTTATATTATAGTATTTTAAGATTAATACTTATTAAATATATTGAAAATGCGTTGTTAAATACCATTATTTGACGTTTCTAGGATTAAGGGCAATCCTTTTCAATCCTCTCTGGGATGGATTGCCTTTATCCCATCAATTTTAAAATCATTAAATTATATTTAAGAAATATTCTATGAATTTCAGTATTTTTTAACAATCTCTCCTTAATTTATTTTCTATATTTTATCCCAATAATTACAAACATTTAAAAAAAGTTGCAGGTTTTTTTTCTTTTTTTTCGTATAGAAAAATAGGAAACATTTTTTTAAACTTAAAAATTTTGGAGAAGGAAAATGAAAAAGAAATTATTTGTTGGTATGTTTACATTTTTGATTACACTGGCTTTTGCAGTTTCAGGATTTGCATATTCAGGAAAAGGGATGGGAGACTGCAAGGGAAAAGGTATGAGAAAAGGTATGGGCATGCACCAAGGATGTATGATGGGCAAAGGAATAAAAGGCGGAGGAATTTTTCATTTTGATCAGGCAGATACTGATAATAATGAAAAACTTTCAAAAAAAGAATTAACTTCTTTTCAAAATAAATTTTTTAAAGATGCTGATATAAATAATGATAAAGAATTAACCAGAGAAGAAATGATAAATTTCCATAAAGCAAACAGAAAAAATGCAAGATTTCAATGTATGGATACTAATAAAGACGGTACTATCAGCAAAAAAGAATTTAATGAGTTTCAACCAAAAAATAAATTGAAATCAAAATAGGAGAAAATAAATAATGAATAGAAAATTATTTATTATTGTGTTTACACTTTTTATTACACTAGCTTTTACAGTGTCAGCCTTTGCTCGTTGGGATCATAGACCTATAAAAAGAATGCAAAAAGTAATAAAAACAAATATGCACCCCAAAAAAGGAGTTGTGTATTTTCAAGAAGCAGATGTTGATGATGATAAGCAGCTTTCAAAACAGGAACTAACAGATTATCATAATAATTTTTTTGATGAAGCAGATATTGATAAAAATGAATATTTAACAGAACAGGAAATAATAGATTTCCATAAAATAAAAAAAATAAAAGAAAAATTTGCTTTCATGGATACAGACAAAGATGGTTTTATTAGTGAAGAAGAACATAACCCAAGGGGATTTAGAAGAAGATTTGCACAATTTATATTTGCTTATATAGATACTGATGAAGATGGTTCTATTAATGAAGAAGAATTTATTGCATATAAAATGCAAAAATAATAATTCTATAGTAAGTTGATTTTTGTGAATAGCATGGCTTTAAAAATGTTATAATGTGAATTAAAGTAAATGATAAATTTACAATCCCATTAAAAACAGGAGAAAATTTTTTAATTATTTGGGATAAAATATTATTTTTGTCCCAAATAATTTTTTAAAATTAAAAAAAATGTGATTATAACAGATGAGCAGGCAATGATAAGCATTCAAAATGGTAATCATCCTGCTTTTAAAATTATAGTAAAAAAATATTTAAATCAGGCAGTAAGAGTTGCAACAAGAATTGTAAGCAATAAATCAATAGCAGAAGAAATTGTTCAGGAAACTTTTTTAAAAGTCTGGGAAAGAGCAAATCTCTGGGAAAAAAGAAAATCAAAATTTAAAACATGGTTTTTTAGAATTTTAAAAAATGCATGCCTGGATTTTTTAAGAAAAAAAAGCCTGGATTTTACAGAAAATAATCAAAATATAATTGATGCATCACAATATAACGAAATAAACTTAATTGAAAAACAAACTGCATTTATAGTACAAAAAGAAATAAACAATTTAAAACAAAACCATAAAGCAGCTTTGATTTTTTTTTACTATGAAGGCTTTAAAATAAGAGAAATTGCAGAAATTATAGGAAAAAGTGAAAAAGCAATAGAATCTATTTTAATACAAAGTAGAAAAAAACTTAAAAAAAAACTTAAAAATCATAAGTTGCTCTAGGATAGACAAATGACACAGGAAATAAAATTAAATAAACTTCTTGATTCAATAAAAATTACTTCTACAAATCCTGATTTGTTTGAAAATATTTTAAAACAGGCCAAAACAACAAAACAAATAAGTCATTTTTATGATAAATTTTTTCTAAATTTATTTTTTTTTAAACCAATTATTATTCAGGCTTTTTCTATTATTATAATTACAATTTCAGGTTTTTTCTTTAGCTATACAAATCCTGATCTTTTATATGACAAAACACAAGACATTGTTGAAATCAGCGAAATAATCTGGAGTTATGATTTGGAAAATAAACTATGAAAAATCCACTTAAAATATTATTATTTGTTTCCTTTGCAATTAATATGTTTTTAATAGGTTTTTTTGTCCAGGGTTTTCTTAATAAGAAAAATATACCCCCAAGATTTTCTTCTTTGTCTTGTCCCTCGTTTCTTGGTAATTCTTCTTCAAAAGATATTAAAAAGCATGTAAAAAAAATAAGAACTGCACGAAAAGAAATATTTGATGCTCTAACAAAGGAACCTTTTGATAAATTATTAATTAAAGAAAAATGTGAATATTTAAGAAAAGAACATTCAAAAAAACAAAAAATTTTTCATAATTTAATAATTGATTTTGCAGAAAAATTACCTGCCCAAGAAAGATTAGAATTCTTTAAAAAAGAATTTTTCAAGAAAAAACATTTCCCAAAACACAGAAATCAATGCAAGCCTTTAAATTAAAAAGAGTGCAACCCTCCCCTATTTATATAGCATTTACAAACATTTTTTAGATTAAAAATTAGAAAAAAAAATATTTTATTTTTTAAAAAGTATTTTTATAAAAAATGCATTGGTGCAAAACTCTCAAAAACAATTGCCTCGTAAAAATTCATTACCTTAATTTTTGCAGAAATTAAACTTATATAGACTTCCCACAAATTATCTTGCAAAATAATTTCATTTTGTGCATAAAAATATCCCATGACTCAATGGTATCAGCCCCTTAAAATATCAGAACATCTTAAAAGAATATTTTCAATTCTTAATATAGGTTTTTTTATTGGTTTTGCTGTACTTGTTTCTTTTGAATTTAAATTTAACTGGTGCGAGCATATGATTGGCAATTATCTTAAAACCTTAAATAATAAAAGACCTGAAATAGGGACTATATGGAAAACAGGTGAACAAACATCCAATGCCTATACATATTTAGATACTATTGTTAATAAACAAATTAATGTATCTCTTGCTGCTAGAAAAGCAACCTCTTTTACCCAACTTGCATTAAAAATTGTCCAGGGCCAATGGATAAAATTTGATAAAGAATATTTTAAAAAATTATATCTTAACCTGCCCAATTCCCTAGCCTCTGAAATTATCCAACCTGCTGAACTTATCTGGCTTTTTTTAAGATCAGATTTAAGCAGAATTTTTTGTGAAAAAAATACAAAAGACCTTATAATATATTTTATTGATTCAGAAAATCGGGTTATTAAACAAATAAATATTAATATAGAAAAATTAAAACAATTTAAAGAAAAGAAAATTTATTTTAAAGGACAATTAAAGAATATACCAGAATTTCAAGGAAGAATTTTTTCTGCATCAGATTTTTTTAAGGCGATTTTAAATCTGCCTAAAGAAACAGCCAGGGACTTAATTCCAACTCCTGATATACTTCTTCAGGAAAAAGGACATATTATAAAAGCAGGAATATCAAATGAATCAGAATCAGGATATATAAAATTAGGATTTGAGTTTGAAAATAATGGAGAGAAAAAAGTTGTTTTTATTAGGGCAAGGCAATGGGCAGTGTGGCATCTTAGTATGGATATCGCTAATTTAAAGGAATAAAAATGAATCTTTTTACAAGAATTTTTAATTTTTTAAAATTCTTTTTTTATAGTTTGTCTATAATTATTGCATGTCTTTGTGTTGTTATTTCACTGATGATATTTACTGCTGCAAAAAACCTTCCTAAATTACCCCACCCATTAAGCAAAATTATTGAAACACCAGGAACAGAAATTTATGCGGCAACAGGAGAAAAATTAATAACACTTGGTGCAAGAGAACCTATTGCCTTAAATAAAGTATCACCTGATTTTATCAATGCTGTTCTAGCAATAGAAGATCACAGATTTTTTGAACATCATGGCATAAACAAGCTAAGAACTATAAAAGCACTTTTTATTACTTTTTTAAATCCTAAAAAAATTCAAGGTGCATCTACCATAACTCAACAGCTTGCAAAAAATCTTTTTTTTAGTTTTAAGCCATCATATTTACGCAAATTTAAAGAACTTCTTCTATCTTTTCAAATAGAATCCACATGTACTAAACAAGAAATACTACATGCCTATATAAATCAAATATATTTTGGGAAAGGTGCCCAGGGTATAAAAAAAGCAGCCAGAGTTTTTTTTGGGATATCAGCATCTGACTTATCTCTGGAACAAGCAAGTCTTCTAGCAGGAATTCTTAAATCTCCCACAAATTATAATCCATATAAATATTATGAAAAAGCATTAAAAAGAAGGGAAATTGTATTAAAAAGAATGGCTGAAACTGGATATATTACTTATGAAGAAAAAAAAAATGCCTCTCAGACATTTCCTGAATTAAATTCATTTTATAAAAATTCCAGACCAGAAAGTTATTTTATAGATACTGTAATAAATTTTCTGGTAAAAAAATATAGTGAGGATGTTGTATTTCATGGAGGTATTAAAATTTTTACAACTCTTGACTTAAATTTACAATCCAGTGCAGAACAATCCATAAAAACAGGACTTGAAAATTTAGATAATATTCTAGGTATAAAAAAGCATGAAAAAATACTTCCTCAGGCAGCTCTTGTAACATTAGATACAGGTACTGGTGCTGTTAAAGCAATGGTTGGAGGAAGAAATTATTTAAAAACAGAATTTAATAGAGCAGTTAATAGTTTTCGCCAGCCAGGATCTGGTTTTAAACCTTTTCTTTATTATGCAGCACTAAAAGAATTTAATCTTACAGGAGCAACTCAGATGACTGACAAAAATGTGATAATACCTATAAAAGGTGCTCCTGAATGGAATCCCAAAAATTTCAATAAAAAAAATACTGGTGAAATTATTATTAAAAAAGCTTTTACATATTCTGTTAATAGTATTGCAGCACAACTTGTTGAAATGACTGGGCCTGAACTTGTTATTGAAACTGCAAAATCATGTGGAATTAAAAGTCCATTAAATAATGTATATTCAATTGCCCTTGGAACATCTCCTGTATCTCCTTTGGAAATGGCAGCGGCATTTTCAACTTTTGCAACTAATGGAATCAGGCATGAACCTTTTTTTATATGGAGAGTGGAAAATTCTTTTGGACGAGTTATTTATGAACATCTTGTTAAAGATAAAAAAGTTCTTAACCCTGAAATAGCTTTTCAAATTCTAGATATGATGAGATCTGTTGTTGATACAGGTACTGGAAAAATAATAAGAAAAAATGGCTTTATTAATCCTGCTGCCGGTAAAACAGGTACAACTGATAATTATAATGATGCATGGTTTACAGGATTTACTCCATCTTTATGCACATCTGTATGGACTGGGTTTGACAAAAAAAGAAATTTAAAAACCTTAAATAACAGGGGAATTACAGGAGGCCGGGGAGCTGCTCCTATATGGGCAGATTTTATGAAAAAAGCTCTTGTAAATGAACCTATAAAAAAATTTATAATACCTGAAAAAATCAAATTTAAAAAAGTTGATTCAAAAACAGGATGTAAACCATTAAATAAGAAATCACTGACAAATGAAAAATCTTTGGAAATATACAAAATACCATTAAAACAAAACCAATTAATTTGTCGCACAATTTCCCAGGAACAAAAAAAATACCAGGAACAGGAAAAATGATAAGATTTCTCCGTTATATATCTGTATGTTCTTGGATTACCGGGGTAAGCTGTATTCCTTTTTTATTTATTTTTCTGCCTTTTTTAAATAATTTTTTTGAAATTAATCCTGTAATTTTAGCAATAATAATTATAATAATAATTTTTTTTTTAACTGGATATATAATAAATTTTCTGGGTGAGAAAAAAATATATAAATTTATCAAACAAGCAGAAGCATGGGCAAGAAAAGGATTTTATAAAAAAAGTGAAGGAAATTATTTATATGCTTTAAGAATCTATGATTCTTTTCTTATATCTCCATTAAAAAATAAAAAACTTACAAAAAAACTTACAGGGTCAATGGCTAATTTTTTCCTTGTATATTTAAAACAAAATAAGGTTTTTGATAAAGCTGTAACAGCATTTTTACATATATCTCCTGATCAGGAAGATATTGTATTTTTATGGCTTAAAAAAATTTGTAATATTAAACATCAAGACTTTATAGAATATGATCTTTTAATTGTTCTTGCAAAAATTCATTTTAAAAATCCCAAAATAGCAAAACCCTTGGCAAATATATTAATTCAATTAAAATCTACTGACTTTGCAGCAAGAAAACTATATAAAACTGTACAAAAAAATTTACCTCATACTAGCAAAACTTATCTAAAAATTAAAAATCTGCTTAATGATGAAAATATAATTGCTCCAAATTTATCTGATTTAAAAAATAATACAAAAAAATCATTATCTAATGTTATAGATATTACACCAAAAACCAGCATAATAAAAAATTTTGCAATAAAAACTGGAACAGCAAAATTAAAAGCTTATCTATTAAAAATAATAAATTTCATAATTATTATATTTCAATTCCTGATATTTCTCATAAAAAATTTATTTCTTAAATTAAAGGAAAAACAAAAAATACAAAAATTTATTAAATTTGGCTTTTTAATACTTGTTGGAACAGTAGTTTTATTTTTTATATTTAATATCCTTTCCAATGTTTTTAATGATAAAATTAAAAACAAAAATAAGATTAAAATTCAAAATAATGATAAATTTAAAACTCAAAATAAAAATATATTTACAATTCAAATAGCTGCATATTTAAAAAAAGAGTATGCTCAAAATCACATAAACAAATTAAAAATAAAAAATCTAAATGCCTATTTATTTGAAGCTCCAGGTGGAGGCAAAACATGGTATCTTGTAAGAATATCAAATTTTTCTGATAAAAAAATGGCTTTTCAATATGGAGAAAAACTAAAAAAACAAGGTGTTATTAATGATTTTTTTGTGGATAACAGTGTGGGGGATTAAATAAAGAGTTTATAAAAATGAATTAAGTAATATAGAATTTAAATATATGAATTAATTAAAAACAAATAAGAGCTTTGTATAATGCTCTTATTATAGGAATTTACAAACATTTTTTTTATAAAAAATGTGTTTGTGCAAAGGTTTATAAATGTAAGTACTCTACCACTAAATAAGGACAAAAAAATGTCTATAGAATTTTCAAGATTAAAAAGACTTCCCACCTATGTTTTTTCCAGTGTAAATGAACTTAAAATGAAATTACGAAGAAATGGAAAAGACATAATAGACTTTGGTATGGGAAACCCAGACAAAGGAACTCCAAAACATATTGTGGATAAACTTATTGAAGCTGTTCAAAAACCACATAATCATAGATATTCAGCATCTATGGGTATTCCCAATTTAAGAAAAGCAATTACTGACTGGTATAAAAGGCGTTATGATATTTCTCTGGATTATAATTCAGAAGCAGTTGCAACAATAGGTGTAAAAGAGGGTTTGTCTCATCTTATGCTTGTAACAATAAGACCAGGAGATGTTGTTTTTGCCCAGACACCTACTTATCCAATTCATCCATATTCTGCTATAATTTCCGGCGGTGATGTAAGGGGAATTCCCACAGGTCCTGAATCTGATTTTTTTGAAAATTTAATAACATCAACAAAACAAAGTTGGCCCAAACCCAAGGTCCTTGTTTTATCTTATCCTCATAATCCAACTACTGAAGTTGTTAATATTGAATTTTTTGAAAAAATTGTAGATTATGCAAAAGAACATAATATCATGGTAATTCATGATTTAGCATATGCTGATATTGTTTTTGATGGATATAAAGCACCTAGTTTTCTTCAGGCAAAGGGAGCTAGAGATGTAGGTGTTGAATTTTTTTCACTTTCAAAAAGTTATAATATGCCGGGTTGGAGGGTTGGTTTTTGTGTTGGAAATTCAAAAATAATTTCAGCTTTAAAAAGAATAAAAAGTTATCTTGATTATGGTATGTTTCAACCAATACAAATTGCATCAATAATAGCTTTAAATGGACCTCAGGATTGTGTGAAAGAAATATGTGATTTATATAAAACAAGAAGAGATTGTCTTATTAATGGATTACATAAGGTAGGGTGGGAAATTAAAAAACCAAAAGGGACTATGTTTGTATGGGCAAAAATTCCTGAAAAATATAGAAAAATGGGGTCCCTTCAATTTACGGAATTTTTAATAAAACAAGCAGAAGTTGCTGTTTCTCCAGGAATTGGTTTTGGAGAATATGGAGATGAATATGTAAGATTTGCCTTAATTGAAAATGAAATGAGAACAAAACAGGCAATAAAAGGTATAAAAAAAATACTATGATGGGATTATAAAAATTATCCATCCATTTGATGTTAGAGCATTTAAGTTGATATTATGATATTACTAGAATTAGGCATGGCAATAAGAAAAAATTAAGCAGGCACTGCATTTTTTGACACAAAAAATACACATGGTTTTTTTGAAACAGGATTGTTTTTAACTATAACATCAGTTTTATAAATATCTTGTATGGCTTTTTCAGTAATAACTTCCCTTGGCATTCCCAGAGAATATATTTTCCCATTTTTTTTATTTAAAAGAATAAGTTTATCTGAATACTCTCCAGCAAGATTAAGATCATGGAGTATAATTAGAACTGCAAGTTCAAGCTCTTGTTTTAATCGTATAATAAGTTCCATAATCTGAGTTTGATGTTTAATATCAAGATGGGATGTTGGTTCATCAAGTAAAAGAAGATCAGGCTCTTGTACAAGGGCTCTTGTAATTACAACAAGCTGTTTTTCTCCCCCACTAATTTTATTAAATGGAGCATCTTTAAGTTTAAATGTATTAGTAAGTTTCATATATTTATGAGTGAGTTCTATATCTTTTTGTGTTTCAAAAAATTGATATTTTTTAAAATATGGAAGTCTTCCCAAAAGAATATATTCTTCTACAGTCATAAAAGCAGAATTTATTGATTGCATTACAACTGCTGTTTTTTTTGCAAGCATTTTTATTGGAATTGTTTTTATATTTTTATTTTTAATTAAAATTTCCCCTTTTTCTGGTTTAATAATTCCTGCAATAGTTTTAAGAAGAGTAGTTTTACCAGAACCATTAGTACCTATAATACTGATAATTTCTTTTTTAAAAAGAGAAAAATTTATATTATGGAGAATTATTTTTTTGCCATAACCACAAGTAATGTTATTAAGCTCAAGAACAACATTTCTCATAATACCACCTGTTTTTTTCTGCTAAGAACATAAATAAATGTTATTCCGCCAATTATTCCTGTTATTACGCCAACTGGAAGTTCAAGCGGAGAAATAATAGTTCTTGCAATAACATCACATAATGTTAAAAAAGATGCCCCGCCAAGAAATGAGCTTATAATCAATATTCTATGATCTGATCCAACAATCAAACGCATAAAATGAGGCACAACAAGTCCTACAAACATAATAATACCTGCAATAGATACACTAAGACCTGTTAGTAATGAAGCTGTTATAAAAAGAACTTTTTTTGTTCTTATTGTATTAATTCCAAGAAGATCTGCATTTTCTTCGCCAAGTACAAAGGCATTTAAGTCAAGACAATAAAAACATGAAACTGCTAGACCTGATAAAGAACCCAAAATAGTTATTTTAATAAGTGCTGTATTTGTTTCATCCAAAGACCCCATAATCCAGAATATTATAGAATGAAGGTCATTAGTTTTAGACATTGCCATTATAAGCATTACAATAGAAGAAGAAACAAAACTTATCATAACACCTATTAGCAGCATATTATTTGATTTAAGAGAGCCTGATTTTATGCTGAGAGTATAAACTATAATTATTACAATCCCTGCTCCAATAAAGCCCAAAATAGGATATGCAATAATTCCAATAACTGAGGAAAGCTTAAAAAAAACTGTAATACATACTCCAATTGATGCGCCTCCAGATATGCCAAGTGTATATGGTTCTACAAGGGGATTTCTAAACATGCCTTGAAGTAAAGTTCCAGCCAGGCTTAATGCTCCGCCAATTGCAATGCTTATCATAACTCTTGGAACACGAAGACCTATAAGAATATTATATTCAGAAGTTTGTGTCTGCTTTAGAAAAAAAGTTTTAAGAATTGTTATAAAGGAAATTTCAGTGGTACCAACACTAATGGCAAAAATACTAATACCAGATAATATTAAAACTTGAATACCAATTATTATTATCCAATATTTAATTTTTTTTTTCATTTATTTAATGAACTCATAAAAACATACCATAGTAAAAATGGAGAATTTGTAAGATGTTATCTTGTTTAAATTATTTTTATATGAAAGAACTTATAACTTCTTTCATGTTTTATTATGAAAAAAAATAAAAAACCAGATATGCCTTATAGCAGTTATTCCAGTGTGATTTCAGGATGAATAAATTTTAAAAAATTTTGAAGCCCTTTAACAAATGTCATAGGAGTGGGACTGCAAACAATATTAGTATCTAATATATATATATTATTATTTTTGCTTGCATTAATTGATTTAAATTTTAACCAATTTGTTTTTTCATTTTCAGCTGCTTTTTTTGATTTTTCCATTCCTGTAATAAATATAATATCTGGGTTTGCCTGTATTACTTTTTCCCTGCTGTAAATTCCTTTTTTTGTATTTTCAGCTATATTAATACCCCCAGCAAACTCAATATATTCATTAATAAATGTATTTTTTCCAGAAGTCCAAAGAGGTTTTATACCAATTTGAATAAAAACTTTCTTTTTTTTCAGATTTTTTGTTTTTCTTTTAATAGCTAAAACTTGTTTTTTTGATTTTTCAATTATATTTTGCGCTGTCTTATTTTTATTAAAAATTTTACCAATTTTTTTCAACATTTGACAAATTTGTTCAAAATTTTCTGGATTTTCAAATTTTATAATGGAAATTCCTTGTTTTTTTAATGTTTCAATACTTTTTTGTCTTGAAAGAGGAGTTGAAAAAACTAAATCAGGTTTTAAACTGATAATTTTTTCAACATTTATTTGTATTACATTCCCGATTTTTTCTTTATTTTTTTCTTTAATGGGCAAAACACAATGTGTTGTAATTCCAATAAGTTTATCTTGACTATTAATTAAATAAATTAATTTTGTAATATTAGGTCCAAGGGAAATAACTCTTTGAGGGAAATTATTAGAATTACCTGCAAAACATTGAATAATTGCCACATGATTTAAAACAACAAATAAAATTGTAAAAATAAATAATTTTTTTTTAGAAATATTCATATTTAACTTAACTTATTTTTGGGTATATCCTTAAAAATCAAATGTTATTCCAGCTATAAAGTTTACGCCCTGTGATGGATAATAAGAAAGTATACCACTATAGTCCTCAAATCCCATAGTTGAATATTCTTTATTAAATAAATTTTTAACCCCAATATAGCTAGATAATTTAATAGTATCATTAAAAAAAAATTTATCTGGATTATATTTTACATAAAAATCATAAACAGTATAAGCAGCAAGTTTTTCTTCGCTATTATCAAAATCACTACCTATATATGCTTTATCTGTATATTGCATAGAAACGGAAATAGATAAATTATAAGGTAAATAAATATTTGTACTTAATCCAAGTCTATTATTAGGAACAAAAGGAATTTCTTTTCCATCAAATTCACCGCTTTTAAATTGTCCTTTATTATATATATAATTCCCATTAAATTTTACTATCTCTCCCATTGCATAGGATGCAGAAAATTCCAAACCTTTATGCATTGTTTTATCAAAATTTTCATTTGCATTATCTGCTGTAAAAGGAGCATTAGGATTACAAAAAATTTCATCTTGCATATTAATTTGGAAAAGAGTCAAACTTGTATTAAATAATTTTGTTGGAGAAAATAGAAAACCCATTTCATAGGATTTCCCTGTTTCAGGCTTAAGGTCATACTTAACTCCTGGTTTATATCCTTGATAATATATTTTTTCATCTATAAAAGGCATGCGATAAACTCTAGAAAATTTTCCAAATATTTTAGCTTTTTCTCCAAATAATTTTGTTAAGCCAAGCTCAAAAGCTTGTTCTCTAAAAGTATCGTCCCCATAAAATTTTTGATTGGCATTTGCTTCAAACTCTTTTCCAGTAAACTTTACTTTTTCTTTTCTAAAACCAATTGCAGCTATAATATCTTTTTTTATGTTAATTTCATCTCTTAAATAAAAACCAATTGAATTTTTTTTAACTTCTGCTGAGTCTGTTTTTGTTATTCTTTCTTTTTCATTGTATTTATTTAAATCCAATTTTTCATTATAAATATCAACTCCCATAACTAGATTATTTTTTAAATTAAAAATATTGGATTCTAGAACATATTTTGGAAGGAATCCAATAGTATCAATTTTTCTAGAAGTATAGCTTGGTATATATTCAGATGGCATATTCAATTCAATATTCTTATTTCCATAAGCAAATTTTAATTCAAAATCTCCAAAGTTATCTGTTATTTTTTCTAATCTCAATCCTAAATCAATATACTTATTTTCAGAAAAATCCTCTGGATGAGCTTTTAAAAAAGATGCTGGACGAGCAGGTTGGTATTGTTTTCTATTTTCTGCCATTTCTGCCTTTGTAAGTCCCCCGGGCATTTCATACATATTTTTATTATAGGACCCATCAAAATTCAGCATAAGTGTATCTGTAACATTATATCCAATATTTAAACCTCCACCTCTAGAATAAGATGCAGTTCTTTGTTTCCATCCATCAGTATCATAATTTTCTGCGTTAACAGCAAAAGAAAACTTTTCTTTGGAACTTATTATACCTGCTCTTTCTATATAAGTATCATTTGAACCTAAAATAATAGATGCTTGTGATTTTATATTTTTATAATCTTTTTTTGTAATAATATTTATAACACCTGCAACAGCAGAATCTCCATATAAAACAGTACTACTTCCTCTTACAACTTCAATTCTTTCCACTTGTTGTATGGGAACTTGAAGCCAGTTAATTCCTGCCATATCAGGTCTATTTAAACGTCTGCCATTTAAAAGAACCAATGTTTTCCCAAAAGCATTATCTCCTCCAAATGCTCTCATAGAAAGGCTTGCCTGTGAAGATTGACCATTAAATGCTTTAAAATGAATATTTGCTTTTTTATTAAGCACTTCTGGTATGTTTTCTGCTCCTGATTTTTTTATTTCTTTTTCTGTAATAACAGTTACATTTGCAGGTATTTTATATGTTAATTCCTTATCTCTAGTTGCAGTTACAGATACTTGGTTCAACATAATAACATCATTATTACTAGTAGAATTTTCATTATCTCTAGCAATGGAAATATTTGTTAAAATAAAAAATAAATAAAATAAAATAAAAATTATTTTTTTCATATTATTATTTTCCTTTAGAAAAAATTTAAGATTAGGACAAAAAAAAGCTTTAAATCTGATTAAACAGATTTAAAGCTTCCCTTTTTTGCTCTTAAATCCTGGCTATTGCAATTTACCTCGATTGCAGAATATTTTAACAGGGCAGGTTTTCTGACTTGTGGATCATCTTAGTAATTGCACCTTCCCATCTTAATTAGACAGTGGCATTTTGCAATTTTCATCCCCACTTACAGCGACGGGCTCGTTTCCGATTTTAACGGAATTTCCTTTTAACTTTAATAAGCACCCTGGAAATTTTTAATTGTTGTATTGTAAAAGAATTTATAAATCAAGGATAAATATAGGGGTTAAATAATTATATCAAAAATTGTTTGCTCTATATTAAATATACACAATGGGAATAAATATAAATACAAGAAATAATCTCTTTTTTTTATATGAAACACTATATTTTTTTCATTTTTATAAATGTTTCATCCCTTGTTGTAGTCAGATATTAATAATTTTGGTCTGGCAATGTTTGTTTATATGAAAAAACTTATAATTATTTAATATTCTTTTATGTTTTGTTGTAAGGCAAACTAGGAATTAAAAACCAAATCTGCCTTATGGCAGTAAGCAGTTCACATAAATTCTAAATTTTAATAAACTTATAAAAAACTTAAAAAGTTTATAAATAACTATGAAGTCCAGGCAAATAATTCACTCCAAAATATGTAAAAAGAACTGCCATAAAACCAATTATAGATACCCATGCAATTCTTTTTCCATGCCATCCCCTCATCATTCTTAAATGAAGTAAAATTGCATAAATAAACCATGTAATTAAAGACCATGTTTCCTTGGGATCCCAGGACCAGTATGTTCCCCAAGCTGAATTTGCCCAAACAGAACCTGTAATAATTCCAATAGTTAAAAAAAGAAATCCAAATATTACCATTTGATAAACTAATTCATCAATTATACTAGTTGATGGAAGCCTAGACCAAAAAAACTTTTGTTTCTTTTTTTCAGGTTTTAAAAGATACATTATACTAAACCCAAAACCCACTGCAAAACCTGCATAACCAAGAAAACAGGTAATAACATGAGCAATGAGCCAGTTACTTTTTAAAGCAGGAATAAGGGGAGTGATTTTATCATGTATATTAGGAGCAAGTGATGCATATGCTATTGCAAGGAATATTAAAGGAGTTCCAAAAACTCCTATTATTCTTTCCTTATATTTGTATTCAACAAAAATATAAAAAAAAGCCATAGTCCAAGAAAAAAACACAAGCGATTCATACATATTAGAAAAAGGAGCATGACCATAGCCCATTTCATAGGATTCTTTCCAGCGCATAAGAATACCAAAAGTATTACCAGCAAATCCTAGTATTAAAATAATCATACCAAGCTTTGCCATTAATTCTTTTTTAAAGGTCCATGATCCAATATAAAGGAATGAAGCAAATCCATAAACAAATGTTGTAATAGATAATACCATGGAACTATCCATAATCATATCTCCCTTATAGGTATTAGATTTAAATTTTTTACATATCCATTAATTTCTGACCCAATTTTGTAATTTTTATTTTCATATTTTGGGTTTTTCTATGGGAAATACCTGAAACTAAAACATTATTATTTTTTTCTTTTTCCAGTATTTCAATACAAAAACTTTGGTGGGATAGAAAAAAAGTGATCCAACATCCTATTATCATAAAGATAAAACCTGCATAAACATACCATACTCCAGGATCCTTTGTAACTTGAAGCCCAGTATAATATTTCTTTTCAAGTTCTTTTATTTTAAAAATAAAATGTCCCTTTCTCATTTTATCAAACAAGGGAAATTTTAAAGGTATAATAATTTTAAAAGCTTTTTCATTATTATCAATATATTTTCCTATAAATGTCTCACCAAGATTATGTCCATGGAAATTATAAGAATTAACAAATTTATAAAAAACAAACTTACCCCTTTTTTCAGGAAGAATAATTTCCTGCCCTTGGGATATCTGTTTTATATAAGTCTTTTTTGTTCTAGGATTTATAATAGCAATAGATACTTGTTTTATAGATGTAGTACCATAACTTGATTGATAAAAAGTAATTCCCTTATATTTTAATGGATCATTTACAATAATATCCTTTATAAGTATTTGTTTTTTATTTTCAAAAATAGTTATATTTGATTTATATTCTGCAGGGCTTCCATTATCATAAAAACTCACATCAAACTTATTACATTTTACTTTAAAACCAAGTTTTTGAATTTTTGAGTTTTTTCTAATTTTAACTGTATCAATGGTTTTTCCTTCAGGTATTTGAACAAAACCTTTAAAACCAAATAAACTACCTATTATAACTCCAAATAAAAGCAAAAGAATACTAAAATGAACAATATAGGCACCTAATCTTGTCCATCTTTTTGTTTCAATAAAAAATGCAACTCCATTTTCTGTATTTTTTATAATTACCTTTTTAAATTTCTTTTCTAAAAAAGTTTTATATTGTCCCTTTAATTCATTTATGTTTTTTTTAGAAACAAACTTATATTTTTCTTTAATTTTTCTAAATCTTTCCACATTAAATACTATATTTTCAGGAAAAATAATTTTCCATACAAAATTTAACCTATTAATTGAACAAACAATTAAATTTATAATAAGAAGTCCTAAAAGCATTAGAAACCACCAAGCATGATACATATCAAAAATATTTAATATTGAGAAAATTTTATAAATAATTTCTCCATATTTTTGATAATAAAATGCAGATGAGGCATTTTGAGGAATAAATGTTCCAATTATGGAAGTTGCAGCAAGAAAAAAAAGAATTACAACTGCAAGTTTTATTGAGGCAAAAAATTGCCAAACCACATTATTTGTATATATATTTTTATTTTTCATACTTGTTTTCCGAATAATTACGTATTCTCTTTATTTTTATTTAAAAAATAATAATAGCAAAAAATCATATATCATTACAGCAAATTTTATCATTATATGCAGGTAAAATCAAAAATATTAAGGTTTTTTAATTTAACAAATTATTTAAATTGGAAAAAGAAATTTAATATATTTTCAGCATAATAAAATATAGGCAGCTACAGCTATTAAACACAAAATAAAAAAAGATTAATCAAAGGTAAATTACTTTTTTGATTAACCCCTTTTTATTGTCAATTATTTGCTTAAAATCATTCTATTTTTGTAAGACCCTGATTTTATCAACATAAAATATCTGCATAAAAATCATTGCCCTTATCATCCATAATAATAAATGCTGGAAAATTTTTAACTGTAATCATAAATACTGCTTCCATACCAAGTTCTTTATATTCAACAAGCTCAACTTTTTTTATAAAATCTTTTCCAAGTCTTGCTGCAACTCCTCCAGGAGATCCAAGATAAAATCCTTTATTTTTCTTGCAGGAATCTAAAACTTGTTTGGAACGATTTCCCTTAGCAAGCATTATCATTGAACAACCTAATTTTTGAAATACAGGAACATAAGAATCCATTCTTCCTGCTGTTGTAGGTCCAAAAGAACCAGATGCCTCGTTATCAGGAGTTTTTGAAGGTCCTGCATAATATATAATATGATTTTTTATATAATCAGGAAGTCCCTTGCCCTTATCTAAACGCTCTTGAAATTTTGAATGGGCAATATCTCTTGCAACAATTATTTTTCCTGAAAGTGAAAGTCTTGTTGCAACTGGATATTGAGTTAATTGTTTTCTTATTTCATCCATAGGACGATTAAGATCTACTTTAATTGGCTCTGTTATTTCAGGTTCTTTTATGGGAAGATATTGTTTAGGATTTTCTTCAAGTTTTTCAAGAAAAAGACCATGTTTTGTAATTTTCCCTTTGATTTGACGGTCAGCAGAGCAGCTTACTCCAATACCTATTGGGCAGGACGCTCCATGTCTTGGAAGTCTTATAATTCTTACACCAATTACAAAATGTTTTCCTCCAAACTGTGCACCAAATCCAAGTTTCTGAGTTTTTTGTAAAACCTTTTTTTCAAGATCCTTATCTCTAAAGGCATATCCTGCTTCATTGCCTTTTAATGGAAGTTCATCAAGATATCTTGCAGATGCTAGTTTTACAGTTTTTAAATTATCTTCAGCAGAAGTACCACCAATAACAATTGCTACATAATATGGAGGACATGCAGCAGTACCAAGAGATTTTATTTTTTCTGTTATAAAATCAATTAGAATTTTTTCTGAATTTAATACAGCTTTTGTCATTTGAAAAAGAGCTGTTTTATTGGCTGAACCCCCTCCCTTTGCCATAAAAAGAAAATTATATTCATTACCTTTGCATGCTTTAATATCTATTTGTGCTGGAAGGTTAGAATTTGAATTTTTTTCATCATACATTGTAATTGGTATGTTTTGAGAATATCTAAGATAATTTTCAGTGTAAGCATCAAAGGCACCCTTTGAAAGCTCTTTTTTATCATCAAAATTTGTCCAGACATTTTGCCCTTTTTTACCCATTATAATGGCAGTACCTGTATCTTGACACATGGGAAAAACTTTTTTTGCTGAAATCACAGCATTTTTAATAAGTTCCAAAGCAATATATCTGTCATTATCTGAACTTTCAGGATCATCAATAATATCTCTTAATTTTTTAAGATGTTTTTTTCTATAAAGATGTGAAATATCTTTAAATGCTTGTTTAGAAAGTATTGAAAGTGCTTGAGGCTCAATTTTTAAGATTTCCTGTGCTTCAAACTCTTTAGTTTGTACATAATTTTCTGATACAAGCCTGTATTCTGTTTTGTCTTTTCCCAGATATAATATTTTTTTATATTTAAAATCAGTCATTATCCTATCCTTTTATATGAAAGAACTTATAACTAGTTAATATTTTTCCATGTTTTGTTGTGAGACAAATCAAAAATTAAAAATCAAACCTGCCTTTATGGCAGTTTATATGAAAGAACTTATAACTAGTTAATATTTTTCCATGTTTTGTTGTAAGACAAATCAAAAATTAAAAATCAAACCTGCCTTTATGGCAGTTTATATGAAAGAACTTATAACTAGTTAATATTTTTTCATGTTTTGTTGTAAGACAAACCAAAAATTAAAAATTAAATCTGCCTTATGGCAGTTTATATGAAAGAACTTATAACTAGTTAATATTTTTTCATGTTTTGTTGTAAGACAAACCAAAAATTAAAAATTAAATCTGCCTTATTAGCAGTTATTAAAAAACACACATATGTCTTAATCTGAATTTAATTTAAACAAGCATGCCTATTTACTAGATTAATTATGTAGTATTTTAAAATCTTGAAAAAATACTATAATAATACAGATGATTTTTTTTATTTTACCATTGCCATTTTTTTTCTCAAATATGCTATTTGAGTCTGGTGTGGTAAATCCTTAGGACAATAATCTTCACATCCAAGCAATGTCATACATCCAAAAACTCCATCATCATCACCAACAATTTCATAAAATTCCTGATTAGATCTTTTATCTCTTGGATCAAGGGCATATCTTGCAATTCTCATAAATCCTACTGCTCCAAGAAAATCATCGCGCATTCTTTTAGTTGCACATGCTGATACACAGCACCCACATTCAACACATCTTTCAAGTTCATAAATCTCATCTGCCGCATCAGGGTCCATGCGTTCTTCCATTTTATTAAAATCAACATCACTTTTTGATTTATCATGAATCCAACTTTCAACTCTTTCACTCATTGCACGCATAAATTTACCTGTATCAACTGAAAGATCACCAATAAGTTCAAATCCAGGTAAAGGGAGAAGCTTAATTTCGCCATCTGGAAATTTAGATGTAAGTGTTCTGCATGCAAGATCTGGTTGTCCATTTATTATCATGGCACAGGAACCACAAATTCCTGCTCTGCATATAAAATCAAATTGAAGAGAAGAATCTTGAGTTTCTCGTATTTCATTTAATGCAATAAATATTGTCATTCCTGGAGCTTCTTTTACCTCATAGGTTTTTATTTTTGGAATATCAGTCTTTATTTGTGGATTATATCTCATAATATGAAATTTAAGAGTTCTTGCTTGTTTGTTCATTATTTAAATCCCCTCCCTATACGCTCATTTTTTTCTTTAAATTTTTCTGGTATTTCAATTGGATTAAGAAGTTTTTGCATTTGAAATCTATCTGCATCTGGATTAGCATCTTTTATTTCCTGAATTTGTTTTTCTCTTTTTTCTGTATCAGAATGATGAATAGTATTATCAACACCATATCCTCTGGATGCAGGCGGCATTTCCATTTCCATAATATTAAGATCTTCATATTTAACTTCTGGAATATCTGCATCTTGATCCTTCCAAGTTGTAAGAGTTCTCTTAAGCCAATCTTTATCATTTCTTTCAGTATAATCATCCCTTGCATGGGCTCCCCTGCTTTCTTTTCTAAGTAAAGCTCCATAGGCAACACATTGGGCAAGTTTTATCATTTTGGGAACACGAATTGCCTCAACAAGTTCAGGATTGGAAGAACTGATTTTATGCTTTAATGCAATATTTTTTGCCCTTTGATTTAAAACCTTAAGGTCTTCAACTGCCTTTGAAAGATCAGTTTCATTTCTAAAAATACCAACTTTATCCATCATTATTTCCTGCATTTCTTTTTTAAGCTCAAAGGGATTTTCACCTTTATTACGATTAATTAATGCAGAAATTTTATTTTTTTCTTGTTTAATAAAGGATTCAATAAGTTTTGTATTAATATTAAGAGTATTGTTTTCACAATAATCTGCAACATATTCTCCTACAATCATACCTGCAACAACAGTTTCTGCAACAGAATTACCACCAAGGCGGTTAAACCCGTGCATATCCCAACATGCTGCTTCTCCTGCGGAAAAAAGTCCTTTAAGTGTTGGGCTTTCTCCAGTTGCATTAGTTCTAATTCCACCCATAGAATAATGTTGAGTAGGTCTTACTGGGATATAATCTTTTACTGGATTTATACCAAGAAAATATTCGCATATTTCCTTTACTTCCCTTAGATTTTTATTAATATGAGCCTTTCCAAGCAAAGTAATATCAAGCCAAAGATGATCACCATATCTGGAAGAAACGCCCTTGCCTTTTTTCATATGTTCAATCATTCGTCTTGAAACAACATCCCTTGATGCAAGTTCTTTTTTACCGGGTTCATAATCAGGCATAAATCTATAATTATCTTTATCAAGCAAAAGTCCTCCATCTCCACGACAACCCTCTGTTGTTAAAATACCAACAGGAACAATTGCTGTGGGATGAAATTGTACAGCTTCCATATTACCAAGTGATGCAACCCCTGTTTCAAGAGCAATTGCAGTTCCTATCCCTTCAGAAATTACTGCATTTGTAGTAACAGAATAAAGTCTTCCATATCCTCCAGTTGCTATGATTGTGGCTTTAGCAACATATGCAATAAGCTCTCCTGTAACTAAATCTCTTACAACAGCACCATAACAAATACCATTTTCATGAATAAGAGCAATTGCTTCTTTTCTTTCATGAACAGGAATGCCAAGTTCAATTGCTTTATTATCCATGGCATAGAGCATGGTATGACCTGTTCCATCTGATGTAAAACATGTTCTCCATTTTTTTGTGCCTCCAAAATCTCTGGAGGTAATAAGACCATGAGCCTCATCTTTTTCTGTTATTTTAACTTTTTTTCCATTAATTATTACTTCTCTATTTCCCTTTCTCACCCTTGACCAAGGCACTCCCCAGGCAGAAAGCTGACGAATAGCTTTGGGTGCAGTATTAACAAACATTCTTGCCACATCTTGATCACAACCCCAATCACTCCCCTTTACTGTATCTTCAAAATGAACATCTTCATCATCGCCTTCACTTTTTATACTAGCACCAAGACTTGCCTGCATTCCTCCCTGGGCTGCTGCAGAATGTGATCTTTTTGCAGGCATTAAAGATAAAACAATAGTATCATATCCTCTTTGTATTGAGGCAATGGCTATTCTTAATCCGGCAAGTCCACCACCAATAACAAGTGAATCAGTATATATAACTTTCATTACCTACTCCTCATAATCAATTTATAATGACATCATAAAAATTCTCCTGGCACTCCAGCATTTTTTTTAAAACTTAGAAAAATACCAGGTCTTATATATAAAGCTTTTTACTCAATCATTTCTTTGTTAAAATAATTTTTTTACAAAAAACTATTAATCTTTATTATTGTTTATATAAAAAAATAACTAGTTAATATTTTTTCATGTTTTATTGTAAGGAAAACTAAGAACCAAAAGATAGATCTGCTTTATGGCAATTTTTATATTTTTTTATCATTAGATATATTTTGAGATGTATTGTGTTGATCAGATTTTGTTTTATTTTGTATTTCTTTTTTCATGGGAGATGTTTTTATGTGCATAGATTTTTCTAGAACTTCTTTTTTTTCATAAGGTTCTCCAACATGTTTTTTATGCATTATTCCCATAATACTAAAAACAAGAAGAGCCAAAAGACCAAGAGCTAGAAAAAAAATAGTCAGCTTATTTTTTATCACTTTAAGTTTTTTTCTTGATTCCCTTGGATCTTTTCCTGCAAACCATCCCCATTTCATACATAATCTATAAAGCCCTATTGTTCCATGAAGTTCCACAGAAAAAAGTAAACCTAAGTAAAGAGGCCACATATTATGTGAAATTATTCTATCAGCAGAAAGATTTGGATCTATCTGACCTGGATTAGTTAACATTAGATAAAGATGAACAGATCCCAGGAAAAACATGATAAAGCCTGTTATAACTTGAACATACCAGAGATTGGTATCTTGATGTTTCATCATGGACATTTGGGATCTAAAGATACGATGCTGTTTCCATGATATTGGAAATTTTCTTACACCCAGAGCTGCGTGTATAATAAATAAAGTAAAAATAACAAGTACTGCAAAAAAAACTGCAAAAGGATAACCCTCTCCAGTTTCTGAAAGAAATGACAACTCCATAGTTTTTGCAACAAAATTAAAGGCTCCCTTACCCAGAAGAATGCTTGAAATAAGAAACATGTGTGCCCACATAAAAAGCCCTAACACAAGCCCTGTCCCACTTTGAACAAGATCCAGTCTTGCAGGAAGCCTGCTTTTTTTGATGTTATCGTTAATTATCAAATTTTCCATTTATTCCCCCATTATAAATTTGGTATAGTTTTGAAAATTAGATTTTTCCTTTTTTACAACTTTTTATATAAAAGAATAACTACTTAATATTCTTTTATGTTTTGTTGTAAGGCAAGCCAGAAAATAAAAATCAGTTCTGCCTTATGGCAGTTATTTAAATAATAACCACGAAAAATACGAAAAGACACAAAAAATACAAACCCCTTTGTGGGATTTCGTGCTTTTCATGGTTTAAAACATAAAATAGATAAAAAGGGCAGACACATTTAATATATTAAAATAAAAATTTCTATACTATTAAAATATATGCAATTAACTAAAAAAACTCCATATACAATGTTTAAAAAATATTAAAACAAAGTAAATGGAGTTTTTTTTAGACTTTGACATAATTAGCAACAAGAAGAACTTTTTGTACTGCAACTTCCACATTCCCCTCCTCCCAAATCAATTTGAGAATCAAGGTGAAAGCCCATTCCTGTAAAATCTACTTTAATTAATTTTGCCTGCTTCATAAAATCTTTATCAACAACAAATTGAAATCCTTTAACATCATATGTGTCATCAGTTTTACGTGGCTCATCCAGAGCCATAGCAAGAGATGGCCCCCCTCATCCACCTGAATTAAGAAAAATCCTAATTGGAGTTGATTTTTTTCCTTTAAAATAATCTGCAATTTGTGTTTTTGCAGCATCTGTCATGTCAATCATAAAAATTCTCCTATAATTACATCTGTTTAATTAAAATTGATTTAAAAATTAAACAATTATTTTAATCTTCAAGATATAACTTGTCAAGCAAGAACAAAATTCCAAAATTAGTGTCAAAATTACGAGATTATTCATGCTATAGCAGGTTATATATTCTGTTATCTTCATAAAACAAATATAAAAAAAATCATTTAAATCTATACCAGAAAAGAACAATCAATTATTTATTATAAAACACAAAATTATATAATTGGAGCTACAATATATAGCATATTATTGTCAAGCAATAGGTATATATTGCACTTTAAAACATTATATTTTTATTCAGGATAATACAGCTTTTATTGAATGCCCTGCCCTTAAGGTATATGGCATAGAATTTGCTGTATTTGCTATAAGTGTCTATATACAACACCAGGCTTCTATTTCATCCTTTGTTATAGGCAGATATTAATAAAGAGCTTTATACAAAAGTTCTATTTTGACGAAAAAATGGTCAAGTAAAAAATTTTTATATACAAGCTCTATTTTAAAAAAAACTGAGACAATAAAAATAAAAAGTTTTTAAACACCGTCAATAGTTTCTAAAGGGAGTTTAGAAAATGCAGATTAATAATTTAAAAAATATAAATAGTTTAAAAGCCCAAACTTTACAAAAAAATTTGATAGACGCAAAAATCAAAAAAGACTTTAATGAAATCTTGGAAAAATTTATTTTAAATAAAAATCAAGTTGCCAATAATACAAGTAACAAGCTTGTTTCCCTTGGGAAAATAAACAATAAAAATTCAACTGTATCACAACTTATTTATAGTACTAAATTTAAAAGAGATTGCTGGGATATTATTTATAATGACATAAATTCTAGTAAATCTTTTACAAAAATAAAACCTAATACTGAAATTTTTCTAAATTCTGAAACACGGGAATTAATATGGGGAGATAAAGTTAAAGAATATAGTAATTCTAATAATAATATAAAATTTTCAAAAAATGAATATAGTAATTTTAATAATAATACAGATTTTTCAAAATCTACAAATATCTTTAATAAAATGCCTAGAATGGTTGCTTCTGAATTTAATTTTTCTAAAACTCCTTCTTTAAAAGCTGATTCCACCAAACTTGCTCAGGCTGTTAGAAAATTTATTGGCAAAGATTATTCCCAAATGGACTGTTATGAGCTTATTGTTGGAGGCTTAAAAAATATTGGGGTCAAATATCAGGGCAAGGGAGGACTTGGTAAACATTTAATGAAGGCTGCCCTTGATCGTGGATTTGATTATAATCATTTTTTTAATGGTGAAGGAATAGTTGCTACATCTGGAATCAATGTATTTAAAAAAAGTATTTTAAGTATAGGAAACCCTGATAAAGAAGCAAAAAAAATTATGCTGGATATGGAAAATCTGCTTAAAGAAGGTCAGATTCTTTCCTTTTCAACACGCACCAAGGGTCATACAGGTATTGTGTCAAAAAATAATAATACATGGACATTTATTAATTCTGGAGAAATAGACAATAATATTAATGGAAAAAATGGACATAAAGGTGTTGGAGAAGAAAATTTAGCAAAGGAAATACAAAACTGGTTTAACCTTGCAAAAAATAGAAAACAAGGATTAAAAATTACTCTTGGGGCCATGGATATGTCAAAATTATCATCATTTAGCCCTAAGGCAACATTAATATCGAGAAAAACATGATTATGAAATTTTTATATAGCTATCTTTTTTATCAAAATTAGCTTTTTACAAGTTCATGATATTTTTTTTGTTTTTTAAAATATTATTTTTCTAAAATTATCCGAGCTTTTTCTATAACCATATTACTAGTGATTTTTGTCATACATTTATGGTCAATGGGGCAGATTAATTTTTTACAAGGGCTGCACATTACTGGAACTTGGATAAGGTGGGTATTGGAGCTTAAAGGAGCAGTTGCAATGTGATTTGTGGGACCTATTAAAGCAATTTGATTAATATTAAAACCTGCTGCTGCATGCATTAATCCTGAATCATTAGTAATAAAAAGACAACATTTTTCAATTAAGGAAAATGCCTGTCTTAAATTTGTTTTTCCTGCAAGATTAACACAAACATTTCCAGATTTTTCTGCAATATAATCACCTAATTCTTTTTCTTTGCTACTTCCAAATATAATAATTTTAACATTATAAATTTTAGCAAGTTTTTCAGCTGTTTCAGCATATCTTTTAGGAAACCATCTTTTAGAAGTTATACCAGTTGCACCGGGATTAATTCCAATTATTGGTTTTTTTATATTTATCTGATGATTTTTTAAAATTTTTTGTGCATTTTTTTTTTCATTTATAGTCATAAAAAGGTCAAGATCTTGACCATAAGTTTTAAGATTTACACCTTTTAAAATTCCTAAGTAATAATTAATAAGATGACCTTGTTTTAATTGAGGATTAAGTTTTACACATTTGTTTAAAAGCAAGGTTCTTGTATCTGTATTAAAACCAACTCTTTGAGGAATTCCTGCAAAAAAAGTTATTAAAGCAGAACTAAAAGAATTTGGCATTAAAATGCTGATGTCAAATTTGTATTTTCGTAAATCCTTTGCAAGCCTTAAAAACCCAAAACCTTTTTTATGTGTTTTTTTATCATCAAACAAAATAATTTTATCAATATATGGATTATTATCAAACACAGGAACAACCCAGGGCTTTGCAAGAATACTTACATGGGAATCAGGATAATTTTTTTTAAGGGCTCTGATTACAGGAGTTGTCATAATTGCATCGCCAATCCAATTTGCTGCTCTTATTAAAATTTTAGGATTGTTATTATTTTTTAATTTAATTGGTTTCATAAATTTTTTTTATATATTTTAATAAGCTTAATAATCGTGCTTTAACAAGCTCATCAACTGCTTTTTTTTTCCTTGGGCTTATCAAAAAAGAAAAAGGCGTATAAAGGGTAAAGCTAATAATCTAATATAATGATGAATAATTTTTCTTATCTCTATGGTTCCACCATAAAAATACATATAAAAACGCTGGAGCGTCTTATTTGTGCATTATTAACACAGTCTCATGTCCACGCTGGAGCATGGAAATGAGGATAAATTAGTACTTACGGGACTAAAATTCCACTTTAGAGATCAAGCATAAACAAACCAGCAAATAAAATATTTTTGAATTATTACACATTCTCATGTCCACGCTCCAGCGTGGACATGAGGACAACAATTTGCTATCAAGCTGGTGTTAAAGCCTAATAGCAAAATCATATAATATTTGTTTTTTATTTAATATTTGATGTTGACTGTTCATGTTTTGGGTTCTGCTCCATAATTTTCTTTTTAAGAAAAAACTTAAATTTTTCTTTATACTTAATAAAATCTATTTTAATTCCAATTATTGCTAAATCTATATCCCAATAAATATTTTCATTAAATCTTGCATAATCTTTTTGAGTTGTAACAAGAATATCTACTTTTAATTTTTTGCTTTTTTTTATTATTTCAGTAATTTCACTAGTTTTATACATATAATGATCTTTAAATTTAAAATGCTTTTTTACTATAACTTTATAATTTTCAACTGTTTTTTTAAATTGGAAATTATCTGCAATGCCTGAAAAAAGAACTGCTGTTTTTCCCTTAAGCATATCAGGATTTAAAAAAAATTTTTCTATAATTTTATTTTGTTTTATAAAACAATAAATAAAGGGTTGATGACAAGTTAAAGCAAAGGGCTTTTTCATAAAAATCTGACTTAAAGATTTAAAATCAAATTTTATATTTTCTGTATTAAATTGCTTGGTATCTTTATTTTTTAAACATCTTGTAAAAATAAAAAAATCTGTTCTTTTTTTAATGTTTGCTAAAGGCTCCCTTAATCTTCCCAAGGGAATAAGATGTCCATTTCCCAAAGGTTTTTCAAAGTCAAGAAGAACAATATTAATATCTCTTTTAAGTTTTATATGTTGAAGTCCATCATCTAGAATAATTACATCAGGATTAAAACTTTTAATGGCAATCATGCCTGATTTAAATCTGTTTTTTCCAACAATAACAGGAAAGGAAAGTATTTTTGCCATCATAAATGGTTCATCCCCAACATCTTTTGGCAAATAAAAAACTTTTTTCCCATTTCCTGCAATTCCACCTTTTTTTTCAAGTTTACTTTTATACCCTCTGCTTAAAACAACAGGTTTAAGACCCATTTTTTTTACAAGTTCTGCAATATATATTGCCATAGGAGTTTTTCCAGTTCCTCCTGCAACAATATTTCCAATAGAAATAACAATACATGGAAGTTTTTTTGTTTCAAACATTTTGTTTTTATAAAATAAAAAATAAATTTTTACTGCAAATTCATAAACAAAAGATAATAAAACAAGAATCTGCTCAAAGGAAAAAAAATTTATTTTAATATCAGAGCCTGAAATTTCTATAATTTTTTTTTCAAGTTTTTTTATTAATTTCATTTTTTTATTAGAAACTTAATTAATCTTTAAATTTTTTCAGGATATAATGACTAGGAACAATCCCAGGTAATTGTTCCAGTAAATTGCTTGTTTTGCATTTTTTCTGCAGCTATAATTTATAACAGATACATAAAATCTGCCTCTGAAATATTTATATTTTTATCTAAGTCTTAATCACTTAACCATTTATATATTTGCTTAACAGTTTTTTTAACAGCTCCTTTATTAGATAAAAAAATCTCCTCTGCCTTGCTTCCCATATGATTTGCTTTAACTTTATCTGCTAATATATCTTTGGTTTTTTTAATAAGCTCATATTTATCTAAAACCATAAAACCTCCCTTATTTTTAATAAGCATTTCACTAATAAGGGAAAAATCTGTCATATAAGGACCAAAAAAAATTGGTTTGGAAAAAAAGGCAGGCTCAAGAGGATTATGACCTCCTGATTTTACAAGGGAACCTCCAATAAATGCAATATCACAAACTTTATAAAGTCCGGCAAGAATACCCATAATATCAATAATCACAACATAACATGATTTTTTTTGAGATTTTTTTTCAATATCTGTGATTAAAACAGAATTCACCTTTTTTTTAAAAAATATTTTTTTTATTTGATTTGCTCTTTTTATATCTCTTGGAGCTATAATCATGGAAAAATCATTAAACTGATTTTTTAATTTTAAAAAGCAATTAACAAGAATTTCCTCCTCACCTTTATGGGTACTGCCTGCAATAAATATCTTTGTTTTTTTTTTAAACTGTTTTTTAATTAATTGAATATGATTTTCAGATATTTCAGGGGTTGACTGGTCAAATTTAATATTTCCTAGAACCTTAATTTTATTGGCATTAATTCCCAATTTTTTAAATTTAATTTTATCTTTATTTGTTTGCACCATAACTATTGAAAATAATGAAAAAATAAAACCAATGAAATTTTTAAACCACAGATATTTTTTAAATGATTTATGGGAAAGTCTGGCATTTACAAGAAAAACAGGAATTTTTCTTTTTCTCATATATAAAAGAAAATTTGGCCATAAATCAGTTTCAATAATTAAAACAATATCAGGTTCAATTCTTGAACAAATTTGTCTAAGGGAAAATAAAAAATCAAACGGGAAATATCCAACTTGATTTACCATAGAATTTTTTTTTTTAAGGAAAAGATTGCAGGCTTTATCAAACCCTGTTTTTGTTGATGCAGTAAAAATCAATTCAAAATCTTTTTTATTTTTTTCTAATGCTTTTATTAAAGGATAAGCTGATTTTACTTCACCAAATGAAAGAGCATGTATCCAAATTCGTTTTTTTTCAGACTTTTTTTTAAGAAAAATATTTATTATTCCAAGGCGTTGTAAAATATTTGCTCTTCTTTTTTTTGAAAATAATAAAATAAATGGAAGGAAAAAAATAAAGATTATAAATAAAAAACAAAGAAAAATATTGTATAAGATTATCATATAAAAAAATCTATTCTACATTAATAAGATAAATAATAGAAAAGCAGATAAAAAACAAATTAACTGTCCAAGCGCCCACAAAGGGATATAAAAATTTTCCATATCCCAGAGACATACAAAATCCATACATTATCCAATAAAGAAAAGATATGCCAATGCCCAGACCAATACCCAGAGATATATTCTGTCTTACCAAGAGTCCCATGCCAATTGCAGCACCTAATATAGCCATTATCACGCAGATAAAAGGAAAAGCTGTTTTACCCCAAAAATCAACTTTATATATTGTTGCATCATACCCCTGTTTTTCAATTTTTTTAATATATGCTTTAAGCCCAATAAAACTTAATTCATTGGATTTTATTATAATTTTTTCTAGATCATGGGGTTTAATATTAAGTTTAAATGATTTTTCATTATGAAATTTAATTTTTGATTTTCCAGACTTTTCATTAAAATTTTGTTGTAAAATATTTGAAAAATACCACATATTATTTTTAAATTTTCCTGTTTCAGCCTCTATTCTTTTTTTTATTTTAAAACTGTCAGTAAAAAATGTTAATGAAATCCCAGACACAGTTTTATCTAAAGGATTAAAATATTTAAAATGAATTATTTTGTTTTCTTGTTTTATCCAAATATCCTCTTTTGCTGTATAAGCTTCTGTATTATTTCTAAACCCTGAATATTTAATATAATTTGCTTTAGACATTGTTACAGGAACCAGTATTTCTCCTAGAAAAAACATAAGCAACCCAAGAAAAATTCCTGAATATAAGCAAGGTTTAATAAGATAATAAATACTTATCCCACTTGTTTTTAAAGCAATAACTTCATTATTTTTATTCATAAGTCCAAAAACAACAATTACTGCAATAATAACACTTGCCGGGGTAAGCTGAACAAACATAAAAGGAATTTTCAAAAAAACATATTTAAAACCATTTAAAAGTGTAAAATCAAATTTTAAAAATTTATTTATATTAGAAAGATAGTCAACAAAAACAAATATACAAAGGACAATCACTTGAACAATTAAAAAAAACTTTATAAATTCCCTTAACCAGTATTTATGAATAATTGACATTTAATTATTATATCCTAACGATTGAGTTGTTCTGCATTTTTAAAATTAGTGGGAAAATGTCAGATAAAAATGATTTATTATATAAGTTATTCAATACCATATTCTTTTAATATTTCAGTCCATTTTTTTATATGCGATACTTTTACTTCTGTTGAATATTTTGCATCATTTATTAAATTCTGTGTATAAGTTTCAATAAACAAATTATAATTATCAATAAAACGCAGATAATACTTTAAAGTGGTTATTATGCCATTTGCAATAATATCAATACTTCTTTGTTTTTTAACTTCTATTATAAATTTATTAACCATTTTTTCTGTTTCATTATTTTCAAAGCCTGTAATAAAAGTTGTTAAAATATAATAACGATTAATTTTAGTGTTTTGTATTTTTTTAACAATGTCAAAAATCAAATATTTATTTATTGGAATCTTATGTTTTATTTCAACTATCTCAAAAGGATTATTTTTAAAATCATATATTTCAATATCACCAAAACCATGTTTGTCAGATGATGTATGAACCTGTAAAGGCATTAGTTTTTTATTTTCATAGCGCTTTAAAATAGGCATTAAAATTTCATAAATAGAATAAATTGCTATTACGGGCAACCGAGAACTTAATTTTGAATTAAAATGATTGTTTAACATTTCTAAAATCAAGTTAATATTAAGTAATCCAATTTTTTTATTTTGTTTTGCGGCTAATTGAAAAATTAAATCATCATTCTTTGATAATTCAATTAGTTTGACAAAAAGATAATGCAAATAATTTTGAGGTCTTTTATTATGGACTTCTATTTGGTCAAACACATTTAAAAAGCTATTTTTCAAATCTTTATTTCGAATTTTTAAATTATTCCCATCATTTTTTGTCCATTTAATTCTTTCTCTTGTAGCGAGTGTAAGAAAAGCACTTTCTTTATTTGCATATTTAGGAAATTTTTCTTTAAAAAAAGGACTTGTAACTTTTGTATCTAAACTTCTAGCAGAATATCCATTTTGAAAATCGATTCTATGTAAACGAATATCTTGTTTAGAATCTATAATTTTTTTAACAAGACTTGTTACTAATGCTGATACAATTGATTTGTTTTTTTCAATTTTAGCAATTAACAAATCAATATCTATTTTTATTGTGGGCTTAAACTTATATAATTTATTTTCTTCTAGTAATTTTTGGGCTTTTTTATACGCCTGCTCTAAAATCTTTTTCTCTTTCATATAAATAATTCCTGTTCATATTTATTATGTTTCAAACGATTTTTTGCTAAATTTACATATTCAGGATTTATATCTATTCCTATATAATGTCTTTTTAAATTTTTTGCTGCTAAACAGGTTGTCCCACTACCATTAAATGGGTCTAAAACGATATCACCCTCTTCTGTTAATAATTTAATTAATTCCTGAATAATATATAAAGGATAAACAGCAGGATGTTTATTGTCCTTTGTTATTTCAACAGGACTTTCTATAATATCCTTTTTTAATTTATTTCCATTTATTTTAATTATTGTAAAGCCATTATTAATAATCTGATTATTCCTACCCCCTGCTTGTCCACCATAAGCAAGCTTGTGAATCCCTCTTATTTTCATTCTAAAACCACTTATTTCTCTTTTATAGACAGACTGTATCGCTTTATTAAGTTGTTGCTCTGCATTTTCTTTCTCTGTTTTTGTAAGTTCAGAATTTGCAATCAACTCAAAATATGTTCTTCCTAATTTTTTAGAAGGTATCCCTTGTTTCCTATTTAATTCATCAAGATGCTTTAAATAGTTTTCTAAACTGAATTGATATTTTTTTGTTTTTGCAAAAATAAAAAAAGGCTCTGTTGATTGGATTAATTTTCGTTTGTCTTGGCGTGGAGTTGGATTGAGTTTTGCCCAAGTAATATTATTAACAAGAAAAACCTTTTTACTTTCTATAGCTCTTACTGCAAATTTATATGGTATTAAAGACAATCCACCATTCAAATATTTATCTCCGATATTATAAACTATTGTACCCGTTAATTTAGTAACTCTTACGCTTTCATAAAAAATTTCAAATAAATTTTCTAAATACTTATTTTCTGAATTTTCATTTCCAATACCTAAATTTCTATTACCGTAATCTCTTTGTTGAAAATATGGTGGTGATGTAATTATTAAATCTATAGAATTACTATCTATCCCTTTTAATACTTCTAAACTGTCTCCTATAATTACTTGGTCATAGTATCTACACATTATTATTATAACCCTTTTTATTATCTATTTTTTATACTTAATAAGTAATATCTTAATAACATGGGGTATTTTTATATAATCCTCATTTGCAACACGAATAATAAACCATATTCCAATTCCCGCTATTATAAAATTAGGTGTCCACATTGCAAAAAAAGGAGGATAAAATCCTGCTTCTCCCAAGGACCATCCAGCTGAAAGTAATAAATAATATAAAATAAAAAAAAATAATCCCAAACCAAAACCTGATGAATGTTTTGAGGATAAAGAAAAAAGCCCAAGAGGTAGTGAAAGAATTCCAAGTGCCAGACATGCAAACGGAATAGAAAATTTTTCATGAAATTCAATTAAAGCTGAATTTAAATCAGCTTTATTTTTAAAATCTTTTTTTATAAACTTTAAAAGCTCTTTTAAACTCATTTCATCAAAATCTTTTGATACTTTTCCATGTTTACCAATATTTTTAAGGTCTAAATTTATATCGTACATATCAAAATTAATAGTGTTAACAGATCTATCTTTTAAATTAACCTGATTAATTATTCCTTTATAGAGCCTTAAAGTATAGAAATTCCTCTTTAAATCTGAAATAATTATGCCCCTTGGGGCAAGGGAAATAGTTACCCTTTCTTTTATTCTATTATCTTGAATAAAAATATCTTTAAACTGTTTTGTGTTTATATCTATTGAATTTAAATAAATCATAACATCATTAAACCTGTTATTGAATCTCTGGGGTTCCAAAACAATATTTAAGTTTGATTGTACAATTTCAATACTTTTTTTCTTAAAACTAAACTTACCAAAAGGTACTGCCCAAACTGTAATCCCAATAGTTAAGCATGTACTTAAAAAAGAAAATATTAAAACAGGAATAAAAAGTTTATATATTGTAATTCCTGCTCCTTTAAGTGCAATAATCTCATTGTCCCTTGATAAGCGCATAAATGTAAGAATTATTGAAATCATTAAAGACATTGGAATAGTAAATTCCAAAAACCGTGGAAGAGAATAAACAATTAAAAGCAAAACAGATAAAACTTCTGTATTATAATTTACAATCATATTTATAATATCAGGAATTCTTGTCATTAAAAAAATAAAATTAAGAAAAACAAGGCTTACACAAAAAGGTGAAACAAGTTCTTTAAAAATATATCTATTTATAATTGTATTTATTTTCATTTTTTTACTAAAATGACTCTTGTTTTATTGTAAAATTTTCTTTTTTCAAATGTTCAAGTCTGTTTAAGCCATTTATATAGGCAAGGGCACTTGCTATAATAATATCCGAGGAAGTACCTCTTCCCAGGGCAATAATTCCATGCTCAATAAGTCTTACTGTTACTTCACCCTGAGCATCAGTACCTGATGTAAGTGCGCTGATTGAAAATCGAAGCAATTCAGATTTTGTATTTGTAATTCTTGATATTGTGTTAAACACAGCATCAATAGGACCATTTGCCTTTGTTGAACCATTTACAATTTTATTATTAATTTTAAGTTCCAGAGTTGCTGTTGAATCTACTTCTGTGCCAGTTGAAACATAAAGAGATTTAAGAGAAAAAACTTCCCTGGTTCTTAAAATTTCCTCATTTATTAAAGCTTCAATATCATCACTTAAAATCTTCTTTTTTTTATCAGCAAGAAGTTTAAATTTTTTAAATATTAAATTTAATTCATTTTCAGAAAGATTATATCCCATTTCTTTTACATGAGCATAAAATGCATGGCGACCTGAATGCTTTCCCAGAATTAATTTATTTTTATTAAGCCCTATGGTTTCAGGTTTCATAATTTCATATGTCATTGGATTTTTTAAAATACCATGTTGATGTATTCCTGCTTTATGGGAAAACGCATTTGCACCAACAATGGGACGATTAGGTTGAATTGTTATACCTGTTATCATTCTTACAAGGCGTGATATTTCATATATTTTTCTAGTATTTATTGAAGTTTTTTTTTGGAAAAAATTGGGTCTGGTATTAAGAGACATAACTACTTCTTCAAGGGACGCATTTCCAGCTCTTTCTCCAATACCATTTATTGTAACTTCTACCTGCCCTGCCCCAGAACTAATAGCTGCAAGCGTATTGGAAGTTGCAAGACCAAGATCATTATGGCAATGAACACTTAGAACAGCTTTGTGTATATTTAAAGTATTTTTTATAATATATTTTATAAGCTTAGAAAATTCACCAGGCACTGCATATCCAACTGTATCAGTAAGATTTATTGTTGAAGCTCCAGAATCAATAACTGCATTAAAGATTTGACATAAAAAATCAGGATCACTTCTTGAGCTGTCTTCTGCGGAAAATTCAATATTATCAGTAAAAGATGCTGCATATTTAACAGCTTTAACAGCTTTTTCTATAATCTGATTTTTTGACATTCTAAGTTTATATTTCATGTGAATGTCAGAAGTTGCAATAAACACATGAATTCTAGGATGTTTTGCTTTTTTTATTGCATCCCATGCTTTTGTTATGTCTTGAAGATGTGTCCTGCACAAAGCTGCAATCTGGGATTTTTCAAGTTTTTCAGAAATTATTTTAACTGCTTTAAAATCACCCATAGAAGCTGCTGGAAATCCTGCTTCAATAATATTTACTCCCAGTTTTTCAAGCTGGGTTGCAATTCGTACTTTTTCACCTATATTCATACTAGCACCTGGAGATTGCTCACCATCTCTTAGGGTTGTATCAAATATTAAAATTTTATTATTTTTCATTTTTCATAAACTCGTAAAAAATGCTGTTCAAATAAAAAATGCAATTAGTGAGTGAAATTTCATGATTTTCATTTATTATTAATTGAAAGGTGATATTGAAAACTATCAGCTAAAGCCTGCCAGCTAGCTTCAATAATATCATCTGAAACACCCAATGTTGTAAAAATATTATTTTCATCTCTTGATTCGATTAAAACTCTTACTTTTGCATCTGTTCCATCACTTCCTTCTAATACACGAACTTTAAAATCAACAAGATGCATGTCATTAATTTCTGGAAAAATCTTTAGAAGTGCTTTTCGCAAAGCATTATCAAGGGCACTTACAGGACCATTTCCTTCAGCTGCTGTTATTTCTATTCTGTGCCCTACTCTGATTTTAATAAGCGCATAGGCATAACATGGTTTTTGTTTATTTTTTTCAATTGTAACTCTAAATGATTCAAGAGCAAAATATGGTTTAAACTGATTTGTTAATTTTTCCATAAGGATTTTTAAAGACCCTTCTGCAACATCAAATTGAAATCCTTTATCTTCCTTTTCTTTTATGCTGGATAAAATATCCTTGTCATTAAAACCATTTTTATAAAACTCTAATCCCATTTCTTTTATTTTATATCTAATATTACTCTTTCCTGATTGTGCAGATACCAGAACCCTTCTTTTATTACCAACAAGAAATGGATCAATATGTTCATAAGCCCTAGGTTCTTTCATTATACCACTTACATGTATTCCTCCCTTATGGGCAAACGCACTTTTCCCAACAAAGGGTCTATAATTTAAAGGTGTTATATTAGCTGTTTCACTTATAAATCTTGATAAAGATTTAATCTTTTTTAAATTACTTTTGGAAATACATTTTATATTCATTTTTAAACTTAGTATTGGCATTATAGATGTAAGATCGGTATTACCGCATCTTTCTCCATAACCATTAATAGTTCCATGAATCATGGAAGCACCTGCTCTAACTGCTGATATTGAATTTGCAAGAGCCAGCCCGCAATCATTATGAGAATGAATACCCAGATTTATTTTAAAATTAAATTTATCATTAATTTTTCTGTAAACAATACTGGTAATTCTTTCAATATCATGAGGCATAGTACCGCCATTAGTATCACAAAGTACAATACTAGAACATCCGCTTTTTATTGCAACTTCTACACATTTAATTGCATATTCAGGATTTGCAAAATACCCATCATAAAAATGCTCTGCATCATAAATAATTTCTCTGTCATATTTTTTTAAAAATAAAATACTGTCTTGGATCATTAAAAGATTTTCTTTAAGAGTATTTCCCATGAGTTTTTTAATATGCAGATCCCAGGATTTTCCAAAAATTGTTATAACTGTAGCTTTGCATTCAATAAGAGCTTTTAAATTTAAATCCTGGGAGGCTTTTATATAAGGTCGTCTTGTGGAACCAAAAGCAGTAAGTCTGGCATTTTTAAACTTAATTTTTTTTGCAAGTTTAAAAAATTGTAAAGTATTGTGATTTGAACTTGGCCATCCTCCCTCAATATAATGGATCCCAATGTCATCAAGTTTATTTGCAATTTTTATTTTATCATTAATGGAAAAGGAAATATTTTCTCCCTGCATTCCATCCCGTAGTGTTGTGTCGTATAATATTATATTTTTCATGTTTAAAAGACTACTTATCAATACCTATTAATCTAGCAAATTTTGCTAAGGTCTCTAGAATAATTAATTCAAGAATTTTATCAAAAAAAAACTATAACTACTAAGGAACATAACTCTTTGTATAATATACTATCTTTTTTAATTTTAAATATACAATAGATCGTTTAACCTGATTTATATGTCACCTATAATTTGGAGTAGTACTCTAAAGGCATAACAAAAAAATAGATTGATTTAATATATATTAAAATGAAAATTGCTATAAAAAGAAACTTATAAAAAAATTCAAATTTAATATATACCTTAATTATTTTTTTCCACCCATGGGTGTCCAATCAACAGGAACTATACCTGGAGTTCCTGGAGTTGTTATTTTGCTTTCATCTTGAGTCTGAATTTTTTGATAATATCCATTATAATTAGAAACCATTGCATACTCAATTCCATTAGCAGGTGTTGTTTTTGAACTTGCTGAACCTATATAATAGGCAGTTGCTGTAATATTCCAGCTAATAAGAGTATTAGCAGAAGGTGTAAATGTAATACCAGGTCTTTCATCTGAATCTTTAATATCTGCAATAGCACCACCTTTAGTTGTAGTGTCAGCATAAACAAAATTAAAAAAACCTATAATAAAAAAAACAATTAAGATTCTAAAGATGTTATTCATAAATATCTCCATAATTAATAATGATAAATTTATAACGATATTTTAATTAGAGACTTTTGCACAATGCATGATTTTGTTTAAATTTTATGGTGAAGATATATTGTAATACCTTGAATCTAAAATTGGGGGAAAAGAAAGCAAGCCATATTTATAAGCATTTACAAACATTTTTTTAATTAAAAATTAGAAAAAGATATTTTATATTTTTAAAAATATTTTTATAAAAAATGCTTGGTTAAAGGTCTCAATTAGTACTGGGATATTGATCCCAAGTTGCATTATATCCTTCAAGCTCCAGTCTTAAATTATAAAGGTCAGAAAGTGATGCTGCATTATAAGCATAAGCTTTATATTGTATAAATTGCGGAATCGCAATTGCTGCAAGAATACTAATAATAGCTATAACTATCATTAACTCAATCAGAGTAAATCCTTTATTTTTTGTTAATTTCCCTTTGAGTTTTTTAAACACTGTGTCTCTCCTTTTCAATAACTGCTATTAGGCAAATAATGTATTGATGTATTAAAAATTCATTTTTAATTGTATTGTAAAAACTTTCTATCATATTTTGTTATAGATTTTTTTGACGAAATACTTCATACATTGCAGCTCCACCTGCAACTGAAGCATTAAGAGAGGAAACACCTGTTTTTTGAGGAAGAGATATTAAAAAATCGCATTGTTTTTTCACAAGAGGCCTAATACCTTTATGCTCGCCACCAACAATAAGAACAAGCTTCTGAGGAAGATTGGTTTTAAAAATTGAGGTTCTAGCCTGTGCATCAAGACCCGCAATCCAAAAACCCTGATTTTTTAATCTTTGAATTACAGAAACTGTATTTGTTGTCAAAGAAATATTTGCATGTTCCAGAGCACCTGCTGAAGCCCTTGATACTGAAGGCGAAGGATATACGGCTCGATTTTTTGGTATCATTATAAAATCAATACCAACACATAAAGCTGTTCGTATAAGAGCACCCAAATTATGAGGATCTTCAAGACATTCAATTATAAGAATAAAATCTCTAGCTGAATTATTTTTTATTTCTTTAAAAACAATATCAATTTTTACAAGAGGATAATGTCCAACTTTTGCTGCAATACCTTGATGTTTTGAATTTTTTGTCATCACATCAAGAAAATCAGATTTTATAAATTCAAAGGGAATTTTTTTCTTTATTGCAAAATTAATAATTTTTTTTATATTAGGTTGATTAAAATCTCTAGATATAAAAATTTTAAAAATTTGTCTTTTTCCAGCCTTTAATGCTTCATAAACAGAATGCAAGCCTAGAAGAATTTCTTGTCTTTCCTGTTTTTTTCTAGTTTTCACAAAAAGCCTTTTTTATAATTTTATTTATTTGCCTAAAAGCTTTTTCCAACTCATCATTCACAATCACATGGTCATAAAAATCTTTTTGACTAATCTCTTTTCTAGCATTTTCAAGGCGTTTTTTAATAACATCTTTTGAATCAGTATTACGCGATATCAGCCTTTGCTCAAGTATATTAAAAGACAATGGCATAATAAAAATCTTTATTGCATCAGGATATAAGTCCACAATTTTTTTTGCGCCTTGAATATCAATATCAAGAATCAAACTTTTTCCAGATTCAATTTTTTGATTAATAAATTCAATAGAAGTCCCATAATAATTACCATGAACCATAGCCCATTCTGCCCAGAATTTTTTTTCTATTTTTTTTTCAAACTCATAATTTGTAATAAAAGAATAAGCAACCCCATGGTTTTCATTATTTCTTGGCTTTCTTGTTGTATAAGATATTGAATATGAAATATCAGGAAAATTTTTAAGTATTAAATTACATAAAGTTGATTTTCCAGCCCCGGAAGGAGCTGATATAATAAAAATTTTTCCTTGTTTCATAAAAATTCCTTGTTCCATTGTATATGAAAAAACTTATAATTACTTAATATTTTTTCATGTTTTGTTGTAAGACAAACTAAGAATTAATAACCAAACCTGCCTTATAGCAGTTTATTTTCAAACTATTATGCTATCTCCCTTAATAAGTCTTAACATACTTTTTTTACAATGCCATTATGTTGTAGTTAATGATATTTTTTTCTGCTCATTTTTTTTTAAAAGAATAAAACGTTGGGATACTGTATCAGCATGAATTGCAGAAAGAATAACATGATTACTATCAGTTAAAATTATTGATCTTGTTTTTCTTCCATGAGTAGTATCAATAAGACGCCTATCTTCTCTTGCCTCATTTTTAAGCCTCTTCATAGGAGAAGAATTAGGTATAAGAATAGCTACAACATTATCAGCAACTACAGTATTACTAAAACCTATATTTAAAAGAACTTCTTCCATAATTTTACCTTAATTTTACCTTTTATTATAAATAATTTAAAAATTAAAAATCTTACCTTAAAAATTTTAGTTTAAACAACTAAGGGCCAGACTAAAATTATTAGTACTTAGAGAGGCCACAACAAAGAACAAAACACTTATAAAAATTTTAAAAAAGTACTAGTTTATATAAAACAAGAGCTTTGCCAAATCGTTCTGTTTTATTTAAAATGAAAAATCAATTATTCAAAAGGGTCTCAAAAAAGAGTATCCTAGTTCAATATATTGTAAGTTTATAATGCCATCTTTATTCAATATTTTGGATTTGTTCCCTGATCTTTTCCAATTCAGTTTTTAAATCAACAACAGTATGACAAAGTTCTGCTTTACCAGCTTTTGAACCCATTGTATTAAACTCACGATTTAATTCCTGAATCAAAAAATTAAGTTTTTTCCCCTGGGATTCTTTGGAAGAAAAAACTTCTCTAAACTGTTTAATATGACTATAAGATCGTATAATTTCTTCAGAAATATCACTTTTTTCAGCAAGTATTGCTGCTTCCTGATAAATCCTTATATCATCCAATTCTTCAATGCCCTGTGTTAAACTTAGAATTTTGTCCTTAAGCCTTTTTTTATAAATTTTTGGAATAGTATCAGCATATTGTTCAATTATTTCTAGTTTATTCTTTATAATCAAAATACCCTTATTAATATTTTTAAGAAGATTACTCCCTTCTTTTTCACGCATTTTATTAAGACTTTCAAGGGCTTTAAAAACAGTAATAGAAATATTATTTTCAATAAGTTCAGAATCCATTTTTTCTTTTTGAGGTTTTATTATATCTTTGGTATCAAGCAGATGGTCAAGAGTTATTTCAGATTTAATGGACAAAAATTTCTTAATAAAAGATAATGCTTTATAATAAGCTTTTAATTTTTTTTCATCTACTTCAAACAAAAAAGATTCTTGAGAGTCATCTTTTATTGAAACATGAATTTCTATCCTCCCCCGGGAAACATTTTTCTTTATAATTTTTTTTATTCCATGTTCAAACATTATGTATTTATTTGGAATATAAAGAACAATATCAAGATATCTACTATTATATGAACGAATCTCAATTTCTATATTAATCATATTTTTGATATAGGATGCCTGGGCATAGCCTGTCATACTTTTTATCATTTAAACCCTTTTATTTTACTTCTTTAAATCAAGAAAATATTTTTTTCTTACTTTGCCCAAAAAATTTATCATTTTTTCATGGGCATAATCAGGATATGTCCAGTCAAGTGTCCTATATTTACCATTTTTATAAATAAGGGTAAGATCAGCATATATTCTTTTACCAAGATATATTCTATGAGAATAATCCTTGCCTGTAGCAAGAACAAATCTTGATAAAACAAGAAACCCTGGATCAATATTAATTTTTCTTTTTTCTTTTTTTTTCCATTTTTTTTCTAGAAAATTTGTTGTTTCCTTAATTTCTGCAAGAATATTTTGTTCAATTAAATCCTTAAAAACAATAACACGTCTAAATAATGGAGAACCCATTTCCATATAATAATAGTTAGTATAATTAAAATCAAACCATGAACTTATTATATCAATATCACCAAAATATTTTTTTAAAAAAGGAAGGATGTCATTAAAAATCTCCTTGGTATTCATAAAAATACTAATAATTAATTTTGCTTTATAGGGCTTTTTTAAAACACTCATTTTTTTACTGATTTTGCTTCTTCAATTAACATAATAGGAATATCATCTTTTATTTCATAAATAAGCTCACACTTATCACATATAAGTCCATTTTTGCTTTTATTTATATAAACATCTCCTTTGCATTTAGGGCAGGCAAGTATTTCTAAAAGTTCTTTTGAAACAACCATATTATACTCCTATATTTTTTTAAAAAGTTATATTAATAAGGATTTCTTAAAGAATAGTAGTTCTAATTTTGAAGTTAAATCATTTAAAACAAGATAGAGATTTTCTTCCCATGAGATGCATAAATATAATAGTTATTCATTGACACACCCGAAGCTTTTTGCACAATAATTTTTTTTATAAAAAATGCATTTGTGGAAAAGTCTCAGCCAAGTAAGAATTGACTTACTAGAATTGTTTCAATATATCAGAAGATATTTATATAATAATTTATAGGTTTGATACAAGAAAATTTGATTTTTTTAAAAAGGAGTGTTTATGGGTTGGCTTGGGAAAATGTTAGGTGGTACAATTGGGTTTGCTCTGGGAGGACCTATTGGAGCTGTTGCAGGAGCTGCATTTGGTCACAGTTTTGATAAAAAATCAGCTCATATCTCTAATGTAAAATCACAACACAGGCTTTCAAATGATGAAGAAAAACAAATGACATTTTTTATTGCTGCATTTTCTATGCTTGCGAAAATAGCAAAAGCTGATGGTAATATATCTAAGCAAGAAATAGACTCAATTGAAAATTTTATGACAAATGATCTCCAGCTTAATCCCAGCGACAAAAAAAGTGCTGTTATTATTTTTAAAAAAGCTCTTAACTCCAATGAAAGTTTTGAAGATTTTGCAATACAATTTTATATAGTCTTTAAATTACAACCCCAAATAATTGAGCTAATGATGGATATTCTTTTAAGGGTTTCTACAGCAGATGGTTTAATAAGTCCACAAGAAGAAGTACTTTTATTAATGGCAGCAAAAACATTTAATTTTTCCAATGCTGATTATACAAGGCTAAAATCAAAATATATCAAAGAAACAAACAAATTTTATGCAATACTTGACTGTGATGAAAATTCCTCCAATGAAAAAATAAAAAAACAATATAGAAGACTTGTTTCAACATATCACCCTGATAAAATTGCTTCCAAGGGTCTTCCAGAAGAATTTATAAAATTTGCTAATGATAAATTTAATGAAATTCAAACTGCGTATGAAAATATTAAAAAACAACGAAGTCTATAATTTATTTTTTTAAAAAATAGCTCCTTGATTTTCATAACAACACCAACAAAAAAAGGACTTAAAAATTTTTCTTAAGTCCTTTTTTATATAAAACATCATGTTTTTTTTAATTTATAAATATTTTATCCTTTGCTAGGATCAGATACTTAATAATTTTAGTCTGGCTATACAAGTTATTATGGAGGCGGCTTCCGGATTCGAACCGGAGAATAACGGCTTTGCAGGCCGCTGCCTTACCACTTGGCCAAGCCGCCCTATCTTAAAAAAATAATCTGGAGCGGGAAACGGGATTTGAACCCGCGACTTCGACCTTGGCAAGGTCGCACTCTACCACTGAGTTATTCCCGCTCAGTTAAGAACCTTTGCACAAACGCATTTTGTATAAAAAAAATGTTTGTAAATACCTAATAAATAGAGCTTGTTCTCTTTTATCCAAAGGTCTCAGTTAAACTATAAACTTTAACCATAAAAAACACGAAAAAATATAAAATCTTTTCCGTGTGATTCCGTGCCTTTTATGGTTAAAATATAAAATAGATAAAAAATACATTGATTTAATAATAAAATAAAATTCCCTATATTATTAAATCAGAAAATTTTTATATCTTTATAAGATAAATTTGTCAATATTAATGAAAACAAAAATAATATTGCCTTTCTTTTTCTTACAGTTTATAAAAAAAAAATTCTATTTAAGACTAATCTCACTAACTGTCATAAGAAAAATTTGGACAAAAAAAGACATCAGTATTAACAGTAGTTTATGGTTATTGTTTAAAAAAAATATATTTATTTAAACCCCTTAAAATATTCTTCCTTTCAAACATATATTAATTGAATCAGCACACTTATTTTTTATTATTGACACAAATAAATTGGCTTATTATATATACTTTAATTTTTAAGATATTAATATTAAAATAATTATTTAATGAATTCATATGAAATAAAGGAGTAAAAAAATTATGAATAAAAAAATATTAGGGTTTTTATTGATTATAGGTCTTGCTCTTGTTTTTGCTTTTGCCTCAAATTCTCTTTATGCAGGTACTAAAGTTGAAGATTCCTTTAAAATGAAAGCAAAAGAATATAAAAAGCATAAAAAAGGTATAGTTACTTTTTCCCATAAAAAGCATTCAACAGATTATAAGGCTGAATGTGGTGAATGTCACCATGATAAAGATGGTAAACCACTTAATGATCTTAAAATGGGAGATGATGTTCAAAGGTGTATAGAATGTCATAAAGAAACAAAAAAGAAAAAAGATGAAAAGATTTCTAAGAAAGAAAAGATTAAAAAATACTATGAAAATGCAATTCACGCAAATTGTAAAGGATGTCACAAAGATCATAATAAAGAGAAAGGATACAAAAAAGAAAATCCAAAGGCTGCTCCTGTATCTTGTAAAACTTGTCATCCCAAAACAGCAAAATAAATATAGAGTTATATAAAATTTATAATATCAATCAAAAAGGGCATTTTCTGTTAACATTAGAAAATGCCTTTTTTGATATGTATAGTAAAAATAATTTCTAGCTTGTTTTCATAAATTCAAGGATTTTTTTAATAAAACCATCAGCCCAGGCTGATGTGCCTGTTGCAAGTATATGGGTATAAGTTGCAAGAACATTTTTTTTACATAATCCATCCATTTTATTAATAATTCCCTTACCCCGCTCCATTTTAAATGCCATATCTTTTTCTTTAAAATCAATATTTAAAATACTGGAATATCTAAATTCATGACCTTTAATAACTTGTCCTTTTGTAAAAAAAGGATTGTCATGAACAACTTTAACTTTTGTATATCCATGCCCCACAGGTCTTTTAGAAAACCCGAAATCCACAGGGAAAACGCCTGTCATGGGAAAAACTTTGCCATCAAGGATTTTAATACTCTGCCCTAAAAAAATAAATCCACCACATTCTGCATATATAGGAAGACCTTGTTTTGCAAGTTGTCTAAGATTTTTTCGAAATTCCAAATTTTGTGTAAGTTTTTGTGCATGGGTTTCAGGAAACCCCCCCCCCATATAAATAGCATTTACCTTTGGTATGGTTTTTTCTTTAAGAGGGCTTATAAATTTAATTTTTGCCCCTTTTTTTATAAGGGCTTCTAAATTATCTGGATAATAAAATTGAAATGCTGAATCTTTTATAACACCAATAACAGGAGTATTACTATATTTAACAGAAGAACAAGGAGTTAAAAAATTATTATCTGTTTCAGGTTTTAATGATATGTTGTTTGATTCATTGCTTTGAATATTGTTATGTTCAACAATCTGATTTTTTGATATTGTAGCACATGTTTTTAATATTAGATCAAGATCAATATTATCTTGTGCAATTTTTACAGCAGATTTTAGGGAAAAAATGGCAAGCGAATGTTCTTCACAGGGAACAAGTCCCATATGTCTTTCAGGAAAATTTTTTGATTTAAGTTTTGGGATGGAGCCAAAAACAGGAATATTACAGAATTTTCTAATATTATCTTGAACTTTATTTTCATGTCTTTTTCCTGCAACACGATTAAGAACAACCCCAATAATATTAACATGAGGATCAAAATGAAGACACCCCATTAAAAGAGCTGCCATAGTGCGAGTACTTTTAGTACAGTCGAGAATTAGAAGAACAGGAATATTTAAAAGTTTTGCAATTTCAGCAGTACTGGTTCTACCATCAAGGTCAATACCATCATAAAGCCCGCGATTACCCTCAATAATTGCAATATCAGAATTTGCTGAATTTTTTTGAAATGAGTTTTTTACCTGGGATTGATTACAAAGAAATGTGTCAAGATTATAGCATGGCCTACCGGCTGCAAAGGCAAGCCAGCCGGCATCAATATAATCAGGACCTTTTTTAAATGGAGCTACTTTTATACCCCATTTTTTTAATGCTGCTATAACACCTATTGATATTACAGTTTTGCCAGAACCACCACATAACCCAGCAATTACAAGACCTGGAATTCTAGATGCTAATATTCTTTTGCTTTTATTTTCTATTATTTTTCACCTTCAGCTGCAGCTTGTTTTCCAGCACCTTTAAGACCATACATAGTTGTAGAACCACTTGACCAATACTCAAGAATTTCATCTGTTACCATTACATTTATAATTTTTTTAATTTGTCTTGGTTTGTCATCTGGAAAAAGTTTGCAAAGATCATTAAAATAAAATTTTGTTTTTGTTTTTTCTTTTTTCTTTAAAAAATCAACAACAGTTTTATTTGCAAGTTCTTTATTACTAAGAAGTTCACTCATGATTTTATCACCTTTCTTACTTAAAAATTTAAAGCTGGAGCAATTATTTATTAATTGTTCCAGCTTTAAAATATTAATCAGTTATAAAAGTTTTTAAAATTTTCTAGAACTTAAACTGAGTTGATTGACGCCATGACATATATGCTTGTTGACGGAAATCATCAATAAGATGATGACTAAAATCAAGTTCACATACTTCAAAGAATTTTTCCCAGCCAATTCTTTCAGCCCAATCACCAAGTCTTTCATATTTATTAGCACCATTGGAATATGCATTAATCATTTTTTTAATAGCATCTGTCATTGATGGCCATCTTGGCATGTCATTAGGAATAAATGCCACAACAACTTTAGAGAACTTTGGATGACTTATTCTATTGGAAACTTTTCCACCAGCCATAAGAACTATACCATCACCTTCTGTATCAGCAAGAGGCATGGAAGGACACATTGTATAGCAGTTACCGCAAAACATACATCTTTCATTCTTTACTGCAACTGTTTTAACTTCTGTTCCATCTGCAAGTTTAGTTTTAGCAGGTCTTATTGCTGCTGTGGGACATGCTTTAATCGCCAATGGTATTTCACAAATTTTATCAAGATATTCATGATCAAGCATTGGTGGTTTTCTATGATAACCAAGTATAGCAATATCAGAACAATGAACAGCACCGCACATATTAAGGCAGCATGCCATTGAAATTCTTAATTTTGCAGGAAGTCTCATGCTTTGAAAATCTTCAAAAACTTCATCCATAGTAGCTTTTACTGTACCTGAAGCATCTGTTGCAGGTGTATGGCAGTGAATCCAGCCCTGAGTATGTACAATATTTGTAATACCTGCTCCTGTTCCACCAATGGGAAATTTTTGACTTCCACCTGAAAATATTCTGGATGCAAGATCATTTTTTAAAGGTTCAACCTTGTCCTTAGAATCAACCATAAATTCAACATTATTTCTTGTTGTAAAACGAACATGTCCATCACAGTGCTTATCCGCAATTTGACATATTTCTTCAAGATGGGTTGTAGTCATTAAACGACAACCACCCACTCTAACTGTATAAACTTCATCTCCTGATTCTGCAACATGTACTATAACTCCAGCTTCAAGAATCTCATGGTGAGACCATTTGCCTTTGTTCTTTGCAATTACAGAAGGATAAAATTCATCATATTTTCTTGGACCGATGTCTGTAATTCTGTCTTCCATCGGTTTGTCTGGATTATATCCAGATGATATAAATGCCATTGTTATTTTTCCTCCTTATCTCAGGTGATGTTTTCTATATTCTTCAACGTCACGTTCCCAGCCGCCAGGAACCTCTTCTTCTTTCCAGAAAATATATGGATTGGTTCTTGGATATTGTACATGCTGAGGAGCAGCCTTAATGCCTGTAACTTCAAGAAGTCTCTGGAATCCCTGACGCATTATCAGTTCTCCAAGTCTTTCACGGTTATTGCCTTCTTCCATCCACCAATCCCAGATATTTTCAATAACTTCTGTAATAGCTTGATAATCATTGTCAGGATTAACCTCAACAAATGGAACAAGAAGAGAACCCATTTGAGCACCATCAAGAATTGGTGCTTTTGCACCACAAAGAATAGAACATCCTTTTTCCTTACCTGGTTTTAAGGCTCTTGGCATTGTATTAATACAATGCATGCAACGGGTACAGTTTGCATTGTCAATTGTAAGCTGTTTATTTTCAAAGCTCATGCAACCTGTTGGACAAAGATTAATAACTTCTTTTTGAATGTCAAATGGACCCCAATCTCTATTTTTATGGGCACCAGCATTTGAAGGATATGCAGAATCATTTTCAACATATTTATTTACAGCATCTTGATCAATTTGAATATCATCTTTCCATGTACCAATAAAAGACATGTCTGAACGAGCAATAGATGCAACACATCCGTTGGGACAGGCATCAAATTTAAATTTAAATTTGTAAGGGAATGCAGGACGATGAAGTTCATCTTGATATTCATTAGTTAAAAAATGACATAAAGCTTGGGAATCATAACAAGCATATTCACATCTTGAAGAACCAAGACAATCTGCAGGTGTTCTAAGATTTGAACCTGATCCACCAAGATCCTGATTTAAATTATGAGTTAACTCATAAAAAATTTCCTCAAGTTGTGGTGTTGTTGTTCCAAGTAAAATAATATCTCCTGTGGAACCATGCATATTTGTAACACCACTACCTCTTAAATCCCACAACTTCATAATATTTCTAAGATACTCTGTGGTATAATACTTCCCAGCAGGCTGAGAAACACGCATTGTATGGAAATGCTCAACACCTGGAAACAACGCAGGTTGGTCACAATATCTTCCAATTACACCACCGCCATAACCAAACACACCAACAATTCCACCATGTTTCCAGTGAGTTCTTCCATGTTTGTAAGAAAGTTCCAGAACTCCAAGCAGATCTTCTACGCAATCTTGTGGGATCTGGAATTCAATACCTTCTTCATTTTTTGCTCTGACTTCTGCTTGGTGCTTTAAATCAGAAACAAAACTCGGCCAAGGTCCAGACTCCAACTGGTCCAAAAGAGGAGTTTTATGTTTTGCCATTTACTTACCTCCGTTAAAAATTAAATTACATTTTTTGATAAAAAAATAATATTTCTATTAATAATCATGCTTTACAGCATAAATAAACATATAAAAATAAATAATCCATATAAAATTATCTTATTTTTTTAATATTATTGATGGTTGCTAGGGAAAAGTTAATTTTGTATAAAGTTCTTCCAGTCAATTGTCAATATAAAAACTGATAAACTCATAAAAAATCGAAATTTTAAATATATATAATATAAAATAGATACCAGATACAAGACATAGTATTCATTTCTTTAAAAATGTATGTATATAGTATTTTGAAAAATAATAGAACAAAATAAATAAAGAGTTATAAGAATGGCATTTATTTTTTAGATAAAGAATCAAGTTCTTCTTTAAGTTCTTTTGGAATTTCATAGCCAAGCTCTTCTGCTTTATTGCAATGTAAACGAGCTTTTTCATAATCTTTTTTTTCAAGATATGCTATAACAAGATTACTGTGAGCAATAGGAAAATCAGGATGAATTTTAATGGCTTCAAGTTCTGCTTCAATTGCTTCATTTACAAGTCCCTTCATTAAATAAGCAGTTCCCAAAGTTGTAAATGCCTGAACAAATTTTGCATTATGAATAATAGCTTTTTTAAGATTTTTAATTGCCATATCAATCTTTTCTTGGTCAGCTTTTGTATCTTCACCTGTACATTGCTGAAGTAAAACAAAGCCTATATTACCATAACCTTCTGCAAATCCTGCCCTTGCCTTTACAGCATATTTATTATACCGAAGACAACCTTCAAGGTCATTTCTCTGAAGACAAAGTCCCCCAAGAAGAACATATGCTTCTGCAAGGGATGGGCTGCATTCAAGGGCATCATATAAATGTTTTTCAGCTTCGTCATATTCTTTTTTCCCAATAAGGGCAACAGCAAGATTATAATGTGTTGTTCCACATTCATTATTCTGAGCTAGCTGAAAACGAAGTTGTTTTATATATTCATCTGCATTTTGAGGTTTATTGGGATTTAAACTTTGGGGGTTGGTTGTATTATTCATTAGTTAATCCTTATTATATAATATATTTCTATGGAGTTTGTAAAAAATATCCTAATTATTTAAATTTTTACATGTTTATATGTCAAGAAAATTATACTCAGCCTATAAACTTAAAACAAACATACTTTATTTTAAATTAGTTTTTAATGGGGAATATTTGACCTTATTTATTATTATTGATAAATATTTTTTTAGAAAAAATACCAGAATAAAGTAAATAAAGAATTTCCAGAACCCCATTAATAATAAAATATTTTTTTCTTGAAAGGAGTTTAAATCATGAACAAATATTATCCAATGCTTTTTTCCCCTGTTTTTATTAATAAACTTAAAATTAAAAACAGGATTGCCTATCCTTCTATTGGGCTTGTTTATTCTTATGATAGAAAATTGAATTCCAGATATATTGAATTTTATAAAGAAAGAGCCTTAGGTGGTGCTGGTATTGTTACTGTTGGTCCCTGTGGTGTTGATTTTATAGGTTCTGGAATTGGATTTCTTACAATTGATAATGATGAGGTAATACAATCATTTAAAGAACTAACATCAACTATAAAAAAAGCTAAGGCAAAATCATGGATTCAACTTTTTCATTCTGGAGCCTATACCCATCCATTTCTTATAAATGGTGAAAAACCTATTGCTCCATCAGCAATTTATTCAAAATATTCAAAAACAACTCCTAGAGAAATGACTATACATGATATTAATAATGTTATTAATTGTTTTTGCAAAGCTTCTAAAAGAGCAAAAAAAGTCGGGTTTGATGGAATTGAAATTATTGGGTCTGCAGGTTATTTGATTTCCCAGTTTCTTTCCCCTAAAACCAACCAGAGAAATGATGAATATGGCGGTTCAATGGATAAAAGACTAAAATTCCCTTTAAAGCTTATTAAAAAAATAAAACATGAAATTGGAAAAGATTTTCCCTTGACAATTCGTATGGCAGGCAATGATTTTGTTGAACAAAGTAATTCCTTTAATGATATGCCTTATATTGCAAAAGCTTATGAAGAAACTGGCATTAATGCCATAAATGTAACAGGAGGCTGGCATGAGTCAAAAATTCCACAGCTCCCTTGTGTTTTACCTTCTTCAGGATTTTCATATCTTGCTTTAAACATTAAAAAAGCTGTTAAAATTCCTGTTTTGGCATCAAATCGTATAACATCTCCTAAAGATGCAGAAAAAATCCTAAATAATGGATGTGCAGATATAGTTAATCTTGGAAGAGTGCTTATTGCAGATCCTAGATGGCCTAAAAAATCTGAAAAAGGAAAACCAGATGAAATTCGTCCCTGTATTGCATGTTCCCAGGGGTGTACAGATGAACTATTTAGCGGCAGATCTTTATTTTGTATTGGAAATCCTGTTACAGGGTTTGAAGAAACAAGAAAAATAAAACAAGATTTATCTGATAACAAAAAATATGTTCTTGTGGCAGGAGCAGGCCCTGGAGGACTTGAAGCTGCTATTACTGCAAAAAAAACAGGACATAAAGTTGAAATTTATGAAAAAACTGATTCTATTGGAGGACAAATTCCCCTTGCAGCTATAACACCCCATAAACATGGATTTGGTGAATTTATCAGATATTATAATGCCATGCTTAAAAAGCATAAAATTGATATTTTTTTTAATACAAAAGTTGATCTTGATTTAATAAAAAGGAAAAATCCTGATTTTATTATTGCAGCAACAGGAGCAAAACCAAGCATGCCATCTTTTAATGGGATTAATGATCCTAATGTAATATCTGCTTGGGATTTTTTAAAAAATGATAATAATTTTAAAAAAAATATAGCTGTAATTGGAGGAGGAGCAGTAGGTCTTGAAACAGCATTTTTTGCAGCTTTAAAAGGTACAATATCTCCTGAAACACTTTATTTTCTTTTTTCCTACAATGCAGAACCAGTTGATAATCTTAAAAATTTAATTACCAAGGGATCTTGTAAAGTTACTGTATTTGAATTTCTTGAAAAAGTTGGAAATGATGTGGGAAAATCAACTAAATGGATACTTCTTGATAATTTAAAAAAACATGGAGTAGAAATAATAACAAAAGCTGAAGTCTTATCAGTAAAAAACAAAAAAGTTATTTATAAAAAAGATGATAAAGAAAAAACAAAAAAATTTGATTTAATAATAATTGCTACAGGTTCAAAATCTGAAAATAATCTTTCCAAAGCCTTAAAAAATTCTAATTATTTATTTACAGAAATTGGGGATTGCATTGAACCAGGAAATATTGGAAATGCAATACACCAAGGGTACCTTGCTGCATTAAAAATATAATGAAAAATAAGAATACAGAAATAAAAAGTCAGAAGTGAAAAATGAAAAATAATTAAGGCAAGAAAATAGAAATTACAAGTTCGTCAAAAACTAAGAACCAGATAATAAGAAGCAGACAAAAGGAATTAAAACATGCTTGATTTTTTGCCAACTAGTTTAAAAGGCATAATGTCTTTTTTAATATATTTCATTAATACACTTAGTTTATGCTTATTTGTTTTTCTAGTTGCCTTATTAAAGCTTATTATTCCCATCCCTTTTTTTACAAAAATATGTAATAAAATACTTATGTTTATTGCAACATCATGGATAAGTATAAATTCTTTTAATTCAGATCTTTTTAGCCGCATTCACTGGGATGTGCGTGGAATGGAAAATATAAAACAAAAAGACTGGTATTTAGTGATTTCCAATCATCAGGCATGGACAGACATACTTGTACTTCAAAAAATATTTAATAGAAAAATTCCAATGCTGAAATTTTTTCTTAAAAAAGAACTTATATGGGTGCCTGTTCTTGGCATTGCTTGGTGGGCTTTAGATTTTCCCTTTATGAAACGATACTCAAAAAAATTTATAAGGGAAAATCCTCATTTAAAGGGAAAAGATATTGAAATCACAAAAAAGGCATGTAAAAAATTTAAAACAATACCTGTTTCAATTATGAATTTTATTGAAGGTACCCGCTATACCAAAGCAAAGCATAAACTTCAAAAATCAAAATATAATAATCTTTTAATGCCAAAAGCCGGGGGAATTGGTCTTGTTCTCAGTGCAATGGATGACATGATCAAAAAAATAATTAATGTAACTATTGTTTATCCTGATAAAACAAATACTTTTTGGTCTTTTATATCAGGACAAGTTAAACATATTATTATTGATGTGGAAATAATTCCTGTAACAAAAAATTTAACAGGTGATCACTTTAATGATATTGAGTTTAGAAATAATTTTCATATTTGGCTTAACGAACTATGGAAAAACAAAAATAAAAAAATAGAAGATTTGATCCATGCCTCAAAATAAGTAATTTTGTTATTTTTTTCTACAAGCCATTATTTTTCAATAAAATTTTTTATTAATGTGCAAGCCTCCTGATGTTTATCCTCAAAAACATAATGGCCTGCATTTTTAAACAAATGTATTTCTGCATTAGGAAAACGGTTTTTCCATTCATTTAAAAAATTCATATCAAATACAAAATCTTTTTTTCCCCATAAAATCATTAAAGGAATTTTTTTTAATTTAAAAAGATTTTCATCAACTTGTTTAACAAGATTATAGGATTTGTCTTTTTTAGTTAAAGGAATGTCTTTAACAAACATTAAAGTTGCAATTCTGTTTTTCCATGAATTATAGGGAGCAGTAAGTCCTTTTTTAATATCTTTGGAAAGTCTGGTTTTACAAGCCATAAAAAGAGCTGCTTTAGAAAATATATTAAATCCAAGAACTAATGGAACTGCAAAAAAATTAAGATATTTTAAGACCCAAAGCCTTAAAGGAAGTTTTTTATTTTTAGGAAGAAGAAATCCAGAAGTATTAGTTATAATTATTTTTTCAATTTTATTGATATTTTTAAGTGCCCAGCAAAGTCCAATCATTCCACCCCAATCATGAAGTATTAAGGTTATTTTTTCTTTTATATTAAGATTTTTTATTAAAAAATTAAAATCATTAACACGATTTTCAAGTGTATAATTATATTCTTTAATATTTGGTTTATCTGAAAAACCACAACCTATATGATCTGGAGCAATTGTTCGATATTTTTTAGAAAGCTCTTTTATAAGATTTCTAAAATAAAATGACCATGTTGGATTTCCATGTATCATAATAATGGGTTTGCCTTTGCCTTTATTAAGATAATGAAGTTTATGTCCATTTATATTTAAAAAATTTGATTTAAATGGATAAATATGGGCAAAGCCCTTTGTTGATGTTTTTTTATTGTTTATAATTCTAATCATAATATTTTCAAAAAACTGGTTTTATAATAATTCATAATTATTTTACCACTCAATTCCAAGCATTAAACAATTAAGCCCAGATCCAATACCTAAAAAACCTATATAATCATTTTTTTTAAGAAAACCTCTTTCATCAGCAATAGCAGCAGTTATAGGAAGGGAAACTGTGCCCATATTACCAAGATATTCATATGTAGAAAAATCTTTTTCATAAGCTATCTTAATTGCATGTTGAAACATTTTCTGATGTATGGAACCTACTTGATGGCAAATAAATTTATCAGGTTTATTTTCTGGAATTAAAAGTTCTTTTTTAAAAGCATTAAATGTTTTTTTTGCAAGTATTAAACCATTTTCAAGTACTTTGCCAGCATGTGTTCTTATTTGTACTTTTGAATTACATGGCATGCCTTTTTCCCTAAAACTCCATCGACATAATTTGTGAAATTCTGCTGCTTGTTTTACAACCCCACCTTTAATCTTATGTTTATCCATATTATTTCCAATTGTACCATTAGTTAAAAGAACAGCACATGCCCCGGAACCACCTGTTAATGTTGCAACAGTTTTTTTATATAACTCCATAGTTTTTACTTGGTTAAGCTCATTAATTGTTGATTCTATAATTTGCCTTGATGTTTCACACGAAACAATAAGACCTGCCTTTATATTTCCAAGTTCAATTTCATTTGCAACTTGTATTATACCTGTTAAAACACCAATGCATGCATTAGAAACATCATAAACATGGGCATTAGAATTTATTTTTAAAGCATGTGCCACTGTACATGCTGTTGCAGGTTCAAATGCATCTTTTCCAACACCACAAAATACTAAAGCTTGAATATCTTTTGAAGATATACTAGAAGATTTAAGAGCTTTTTTACCTGCTTTAGCTGCATGTTCTGCCAGAGTATGATCAATATCCCAAAATCTTCTTTCTTTAATTCCAGTAAGTTTTAAAAGCTGACCTTTTTGAAATCCCATATAATCATAAAAAGGTTTTAATCTTTCTTCAATTTCATCACTTGTAATAATATTAGGAGCAAGTTCATAAGAAACAGCATTAATAAATACTTTTGAATATTTCATGATTTTTCACTCCAGAACTTTTTAATTTTTTCATAACTAAGCCCCATAATCTTCATTCCTATATTTTTATAAAAAACAATTCTATGATTATCTGAAAACATGTGAGCATCAGCTATAATATATGGTTCAGGATTATATCCCATATCTTTTATTTCAATTTCATATTTTGCTTTACAAGTTTTTGTTGTAACTGGACCTCTGCATTTTAAATCATTTTCTAATCCTGATATTATATCATAATAAGCATCATCTTTATTTGTTACCCATCCAAGCCTTTGTGTAAATATTCTTAAGGTATGGGCACAACACTCATACATTAAAGTTCCGGGCATAACCATATCATCTATAAAATGACATATAAGAAACCAATGATCTGGTTTTATATCTGTTTCAGCACATATAAAACCAAGATTAAATCTGCCTCCTTTAGGATCAAAATTTGTAACCCTGTCTATTAAATGCATTTTATTTCCAGGAAGTCTTAAATTTTTTCCAAGTTTAATTCCCTTAAAGTCAGAACCAAAACAATATTCAAGATTACCTTTTCTTAAAGCATTTATTTTATCATCCATATATTTTTCTTTTTTTAAGGCAACAATAGGAGAAAAATCTATTTGTTTTTTTTTATTTTCCTTATCCTTTTCTTTAAGAATAATACCTCTTGAATTTTCAATTTCTTTTTGTGTGAAAAAACCTGCACAACCATTTTTCATTGATATAAAAAGTTCATCATTAATATATCCCTTATAATGGAAAAAAAAGAGATATACATTACCTTGCCTAAGAAATCTTTGAATTTCAATTCTATATTCTAGAGTTTCACCAGGTTCTGGAAGTGTTCTATGAAACATAACTTTTGCATCAAGAAGTCTGTATCTTCTTTTTCCCTTTACTTTATGATCAATACCCAGCCATGATGATAAAAGCAAATCTGCCTGCCCTGCTTCAATTGATATAGAAACTGGAACTTTTCCACCATCAAGATACCATGCTCCTTTTTTAACATCATGTTGTGTAACTATTTTTCCTGATTTTAATGATAATATTTCACCTTGAATAGAAATAACTCTGTCCACAAGCATTAAAGGTTCATCTGGAAGTCTTACTCTAACAGGATATGAATCAATAATTTCAAATTGTTTTCCAAAAACCTTGGAAATAGATCCAGTTGCAAATTCCAAACACATTTCCCTTGTAAATAATGATTTTTTTTCATTATTTGAAATTTGTTCATCTAAAATTTTATTATTTGAACTTTTAAAATCCAAAGTCTTGTCAGTATTACCCAAAAATTCATTATTAGAATTAGCAAGGCAGGCTATTTGATTAAGAGCTTTAAATTGTTTTTCAAATTCTTTAATATTTTTATCAGTAAAATCTAGAAATTTATTATGTGTATGTGCTATAATTTCTAAGTTTTCATTTATTTTATTAATTGTTTGAAAAAAAGGATGTGTTTTTATTTTATCAGATGTTTTAATTTCACTAATCTCACTAATTTCATTAGTTTTATTAATTTCATTAACTTCATTGGTTTTATTAGTTTTACTAACACACAATTTATAATTAATTTGCTCTGCTTTTTTATTCCATTTATGAATTGGCAATAAAATTTGAGTTTTATTTTTTATATTATTAAAATCATTTAAAGCAGGTATGTTAAAAAAAGGTGAGACATCAATTTGAACTCCATATGCTATAAGCCTTGCAAAAGCTTTAATAAGTGAAACTTCCTGATTTTCATTTTTTAAAGAAAGGGATAATGAAATATAATCTTTTTTATCTAATATTTTTTTCACAGCTTTTGTGCAGGATGACCCAGGTCCTATTTCAATAAAAATTCTTACTCCATCATTATAACTATTATTTATAAGTCTGGTATAATCAAATCCATGAACAACCTGATTTACAATTGACTTAGCTGTTTTTTTTGTGTCAGGAATATATTTTTTTCCTGAAAAACAAGAATAAAAATCAATTTTTTCTGGAACATGGCATTTAAATGTATGAAGATCAAAATACTCTTGTTTATAAGGTTCCACTAGAGGGCAGTGAACTGTAATAATTCCATCAAGATATATTGCATTGCAGTTTGTATCTTTTATAAATTGTTTAAGTTGATCATGTTTTCCTCCAATAATTATTTCTTTAGGAGAATTAACAATAAGAAGATATAAATAATTATATTGTTTAAGTTTTTTTTCAATTTCCAGTCTAGTCATATTTACAATAGCAACCTGCCATTTAGATTTTGTATTATTTGATTCTATATTATTAAATTCATCTTTATTTAAAATTCCCCACATTTTTTTTGCTGCTAGAAAATCTCCTGCAAGTTTTTTTGTAAAAAGATCAGTTTTTTCTATTCTATCAACCATTTTTTCAGGCTCATTCCAAACTCCCAACGCAAAAAGCGAAGCACTTTCTCCAAGAGAATGACCAATTACTGCATCAGGTATAAGCTTAAATTTTTCAGCAAGTTTTGTCATAAGAATTCCAAAGAAAACCTGACCCAAAATCATATTATGAGGGTGGGATTGTATTTTATTATATGCATGTTTTTCCCATCCCTTTTCCCATGATACTCTTCTAGGATAATATAGTTTAGGTAGAATTTGTTTGTTTAATAATGCTCCTTTTTTATCCATAGATTCCAATATATCAGGAAATAAAACTCCAATATCTCTTCCCATACCTAGAAAATGATTTCCAGATCCTGGATATAAAAATGCTATTTTTCCTTTTTTCTCTTTAGAATTTAAAAAATAACAAAAACCTTGATCCTTTATAAAATCCCCTTGTTTTTTATCTTTTACGCATTTTTTTGCCTTTAAAATAAATTGTTCTAAATCTTTAATATTGTTTGAAACAATGGAAACACAATATTTTTTATTGTTTTTATTATTAGCTAATCTATTACTATTAAACCAAATATCTGCAATTTCAAAACAATCTAAATTATTATTTTCCTTTATTAATCTTGTTAAATTATCAAGATTTTTTACAAGGTCTTGTTCTTTATCTGCCTTAATTATAAAAAAGTTTGTTTTTCTTTTTCCAAGAGGTAATTTTTTTTCTTTAAATATTTTATTTTTAATAAAAGAGCTGGATTTAGATTTAAAAACAAATTCTTCAATAATTACATGGGAACATGTTCCTTCGTTTGTCATGGAACCTAGACATGCCCTTCTTTTTTTATTGGAATTTTCTTTAATCCAAAAACTTGGATCCTTGGGAAAATAAAAACCTGTTGTTTCCCATTTTTTACTTTTAGAAGAAACAAAATAAGGAACAGGTGCAATTATTTTATGGTATAAACAAAGACTTGTTTTTATTAAAGAAAATAATGAACCTGCTTTTGTATCACCTATTGTTGAAGAAGTTGTACTCATAGCACAGGAAAAATTATCATTGATTTTTATTTTATTAAAAAATTCAAGAATTGCATTTGCTTCAATTTCTTTATTATATTTTTCTTTTGGAAAATTATTATTTTCATGTGTTTTATATAATTCACCATGTGTTTCATATAATGAAATTGATAATGGAGATATTTTAGAAAAATCAAAGCATTTTTTAAGTGATGATTGATATGTTTTTTTAATACTAGAAGTATTTGTTAAGTTTTCATGTAAAAGTTCTCCTCCAGATGAAGCACTTGTTCCCTTTATTACAGCATATATTCTGTCTCCATCTTTTTCTGCCTGATCAAGTCTTTTTAATATAACAGCTCCTACTCCTTCAGAATAAACAGACATAAAAGAATTTTTGCTTTTAAAATTATTTTCTAGAATATTATTTAAAGTTTTTTGCCTTGGATCACAAATATCAACACTTCCACAAAGAAACATATCTGTTTCCCCGGATATTAGAGAATTAATTCCAATTTCCAATGCTTTTATACCTGAACAAGATTTTGCAGAAACTGTAAAACATGGTCCACCTAAATTAAATTCCCTTGCAATTCTGCTTGCTACAATTCCTCCAAGAGCACCAAGAGTTCTGTTTGATGTAAGAGGAGGAGATATAAAGTCTTTTAGATTATCTGCGTTCCATCTTAAATAAAAATCAGTTGCATTAAAATCAAACTCTATACCAATTGCTGCACCAAATTTAGATCTATCTATATCATTTCTTTTAAGTTCATGATTTTGAGGTTCATCTTTATTTAATTTGTCATTATTAAATTCATGATTTAAGGAAAGTCTTAAAGATATGCCTGCATTTAAAAAAGCTCCTTTGGAAGCTTTAAGCATAAGAATATGTTGTGGAAGAATATCATTTAATTGATTTGGAGGAATATGAAATTCTCCAGCATAGGTTGAAATTTCCTTGATTTTCCATTGGTTTTGGGATTTTTTTTCTTTGCCTGATAATACAAGTTCTTGAAATTCTTTTAAATTATGTGCTTTTCCTGTTATTGTTTCCATTCCAATAATTGCAATGGAAATATCAGAATGTTCTTTTGAAAAATTAGTTGACTTTATTTTTGATGCTTTTATTTCCTTTATTTTAGGGAATGACAAAGGAAAAAATTTATTTTTTAAATTAAATTCTTCCAAAAGTATATGTGCATTTATTCCGCCAAATCCAAAACCACTAATGCCCGCTCTTCTTCCAATTTTTGATTTATTATTTTTAAGTGGCTCTGAAATCCATTGTTCTACTTTTTTTTGAACTTTAATTTTACTTGAATTTAAAGGGCTGTTTTTAGGAAATGACGAAAAATTAAGGGAAGGAGGAAGTTTTTTTTCATTCATGGAAACAAGTGTCTTTATAACTCCAGCAGCACCTGCTGCTGTTAAAGTATGACCTATCATTGACTTTATGGAACCAATGGAAAACCCTTTTTTAAGGGCATTAGCATTTTCCCATAAAGTTTTAATAGATTGTGATTCAACATTATCTCCAATAGGAGTTCCTGCACCATGGCATTCAATATATTGAATATCATTAGGATGCCATTTTGCACTTTTATAGGCATTTGTCATTGCTCTTATTTGACCTTCACTTGCAGGAGAAATAAGACTTCCTTTAATATCATTGGACAATCCTGCACCTGCAATCACACCAAAAATTTTATCTCCAGCATGTAAAGCATCTTGCAAACGCTTTAAAACAATTATCCCAGCACCTTCACCAACTACAAGACCATCAGCTTTTTCATCAAAAGGAGAGCATGTTCCAGAAGGAGAAAGAGCATGAAGTTGTGTAAATCCTATTTGAGTATAAAGAGAATCAGGCCTTGAAACACCACCTGCAATCATTATGTCATTTTTCATCTGAGAAAGTTGATCACAGGCAAGTTTTATTGAATAAAGAGATGAAGCACAAGCAGCATCCAAAGTATAGCATCCACCTTTAAGCCCCATTGCCCTTGCAAGAATAGAAGCAGGAGTTGATACAACTTGAGCAGAAAGAACATCAGCTTTTGTTAAAATATTGGATTTTTTTTCAACTAGAATTTTCCATGCAATATTAGATGACTTTTCTGTTGGAAGAGAAATAGCTGCAAGAATAACTCCTGTTCTTTTTTTATCATCATTGGAAATATAACATTGAGCTAATGCTTTTTTACCTGCATCAAGAGTTATTTGATGAACAGGATCAAGCCTTGTAAGAAGATCTTTATCAATATTAAATCCATTAGGATCAAACTTAAAATCTGTTATAAGACCTGCTTTTTTTGAACATATAGTGTCTGGTTTATTTTTTTTTGAAAATACTGAATCAGGAGATGTAATCCATTTTTTTTCAGGTACATTAATAATAGAATTTTGCTTTTCCATTATATTTTTGCAAAATTCTTTAATATTATTTGCACCCGGAAAAACGCAAGACATCCCAACAACAGCGATTTTTTTCATTTTTGTTTGCATGGATGATAAACTCATAAGAAATTAAAATTGAAAATACTGAAAAGCAGACGAAAAATTTTTTAATATAATTGATGGATGATATAATTAAGAAAGGATTTAATTACAAGAAGGGTGAAATTATTTATATTAAATATGCAGATGAAAAACTTAATAAAAAAAAATAAAAATTCGACAAAACAGATACTTACAGTTATTATAAAATATAAAAACTTAATTGTAAAAATTCTGTAAAAACTCTGAATGTCTAAAAATTATAAAAAAATAATAATAGTAAATAGGGAGCAAGTATCAAGAACAAACTTGACTTAAGACTTGACCCCTAACCCTTGACTGCTAGCCCTCTAAACCCTTTATTTAATCGTTATTGCCTTAACTTCGCAAATATCTTCACATCCTCGCAATCTATCACAAAGCAATTCATTTGAAACTTTGCAGGTATTTGCATTTTTATCAACAAACAAAATATTTTGAGGGCATAAATATACGCACTCCTCACAAGCCACACATAATTTTTTATTGATAATCACAATTTTATTCATTTTAATTTTTATCCTTTTTACTTGTACAGTAACTTTAATGAACTTATAAAAAGTCTAAAATATTTATATTAACATGATTATCGTGTGGCTTTAATAAAACAACTTTGAATTGATTCAAAATGATTGCTGTGAGTCCGTATTTTCCAAGGAATAAAACCTTGTTTTTTAATTTCCCATACAGGTGCTAATACCCCTTTTTTTTGTTTTAAAAGACCTGTAATATTATCTGCTCCTCTGCCTTTATACTCTCCTTTTTCTGTTCCCCCTAACCAGTTTTCTTGTTTAGTAACATCAGTTGACCATGAAAAAGGATCAGAAAAAAGAACCTGTGATTTTTTATCCTTTATAACTCGATTCATTTCTTTAAGATGCTGAATTGGAAAAGGAAGTTTATCAACAAGATTAATAGAAGCAAAAGATGTAAGGGTCTTTGCCTTAAAAGGAATTTTTTGAGCATCTCCCACTATAAATTCAACTTTGTCGGTGTTCCATGTTTCTGGTAAATTTATCTTAACTTCTTTTGTTAACAAACCTTCGGTTTTAAGGTTAAATTTTACTTTTCTTTTTAATGCTAAATTTCTTGCTGATTCTATAAAAGCTTTGGAATTATCAATACCTATTGCAAAATCACTTTTTTTACTCATTTCAAAAGTATAACGCCCAACAGCACATCCTGTATCAACTGAAATTCCAGAATGATTATCCATAAGATCAGCCCACTTCAAATAAGCAGTACTTGCTAAACTATCCTTTAAAATATCGCTGTAATGAGACCATAAGTATGAAGAAACAAGCAAAGAGGTTTCATATCTATTTATGGTTTCTTCTTGTATTTGTTCATTTATGGGCTCAAGAAACGCTATTCCGTTTTTGATTTGATAAATACCTTTACATTGATTACATTTTAAAGAGCCTGTTATAATATCTTGGTTTTGTTCCTTAATAATTTCACAAAAAAGCTCATTTTCATAAGGAAGACAAGTTGGACAGATAAGTATTTTTGTGAGCAGTTTTTTCATTTTTTTTCCTTTAATTATATCAAGTTCTGTTAAAAATATTTTATAACTTTTAAATTAAAGTGCGTATAATCAATAGGTTATACAGAAACTTTCTTTTTCCTTATTTTTATTTAAAATTTTTCAATATTACACATAAAATTTCGACTTGACGGCGTACCTGTTACTTTATCTCTTTTTTTGTCATCAGTTAGATTGTTCAAGCTATAATCTGAATCAACTTCTCCCCAACCCCAAGCTATTCTTATGGAACCCTGATAAACAACATCTGAAATCACAGCTTTCATAATAATAAACCCCTTGGGAGTTGCTACCATTACCTTGTCTCCTGTTTTTATTCCTTTTATTTTTGCATCATAAGGATGAATATCTACAAAACATTCAGGCTCGCCTTTTAAAAGACACGGAATATTTCTGAACTGAGTATGAGTGAAATTACTAGAACGAGCTCCATTTATTCCAACTAGAGGAAATTTATGTTTTTTATTATAAAAACTTATAAAATTTTCCCCATATTCCCCAAAACTTGGAACAGGCGAATATTTATGTTGCTCAAGCTTTTTTGAATAAATTTCAACCTTTCCTGTTAAAGTAGCAAAACCATTAATTTTATACTTTTTATACTCTGTTTGTTTAATAAGTATGCCTTTAGGATTTTCCCTTAATTTTTCTACAGTTATTCCAGAAGGTTCCAATTGATAATTAATAGCATCCTCAGCATTATCCCAAGGGAATTCCTTATCCATTCCAAGTTTTTTTGCAAGCTCAAATGTGATTTTCCAATCAGGCCAACTATTGCCCACACATTCTATTACCTGATTTTGAAGTGTAATAATGTTTGTCCGAATAGAAGCACGATTTAACTGAGTTTTTTCAAAAGAAGTAGCAGCAGGCAAAATTATGTCTGCCATTTTTGCAGTTTTATTTAAAAAAGGATCAATTACTACCAAAAAATCAAGCTTTTTCAATGCTTTGATAGCTCTATTAGAATCTGCCATAGTAACACCAGCAGGATTACCAGATTGTACTATTAAAGCTCTTAAGGGATACGGAGCTTCGTCTAAAATAAAATCTTTTTTATATGATCTCGTGCTTTTTGTAATTAAAAATATAAAACAGATAAAAAAAAACAGATTGATCTAAAAACAATATTACTAAATCCTCATATAAATAATTCAATTTTTGTTTTAGATGATCCATAAAAAAAAAGGGATTCAAAATTTCTTGAATCCCTTTTCTCTATAAAAATTCATTTTTTTACCTGATAAATAATTAGTAAAAAGAACAAACCTCTAATAGATTTTTGTCAGTATCTTAATAATTATATTTTAATTTTAACTTTATTGTATGAGCCCTTTATGAGCCCTTTGATTTCTCTCGATTGAGCCCTTTAGTTTATAAAAAGTTCCTTTCCCTGTTTTCCCATATTGTACTAGAATGCCTTTGTTGATTAAACCAGTTAAATCTCTGGTTGCTGTAGCTTTTGATACTTTAAATATTTTTTGGTATTCATTATTTGTAATTTTTCTATTTTCTCTTATATAAACCACAGCATTAACCTGTCTTTTATTTAAATCTAAATTTTTATAATTTTCCTGATTTAGCTTATCTTTATAAAAAACAACTGTCATAGCACCATTTTCTTCTATAAAATCAGGTTCAGGCAACCCCTCTTTTATGCAAATATCTACTATTTTTATAGTCCCATGGCCCCAAGATTCAATAAAACCAGCATAATAAAATATTTGAGCAAGTAATTTATTTCTTGGCATTGATAAATGGTTGGTTTTTAATTTTTCCACAGGAATTTCAGAGGGAAGTCTGCCTTCATTCATTATCATTAACTTATCAGGATAAACCCGTATCTGAATTTGAGAACTTCCTGAATAATCCCTATGGATTAGTGCATTAATAATAGCTTCTCGTAAAGCTTCATAGGGATATTCAAGAATGTCTCTTCTGTGGATACCTTTATATTTAATTTTACTTAACAAGTATTTTGTCTTAAGAATTTCCATAATACTTTTAAGTTGCATAAAAAGATTTCCTTTAACAAGATCAGTTGTTTGAATTTCTGTATCAGATAAAAATTTACCAATTCTCACTATAGATTGCTGATAAAATTTTTGAGGATCTTTAGAAAAAAGAAGAACTGCTGCTCTTTTTATATTTATATCACTAATCAAATTTAATTTTTTCAAAAGAGTATTATTATTTGTTTCTTTAACAAAAGAAGGAATTCTATCAACAGCATAGTTTTTAAATTCTTCTATAGTTTTATTATCTATGTCATTAAAATCTATTTTGTCCTCAACAATATTATCCCATGTATTATCTAATTTTTTCATAAGAAAATCTGCAAGAAATTTTCCCTGTAATTCCTGTACTGTGCTTCCACTTCTAATATAATATCTGCCATTATGAGAAATTGGGAGAGAATTAGATGAAATTGTAATCTTTATAATATCCTTATTATTTTTTTTGTCTAGTTCAACTGAAGGTATAATCCCGAGTTTATTTTTAATGGTATTAGGAATATCCCCAAGTAATTTTTTAATACTTTTTAAACCAAAGGATTTACCTTGATCATCCAATCCAACATATAAAATACCACCACTACTATTTGCAAATGCTGAAATAACCTTTAAATATTCATTATTCCAGTCTTGTTTATATTCAATTGTTTAAGATTCTTTATTCATTAAATATTTTCCTGCTTTTTTTATTTGTATATTTTTTAATTTGTTTTTAAGGTTAAAAAATTCATAAATTTATCAAACTCATGTTTTGATATTCCTTCAATTCCTAATGGTCTATTTAATGTATCATGGCAATCAGAACCGCCTGTAACAATAAGATTGTATTTTTCAGCCCAATTTAATAAAAATTTTCTATGTTTTTTTGTATGTCCGGGATAATTAATTTCAAGACCGTCAATGCCAAATTCAAGCAATTCAGGTAAAATCTTTTCAATTATTTTAATATCAGGATGAACTTCTTTATAATGACTATTTCCTGGAAATGATCCTGCTGCACTATGCGCAAGAACTGTTACAACAGGAAATTTTTTAATAAAATTTTGAACTGCTTTAAGATCAATTCCAGCAGGATAATAAGCACAACTTTTATTTCCTATTATTTTATTTATTATTTTTTCGTGTTTAATTTTATGTTTTTCCCTTAAAGCAAGGGCAAAGTGCCGCCTTGTAATATTTGTGCCATATTTAGAAATCTCATTAAATGTAATATTTTTTAAAAAAATAGGTGTTGTTCCTTTTGGCCCAAAAAACTTATTTATTTTTTCTATTCTTATTTTAACAAGATTGTCTCCCCTGCCCTTTGATAAGTTGTTTTTAAGTAAATTTCTAAAATTATTATTTTTAAGTATTTTAGGAGAAAAATAACAAAGTAAATGCAAAGTTCCTGTAAAAAAAGAATAATTAAATCTTATTGATATTTCCACACCTGGAACAACTTTTATGTTATGTTTTTTTCCTGCTTCAACAGCTTCTTTAAGACCATTAATTGTATCATGATCTGTTATTGCAATGGCTTTAAGTCCTATGTTTTTTGCTTTTATAACCATTTTTTCAGGTGAAAGTTCTCCATCTGAAAAAATAGTATGGTTATGAAGATCTGCATATATTTTTTTTGTCATAATTTTTTTTTATTTTTATTTAATTATTTTACATTATATTTTTTTAATTAGCCCCTTTACCCTTTAACAAGTTTAGGAGACAGTATGTGTTGCTGTTCCTATTAAAGCACGGTTATTGAGCTTGTTAAAATGCCGAAATGCCAACTAATAAATAATTCTATACATAGACAAATGATGATGCTGGAGTGTCTATGTATCCATTGCTACGCTGGAGTGCAGCAATGAGAAAAAATCTAATTTTGCAATAAGTTGATTTTACTAAACATTCACAATTATTGAGCTTGTCGATCGGTTATTGAGCTTGTCGAAATAACCCACAATGTTTAACAGCACTATTATCAAGCATTACTCCAAGCTCTCCTTTTTTACTTGGAAAAAAACCAAGAGACTTTTCCCAGACTTCCTGATCTTCCATGCAAAAATATATCATAATATTAGGAGCATATTTTTTAATACATAAAACAATTTCCTTATATAAAGCTATTCTTAAAGGCTTGAAATATCTCATTTTATTATCAAGTCCTTTAATAAATTCTCCATATATGATTTTTGATTGTGGAAATCTTTCTTTAATAATTGATTTTAAATCAGGCATAAATCTAAAAGAGCCAATACTTATCCATACAATATTTTCTTTTTTTACATATTTAAATATTAATTTTATAACTTTTTTATATTCTTTTTCTGAATTTTCATAAATCACAACAGGATCAAAATGAAACCCTAGTTTATAGCCCCAGGATTCACATTTTTGGGCAGCTTTAAGTCTTTGAATAAGTGATGCTGTAAATCGTTCCTCTGATTTAATTATTTTTTGGGTATTTAAAGACCAGGAAATAATTGTTTTATTATTATGATCAATGTTTTCCAAAGATTCAATATTTACTGTTTTTGTTTTTAATTCAAGAATGGAGTTGTTTTGTTTTGCAAATTTTTTTACTATATTTTTTACTGAAAAAAATGGTTTATTATTTAATTTTTCCCATATTAAAGAATCTGTAAATTCCCCTGTTCCAATTCTATAAATCTTATTTTGTTTAAAAATATTATTAAGTTGTTTTGAAATTGTTTTTTGACCTAAAAGACTTTTTTCCTGTTCAACAAAATACTGAAGCACAGGAGGATGAAAATATGCCTGTAAAATACAATAAGAACAATCCATAGGACAAAATGAAGCTTGATATAAAATTATATAATCACAGCATGTATAATAACTTGTACCTGGACATTCTTTTATTAAAGCACCCTGATTATAAGTAATATAAAGAGTTTTTTTTCCCTTTAAAACAGGATCTTTACTTAAATTAACATAATCAATAACTTCCCTAAAATCAGGAACAATTTCAGGATCAATTTTAATTTTTGATATTAAAATTTCAGTTTCTTTACATGATTGTACATTTTTATTTATAAAAATTTTATCTATTTTCATTAGATTTTCCTAAAAGCTACAAAGCCAAAAAAATTAACCCAAAAACTAATATGATATAAAAAAATATTAATTATTAAACAAAATAAAGCTTAAATAAAAACAAATATTTAATCAGGAAATAAAATTATGATTAAAATTACATTTGAAAAAACAGAACACAAAAAAAACACATATAACAAAAGGTTCAAGACAACTTGAGAAGTTTTTTTCTAAATATTTTTAATAAAATTTTGTATAAACTTTGTGTTCTATTATTAAATATCAATTACTTAAAAATAAAAATAGTAAATACTTATATTCAAAAAAAGAAATAAAATCTGTAAACAAAGCAATTAGTATGCTTTTTTATGGACTTTCTAATCAAGAAAAAAAACTCCTAATAAAAAAGCTTTAATTCTTTTGCAAGGTATAGAATCAGTAATAAATCAAAATGATAAAGATTTGCTTAATCATTATCTTCAAAAATGTGCATCTAATTTTTATGGAAATATTTCAAGTTCTATTTTTTTAAATATTGTTTAAAAAATTGAAAATGATTTACTTAAAAATAATGATGAAAAATCATTTAATACTCTTGGATTTTGTGCAGAAACCATGATGCATATGAGGCTGTTTAAAAAAGCATTAAATTTACTTAATAAAATGCTTTGTTTAGATAACCTTCCTGATAAATTCCAAGGTAATATTTTAGGAACAATTGGAACTATATATTTGAACCAGCGGGATTGGAATAAAGCTTTTAAAAATTATAAAAAAGCTATTAAATGGAATAAAAAAACAGAAAACTATGTTGAATTAGGCAATATATATCACAACATTGGAAGAGTATATGAACACACTAAAAATTATAAAAAAGCATTTAAAGCTTTTATTAAAGCATTGGATTTTTCAAAAAAATTTAATAAAAACTATGAGACAGATGTCATTACAAAATCTTTAAAAAGAATAGAACCACATCTTAATTCACAGGAAATTGAGTTGTTAAAAAACATTATTTCTAAAACAACCTAATTAAGTTTACCTTATATATTTTTTTCATTTAAAGCTTCTTTAATTAAGAAATCCAGGTTCCCGGTTTTTGAATCTTTAATAATCTTTTTATCCCATTTTTCCCAGTCTTTTTCTAAAAACCAGTTTTTTAACTGAATATATTCTCCAGGTGAAAGTAACTTAATGGCTGTTTTTATTTGTTCTATTGTTTGCATAATTCATACTTTTATTTAATAACTGCCATAAGGCAGATCTGATTTTTAATTCCTGATTTACATTACAAACAAACACAAAAAAATATTAAAAAATTATAAGTTTTTTTATATAAAATAAAAAAGGGGAGAAATTATTGTTAAATCTGGTAACCATTTATCAGATAAAGAGCTTCTTGAAATGAATTATTATGTTGAAGGAGTTTTAGGAAAAATTCCTAAATAAAAACCTAAATAAAAAAAAATGGCGTTGTAAAAATTCTTTATAAAAAAATTTTACAACGCCATAAATATTAAACTCATTAAATATTAAATAAAGAACAAGTATTATTCCAAATTATTTTTCCAAGTTTTTCAGGTTCTTGTTTTTTTATTTGACTAAGTTTGATTAAAACAGATCTTACAAATGCAGGCTCATTTCGCCTTGTTTTATTTTTATAAGGGCTTGGAGCTAGATATGGTGCATCTGTTTCAATTAAAATTTTTTTATCAGGTATCATTTTTACAAGTTCTCTTAATGATTGTCCTCTTTGTTTTAAAGTTAAAATACCTGTTATTCCAATAAAATATCCCATATCCAAATATTTTAAAAGCTCATTTCCTGATCCACTAAAACAATGAATAACCCCTTTTATTTTTTCATTTTTATATAAATTAAGAATTTCAAGAAATCTGCCCTTGGAATCCCTTTCATGAAAAATAACAGGTAAATCAAGTTCTTTAGCTGCCTGTATCTGCTTTTCAAACCATTTTTCCTGAATTACTACAGAAGAAAACATTCTATTAAAATCTAATCCAATTTCCCCCCAAGCTTTTACACAAGAATTTTCAGCAAGCTTTTTAAGTATTTTAATATTTTTATCTGAGCAGTTTTTTGCATCATGAGGATGAAATCCAATAGATGCAAAAAGATTTTTATAGGATTTTGCAATATTTACAGCTTTTTTTGAGCTTGATATATCTGTTCCCACAATCATTATTGCATGAACATCTGCATTATAGGCATTTTCCAGCATTTCAGTAAAATCACTTGTAAAACATTTGTCATAAATATGTGCATGACTATCAAATATTTTCATTATTTGTTCCATTGAAATATAATATATTTATTAAAGATTTGTTCCACTATCATTTACATTTAATGCATTAGCAACAGCTTCTGGATTGATGGAAGCAATCTTTAAAAGTGCCCTTGCTGGACCTTTAGGAGTTCTTCTGTTTTGCTCCCAGTTCTGTAAAGTAGAAATACTAATACCAATCATAAGAGCAAATTCATTTTGTGTTTTTTGAAGTTTATTTCTTATTGCTTTAATATCTAATGAATCAAATTTAAATGATCTTGATGGTGTTAGATTACCTTTTTTAATTTGTCCTGCTTGTTTAATACTATCAACAAGATTATTAAAATCATGTTGCTTCATTGTAATAACTCCTTAACAAAATTTTTTAAAATTTTAAGTTGCTTTGATGTTAAATCTGCTTGTTTATTTTTTTTGTATACTACCAACATATAAATAATATTATTTAAGTTATCCCAGTAATATATTAGGCGTATTCTACCACTGTTACCTTTGCCAGTAAATGCCCGGCGGATTTTACGAAGACCACCACTTCCTTTAATAATTTTGCCGGCATCAGGTCGTAAAATTAATGACTATTGAATAATTCTATATTAATTATCCTGTATTATTTCACAAATTAATTTTGTAAAAACCGATGTTTCAATAAATTCCATAATTAATATATACGCCAATGACTTATTTTATGCAAATTCATTTTTAATAAAAACATGGCTGTGCCATTATTTTTTTTTAACAAAATTTTTAATTAGCATGGCTAGAATTATTAGTATCTGACCACAGCAAAGGATGAAACATTTTTTTATTATCCTTACAAACAAAAAAAGCCCTATCTCATAAAAAAATTATGAAACAGGGCTTTTAAAATGTAAAAAAATTTAGTCCTCTTCTACAACAATTGCATCTTCCTCACAAACTTCAATACAACTTTCACAACCCATACACTCTTCACCATTAACAACTTCAGATTTTTCATCATCTCCCATCTCAAAAACTTCTACAGGACAAATATCTACACATTCCTCACATCCAACACATTTTTCTTTATCAATAGTTACAGTAAAACCCATTTTCTCAAATCTCCTTTAAAAAAAAAATTAACAATAAAAATATTATAAATAAAGTTTTAAAGATTTGGCTTTACAACAAGTTTTTTTTCAAATCAAGTTTTTTTATTTTTTATATTACTCACACAAATAAAAATTGTCTGATTTAAATTTCCTGAAAATTTATTATTCCTTTTTATTTGAGGGGAAAAGAATAATTTATTTATATAATTCCCTGAAAAAAAATATATTTTTATATCAACATATAATGCACATGAATCATGAAAAGTTTTTAATAAATCTTTTTCTATTTTTTCTTTCCTAACAACTTTTGTTAAAATTTGATTTAAACTTGTTTGCACAGTTTTTCTTTTATCACAATTTTTTTCATGTATATTAATATTGTTAATATGAAATATTTTTGTATTTTTTTCTGCCTTTAATTTAAGAAATTTAATTACAAAATTATTTGTTGTAACAAAAACAAAAGGTTCCTTAAAATTTAAAACAGTCTTTTTTTTCCTAAACACCTCTGCCCATGCAAAAATTCTTTGTTCTATCATAAAAAATTCAGAATCTTGTTTTTCAACTTTAATATCTGATTTTTTATTTTTACTGTTATTGCCTTTTAGGGCACTAAAAAGCTTTTGCTCATTAATACCAATCAGATCAAAAGCTTTGTCAGCAGCCTCTTTTTCAGCATCATTTTCATGGGCAAGTCTTAAAAACACCATTGCATCTAGAAACAAATCTTTTATTTGCAATGATTTCTTCTCATGCCCATCTTTTTTTAAAGATTTTTTTACTATCTGATATTTTATATTTAAAACACTTGTTTTAATATTAAAGTATGGAGTGTCTCTTAAAAGTGTTTTTAAAGGAACACGAGATTCTTGATTTATTGCAGCCCATTTTTTGTATTCATTAACAATAGAAGTTATTTTTTTTTCTTCATCATCCTGTATAAAAATAAAATCAACAGGACCTGTTTTTATCCATTTTTTTAGCTCTTTCTCATATTCTTTTTCAGATTTTATATTAAAAATTGAAATTTCTGAAAAACATGCCAAAAGAACCTCAGCATGTTTTTCACTCAAATGTGTAAAGGGAAAGAATAAAGGTTTCATTTTATTTAACCTTTTTATCATGAATTTCAACATTCATGGTAATGAGTTCTTGTCTTAATTTATCTGCAAATTCCCAATTATTTTCAAGTCTTGCCTGTTCTCTTTTTTTTAAAAGTTCTTTTACTTTAACAGAAATATCCTTTTTAAAACTAAAGTCAAATATCTTTAAAACAGAATCAATATCTTTAAATAAAGCAATAACTAAGTCTGCTCCCCTGGAATCTATTTTGTTCTCATTCATAAGCTTGTTCAGTTTTTTAACTGATTTAAAAAACAGAGCAATAACATCTGTTATCTTGAAATCATCATCCATTGCCAATAAAAAACCATGTCTTATATCATAGAGAAACTGATCAAGTTCTTTAAAACTTTTTCCTTGTTCTATTTTTGTTAAATTATAAAGGCACCTGTTAATTTTGTTTAAAGAATCTTTGGCATTTTTTAAAGCTTGTTTTGATAAAAAAAGATTTTTACTATAATGTCCTGAAATCAGCCAAAACCTTATAACTCTTGACTCCCATCCCATTTGTTCAAGCATATCAAGATTAATATCTTCTAATTTTTCAACACCTAGAGAACCATCATAATGAACTTTTTCACAATGCATCCAAAACCTTGCAAGAGAAGTTCCTGTAACTGCCTTAGAAATAGCTATTTCATTTTCATGATGTGGGAAAACAAGTTCTCGTGTGCCTGTATGAATATCAAATTCCTGACCAAGATATTTCATGGCAATTGCTGCACATTGAAGATGAAGAGAGGGGCGTACATTGCCCCATTTAGTTTTTACGCACACACCTCTTTTTAATTCAGAAAGCTTAACTCTTTTAAACAAGGTAAAATCCCTGGGATTATCTTTTTCATAATCATCAAGATCAACTGTAGCACCAAGTCTTATTTTATTAAGATCAATCCCGGAAAGCACCCCATAATCAGAAAGAGAAGAAATATCAAAATAAAGGGAATTAAGCTTTTCATAAGCAGAGCCTTGTTGAACAAGCTTTTCTGCAACAAGAATCATATCATCTAGATGTTCAGAAACCAAAGGATAGCCCTGGGCAGGTCTTATTTTCATTTTTTTTAAATCTTCTTTAAAAGCATGTATAAATTTTTCAGTAAAACAAGAAAGAGATTCACCAGTTTTTTCAGAGCCATATATAGTTTTATCATCTAGATCTGTTATATTAACAATATGATTTACTGAAAGATTTCTAAATTCTAAATACCTGCAAAGCAAATCTGTACATAAAAATTTCCTAATCTGTCCAGGATCCATGCGCTTATTAACTGTATGACCACAGGTATAAACTGATACTGTGCCTTGTTTATCTGGTTTAAAAACCTGCTTTTTTCTTAAAAGACTATTAAATAAATTAAGGGTGATATTATCTTTTACAGTAAAAAGAGAAGTGGAAAGATATCTTTCTCCACCATCTGGAAATATAACTACTATAGTACCCTTTTTCATATTTTCTGCCTGTTTTAAGGCAACAGCCATAGCAGCACCACTACTCATTCCAACAAAAAGCCCCTGTTTTTTAGCAAGCAATCTTGCTGTTTTAAAGGCAAGCTCATCATCTATATTTATTTTTTCATCAAGTTGTTTTTTATCAAAAATTTCAGGCGTATAAGCCTCTTTCATATTTTTTAAACCCTGTATTTTATGACCAAGATATGGCTCAACCCCAATAATTTTAATACTGGGATCTATTTCCTTAATTTTTTTCGAAATTCCCATAATTGTACCGCTGGTTCCAATTGTTGCAACTATTACATCCACTTTTCCCTTGGTTTGTTCCAAAATTTCTACAGCAGTTGTATAATAATGAGCTTTCCAATTAGCACTATTATTAAATTGATCAGTCATAAAATATGTATCAGGATTTTCTCTGGCAAGATTATAAGCCTCTTCAATAGCTCCATCTGTTCCCAAATGTCCCGGAGTTAAAATTATTTTTGCACCCCTTGCCTCCAAAATTTTTCTTCTTTCCTTACTTGCTGATTCTGACATAACAAGAACAAGATTATACCCCTTTACCGAACATACCATTGCAAGCCCGATTCCTGTATTTCCACTTGTAGCTTCAATAACAGTTTTATTAGAAGAAAGCTCACCTGTTTTTTCACCTTGCTCAATCATAAAAAGAGCAGGTCTATCTTTAATTGAACCTCCAGGATTAAGATATTCCAATTTTACAAAAATTTTTACCTTTGAACCTAAATTAATTTTTTTTATCTCAACAATAGGTGTATTTCCAATTGAATCAAGTATTGAATAACTCATTTTAATATCCCTATGCGTTCTCTTATTCCATATAGAATCTGCTCAAAAACTTGATCGCAATTCAAAGATGCATCAACAATAAAAAATCGCTGTTTTTCTTTTGCTGCAAGTTCAAGGTATCCATTTCTAATTTTTTGATGAAACTCCATTTTTTCCTGCTCAAAACGGGTTTCAGCTAGAACTCTTTCACCATTTTTCAAGGCTTTAAATGTTCTTTTAAGACCTATTTTAAAATCTAAATCAAATAAAATTGTAAGATCTGGTTTAATATCTTGAACAACAATTTCATGAATTTTTTCTATAAAATTCTTATCAATACCTCTGGCAATGCCCTGATAAACAATTGTTGCATCAATAAATCTATCGCATAAAACAATTTTACCAGCTCTAATAGATGGACCAACAACCTCAAAAATATGCTGGGCTCTATCTGCTTCATACAAAAAAAGCTCACACAAAGATGACATTTCATTATTTTCAGGAGCTAATAAAATAGATCTTATTTTTCTGCCGATTTTTGTATCCCCTGGTTCCCTTGTAACAACTGGCTCATATCCTGCTTTTCTAAAAAAATTAAGTGTATTTTGTATTTGTGTAGTCTTTCCTGACCCTTCTACTCCTTCAAAAGTTATAAACATAATCTATACTTATTTCTCCTAAGTTAACAGGACAGTCAACTTGACTTTTATAAGTTAAAATGGCTTTATACAGTAAATTTTAATAGTGTGCAAATTGAAACTTGATGATATTGTAAACCAACTCTCTAGTAAAAAAATAATAGAATTTATATATGGAATCTGTGACAACATTATTTTATATTTAAAACTTTTCTAGGTATAAAAATATGATTAAACTAATATTTAAAAATCATTTAATACAAATTATAATAATTTTTTTCTCTTTTTTCTTTATATCCACAACAGTATTTGCAGATACTTCCTTTAATACAAAAACAAATCAAATAACATGGAAAATTTCTGCCTTAAAAGCAACTCATACTCAGGAAAAAAATCTTTATATTGCAGAAGGTGATGTCATCATAACAGGCGGTAAAATTAAACTTAAAGCTGATTATGTTGAATTTAATAACTCCACAAAAGATACTCGTGCAAGTGGTAATGTAGTTTTAATTTCAAAAAATGACACTGTTTCCTGTGATTTAATTACTCTGAATCTTGAAACTCAAACAGGCACAATTCATAATGGAACAATATTTATTCAAAAAACCAATTTTTATATTAAAAGTAACAAAATTAATAAAACAGGAAAAGAAACATATATAGCAGACATGGCATCAATAACATCATGTAATGGAGAAAATCCTGACTGGAAAATAACAGGAAAAGATATTAAAGTTACTATTGAAGGATATGGATTTGCAAAACATGCAACTTTATGGATAAAAAAAATACCATCTTTTTACACACCATTTCTTGCATTTCCAGTAAAAACAAAAATACAGAGTGGATTTCTTAGTCCCAGGATATCAAATTCTGACAGAAAGGGATTACAATATGAACAACCTTTGTTTCTTGCTCTTTCTAAAAAAACTAATGCCACTATTTATATAGATTATATGAAAGAACGAGGCACTAAATTAGGTATTGAATATAATTATTTACTAGGTAAGGGAACAAATAAGTCCAAGGGAACGATTTTTTATAATTTTTTAAATGACAGTAAAATTGATGACAACACTTTAAATACCAGCAATTACAGTTTTTCAACCACTCCCCAAAGAACAAACTCAGAAAGATACTGGTTTATAATGAAACAAAATACAAAATTTGCTGACACATGGAACTCAAAAATTTATCTTGATATTGTAAGTGATGCTGATTATTTACATGAATTTCAAAAAGATAATATAGGTTTTAATAACATAAAAAAACATTTTAAAAACAATTTTGGAACAAGTATTGATGATTATGATGATACAATAAGAACAAATAAACTTAACATTAACAAAAAAGGTACAAATTACAGTCTCAATATGGGATTAAACTGGTATGATAATGTTATTGCCAGAAGAGCAGATACAAATGACCACACACTGCAAAATCTTCCTACTATTAAATTAAATATGCCCAAACAGGTAATTAAAAATTTTAGGGGAAATTTCGGACTTTATTTTGATTTTAGTTCAGAATATAAATATTTTTACAGACAAGATACAACTAATTCTCTTACAAATGGACATAGGGCAGATATATATCCTAAAATTTATCTACCTTTAAATTTTAAAAATTTTTTATTTGAACCATCCCTAGGTCTTAGACAAACATTCTGGCATGGCAAAGAATTTAATAACTCTTCCAGCAATAAAAATGAATTTCATCACAGAGAAATCTATGATTTTCAAGCACAGATATCATCTAAAATATCAAAAGTTTTTAATACCAATAATAAATTTGCTGAAAAAATTAAGCATGAAATAATACCAGATATTAAATACACTTATATTCCCAATGTTAATCAGGATGATCTTCCCTTATTTGAATTTACTGATAATAATATTAATAAAAATAGTTTTAACTTATTGGATTCCATTGACAGAATTAACAAAAACAATCTTATAACCTGGAGCCTTGTAAATAGATTTACTAGAAAAAATAAAAAAATTAATCATGGGAAAAATAAAAATTACATTTATGAAGAGTTTGCATGGATAAAAATAAGCCAAAGCTTTGATATCAGTAAACATAGAGCAAATATTTTTGAACATTTTTCCGACATTTCCCTAAAAAGTGAATTTTCACCATCCAAATTTATTTCATTTAATGCTGATGTTAAATGGTCTCCCTATAATAAAGATTTAGTTGCCCATGACACTGGCATTACTTTAAAAAACAATAGAAATGATTCAATTCAAGTTACACATAGATATCAACAAAATTTATCAGAATCATTTTTTACTAGACTTAATGCAAATTTAACAAATAATCTCTCAGCATTTTTTTTATATGATTATGATCTTTTTAATGATGAGAGAATAGAATCTGCAACAGGTTTTGAATTGGAAAAATCATGCTGGTCTTTATCAATGGGATTTACAGAAAAACCAGATGACAAATCCCTTACATTTCTTATTAATTTTAAGGGGTTTTAGTTAATAATTTATAAAAGAACTTATAACTAGTTAATATTCTTTTATGTTTCATTGTAAGGTAAACCAAGAACCAAAATCATATCTACCTTATGGCAGTTAAAAGGGTTATTTTTAAAAATCTCCACTGGGACGCACAATAGGATTACTCTCAAATATCTTTTTATTATTTAAGGTCTGACAAATTTTCTGTGCTTCTTTTTTTGACTTAAATCCTGTTATCCTGGCAAGGTACCAAGTTCTTTTTTTTTTATCTTTTAGTTCTAATATTATTCCTTTATGACCTATTTGCTTTAATTTCTTCATGTCAAGAACTGCATAGGCTCTATTATGAGACGCACTAACTTGAACACTGAATGTTGTATTAACATTGCCTGCTTGTTTTTCTGCTATTTGTTTTTTTATAGATTTTTCTTTTATAGTTTTTTTTCCATTATTTTCTAATTTATTTACAGATTTATTTGATTTTCCTTTTAATTTGATTTCTGCTAATTTAATTTCTGCATTTTTATTCTGGGGATCAACTTCTAGAACTCTTTCAAAAATTAATTCTGCTTTTCTTATTTCCCCAAGTTTAAAATAAATATTACCCTGATAGGATAAAGCCTCGATTTCACCAGGTTTTAATGCAATAACTTTAGAGAAATCAGCCAAGGCTTTTTTATATTGTTTTACTGCACGATTAAAATAAGTACTATAATCATTAGAATTTTTTAAAATTTCAACATCATAATAAGATATTGCTTTTTTATAATTCCCCTTATAATGCCATGCTGCGCCAAGATTTTTATATACTCCTTCAACTTCAGAATCTATACTGATTACAGTATTTAAATCTTTAATAGCTTTATCATAATCTTTTAACCACATATATGCTACGCCACGATTTTTATAGGCTTTTGCACTGGATGATTCCTGTTTTATGAATCGTGAAAACCAATAAACTGATTTGTCAAAATTTCCTTGTTGAAATTCTTCTACACCATTATTAAAAAGATACTCTCCAACATCTGCAAAACAGACACCACCACCAGATATAATAAAAATAAGGCTAATTATAATAAAAAAACGATTAAATTTATTCATTTTTTGCTCCATATTTTTTTTAATTTTTATAATTTAATATTTTTACAATCAAGGAGTATTGATTGTCAAGTTCAGATTATTATTGATATATAGGACATTTTAAGAACTTTGCACAAATATATTTTTTTAAAAAACACTTTTAAAAACATAAAATATCTTTTTCTAATTTTTAATTAAAAAAATGTTTGTAAATACCTATAAACAGAGCTTGCTTTCTTTTGTCCAAATTTCAGCCAGGTATTACAATACATCTTCACCATGAAACTTGAACAAAATTAAGCATTGGGTAAAGGTCTGTTGTTGCCTTTTATAATTTTGTATTTTTTTCTTAACTCTTGTATTTTTATTTTATAATTTCTGTATTCTAACTTTTTTATCCTTTATAATTGAAAAAGGTATTTAAAAAAATGAAATATATCATAATTGCCAATGGCACTATTAAACAACATAATAATTTAAAAAAAATTATTAATACCTCTGATATAATTATATGTGCTAATGGGGGTTCTATACATTTAAAAATAATGAATATCATTCCTGATATTGTAATTGGTGATTGCGATTCCATAAGTTATGAGAGCATGACGTATTTTAAAAAGCATAAAGTAAAATTTATTAAATATCCCAGGGATAAAAATTATAGCGATACAGAGCTTGCAATATTATGGGCAATAAAAAATAAAGCTTCTGATATAACTATTATTGGAGCAACAGGAACAAGAATAGACCATACCTTAGCAAATATTCTTCTTATGAAAAAAATTGCAGAAAAAAAATTGTCCTGTAAAATTATTGATAATAATAATGAAATTTATTGTGTTATAGATGAGATTAAACTTAAAGGAGAAATAGGAGATTTAATTTCTATTATTCCCATAACGGAAAAAGTAACAGGAATAACTACTAAGGGACTTAAATATCCACTTATAAATAATGAAATGATTATGGGGTCGTCGTTGGGAATAAGTAATAGTTTTGTGGAAAATCAAGCTTATATTAAAATAAAAAAAGGAATTCTTATTATAACTAAATCTATTGATTAGCCTAGTATTATGAGACATTTTCACGATAAAATTTAAACAAAATTAAGCATTGTGCAAAGCTCTCATTATAAGTGTTTTTCCATAGAAATAGAGCTATCTTGTTTTATAGATATTTTTTTTTCTTCTTGCCTCAGTTATAGGGCTTAGCCTAGAACCATATACTAAATCTAAGCCTGCTTTTTCTGTAATAATTTTTGATATATATTCTTTGTGAGGACATTCAGGACCATGAAAAGATTCAAAAGATACGCATGACGATAGATGAACAACAATTTCATTTTTTATAATTTTTTCTCTTGCTTCTGCCTGAGAAATAAAATCTTGTAATTTTCTAAGTGTGCTCCGTCCACAACATCCTCCACATGTTATTGATAAAAAACGCAGATTATTGTTACTGTCATAGCAGGAAAAGCAATCTACTCGTTTATTAAATGTATGCTCACATAAAAACCCAGAGCAATATTCTTTAACAATATGGCATTGTATTACTATAATATATTTCTTTTTAATCAAGGAATTATTTTCCTTAAGGTTCTATTTAATTAGAATTCTTTATTATAAACTTTTCCATGATATTTTTATATTTTTCATAAAGATCATCAAAAAATACAGGTATTTTCAAATAAAACTCTTTTAATAACGGCAGCATAATCTGTCTCATTTGAGGATGAGAAGCAGATGAACATCTAAGATTAAAAATATGCATCCATTCTCTAATATTTGCAGTAATAATAATATCTGTTTTAAGGCTGTTAGGAAGCACGCTTCTTGCCTCCTGGGGTTTTGCTCCTTTTTCAATAAGGCTAATATAAATTTTTTCGCAATAAAGCATTGCCCTTTCCCATTCTTTATATTTTTCTAAATTCTTATTCCAAAAAAATGGTTTTATTACTGTAATTTGTCTGCCAAATTTTTCTCTGGAATAATTAGCATATCTTGTGCTTTCCTGGGAAAATGAACAAAGTCTGTGTCGTACAATTTCATGAGATACACCTCTGTCACATACAAGACGTACACTAATAGATATATGTTCAACAACACTTTTATGACCGCGTTTTAAAAGTGTTTTTAAAAATTTTTGTGTTGTACCTTGTGTTATTTTATCTTCTGATTTATAGCATGTTCGCGCTGCAATCTCGATATGCCTGCATATTTCTTCTCCATCAGCCATGTGAAGTACTTCAAAATATGGTTCTATTATTTTCATAATTTATAATTCTCTTAGAATTTAAGATTAATAATAATAAAGTTATTCTAACTTCTGTAAAATTCATTTAAATAAAATAAGATTCTTCTTCCATGCGAAACTTATTAACTTCATCCATATTATTTAATAACATGATACGATTAATCTTTATGTTTTTTAATAAACCATTAAAATATGGATTTAAAACATGTTTAAGCTTTTTATTTATATCTGAAATTTTATTAAAAGTTTTAACATTCTCATAGGTAAAAGAACTTAAAAATATTATTACCGCCTCCCTTGCTCTGGGATGAAATAAAAAAGACTGGTTTTTTAAAGATTCAATTTTTTTTAGCAAATTTAATTCCATATCAATATATAAATATCTATCTTTTTCATTTAAATTAGTTTTATTAAGATTAACAACAATAGGTTTTATTTTTATTATTTTAGATGCTTTTCCATATTTTTCTTTTTGAATTTTTTGCCAAACAGACTCACCTTCATTAACAGACCGCAGTTTCATAGTATCATTACTAATTTCAATAATTTCATAAAAAAAAATTTCATTTTCCTTCCAAATATCATTAATTTCAGAATGAATAACAGTTAATACAAGATTCGTATTTTCTATTTTCCATGTGCCGGAAGCACTTTTTATTTGATCAAAAATTTTTAAATCATAGGGTGTAACATTAATTTTTAAACGCCATTCATAATTATTTTTAATTGTTAAAATATCATCTGTTTCATTTATATATCTGTTCCATTCACCTATAATCAATTTTTCATAGGAAAGTTTTCCATTACACCCTAATCCAAAAATAAACAGGGCAAAAAAAGATATTAAAACAATTTTTTTTATTAAAAGATTTTTTTTCATAATGAATTTCTTTAGGTTGGAACTTAATAGATTTATTATAATTTAATGACAAAATAGATAAAAAAAAATTTACAATGCTATCAGTTAATAATTTTTATCATTAATGGTATTGCTGTTAGTGTTCCAATTGTACTTCCCAAATTAGTAAAAACAACAACAAGAAGAACCCTTGTTATATTATTTTTCCAAAAACCTTTTATGGAAAGAATATCATAGGGAATTGACTCAATATCTTTTATTTTAGGTTTTCTAGAAAAAACTTCCACAAGACCTGATATCCAACCTGCTGCAATCATTGGATTTAATGATGTTAAAGGTGCTGCCAAAATAGATGAAATAATGGTAAGGGGATGGGCAAAGGCCAGTATTGCTCCAAGTCCTGCAAAAATCCCATTTGCAGCAATCCAAAGCCAAATCATATCTGTTCCTGCATTTTTTCCTTTTATTGTAAAACCTGCCAGTAAAAGAAAAAGAATTGCTCCGGGAATCAACCATTTAAGAATTTTACTAATATTGCCCCTGGGAGGTATTGCATTAAGTCGATTAATGTCTGTTTTTAAATCATCTTTTATATGCTTTTTAATTCCTGGCACATGTCCTGCACCTACTACTGCAACGATTTTATGTCCTGGAGAATTTTTTATTTTTTCTGCAAGGTATTGATCTCTTTCATCAATAAGTACTTTTTTCATTATAGGATGGGATTTTTTAACATCAGAAAGCAAAGTTTTTAAAATATCCTCTTGTTTCATTTCCTCAATTTCTTTTTCTGTAATTTCATTGGAACTAATAATAGAGGCTAATAGTTGAAATAATAGTTTTGTTTTTTCCCAAATTACTAGACTTCTCCATATTCTAGAAAGAGTAATTTGAATATTGCGATCACATGGAATTATTCTAGAATTCATTTCCCTTGCAGAATTGACTGCATTAATCATTTCCTGTCCTGGTTTTACATCAAATTTTTCTGCAATTTTTTTTTGGAAAGACGCAAGCATAAGATTCATTAAAAGAAGTAAAGCTTTTTTTTCCTTAATAATTTTTACGATATCCATATTGCGCCATTTATCATTATTCTCAATGGAATCAAGTCTTGTTTTACATAATTCAACACAAACTGTATCAGGTTTTTCCTTGTTAATAATATCTTTTACAAGTTTAGCACTTTGTTTTGAAACATGGGCAGTGCCAATTAATATAATATTTTTTCCATTACATGAAATATCATGAACCATTTTATTTTCTTTAAAATTTTTCATTTAAATTTAATAATCCTATGTAGATGAAGATGTATTGTAATACCTTAAACCTGAAATTGAGACAAAAGAAAGCAAGTTATACTTAATTTTTTATGAAAAGATTTCTTTTAAACCAATACTTGCAGGTTTTCTTATTATTTTGTCGTAAAGTTCTGAAATAGCAGATGGTTCTGGATTTATTTCCACACAAAATGCATTATTATTTTTTGCAATTTCAGGAAAGCCAGCAGCTGGCCAAACAACACCAGAAGTGCCTATACTTATAAATAAATCGCAATCACTTATCAATTCTATTGATTTTTCTGTAACATTATGATCAAGGCTATCTCCAAACCATATTATATCTGGTCGTAAATAATTTCCGCATTTTTCACATTTATAGGTTTTATATTGTTTTTTAAAATCTTCATAAATTCTATGAATAGAACATCTTAATCTCCAAATGCTTCCATGAAGTTCAAAAATATTATTAATAGAGCCTGCTTTCTGATGCATACCATCAATATTTTGCGTTACAATTGAAATTTCATTATTTTGTTTTTGAAGATCTGCAATTATCTTATGCCCTCTGTGGGGATGGCATTTAAACAATGCTTTTCGTCTTATTTCGTGGAAAGAAAGAACTTTTTCAGGATTTATGTCAAAGGCATCTTGGCAGGCATATTCCCTAAAATTATATTTTGCCCAAACTCCTCCCTGACCCCGATATGTTGGAACTCCAGACTCTGCTGACATTCCAGCACCTGTAAAAAAAATAATTTTTTTGTATTTTTTAAAATCTATCAAATATATTATCCTAAATGTTAAATTATTATGAATATTTAAAAAAGTATCAAATGCTCTATTTTTTATCAATGCGAAAAATATACTTTTTGCAATTCATAACCTGATTAATCTAGCATATAATAAAATAAAAATCCCTATAATATTAAAATAAAAAAGATTATAAAAATGGATATTCAGGCTGATAAGAAACTTACAAAAAAGTCTTTTCCCTTTAAGTTATCCACAAATAAGTTTTCAATAAATATGTATTTTTCATCCAAGGCAATACCACCTAAAATGACAGGAAATATGGAAAAAACTTGTTATGAGGATGAAGTAATAATGGATCTTTATAAATGTAATTATAATATTTTAACTTCACAAAAAAAAATTGCAGAATGTGTACAAAAAACTTGCGGTGTGATTAAAATTAAACCATATGAAAACCCCCTGGCTTCAAATTCTGTTCATGATAAAAATAATTTAGGTTCTATGGTCAAAAATAATTATTTTAATTTTATATTTTCTCCATCCTCAAATAATGTTGATTTCATCCATTTAAATCCAAATTGAAGAAGTTGTATATCATTGTCTTTCATGTTATTAACTGTTTTTTCATCAACATCATATCTTTTAAGAAATGTGCTTTCAAAAATAAATTTTCTAAACTTGTCAATATTATAACATGCAAGAAAAAACATCTGCTTACTTTTTTCAGTAAGTTTTATGCTCATTGGAACAGATTTTTTTCTTACAATAAGATCTGTCCATCCTGCATTTATTTCATCTCTTAATTCAACGTCCTGATCTTCTCGCCATTCACTAACTGTCCATTCTTTTTCCTGCTCAAAACCCTTACAATGAGATTCTTTAACAGTAAAAAAAAAATCGTCACTTTCATTATAATTACTTGCATAACTTAAAGAACCTACACCAAGAGGATAATAGCGACAAGTAGACGGCCTTTCTTCATAAATAATACACCCCTCCTCATCTTTGACAAAGGGGCATGATTTTCTATCATCATCAAGATGTTTTAAAATAACAACAGGAAGATCAGCTTTTTCAAGAAGTTGTGGATTTGTGTAAATAGCAAGAAATTCTTCAGAAGAAAGCTCTAATTTTTCTTTCATTATAATTATATCATATGGGGTAAGCATTATATTAATATCTCTGCAACAATCTGTAAAACAGTTGATTTTTTTATGGCATCTAAATTTAAATTTAGTATCACGATTCATTTGAACCGGCGGTATTTCAGAATTTCTGTTTTTTATTTGGTTCTTCATTATTTACTCCTCATTGGATTAGCTTCTCATATAAAATATTTTTTATGGCATCAGCAAAAATATTCAGTTATTCAAAGCTCTTAAATTATTTTTTTGATTTTTTATAAAAATATGGTGATAATGTCAACCAAAGTAAATCAAAATCATTAAAACAACTGATTAATCATAATATAATTGTGATTAATCTTATCTAAATCAAGTCAATATAAAGTCATGCAAAAAATATATATGAAATTTTATGATTCCCCTAGGCTTTTCTTGACAAAAACCAGGTTTCTACCTTACAAACTAATTTTTTTATTTCAACATATTACATTTACTGAATCTATTGAAAATTAACACCATAAGCCTTTTTGTAAAGGTCAACTGCACAAACAGATCTTTTATAAAAATACTTTAAAAAAACATAAAATATTTCCTTTTAATTTTTAATTTAAAAAATGTTTCTAAATACCTATAAACAGGGCTTGCTATCTTTTGTCTAAATTTTAGATTCAAGGTATTATAATAGAACTTCACCATAAAATTTGAACAAAATCGGGCATTGTGCAAAGATCTCACCATTAAAGGAGAAAAAAATTGTCAGATATAAAAAAAGTTGTTCTTGCCTATTCCGGAGGACTTGATACTTCTGTTATTTTAAAATGGCTTATTAAAACATACCAATGTGAAGTTATTACATTTTCAGCAGACCTTGGTCAGGAAGAAGAACTTGATGGTCTTAAAGAAAAAGCAATTAAAACAGGTGCTGTAAAAGCCTATGTGGAAGATTTAAAGGAAGAGTTTGTTAAAGATTATGTTTTTCCTGCATTTAGAGCAAACGCAATATATGAAGGACAGTATCTTCTTGGAACATCCATTGCACGACCCCTTATTTCTAAAAGACAAATTGAAATTGCCCAAAAAGAAGGTGCTGATGCAGTAAGTCATGGTGCCACAGGAAAAGGAAATGACCAGGTAAGATTTGAACTTAGCTATTTTGCCCTTGAACCTCATATAAAAATAATTGCACCATGGAGAGATTGGGATTTAAATTCCAGAACTATGCTTATGGAATTTGCAAAAAATCATAATATTGAAATCCCCCAGACTCCTGACAAACCCTACAGTACAGATAGAAATCTTCTTCATATCAGTTATGAAGGAGGTGTATTAGAAGACCCCTGGGAACATGCAACGGATGATATGTTTACAATGTCTGTAAAACCTGAGCATGCTCCAGATATTCCTGAAATTATTGATATAACTTTTCAACAAGGCAATCCTGTTGCTGTTAATGGAAAAAAAATGTCCCCTGCTGTTTTACTAAAAAAACTTAATACAATTGCAGGAAGAAATGGTATTGGAAGAATAGATTTGGTAGAAAACAGATTTGTTGGTATGAAATCCAGAGGTGTTTATGAAACCCCGGGAGGAACTGTTCTAAGACTTGCTCACATGACTGTAGAATCTATTACATTGGACAGAGAAGTTGCACATATCAGAGATTCTTTAATTCCAAAATATTCAGAGCTTATATATAATGGATTCTGGTTTTCTCCTGAAATGGAAATATTACAAAAAACAATTGATGAGACCCAGAAAAATGTTTCAGGACGAGTTTGTTTAAAGCTTTATAAAGGTGGTTGTCATATTCTTGGAAGAGAATCTAATCAAAGTCTTTATGATGAATCCTTTGCAACTTTTGAACAAGATGATGTTTATTCTCCAAAAGATGCCCAGGGCTTTATAAGATTAAATGCCCTAAGACTTAGAATAAGAAAACTAGCAAAATCAAAGAGTTCATAATATATAATAGGATTTAATATGACTAAAAAATTATGGAATGGTAGATTTTCTCAAAATACTGATAAAATTGTTGAACAATTTACATGCTCCATTGATATTGATAAAGAGCTTTACTCCTATGATATAAGAGGAAGTATTGCACATTTAAAAATGCTTGCCCATGAATCAATTATTAAACAGAGTGAGGCTGATATTCTTATTAAAGGTCTTTTAAAAATCAATAAAAACATAGAAAATAATAAATTTGAATATTCAGATTCCCTTGAAGATATTCACATGCATATTGAACAAGCTCTTGGTCAAGAAACAGGTAAAATAGCAAAAAAACTTCATACAGGCAGGAGCAGAAATGATCAGGTTGCCCTTGATATGAGAATGTATTTAAAGGCAGAAACAAAAATAATCATGCAATGTATTTATAACCTTCAAAAAGAACTTATTAAAACTGCAAAAAAACATATTGATGTTATAATGCCTGGCTATACTCATCTTCAAAGGGCCCAGCCTGTTCTTTTTTCCCATCATTTAATGGCATATTATGAAATGTTTAAAAGAGACTTTGAAAGACTTAAAGATTCTCTGAAAAGAATAGATGTAATGCCTTTGGGAGCTGCGGCACTGGCTGGCACAACTTTACCCTTAAACAGCGAATATACAAAAAATATTCTAGGTTTTGCAAGGGTATCTGAAAACAGCATAGATTCAGTTTCTGATAGAGATTTTGTCATGGAATTTATTTCAACAGCATGTATTTGCATGATACATCTTTCAAGATTTTCTGAAGAGCTTGTTATCTGGTCCAGTTTTGAATTTTCATTTATAACTATTTCCGATGCATTTACTACAGGTTCCAGTATAATGCCCCAAAAGAAAAATCCTGATATTGCAGAACTTGTAAGAGGCAAAACCGGACGAATTGTTGGCAATCTTGTTTCCATAATAACAATAATGAAATCCTTGCCCCTTGCTTATAATAGAGATATGCAGGAAGATAAAATACCACTTTTTGATACTGTTAAGACTTTAAAGGCATGTATTAATATATATTCACGCATGATTCCAAATATTAAAATAAATAATTCTGTAATGTATTCTGCCTCTAAAAAAGGATTTTTAAATGCTACTGATCTTGCAGATTATCTTGTTGTAAAGGGCATGCCTTTTAGAGAAGCTCATATGGTTTCAGGAAAAAGTGTTGCCTTTGCCCTTAGCCAAAACAAGGAACTCCATGAACTTTCCATTAATGAGCTTAGAAATTTTTCAAATTTAATTAATAATGATATTTTTGACTATCTTTCTCTAGAGAATATGATATCAAGACGAATATCCTTTGGTGGTACTGCCTATGATAATGTAAAAAAAGCCATACAAAAAGCAGAAGCATACCTTATGAAGGTATGCGTTATTTAAAATAAAATTAGGAAAATAGGACAAAAAATATTTGCACGCCTTGTTAAGAGCTTATATATTGTCCCTATAGATCATTAGTCAAAACATTTCCAACTGAATATTCTAAAATCCTTGTTAAAGAAAAAATTACTATTGATGACAATTTCTGACAAACTAAGTAGCCCAAAACAAAAATATTACACAAACAAAAAAATGATGTTCTAGGTTCTCTGTTTATTATTTAAATCAACTTATTGACTTTTTTCTGTTTTTTAAAATTTATTATAGGATTAAAAATGATAAAAAAAAATATTAGTTTTATTATTAGTATTTTAATACTTATTGGATTAAATGCTGGTTGTGGTAAAAAAGGACAACCCTTTGCTTTAGTTGATCGTATAATTGCTTCTCCTACTAGCCTAGACTATAAGCTTGAAAATGATATTCTAACTATTAAATGGAGTTATCTTATTCCAATAAACAATCCAAAAAATTTATTAAAATGCAAACAATTTCAAGTGTTTCAGGCAAAAAAAAATATTTTAAAAAACAAATGCAAAATATGTCCTATAAAATTTAAACCAATAGGGTCTGTACCAGGCAGAATTTTTGAATATAGCTTTAAAATAAAAAAGGGATTTAAATATTATTATAAGATTATGGCATTATCTGATGATAATATAAAAAGTGAGTTTTCTAATATTCTTGAATTTGAGTATAAAAAATGAGTAAAATATCATCAGCATTTATTTCAATAGGATCTAATATTGGAGAAAAGTATCAAAACTGCATTAAAAGTATGGAACTTCTTAATGGTCTTAACTCTACTAGAATAATTGATGTTTCTAACTTTTATAGAACAAAGCCTGTTGATTATACTGATCAAGATTGGTTTATTAATGCTGTGTTAAAAATTCAAACAAAACTTACTTCATTTGAACTTATAAATGAATTACAAAAAATTGAACAAAGCCTTGGACAATTTAAAAAAAACATAAGGTTTGGACCAAGAATTATTGATTTAGACATTATTTTTTTTAATCAGGATATTATTAAAACTAAATATCTAATTATTCCCCATCCAAGAATGCATAAAAGAAATTTTGTATTAAAACCCTTATGTGATATAGAAGCAAACATTGTTCATCCTATTTTGGGTATAACAATAAAAAAGCTGTTAAAAAACATTGAAAAAGATAATAATCAAAATATTATGCGTTATAAAGAATAAAGGAGAGTATATTGAAATTTTTTATAGATACAGCGAATATTAAAGAGATAAAAGATGCTAGTAAAATGGGTATGGTTGATGGGGTTACAACAAATCCTTCACTTATTGCAAGGGAAAAAGGTGACTTTATAGATATCATTAAAGAAATTTGTTCAATAGTTGATGGTCCTGTAAGTGCTGAAGTTATCAGTCTTAAATACCAAGGCATGATAGATGAGGCAAGAAATCTTGCAAAAATCAGTGATAATATTGTTATAAAAATTCCCATGACAATTGAGGGGCTAAAAGCTGTAAAAACACTTTCTAATGAAAATATAAAAACTAATGTTACATTAGTTTTTTCTGCTCTTCAGGCACTAATGGCTGCCAAGGCAGGTGCAACCTATGCAAGCCCCTTTGTTGGAAGACTTGATGACCTTGCCCAAAACGGTATGGAGCTTATTGAAAATATTGCTGATATATATTCAAATTATGGTTTTACCACTGAAATTATTGTTGCAAGCATTAGAAATCCTCTTCATGTACTAAATTCTGCTCTTATTGGTGCTGATATAGCAACAATTCCCTACAATGTTTTAAACAAACTTGCTTCCCATCACATGACAGACAAAGGTATTGATGCATTTATGGCAGATTGGAAAAAAAAAGAGAATAAATAAATATTATGATTTATAAGGAAAAATTAAAAAAAATAATTCTTCATCCTATTTTTATGACAATTTCCAGAGTTCTAGCAGTTCCTATTATTATAATTTTGTTAATGTATCCAGGTAAAATAACAACTTTTATAGCAAGTCTTGTCTTTTCCCTGGCTGCAATAACAGATTATTTTGATGGTTATTTTGCCCGTAAATTAAACCTTGTTTCAAATTTTGGTAAAATTTTTGATCCAATTGCAGATAAACTTCTTATGTCATTAACTTTTATAATGCTTGTTTCCATTAATTTTATACCTTCCTGGATTGTCTGTATAATAATAGCAAGAGAGCTTGCTGTTAATGGGCTTAGAACTGTAATTGCCGAAAATGGTCAAGATGTTGCAGCGTCATGGCTTGGAAAATATAAAACAGGATTCCAAATAGCATGTATTATTCCATTGCTTATTCATTATCCTTATTGGGGAATTAATTTTCATGGAATTGGGATAGTACTTCTTTATGGAGCACTTATTTTCACACTCTGGTCTGGATTGGACTATTTTATAAGATTTAGAAAACTTATTTCTTTATAAGAAAAAATCTATATTATCCTTTCAATTTTGTTGCATATATCATCAAGTTTTTTATGAGATATTTTAATTGATGTTTTAAGTTCCTGGGCAAAAATAGAAATTTTGTATTCTTCCAGCATCCAAAAAAAATTTTCAATGGTTTGAGTTTTTTTAATAGATGAATCTTGATCAAAATCTCTAAGCATTTGTTTAAGTTTTATTTTATATTTTTCAATATGTTTTTGTTTTTTCATATCTTTTAAAGGCTCAACCCAACCCCTTTCAGCTCTAATTCTAATTCCATGAATATATTTTTTAAGACTAGGAATTTTATCTATATTATAGATAACAGGAAAATTTTCAGGCACAAGAGACATCATATCATTTTTTAATTTTTCCATTAAATCTAAAATAACAGGTCTGTTTATATTTTTCAGACTTATACTTTTTAAGCATAAATGTGTTTTTTCATATTCCCTGCAAATCTCTATAATTAACTTAATAAAATTTTTTGAGCTATTATAAAAAGTTGATATAATTTTATCCCCATAATCATAAAATTCTTGTTTATTTCTAATATTTTTCGCAAACAAATCTTTTTTAAAACATTTTAATAAATTTTCAGTGAATTTTTGTTGTCCCCCAAAAAAACGAGAAAATTTTTGAAGTTGTTTTGATGTTTTAAAATCTTTTTTTAATAATTTAAAATCTTTTTCATAACAAAGATAAAACAAAGTTTCTATACCATTTATATGAGATTTTAATGCAGCATTTTCTGATCTAAAAATGCGCAAACATAAATTATTATCTTGTTTTAAAAGACCTGGAAAAACTTTATAGGATATATCATTCTTTTCTTTTATAGAAAAAAAATCTGGAATATCTTTAAAATTCCATTTTTTTATATTATCTTTTTCAATATTATTTTTTGCATTTTTAAAGGCAATACTTATTAAAGGCTTTTTCTTATAAAAATTTTTTAATAAAGATTTTTTTCTTGAAAAAGTAATTTCCTGATCTTTTTTATCTCTAATGGAAATACCCATTTTTAAATATTCTTCAAGATTTTTCTCGGACCATAAAGACGCAGGTATATCAATATTAAATTTTTGTTTTATAAAATCACTTAATTCTGAAAAAAAAGATTTTTCTTTTTGCTCTTTTTTTTTTCTATCCATATGTGTGGCAATTATTTCAGCTTTTTCAGAAACAGGAACCATTTTTTTCCTGTATTTTTTAGGAAGATTTTTTATCAGAGCTGTAATTTTATCCTTAAATAAACCTGGAACAAGTCTTTCTAGAGTTTGAGAATTTATACAATTTGCAGATGATTCAGGAACTTTTATTGTAACTCCATCTTTTTTATTTCCTATATTAAAGGCATATTCCAACTTAAATTTTGCACCCCCCATATCAAGGAAATCAGGGTACTTTAAAAGCTCAATCTCATCTGGAATTTTTTTTTGAAGATCCTTAACAGTCATTTTTAAAAAACAATCATCTTGTTTATCTTTTAAATATTTTGCAAATGTTTTTATATTAAAAAAATCCTTTTTAAGCCTTTTTTTATAAAATAAATAAATATCATCCTGTGTTACAACAACATCCATTTTTCTTGTTTTGTCTTCCATTTCCTTAAGTTTATCAATAAGTTTTTGATTATAATCCATAAATGGAAAATTTTTTACAATATTCCTGTTAACAAGGGCTTCTCTTATAAATATTTCTCCTGCTTCTTCAGGATTTATTCTACCATAAGAAACATGTCTTTGTTCAACTATAACAAGCCCAAAAAGAGATACCTTTTCCTTTGCAACTACTTCACCCCTCTTTTTTTTCCACAAAGGTAAACTCCATGTATATGTGCATAAATTCTTTCCTATTTTTTCAAGCCAGTTACAATCAATATTTGCAACTGTTCTTGCAAAAAGTCTTGTGGTTGACATAAATTCAGCTGCAACAATCCATGTACCTGCTTTATTAAAAAGCCCTGAACCCGGAAAGATTATTACTTTTTTCCCCTTACCTCCGTAAAAAATATTTTTTTCCTTTTTACGGGCAATATTGGAAAGATATCCACATAAAATTGATTTGTGAAGTCTAGTATATAAATCACCACCAATTTTATATTCTTTTTTTTTAAGTCCCTTTGTCCCCTTGTAACCATTTGTATTATTTATATTTTCTTTAATTCCATGTTCCTTTAAAATAGAATTTATCTGCCTTTGTATATCACTCCATTCCCTTATTCTTTTAAATGAAAGAAAATTATTTTTACAAAATTTTCGAAGTTTTGTTCTTGTTTTTAATAATTTTTCAGCATGTTTAAATAAATTCCAAATATTTAAAAAAGTAATAAAATCTGAGCTGGGATCATAAAATTGAGCATGCTTTTGATTCTTTTTTTCATTTTTTTCCTGAGGATTATATTGTCTTGGATCTGAAATACAAAGAGCAGATACAATAATAACTGCTTGTTTAAGACAGTTTCTTTTATTTGCTTCCAATAAAATTCTGGAAAGTTTTGGATCAATAGGAAGATTTGCCATAATCCTGCCTTTTTTTGTTAAAATATATTCTTTTTTATTATTTTTCTTTATTGCACCTAGCTCCAAAAGAGTATTAAACCCATCTTTTATGCTTGAAAAAGAAGGAGGATCTATAAAGGGAAAACTTGATATTTCGCCAAGTTTCAAGGATATCATCCTAATAATAACTTCAGATAGATTACTTCTTAAAATTTCAGGCAATGTAAAAAAGGGTCTGGAATTAAAATCAGATTCATCATAAAGTCGTATACAAATACCACTTTCAACACGACCACACCTTCCCTTTCTCTGGTTAGCACTACTTATGGATATTGGCTTTACAGGAAGTGCTTTAGTTCTGTTTTTGGGGGAATAATGGGGAATTCTTGCAAGTCCTGAATCTATTACATATTTTATTCTGGGAATAGTAAGAGATGTTTCAGCAATATTTGTAGAAACAATAATTTTTCTTTCATTAGTTCTATAAAAAATTTTTGCCTGATCCTTGGCAGAAAGTCTTGCAAAAAGAGGAAGAATAATTGTTTTTAGATATTTTCTTGCCTTAATTAATTGAATTGTTTCAATAATATCTTGCTGGGTTGGTAAAAATATTAAAATATCTCCATTGGAAAATTCTTTATAAATATGATCAATAGCATCCAGAACATCTTCTATATATCCCTGATCATCATTTGGGATTTTATTATCTGAAACCTGTCTGGTTGAAATCCCATTGACCTTTGAAGTTAAATCTTTTGGCAAACCATATTTTACTTCAACTGGATAAGTTCTTCCCAAAACTTCTATAACAGGAGCCATATTAAATGCTTTGGAAAACTTTTCAGTATCAATTGTTGCAGAAGTAATTATAATTTTAAGGTTTGTTCGCTTTTTTAACAAATTACGAAAAAGACCCAGGGCAAAATCTATATTAAGGCTGCGTTCATGGGCTTCATCAATAATAATTGTGTCATACTCATTTAAAAACGGATCTTTTTGAGTTTCAGCAAGCAGAATTCCATCAGTCATAATTTTAATAATAGAATCAGGAAAATCTTTATCATCAAACCTGATTTTGTATCCAACAAAATTTTTATTTTCTACTTCCAGTTCATTAGCTATTCTTGCAGCAACGCTAATAGCTGCAATTCTTCTTGGCTGTGTACATCCTATTTTCCCAGCTATTCCTCTTTTTGCTTCAATACAGAATTTTGGAATTTGTGTTGTTTTGCCTGAACCTGTTTCTCCAGATATTATTACAACAGGATTATTTTTTATGGCATTTATTATTTTATGTTTTTTTTTAATTATGGGAAGATCAGAATTATATTTTATCCTTGGAAGAGATTTTTTTCTTATTTCAAACTTTAAAGCAGATTTTCTTATCTTTTTTTCAAGGTTTCTAATCCTTTTATTATTTATAGGATTATATTCTTTATTTTTTAAAATAATTTTTAATTGTTTAATTTCTTTAATGAATTTTACAACATCAATATACATGACATTTTGTAATATTGTTTCCAGATTTTTTAATCTTTTCATGGTAAGACCTTCGCACAAACACATTTTTTATAAAAACACTAAAAGACACGAAAAGTATAAAGCCCTTTTTGTATGATTTCGTGTTTTTTGTGGTTAAAATATAAAAACGAACTTTTTATAACATCTTGATTTAATACATAATAAAATGAAAATTTTTATACTATCAAGATAATACTACAAATACAAAAAATGATTTTATCCTTTAGAAAAATAATAGGTGTTATATAGAAAAAATTTTACCTGTCCATCATATTTTGCATTTAAATTTTTGTAAGTTTATGAATATTTCTCAACCCTTGAACCAACTAGGCTTTATTAGTCATAAATCACATATTATAGTTTTAAATAAAATAGTTGACATGATAAAAATAATAAGAGAAAAGACAATAATATTTTAGCTTGGTATAAAAATACTAAAGAATTTATATAAAAGAATTTATAAATATTTAATATTCTTTCATGTTTCGCTGTGAGGGAAACTAAGAACCAAAACTAAATCTGCCTTATGGCAGTTTATATGAAAGAACTTATAACTACTTAATATTCTTTCATGCTTCGCTGTGAGGCAAACCAGAAATTAAAAACAAAATCTGTCTCATGGCAGTTATTTAAAATAATATTTAAGCTTATTGTAATATGGAGGAGAATATAGCATGGCTGAAGCAGCTATAAAAATTGGAGGGGAACGAAAAAGTATCTTTAAAGATAAGGTAATGAAACTTTTACCTGATGGTGGTAATCTTAATGCTTGTCTTACATGCGGTGCATGTGCATCAGGATGTCCAGCAACAGGTCTTTCAGACATGGACCCAAGAAAATTTCTTAGAATGGCAGCCCTTGGAATGGATGAGGAAATTTTAAGCTCTAACTGGATTTGGATGTGCACAATGTGTCAAAGATGCGTTTATGTATGTCCCATGAAAATTAATATACCCCAACTAATATTTAATGCAAGGGCATCATGGCCCAGAGAAACAAGACCAAAAGGTATTCTTGGATCCTGTGACGCAGCTCTTGCCAATGAATCTGGAAGTGCTATGGGCACTCCAGTGGATGATTTTAAATTTGTTGTTGAAGATGTTTTGGAAGAATATAGAGAAGCTCAACCTGAATTTGCAGATATGCAGGCTCCTATAGATAAAGAAGGAGCAGAATTTGTTTTAAACCAGAATTCAAGAGAACCTGTAACTGAACCTGATGAACTTATTCCTCTTTGGAAAATTCTCCATGAAGTAGGTGCGGACTGGACCTACACAAGCAAAGGCTGGGGTGGTGAAAATTATTGTATGTTTCTTGGTGATAATGATTCATGGAAACATTTGGCAAAACAAAGTGCTGATGCAGCCACAAAAGTCAAATGCAAAACATTTTTAAATACTGAGTGAGGTCATGTTACATTCTCAATCCTGGAAGGATTGAAAAAATTTGATATTAAACATGATTTTGTAGTTAAAAACATTTATGAATATTATGCAAAATGGATAAGAGAGGGTAAGCTTAAAGTAAATTCAGATTGGAATAAGGATTTAAAAATTAAATTTACTGTTCAGGATCCATGCCAGATTATACGAAAATCCTATGGAGATCCAATAGCTGATGATCTAAGATTTGTTGTTGAATCCATTGTTGGCAAAGAAAATTTTATTGATATGACACCAAACAAATCTAATAATTTTTGCTGTGGTGGTGGTGGTGGATTTCTTCAATCAGGATTTAAGGAAGAAAGACTTGCCTATGGAAAAGTAAAAGACGAACAAATTAAAGCAACTAAAGCTGATTATTGTATTGCAGGTTGCCATAATTGCCATGCACAAATTCATGAACTAAGTGAGCATTATGGAAGTAATTATCCTGTTGTTCATTTATGGACATTGATTTGTTTATCCCTTGGTATTCTTGGACCAAATGAGCGGGAATATCTTGGTGATGATTTAAAAGGTGTAAATGTATTTCATCCTGAAACAGAACTATAATTATGTACTAGTATGATAAAATAAAAAAACAAGCCTTTATATGAAAGAGCTTATAACTATTTAATATTTTTTTATATTTCGTTGTAAGGCAAATCAGGAGTCAAAAATCAAGTCTGCTTTACGGCAGTTACTATAAAGTCTGTTTAGGCTAATCTGCAAAACTGGCATTAAATAATAATTAAAGGGAGATAAAAAATTAATTTTTGTCTCCCTTTTTTTTTATAATCAGTTTTTTTATCTGAAATTTTAAAAATTTATCAAAATTCTTTATTTACTTTATTCTAATATTTTTTATAAAAACTTAAATTAACCATCAAAAAAAAACCTTGTTGTGCTTGTTAGAACAAGCAACTAGAATATTTTCATTAAAAAAACTATGATTAGCAAATTAAAATAAATATGATACAAGCTGTACTAGCTTTCAAGTATAAAGAAAAAAAAGATCGCTTTGGATAAGTCTAATAAAAATTAGGTGGTGGATTTAAGGTATTTATAATTTGATTTTGATGCTCAATCAGATTATTATTGGGTTTGATGAATTTTCTTTGTTTTATTTATTTTAAAAAAAAATTATAACATAGAAAGTAAAATTCATAAATTTTAGCGAGTATTTCAATCGATTACGCCTTTTGCATTTTATCTTATTGTTTTAAAGACCAAAAGTTGAGTAATTATAAAAAAAAATGATGATGCTTAAAAAGCAAAACAAAACAAAAATTATATTTCCCCATAAAGGAATCTTCTTAACTTTATTTTTTACTGTTTTTATAACTGTTACAGGCGTAGGAATAGTTGTACCGCTTCTTCCTGTATATGCATATAAATTAGGTGCTACAGGATTTTATGTTGGAATGATTTTTGGAGCATTTTCCTTTTCTAGAACTATATTTTTACCATTTTTTGGAAGACTTTCAGACAAAACAGGAAGAAAACCTTTTATAATTATAGGTCTTTCTGGCTATGCCTTTGTTGCTGGTTCTTTTATTTTTTTCCCAAGCATTAATTCTTTAATTATAATAAGATTTTTTCAGGGAATTGCCTCGGCCATGATTATGCCTGTGGTACAAGCTTATATAGGTGAAATTACACCTCCCCAAAAAGAGGGGTGGACAATGGGACTTTTTAATATGTCCATGTTTGCGTCCCTAAGCCTTGGTCCATTTCTAGGCGGTATAATAAATGATATATGGTCTATGAATACAAGCTTTGCCTTTATGGGAATTTCTGCTGTATTAGGTCTTATTTTAAGCATTTTTTTTCTTCCTCCTGTATCTAAAGAATTTATTAAAACACATGATCGTGACCCTGTATCATGGTTTTCTATAATAAAAGACAGAACACTTCTTGCTTTATTTGTGTTTAGATTTGGATATATTTTCTGTATAGGTGTTATCTGGTGTTTTCTTCCTCTTTTTGTAGATATTCAATTTTCACTTTCTAGCACTTCTACTGGTGTACTTCTTATGATAGGAATTCTTATCAGTGGAATTTTCCATCTTCCAATGGGATATGTTGCAGACAAATTTAATAAAAAAATCATAGTTATAATTGGAGGTTTGTTATGTATTCTTGGTATGTTTATGCTTACATTTGCCAGATCATATAATGGACTTATTGTAGCAGTATCTGTGTTTGGACTTGGAGGGGGAATATCTATGCCTGCCATTATGGCATTAGCAGTAATTAAAGGTAATGAAAAAAAGGCAATGGCTTCAGTTATGTCAATAATAACTTTGGCACATAGTTCAGGAATGATGATTGGCTCAATAGTTGCCGGTATTGCAATAGATTCTTTTGAACTAAAATTTGCATTTCCCTGCGGCATTATTATTATGATTTTTACTACAATTATATTTTTATTTCTTAAAAAAAATCAGGACTTGTAATTTCTAATTTTTTAATTCCTAATGAACTCATAAAAAAATCTAAATTTAAAATAAAAATGGAAAATTTTTATAACACTATCAATTTCTAAAATTTTATGAAAAATTTATTAGTATATAAAAAACCTGAAGAAAAAAATGTTAAAACAATTGCAAGAATTCTTAAATGCAGCAAAATTATAGCTAAGCTTCTTGTGAACAGAGGAATCAAAACTCCTGAAAAAGCATTTTCCTTTCTTTATCCAAGGCTTGAAGATTTAACAGATCCTTTTCTTTTAAAAGATATGGATAAAGGTGTTAAACGTATATGGAAAGCTATAATAAATCATGAAAAATTTCTTATTTTTGGCGATTTTGATGCAGATGGAATAACAGCAACATCTCTTATTAATGATTTTCTTTTATACACAGGCGCAGAAGTCTCATGGTATATTCCCCATAGAATTAAAGAAGGACATAGTTTAAAAAAACAACATATTAATATGGCTGTAAAACAAAATATTGATATTATTATTACAGTTGATTGTGGCTCTAACTGTGATGAAGCTGTTAATGATGCAGCCAAGGAAGATATTGATATTATAATTACTGATCACCATGAAATAAACAACATACATACTTCTAAAGCTTTTGCACTTATAAATCCTAAGAGAAAAGATTGTAGTGCTGGTTTAAGTTATCTTGCAGGAGTTGGGGTTGCATTTTATCTTATTATTGCACTTAGAAAATACATGAGAAAAAAAGGATTTTGGGAAAATATAAAAGAACCTAACCTTATAGAATATTGTGATCTTGTTGCCATTGGGACTATTGCAGACATGGTTCCATTAACAAATGAAAACAGGATTTTATCAGTTAGAGGAATTAAAGTATTACAAAGGGGAAAAAGACCAGGAATTAAAACTCTTTTGGATATAAGCGGAGTTGATTATAACAATATAGATTCCGATGATATTCCCTTTAAAATTGTTCCAAGAATAAATGCAGCAGGAAGATTGTCCCATGCAAGAATTTGCGTAACACTTTTTACAGCAATCGAAAAAACAGGAACAAAACAAACAGCAGCCCTTCTTGATGAACTAAATAAAAAAAGACAAATAATAGAAAAAAGCATAATAGAAGATATTGAAAAAAAAATAAATCAAGATACCAAAATTTTAAAAAAATCTTCTATAATACTTTGGGACAAGTCATGGAATCCAAGTGTTCTTGGTATTGCAGCATCAAAAATAGCAAAAAAATATTATCGACCTGTCATTTTAATAGCTAGAGGGTTAAACCCTGCAATGGGTTCATGCAGAAGTATTGAAAATATAAATATTTATCAAATTCTGAATATGTGTTCCCATTTTTTTGAAAAATTTGGTGGCCATTCCATGGCAGCAGGTTTTTCCATAAAACAGGAAAAAATTGAAGATTTTTCAGAAGAGTTTGAAAAAAAAATTATTGAAAATTATTCTAAAAAAAATTTAAAAAAAAAAATTTTGATTGATTCTTCCCTAGAGCTTAATGAAATTACAGAAGAATTTATTAATGAAACAAACCAATTAAAACCATTTGGAAACAGTAATCCTGCTCCTCTTTTTTCATGTTCAGATGTTAAAGTAGTTTCATCTATAATTTTTGGAACAAAACATAGAAAAATGATACTTGAAAAATCAGGTTTTAAAAAAGAGGCTATTCACTTTAATATTAAAAACATTATAGACCTTCCTATGTACTTTAAAAAAATTATTTTTAGACTTACTTTAAACAGATTTAACAAAAAAAATATTCCTCAGCTTATTATTGAACACACATAATTTTAATGATGTCATAAAAACTATTTTTCAAAAAAGCATAAATTATAACCAAAAAAAACACAAAACAAGACAAAAAGAGAAATTTGCACATTTATTTATGGGCATTATTGATAAAAATTTAATTGTACAAAAAGTCTCAAAAAAATATAAACACGACTTTTTATAACATTGTGATTTTATATAAAATGAAAATTCCTATACTATTAAATTATGGAATTATCTATGTTGGGTTAAATGCAATAAAATTCAATATTAATAAGGATTGTAAAAATTTCTAATAAGCATTAAAGGATAAATCCCATGGCTAAAAAATTTACTTCCAGCACAGGAGAAGCAAAACTTCTTTCAAAAATTGAATCTGCCAGAACAAAGGAAAGAAGAGATGTTATTCATTGTGTAAGAGAAAATCTGGAATCTTTTAGTAACAAAGTATCTATGAGATTGATTGAAAAAGAACTTGTAAAAACAATAAATAAAAATTCCATCCAAAATCAAATATTAAAATGCCTTGAAACAATGTGCAAGGCAGATGATTTTGATATTGATTTCCAGATTGCTCCCTTTAGAAATCTTGTATCAAATCCCAATGTTGTCAGTATATATCTAACAGGATTTATTGTGGAAACAATGATCAATCATAAAGATGTTATTGATATTTTTGGAAGTGACAAAGATATATATTTTTGCATACAACAAGAAACAGCAAAGATTATTTCCTAGAAATTTGATGGGATTTTAAAAAATTGTTGAAATTGCAGATAAAAAACTAACTATAAAAGTGTAGATTCTTAATTAATTTTTAAAAAAAATTGTAACTTTTTCTGTATATACTGAATACAAGCATAAATTATGCTTTTTATATAATGATAAAAATTTGAAACAAACCTGATTTTATGTGATTTAAGAACATATACTATATGTAATTACCTTTAAACATATACCATTTTAAACTTGAATATAGATTAGTATCCACCCTTCGACAAGCTCAAGGAACAACTACCGATCCATGAGCTTATCGAAAGGTCAAAGTGGATAAATCACAAACAATGACCTTTTGCAGTATAATTAACTTAGCTTATCAACATTTTATTGAATTTAATATCAAAGTTATTGGTATATCATCCTCATTATTATCCTTTAAATGAATAGGTGCAGGTTTTCTATATTGATCTTTATAAGGATTTGCACCCTCCCATTCTTCCCGCAAAGCTTTAACTACTCTAAACGCATTGGAATCAATATCAACAATGCTTTTTTCAATAACATGAGCAAGCTTTCCTTTTCTTTCTTCTATATGTATTAGTTTAGCAATGGGAATTCCAATAGGCTCCCAATTGGAAAATTTATATTCAAGATTTTTTATTGCAGCCATTTGACCTGTGGCACCATTTGCAATAAGACTAAATGCAGTCAATCCAAGATTATATGCATAATTACAATCAAACTGTGTGGGATCATTTCCCCTGCCGTCATATCCATAAAAATATGTCTGGGTCTTAAACTTTGGTACTGATTTATTAAATATCTGCATTATAGCTTTTGGAACTTTTTCTTCTTCTTTTATAAGATTACTTTTTAAAAGAGCTTGTTTTAAAGTCTTTTTTGAAATTATTGATTTTTTAACAAGAAGATATTGATTATTTTTACTATCTTCACTAAAGATAACATCCTTAAAAACATCAGGGTCAAGATTTTCTTGTTTTAATGTATTTATAAAATAATCATTTTCTATACCAACCTTGTATGTTCCTTTTTCCTTGGAAACATTAAGATAACTTTTAACCATATCCATAATTATTTTTTCTGTTTTAATCTGAGAAAATTGAAAATTTCCATGACTATCTCTTTCAACTAGTAATCCTTTTTGAAAAAACTCTGGAAGGTCATTAAAAAGTTCATCATCCCTGGAATTCCATATTGGGGAAGTACCTTTATCACTTATCCCTCTGGCAAACTTTCGTAAATAATCAAGCTTAGAATTCAAATTTGGAAAAATTTCATGAAAATCAATATCATGAATATGATTATAATCACCAATAATTGTATTAAGTTTAATAATAAAAAGCTGAATTTCATTTACAAATTCAAGCACTCCTTCCGGAAGTATCATAACACCATAATTTTTACCATTTGCTGCTCTTCTCATAATTACATCACAAATAACTCTTGAAAGATGGCGCAGAGTAATACCAAAGGCAGTATAATCAATTACTCCTTTTGTTTCTGAATTTTCTAATCTTTCTTTATCAACATAATCAGCTAATTCTTCACCAATTAAGGTTAAATTTGCATGGGTTTGTAAAGCTGCTTCCAAAGCAAGATGACTTGCAACTCTTCCCATTACCTTGCATATATGCCAATATTTAGCATCAGAACCTGTATCTGTGCATAAATTACTAATATTATTTGAAAAAGCTCTTGCTGCACTATGAAATCCAAAAGAAATTGCGCAAAGCACTTGACCATCTTCAGTTTGAACCTGAATATCACCATCTATAGTCTTAGGAACTCCAATAACTTGAATTCCTATTTTTTTGAATTCCTGGGCTAGAAATGCAGCATTAGTATTTGAATCATCTCCGCCAATAATAACAAGAACATCTAAATTTAATTCTTTACAGGTTTTTTGGGCAAGATCCATTTTTTCTCTGGAATCAATCTTTGTTCTACCAGTTTTAATCATGGTAAAACCACCAATATTTCTATAGTCATCAATAATTTCTCTAGTTAGTTCAATATATTTTGACTCTATAATTCCATCTGGACCAAATAAAAATCCAAATATTGTTGATTCAGAATTTGCTTTTTTTGCTGCATCAAATATTCCTGCAATTACATTATGTCCACCCGGAGCAGGACCTCCTGAAAAAACAACACCAATATTTCTTTTTTTAAAAAAGAATTTTTTTTCTTTTTCAAAATTTTTTAATCCCTTTACAACTTTTTGAATATTATTATTAATTATATCAGGTAATATTTTTCCTGTTTCCCTGTCATCAGCAAATACATACTGAGTCTGTTCTTGAAGGGATGTAAACTCCTCAGAAAAAATCTGACATTTAGAAGGTAAGAATGATTTTCTTTCCTTTGCTTCTTTGTTAACAGCAGCTATAGCTTTTCTAGTTTTTGAATGATTTAAAAGAACTTCAATATCATTTTTTTGTAAAGACTCCATTTTGTCCCCTAGTATTTGATAGTATTATAAAAAAATGATGGCATGATAAAAATTTTCCATCTACTTTATACACTAGCGTTTTTTAAAAGACTTTAAAATACAAAATATTAATTATCAGGGTTAGATAAAATTAAATACAAAACATAAACTACACTAGAAAAACTACAATATATAGTAGGTTATTGTCAAGAAATAACTAGATATTGTATATATGGTTCTATTTTATCCTTTATGTGAAATTTGTTTTAATGCTATGTTTTCTAGTAAAATTAAATTTTATAAAATAATCAATATAATTGATTTTATCTTTTTCATACTTTTCTTTAAAAAATTTATTAAACTATAAACACCAACCTAGAAAAAACACTAAAACCTAATAAAAAATATAAAGGAGATTTTTATAACATCTTTATTTAATACATAAAAAATGAAAATTCCTATACTTTTAAATTAATCATAAACAAATTCTATAAAATTTGTTTTAAAAAAAGCTTTGTTCTGGCATGTTCAGGAGTTTTAAAGAAATGTTCAGGAGTTCCAACTTCAACAATAGAGCCTTGATCCATAAAAATAACCCTGTCTGCTACTTCCCTTGCAAACCCCATTTCATGTGTTACAACAACCATTGTCATACCATCTTTTGCAAGTTCCTTCATAACATCCAGAACTTCACTTATCATTTCAGGATCAAGGGCTGATGTTGGCTCATCAAATAGCATAACCTTAGGATTCATAGCAAGAGCCCTTGCTATTGCAACTCTTTGCTGCTGGCCCCCTGAAAGTTGACTAGGATATACTTCTTTTTTATCCTCTATTCCTACTTTTTTTAAAAGACTCATTGTTATTTCTTGATATTCTTTTTGAGGTCTTTTCCGAACTATTTGCTGAGCAAGACTTACATTTTCTTTTACTGTTTTATGGGGAAAAAGATTAAAGGACTGAAAAACCATACCAACTTCAGCTCTAACTAAATTTATATTTGTTGATGGATGAAGAACATCTATTCCATCAATAAATATATTTCCTTTGTTTGCAGTATCCAGTCTGTTTAAGCATCTTAAAAAAGTACTTTTACCTGAACCTGAAGGACCAATAATTACAACAACTTCTCCTGCCTTTATTTTTGCTGTTACATTAACAAGAGCATCAACTCTATGGGGCACAAAAAAAGTCTTATATATATTTTTAACATCTATCATGAATTAATCATCCTTTTTTCCAGATATTGCAAAAGCATGGACAAGGTAAAAGTTAAAACTAAATATAAAATCGCACATACAAACCAAAGTTCAAAAGGTTGAAGGCTTGTTGTTACAACCTCTCTTGTTGCTTTTGTTAACTCTCGTATGGCAATAATTCCAAGAAGTGAGGAATCTTTGACAAGACTTATGAACTGTCCTGCAAGAGGAGGAATAATTCTTCTAAAAGCCTGAGGAAAAATAATATAAGTCATGCTTTGAACATAGGTCATTCCCAGAGACCGGGATGCTTCTGTCTGCCCCTTATTAATAGATTGAATACCTGCTCTTACAATTTCAGCAACATAAGCTCCTGTAAATGTTGCAAGAGATGCAATACCAAACCATAATGGAGGAATTAATAACAAACCATATTGGGTAAGCAAAGTATTAATCAATGTTCCAAGAACAAAATACCAGATAAAAATCTGAACTAGAAGAGGAGACCCGCGAATAATTTCAATATATGTTATAGCAAACCACTTAAATGCAGGATTTGAAGATATTCTTGCAAATCCTGTAAAAATACCAATAACCATGCCAAATAAACTTGCAATAATACTAACTTTTAATGTAAGCCAGAGTCCTTGTAAAAGAATACCAACTTTCCATTTATTATATGTTAGTAATATATCTCCCTTAAAAACATAGTCACCCTTTGCTATCTCTATATGCACATTTTTTTCCAGACAACTGTATTGATGAACCTCACCATTATCGTCTATTATGGTGATAACAATTTCAGTATCTTTTTTATTAATTAAATCAACTATACCTGTATTTTCTGATTCTATTTTAGTTTCACTATTATAATAAAAATATTGTGGGACACGGTACCAGCGCCAAGTATAATCAATTTTAAGTGTGCAGTAATAAAGCCCTCCAATACAAAAACTTATTACTATAAAAAATATAATACCCCAAAAAACAAAGGATCTATTTTGTTTTTTTTTAAGAAGAGAAGAGGAACTCATTTATAAATTAAACCCCCAAAAAAACTAATAAAAAACCAGTTAAACCCAAACTATTTAATAAAAGAACTTATAATTACTTAATATTCTTTTATATTTCATTCTAAGGCAAACCAAAAATTAAAAATCAGATCTGTCTCATAATAGTTATTTTGATTTAACTGGTTTTTTATATTAAATTCTAATTCTATTGAACATTTCTAAGCCATTTAGTGGACTTTATCCATTTGTTATATATTTTGTCATATGTTCCATCATTTTTAATTTGTCTTAAAAAGTTATTAAGCCAATTTGCAAAATCTGAATCACCTTTATTTATTGCCCATCCCAAAGGTTCATATGTAAAAGGTTTATCAAGAAAAGTAAGTCTGCCTTTTCCTTGCTGTGCCATAGCTACAACACAAAATGGAAGGTCATAAACAAAAGCATCAGCTTTACCATTTACAACTTCAAGCAATGCTTCTGTCTGTGTTTCAAAGGATTTATATTGAGCTTTTGAAATTTCTCTTTTTATGGCTGCTTCACCAGTTGTCCCAAGTTTTGAAGTAATAGTATAGTTTTTATTATTAAGATCTTTATGTGTTTTAACAGTATCTTTAAGTTTATTGTTAATAAGTATAGTTTGTCCAACAATAATATAAGGATCAACAAAATTTACCTTTAAATTTCTTTCCTGAGTAACTGTCATAGCACTCATAATTATATCAAATTTATCAGTAATAAGAGAAGGTATAATTCCATCCCATGCTACATTAACAGGAACAAATTTAACACCCATTGCCTTTGCCATTGCCTTTGCAATATCAATATCAAAACCTACAAATCTTCCCTTTGTATCAGTCATTTCAAAGGGCATGTACCCTGCTTCAAATCCAACTCTCAGCTCACCTCTTTTTAAAATTTTTTCAATTGTTGATTTTTTTGCATGTTCAATATCAGCAGCAAAGGAAACGCTTGAAACACAAAAAATAAGTCCAATTATCAAAGCAAGTAAACTTACTAAACTTTTTTTCATTTTTTAAAATCTCCTATGTAAAAATTTATAATATTTATTATAAAAAAACTTATAGATACTTAATACTCTTTCATGTTTTGTTGTAAGGTAAACCAAGAGCTAAATCTGTGTCATAGCAGCTACTAAAAAAAGTATAAAAATATTTTTATATTAATAAAAAAATAATGTAAAGTCTTTCAATAACAAGATAAACTATCATTATAATGTTATTGGTAAAAGATAGCGCATCATATGGCACTGCATATAATTCATACATACGCCATATGGTAGATGAGATTGCAAATTATATTTTATCTGATATAATTTTAATCATTTTTTAAAATAGTTAATTTATGCCCAAGTTTTACTGCAATATATCCATCAATTATAAGATGAATTATATGATGCATTACACACACAAGAAGTGCTGTTTTATATTCAGGGAAAAGAGTTAATTGAAGTATTACAGAAAGAGGTAGAGTTTTTTGAGATCCCATAAAAATCAGGCTCTCGCGTTTTCCTTTTTTTATTTTAAAGATATATGAAAGTAAAAATGCACAACAAAGAAGAAGAATATGAAAAAGAATAACCATGCAAAGTACTTTAAAAATAATCTCATTTTTTTCAAAAAAAATTTTCTTTGTGCCGGAACCTGCAATAAAAATCATTAAAATAACAAAAATCTGATTTGTAATTTGTATTTTTTGTTTAATTTTATTTTTAATTGTTTTAAAAATAATTTTTACATTCATCCCAATTAACATTGGAAAAAGAACTAGAAAACAAAGTTTTTTTATAATTGCTATTTGATTAAATTCCACCATAGTTTGTTTACCTAGAAAAGATAATAAAATTGCAAGGGAAAAGGGAATTGTAACTATAGATATAAAATTTGCTAAAACTGTAATAAATAAAGCATGTGCCATATTGCCTCCAGCGGTTTGTGTCATAACAACTCCACTGGAAAGAGTAGTAGGCATAACAGCTACAAGAAAAATTCCAATAATAATGCCTGTTTCCACAGGGCTAATCTTAATAAGTAATAAAGCAACTATAGGAGAAAAGATAAATATAATAAAAAGAGTTAAAAATGTTATTTTAATATCTTTAATACCTTGTTTTAAATTTTCAATTTCCAGAATTACGCCTGACAAGAAAAAAATTATAAAAATAATAAAATCAGGACCATGATTTTTTTTCAAAAAAACACCTATTAAAGATAATAAACCTGTTTTATCAAAAAAAACACTTGCAAATACAGTAACAAGCCCAATAAGAAACCAGTACTTTTTTATTTTTTCAATCAATTGTCATACCTTTTAATTATAATAAGTTAGACAATGCCATGCTTGATTAACTTAAAATAAAAATGTAAAAAAGATGGCATTGTAAAAATTCTAACAATTTTATATGAAAGAACTTATAACTGCTTAATATTCTTTTATGTTTTGTTGTAAGGTAAACTAATAATTAAAAATTAAATCTGCCTTAAGGCAGTATAAAATATTAAGGAATAATAAAAATTGGTACTAAATTTATTTAAAAAAAAGAAAAAATCAAGAGAAAAATCATCAGGTGTTTTTAAGAAACTTATACAAGGTCTTTCCAAAACAAAAAATTTTCTTTTTACAGATATTGATAACTTTTTTTCAAAAAAAAGAGCAATTGATGAAAATCTTTTGGAAGAAATAGAAGAAATCCTGATAATGTCAGATATAGGCATTGAAATAACTGATTTTATTATGAAAAAGATTTCAAAAAAATCTAAAAAATTAGCAAGTGCAGATGAATTAAAAGAACTTTTAAAACAAGAACTTTTATCACTTTTTCCTGAAAAATCTGATAAATCTAATGAACTAATCCCATCAAAACCCCATGTTATTATGGTAGTAGGTGTAAATGGAACAGGAAAAACAACTACACTAGGCAAACTTGCAATAAGATATACTTTACAAGGAAAAAAAGTAATGATTGCAGCAGCAGATACTTTTAGGGCAGCTGCTATTGAACAACTTGAAATATGGGCAAAAAGAGCCAATGCTTCCATTATAAAACATAAAGAAGGCTCAGATCCAGCAGCAGTTGCTTTTGATAGTGTAGGAGCTGCAATAGCAAGAGATATTGATGTACTTTTAATAGATACTGCAGGAAGGCTTCATACCCAGAAAAATCTCATGAATGAATTAAAAAAAATAAAGCTTTGCTGTGAAAAAAAATTAAAGCAGCCCCCCCAGGAAATCCTTATGACAATTGATGCAACAACAGGACAAAATGGACTTTCCCAAGCAAAATTGTTTCATGAATATATAGGAATAACTGATATTGCACTTACAAAACTTGATGGAACATCCAAAGGTGGTATTGTGGCATGTATTGCAAAAAACATGAATATTCCAATAAAATATATAGGTGTTGGTGAAAGCATTGAAGATCTTCAGGATTTTGATGCGAAATTATTTGTCAATGCTTTATTTGAATAACTCCCCTAAAGCAGATCTGGTTTTTAATTCCTGGTTTGCATCATAACAAAACTTTAAAGAATATTAAGCAATTATAAATTCTTTTATATAAACTGGCATGATAAAAGACCAAAATCATTAGTATTTGGCTATAGAACAAAGAATAAAACATTTATAAAAATTAAAGAAAAGCCTATTTTGTTTTATATAGAATAAAGGAGAGTAAAATGGCTGTAATTATAAAATACATTGTTGTTAGAAATGGAGTTGAAAAAATGACCTTTGCTAATAAAAAAGAAGCAGATGCCCATGATAAAATGCTTGATATTGCAGATAATTTATACAATTTTTTTGAACTTAAAAAAACTAAATTAAATGAAGAACAAATGGAAGAAATTTCATTGTTTATTGCACAAAACAAAGATAATATCCTGCCTATTTTAAGAGGAATTAAACCTGCAACAAAAACTAAGAAAGCAGAAATTGAAAAAAAGAAACCTCAAACAAAAAATAAAAAATCTGATGTAAAAAATAATATAAAGGAAAAATTATGAATAAATTACTTGGAACTAAAACAGAAAAAAATTTAATGAGTGCTTTTACAGGAGAATCCCAGGCAAGAAATAAATATACCTATTTTGCAGGTAAAGCCAGAAAAGAAGGATTTAGGGAAATTTCTGAAACATTTGAAAAAATAGCAGATCAGGAAAGTCAACATGCTAAACAGCTTTTTAAACTTATGAAAGGAGGTGAAGTAGAAATTACAGGAACTTTTCCTTTTGGAGAAATAAAAACTACACTGGAAAATCTTAAGTCTGCTGCAAATGGTGAAAATCACGAATGGACAAAAATGTATCCATCCTTTGCTAGAATTGCAAGGGATGAATCATTTAAAGATATTGCAAAAATATTTGATTCTATAGCAATTGCAGAAAAATACCATGAAAAAATCTTTCTTAACTTTGCAAAAAATATTGAAGAAAATAAAGTTTTTGAAAAAGATAATTCAGTTCAATGGCAATGTATTAATTGCGGCTATGTTCATAAAGGAAAAAAAGCCCTTAATCTTTGCCCTGCCTGTGCCCATAACCAAGCACATTTTAAAGTATTATAAAAAAAATATTAAAAAATAAAATGGAATATAATAATATGACACAAAAAAATGAAGTATATAAATGTAAAGTATGTGGAAATATTGTTGAAATATTACATCAGGGTAAAGGTACCTTAAAATGTTGTGGTGCCAGCATGAGTTTATTAACAGAAAATACAGTTGATGCTGCTCAGGAAAAACATGTTCCCAAAATAGAAAAAATTGATGGGGGTGTAAAAATTTCTGTGGGTGAAATTGCCCATCCAATGGAAGAAAAACATTATATTGAATGGATTGAAATTATTGCAGGAGAAAAAACAAGCAAACAGTTTTTAAAATCTAATCAAGACCCTGAAGCTGTTTTTTTTACTGATGATTCAAATGTTACAGCACGGGCATATTGCAATTTACATGGACATTGGAAATCTTAAAGGCTGAGCTTATTATAGATTAATGGATTTACATTATAAAAACCACTACAAGACGCAATATAAAGCTTTTTTTTTTAAGATTTTGTGTCTTTTGTGGTTAAAATATTAGAAAGATGCCCTATATTAAACAAAGAAAAAATTCTAGATTTTTTAAAAACTATTTTTTTATATTCAATTAAATTATCATATTTTAAAAATTAGTATAATAGGTTCCTTTGCCCAAGATGAACAAAATGATAATAGAAAAAAATATCTCAAGCCATATGTTAAAGATTATATTTTAAATAAGGCAATCTATGTCTGAAAAAGACAAACTCAATATTTTAACTAACCTACTAAATAATAAATATATGAAAGGATTTTACTTTTGCCATTAAACTTTAAACCGAATATTTAAAATATCTCCATCATTAACAATATAATCTTTTCCTTGAACATAAAGCTTTCCATTTTTTTTAAGTTCTGCCTCAGTTCCAAATTCCATTAAATCATTATATTTTATAACTTCTGCTCTAATAAAACCCCTTTGAAGATCTGAATGAATAACCCCAGCTGCAACAGGTGCAAAAGAGTTTTTTCTAACAAGCCATTGTTTTACTTCATCTTTTCCCACAGTAAAAAAGGAAATTAACCCAAGGGATTTTAAACAAAGTTTTGTAAGCATTTCAAGGGCTGTTTCTCTGATTCCAAGAACTTCTAAGAATTCAGTTTTTTCCTGATCAGTATCAAGAAGTATAATTTCAGATTCAAGTTTTGCAGAAAATTGCTTCTTCATCTTTAGAAAGTTCCATAAGTCTTAGAGGCTTTTCATTTTCAAGATGTTTTTGCATTTTTTCCAATAAAGCAAGTTCCTTTATTTGTTTTTCATCTTTTATTTTTTTTATTGTATCTTGAATTCTTTCAATTCTTTTTTCCACAAATATCTGGTCATAAATAATTAATTCAGAATTTACCATTTCTGCATCTCTTATGGAATCAACAGAACCCTTGGCATGATAAACAGCATCATCTTTAAAAGAGCGTATTACATGGCAGATTGCATCCATATCAGCAATATCTTTAAAAATATCGCCTTTTAAAATTGTTTCCTGCTCCATTTTTGGCAAAAGAACAAGATTAATTCGTGCCCTTATCGTGCTTTTGGGAGAATACATTTTAACCAGAGAATCAAATCTTGTATCAAAAATATCTGCTGTTCCAAGTACAGGCTTTAAAAATTGTTCATGGTCATTTAATTTTTTTTGCGTTAAAATCTGAAATAAAGTTTTTTTTCCTGTCTGAGGCAGACCAATTATTCCTATTTTCATTTTTTATCCTTGTTAAATTACAAAAATCAAAACCTAGGAAAAACACTAAAACACAAAAAAAATATAAATCCTTTTTTGTGTCTTTTTCGGTTTAAAATAAAAAATACATAAAAATATTCAATGTTTCATGTCCATTTTCCTTACATTCTGCATATTTTGTAATTTAAAATATTCTTTTTTATCTTTCATAAGTTGATTGTGCGTACCTTTTTCAATAAGTTTTCCATTTTTCAGCACTATGATTTGAGTTGCATGGTCAATTGTTGAAAGCCTGTGGGCTATCACAAATGTAGTTCTTCCCTTCATAAGATTAACCAGAGCTTTTTGCACAAGTTTCTCAGATTCAGCATCCAGACTGGAAGTTGCCTCATCCAGAATAAGAATAGGTGCATTTTTAATTAAAGCCCTTGCAATACATAATCTTTGTTTTTCTCCCCCGGACAAACGATTCCCCAATTCTCCAACAAAAGTATTATAGCCTTTTGGAAATTTTTCAATAAAATCATGGGCATAGGCAGCTTTTGCTGCTATTTTAACATCTTCATCAGATGCACCAATTCTGCCATACCTTATGTTATCTGTTACTGTTTCATTAAAAAGAATAGGTTCCTGAGTAACAATGGATATTTTTTGTCTAAGGGAAGTTAAGGCAATATCTTTAATATTATGATCTCCAATAAAAATATTGCCATGTGAGATATCATAAAAGCGTGGTATAAGATTAACAAGTGAAGTTTTTCCTCCACCACTTACACCAACAATTGCAATAATATTTCCTGATTCAACTTTAAAATTTATATTATTTAAAACAAATTTTTCACTTAAATCATAAGCAAAACTTACATCTTTAAATTCTACTTTTAATGAATTTTCTTTAAGCAATATTGGTTTTTTTAATTCTTTTATATGAGTTTCTCTTTCAACAACATCAAATATTCTATTTATAGCAGCTAATCCCTCCTGAACAGTACTATTTAACCTGCTAAGCCTTTTTACAGGATCATAAATCATCATTACTGCTGTAAGAAAGGAAAAAAATGTTCCAGGAGTTGAAATTCCTGCAACCACTCTGGAACCACCAAACCATACAACAAAGGCAATGCCCAGCCCACCCAGAAATTCCATTACAGGTGATGAAAGAGTTTTTGCAATGGCAGATTTCATTTCAAACTTAAAAAGCTCATGGGTTTTTATATAAAATCTTTTTTTCTCAAATTCTTCCATAGTAAAAGTCTTTAAAATTTTAATGCCTGAAAATGTTTCATAAAGAAAAATATTTAATCTAGCCATTGCCTCTTGATAACTTGTACTATATTTTCTTACCCTTCGCCCAAAAATTAAAATAGGATAAAAAGCCATAGGCAAAATAGCAAATGCTCCAATTGCAAGTTTCCAATCCATATATAAAATAACAATTATAAGCCCTATTACAGTAAAAACATCTTTTAACAAACTTGTTACAGCAATAGAAACCATTGATTTTACAATATTTACATCATTGGTAATTCTTGACATTAAAGTACCAGTTTTTTGTTCATGAAAAAAAGATAAAGGCAGATCAATAATTTTTTCATAAAGAGAATTCCTAAATTCCCTTATAATTTCTTCCCCAACATAATTCATCAAATATTCTTGGGCATAGGTTCCTCCACCTTTTAAAAAAAAAATTAAAATTGTAACTAGTGGAATAAAAAAAAGTTTGGTTTTATCTTTGTTGATAAATATATCATCAAGCATTGGTTTTATTATATAAGCTGTGGCAGCTGTTGCTCCAGCTACAATAATCATAAAAAACATTGCAAGAAAAAGTTTTTTCTTGTGGTTTGCAATAATTTTTAAAAGTTTTTTTTCTCTTTGCCCAAAGATTTTATTTAAAGATAAAAAATTCATAGTTTTTTTTTATAAAATATAGAAAGTATGAAAAATATTGTTTTGTTAATATTTAAAAAACATGGCATTATTTTATTTATGAAAAGTTTTATAAATATTTTTTTAAAAATTTATAATTTATTATGGATAATCATCCTGCCTATTCTTAAAACAAATAAAGAATTAAAAAAAGGATTTATTCAAAAAACCACAGCATCACATCTTACAAAAGCTGATGTGTGGATACATGGATCATCTTTGGGAGAAGCCTATCTTGCAATAGCAATTATTAAAAAACTTATGCCGAAAAAAAGAAAAAAAATTCTGATTACTTCAATGACATATGCTGGCATCAGTATTTTAAAAAAAGAAATTAAAAAAAATTTAATTCATAAAAACATAATTTGTAAAATCTCATGGTTTCCCTTTGACATGCCCAATGTTATGAAAAATGCAGTATTAAAAATTAAACCTGAAATAATGGTTTTAATTGAAACAGAAATCTGGCCTGCGCTTTTTTATAATCTTAAAAAACAAGGTTCAAAAATTTTTATAGTTAATGCAAGACTTTCAAAAAAAAGTTTTAAAAAATATTTAATAACATCTTTTTTATGGAAACAACTTAGCCCGGATAAAATACTTGCTGTTACAAAAAAAGATACTAAAAGATTTAAAAAAATATTTAAGACATCTAATATAAGTACTATGAAAAATATTAAATTTGATACTATTTATAATGATTTTAAATCTATTAAAAAAAATGAAAATCAATGTTTTAATAAAATAATTAATCCTGAAATACCATTATCTATTCTTGCATCAATTCGCAGGCAGGAAGAAAAATATATGGAAAAAATTTTAAAACAAATATTAGAAAAATTTCCCAATCAAATTATAGCTATTTTTCCAAAGCATATGAATAGAATAAATTTCTGGGAAAAAAAACTTACACACCTGGGATATAATGTTCAATTAAAATCAAATATAACAAGTTTTGCAAAAACAGGCTCTATTATTTTATGGGACAAAGTTGGAGAGTTAAAACATGTTTATTGTGTTGCAGCAACAACTTTTATAGGAGGAAGCCTTAAACCCCTTGGAGGACAAAATTTTATTGAGCCAATCATATATGGCACTCAAACTGTTACAGGACCTTTTATAGATGATTTTCTCTGGGTAGGTGAAAATATATTTAAAAAACAAATAGTTAAAAAAGCAAGAAACTTAAATCATGCAGCTGATATTATGCTGAAAAATCTTAAAAAACCCCATAATAAAAAAGAACATCAAAAAAAAGCATTGCAATATATTAAAAATAACTGTGGAGGAACTTACAAGGTATGTAAATTAATTTTAGAAAATTTTGAAGATATTAATAAAAGCCTGTAAAAAAATGAACTTTAAATAAAAAAAATAAATATTTAACCACTATTTTTTGTTTTTCTTAACCTGTTTTTATATGAAAAAACTTATAACTTAATATTCTTTTATGTTTTGTTATAAGGCAAAACAAGGACTAAAAGCTAGCTCTATATTAGGGCAGTTATTTATGCCTTTATAATATTTTGTTTTATATTTTTTTGCATGGTTTTCATGTTTTTTCTAGTTTAAAATCATAATGTTTTAATAATAATTAAAGCACTATTTTCAATTTTAAGATATTTTTTTGCTAGAAAAGATACTTCCTGCTTTGTGATTGATTTATAGTCCTGAAAAATATTTTCTGCCCAATTAAATTTTTCAGGATGATTTTTTGAATCAAAAAGTACTGAATTAAGCCAATATTCATTATTTTTTTTAAGATCCTTAATATGTGTTAAAACAGGTTGTAAAGCTAAATTAAGTTCTTGTTGTTTTACACCATTTTTAAAAAGATCATTAATAATTATCTTTATTTCTTTTATTACAATGCTTGTCATTTTAGAATCAACATTTGCAACTATATGTAAAACTCCATAATCTTTATATTCCATGGAAGAATTATTATAAGCATAGCTAGAATATGAAGCTCCAAGATTTTCACGAATTTTTTTTCTAAGTCTTTCACTAATAATTGCTGCAAGAATATTTAATCTTCTATTTTTTTGAATATCCCAAAAATCATGTGTTTTAAATGCTATTTTTACAATGGTTTTATCTATTTTTGTATCAACATTTAATAAAAGGTTTCTATCTCTAGGAAAATTAGGTTGTTTTCTTGTAATAATATTTTGACTTTTTCTTTTTTCAAGGGTTCCAATATATTTTGATGCATTATTAATTATTTTTTGAGTATCAAAATCTCCAACAATAGAGATTTCAATTTCCTTATTTTCAAAAAAAGGCTTTATCCATAATTTTATATTATCAAGGGTTAATTTATTTATTTTATTAAAATCAGGCATTCCAAAACGAGTATCATTTTCTGCCAGAAATTTTTCTCCCTTGATTTTCATCATACCTTGATGAGTTCTTAACATTTGATGGTACATTTGTTTATATCGCTCAAGGGAAAGATCAAATATCTCCTGCCTAAATCCTGGATCCATTAAATATGCATGTAAAAGCTTAAATAAAGTTTGTATTTCATTAGACCCACAAGAACCTGAAAAAGTAAAAGTTCCCTTGTCTGCCTTAAAATAAATATTAATATCTTTTCCTGCTAGAACTTCTTTAAGCTGATCTTTATCAAGTAAACCAAGACCACTTTCATTAATTACTTCCTGAGCTATCAGGGAAATACCAGGCATGGAAACAGGTTCAGCTTTTCTACCTTTACCAAAATCCAGTCTAAATATTATTTCTTTTTTTTTAAAATCTGTTTTTTTTAAATTCAGTCTTATATTATTTTTAAAATCAATTGTAAAAACATCAAGGTTTTTTATATGTTTTTGGTGTTTTATAGTTTCTATTTTTTTACTGGGTGTAAGATAGGGGAAAAATGCTATATTTTTTTGTTTATATTTTACAAGTTTTTGTTTTTTACTTTTTTCATATGTTTTAAGAATAATATTTTGAGGAGTTTTATTTCCAGAGGAGATTAAAGCATTTCCAGTTACCTCAATAAGTCTGTGTTTTGCAGACCATGTTTGAAAAAAAGCCTTGTTTACATCATCTATTGCAAGGTGTTCAATAAACGGTTTTAATATATTTTGTCTCTGTTTTGGAGACATAAAAACTTTTTTATTATTAATCTTTTTTATTATACTCTTTGCAAGCATGGTACTTTCCCTTGTACCTGCTTTTTTTACATTAGATTCAAGCTTTAAAATAAAATCAGCTTTTACTCTTTTTAACTCCTGGTCTGTAAATCCAAATTTTAACGCAGTACAAAGATTTTTATTTAAAATTTCAAGGGTATTTTCCCATTTATCAGGATCAGATTCAGCACTTATGGAGGAAAAAAAAATATTTCTAAGATATGTACCTGAAAACACACCAGCCTTAGAAAATGGAGAATTTTTCTGTCTTACAATTTTTGAAAGACGATTTTGCAAAATTGTATCAGCAATATTTCCTAAAACCCGTTTTTTTAAATCTTCTAAAGTATCTTCTTTAAATTCCAGCTTTGTAACTGTTCCAATGGAAACATCTGTATTTCCTGCCTCAGGTTCATAATGATAAAACGCTTTAATTGCGGAATGAGGTTTCCATTTATCTTGAATAATTTGTTTTAAAATTGCCTTTTTCTTAATGATTTGTTTTTTATCTGCTCTGGTTTTCATACTGGAAAAACTTTTTTTTATAAGTTTTTTTGCAATATCAACATTAAAATCACCAACCATAACTAGAATCATGTTATCAGGTGTGTACCAGGTATCATAATAATTCTTTAACAAAGCTCTATCAGCAGTTTTTATGATTTTTTCAATACCAATAGGAAATCGTTGATTTATTCTTGAATCTGGAATTTCAAAATTTAATGCTTTTTTAAATGTCTGATAAGAAACAGAATCTCTGTCTTGTTTTTCACAAAGTACAATATTTCTTTCTTTATTTATTTCAGAAGAAAGGAGCAGCCCACCACCTGCAAAATCACTTAATACAAGAAAAGCTTTTTCAATTTTTTTATAATTATTATCGCTATTTTCATTATTAAGAGGAAGAAATATATCATATACAGTTTCAAAAAAAGAAGTATGTGCATTTGCATCGGACCCAAAGCTCATACCAATGGATTGAAAATATTTAACAAGCTCTCCAGGCTTAAAATGAGTTGAACCATTAAAAAGCATATGCTCTAGAAAATGTGCTATACCTTGTTGATTATCAGCTTCATGCATTGAACCTGCACAAACATTTAAATGCATACTTATTCTATTTTCTGGAGTTGAATTTTTAAGAAGAATATATCTAAAACCATTTAAAAGAGTTCCATGAATAAGAGCCTTGTCAAAACTAAACCCATTAGAATTATCTTTTTTAAGCTCATTAAACTCAACTTTACTAAAACTTGAAAAATTATTTTTATTTAAATTATGAAGTGTACAGGAAAATCCTAAAAATACACAAAAAAGAATTAATAAATAAATATTTTTTTTTAACATGATTATAATAATGTCCCAGAAAATTATTCGCAGAATAGTGATGAATTTATAAATAGTTACTAATATTGCAGGCAATAAATAATTGAAAATAAATCTTAAAATCAAATGCCATAACGCAGATCTGATTTTTAGCTCTTGATTTACCTTAAAAGATCTCATCAAGCTTTAAAAGGAAAATCACCTTTTAAGTTCTCCAAAGAATGCGAAAAATCAATTGATTTTTTTATATAAATTTCATTATCAAATCAATTGACCTTTACAAAAGGCCTATAATCATAATTCTTAAAAGCATTTTTCTGTGTTTAATTGGTTTAAAAAGCTATTTAATACACATCTGTTATTAGCATATCACTTAAAAAAATCTTTTTTTATCTCAATTTTCCCCTGCTTTTTAAGTTCTTTAATCCAATCTTTATATACTTTATTTTGTTTTGTTTGCATAAAACTTTGTTTAATCATTTCACGATTTTTTCCAGAATTATCTTTAATAATTTTTTTGTCTTTCAAAAAAATAACATAAAAATTATTTTCCACTTTTATAGGCTTTAAATAAAAACTTTTTTTTCTGCTAAGTTCAAAAGAAGCCTTAACAATTTCAGAACTATTACCTAATTCTGGAATATTTGCTCCTCGAAAAAAGAAACCAGAAGAATTTATTTTTAATTTTTTTTGCTTTGCTATAGTTTTAAAATCTTTATTTTTTTTCAAGGACCCCAGAAAATTTTCTGCCTGATTTTTTGCTTTTTCCAGTTTCATTTTTGCTTTTAAATCTTTTTGTATTATTTTCTTAACTTTATCAAAATTAAAAATTTTAGATTCTATTTTTTCAATAGGTTTAATAATATAATATGAATCACCTATTTCTTTAATATCGCTTATTTCTAATAAATTTAAAGAAAAAGCTGTGCTAGCAAATGGTAAATTATCTTGTTTTGCAAAAGGACCTGCTTTAAGCACTTTTTTATTTGTAATAAGAGCAGCTTGTTCTAAATCATCTCCATCAATGATTGCATCAAAGGCTTTGCCAGCATCATAATATGCAAGATTCTGTTTTTTATCTTTTTTAAATTTTCTAAGAATATCTTGTTTAACATCTTTAAATAAAGTTATTGATTCTTTAATTTTTTTCTCCAGCTTAATAATATGCCATCCAAACCTTGTTTTAACAGGCTTGCTTATCTCACCAGGTTTCATTGAAAAAGCCTTTTCAGCAAAGGGCTTAATCATATCATTTTTTGTAAACAAACCAAGATATCCACCAGTTTCCTTAGTGGGGCCCTGAGAATATTTTTTTGCAAGCATTGCAAAATTTTTATTTTTTAAAACTTTTGCATAAATTTTTTCAGCTTGTAATCTTTTGTCCTCAATATCTTTGTCCCCGGCATTTTCATCAACCTTAATTAAAATATGACGAGCCTGAACTTTTTCAGGTGTTTTAAATTTATCAATATTTTCATTGTAATATGCTTTTAAATCTTGTTTAGAAATATTTACTTTATTCTTATAATCATCAGGAGAAAACCTAATAAATTCAACTTTTATCATAGGATCAGATTTATAATTATTCTTATTTTTATTATAATACTCTTTAATTTCTTTTTTCCCAGGCTTTATATTAGTATAAGAATCAGGGTCAAACTTAATATAATTAATAGCAACTTGTGTATTCTCATACTTGTACAACTCATCAAGTTCCATATCTGAAACAGTTATACTGCCCAGGACAAAAGATCTTACCTTATTTTGGATTATTGCTTTTTTTTGCATTTCTTCAAATATTTCAGGACTTATTCTGTTGTTTGCCAACACCATTTTATAAGTTTCAAAATCAAAAACACTATTTTTTTTAAATGCTGGAATAGTAACAAGTAAATCCCGCACCTCTTGCTTAGAAACTTTAATTTTAAGTTTTTCAGCTTCACTTGTTAAAAGGCGTTCTTCAATCAAGGAGTCTAATGCCTGTTTTTTAACTTGGAACATCTTAATTATTTCATCATTAAGATTATCACCAAACCTCTGGCGCATGTTTTCAATAATATCATGATATGAGCGTTTATACTCTTCCATAGTTATTGGTTTATCATTTACCATTGCAACACTATTTCTTCTTTTGGAACCAATAGAACCCATTCCAAGAAACACAAAGACTAGAACAATAAGACCAAGCAAAATCTTAATAATCCAAGATTCTGTGTTTTTACGCATATATCCAAGCATTACTCTACTCCTAGTTTTTTATTGACACTTTTTATATTTTACTATTAAAATACAAATTCTTGTTGTGGGGGCTGTGGCTCAACTGGGAGAGCGCATGGCTGGCAGCCATGAGGTCAGGGGTTCGACCCCCCTCAGCTCCACCATTCTATTAAATAAATTATAAACTTGAACCCAAGAAAAACACGAAAAAATATAAAACCCTCGTGGTATTTCGTGCTTTTGTGGTTTAAAATATAAAATAAATTTTTTAATACATAATTAAATAAAAATTCCCAGACTATTTAGTCAGCCGTATTACAATAAAACTAATATTTCCACGCCTGAAAAGCAAATCCACAATTTCCCCTTTTTTTATTTTTTCAAGAATATTTATATATTGGTCAACTGTTTCAACTGGTTTATGGTTTATTTCTTTTAAAAGGTCTCCCTTTTTAATTCCTGTTGATGCTGCACTACTATTGGGTTTAATATTTGTAACTACAAGACCTCTTTCAGATTCTGGAAGCATATATTTTTTTGCGATTAAAGTATCAATTTCTTCCAGCTCAAGTCCAAAACTTAAATATGATTTCATATCTGAATCACGCTTTTTTGCAAGTTTTACATGTATCTTTTTTTCATATCCCTGTCTTATTAAAGTTACTAAAATTTCCTTATTAATATTAAAACCTGCTATTAATGAAGCAAGATCTCTTGATGATTTAATTTTTTTATCATTGATCTCAATTATAATATCTTCAGGTTGAATCCCTGCCCTATCAGCAGGATCACCTTTATATACCTTTGTTACAAGCACTCCATTTTTTTCCTGAATATTATAATATTTACCCAATTCTGGAGTAATATCCTGTATGGCAACTCCCATCCATCCTCTTATTACTTTTCCTGATTTTCTAAGCTGATTAATTATCCCATTGGCAAGATTAGATGGAATGGCAAAACCTATACCCTGACCACTTGCTACAATAGCTGTGTTTATTCCAATAACCTCTCCTTTTAAATTTAAAAGAGGTCCCCCACTATTACCAGGATTTATAGATGCATCTGTTTGTATAAAATCATCATAAGGTCCTGAACCTAGAATTCTGCCTTTTGCACTTACTATTCCTGCTGTTACTGTTTGTTCTAGACCAAAAGGGCTTCCAATTGCAACAACCCATGTTCCAATTTCAAGATTATTAGAATCTCCCATTTCAAGGGGAATAAAATCTTTACCATTAATTTTGATAAGAGCAAGGTCAGTATTAGAATCAGTACCAATAACAGTTGCATTATATTCTTTTTCATTATAAAGCTTAACTTTTATCTGTTCAGCATCTTTTATAACATGATTGTTTGTTACAATATATCCATCTTTACTTATAATAAATCCGGAACCAAGACTTTTTTGCTTATAATCTTTGGGGTTTTGCTGCATAAAAGGTCTAAAAAAATCATTAAAAAAATCTTTATTATTACCAAAGGGTTGTTGAAAAAAATGATTAAAAACTCTGCCCCCGCCATTTATAACTTTTACTGTTCTTATATTTACAACAGCGGGTTTTGCTTTTTTTGCAAGCATAGCAAAACTTTTTGGAATCATTAAAACAGATTCTTCAGCCCAAACATTAGCCAGGACATTTAAAAGCATAAAAAAACAAAAAAATACAATCACTAAAAATCTAATATTTCTCTTAAAATCCATGTTAAAAACCTCTTATAATTATAAAAATCCAATAACTGCCATAAGGCAGATCTAATTTTTAACTTCTAATTTGCTTCAGAACAAAACATGAAAAAATATTAAGTAGTTATAAGTTCTTTCATACAAAATCTTGTTTATGAAACAGAAAATTTTTCACCTAATTTACGCTTAACAATATCTGGCACCATCCCTGTTATGTCCCCACCAAACTCTGCCGCTTCTTTAATAATAGATGAACTTGTAAATATCCATCTCAAACCTGTCATAAAAAATATAGTTTGTACTTCTCTATTAAGACGACGATTCATAAGAGCCATTTGAAATTCATTTTCAAAATCAGAAATTGCCCTCATACCTCTGATTATTGCAACTGCATTTTTTTGTTTTGCATAGTCAACAAGTAAACCATCAAAGGACTCAACGCAAATTTTTTTCTTATGTTTAAAAGTTGCTTTAATCATCTCGTAAAAGGATCAAAAGAACCGGGATAAATTGCTGTTCTTATTTCTTTTCCCATTACTTGTGTCTCCTTTTTAACTGCCATAAGGCAGATCTAATTTTTAATTCTTGGTTTGTCTTATAACAAAACATAAAAGAATATTAAGTAATTATAAGTTCTTTCATAGAACTTTCATAGAAATTGTTTTTGTTAAAAAAGAAATCAAAGTCTTTCCGTATTTTCTTTGATCATAAATATCAAACCCTGGCATTTTCCCAGAAATATCTTCCTTTATAGAATGCTCTGCAATTATAAGAGCATTATGTTTAAGTATTTTAATAAAACACAAATCTTTTAAAATCTTTTTTAAAAATCCTGTGCCATAGGGAGGATCAATAAAGACCAAATCAAATTTTCTATTTTTTATATATTCAGGAATAATACTTTTATTTATATTATGGCAGAAAATCAAAGTATTTTTTTTGATTTTACAAACTTGAATATTTTTTTTTATAAGAGCGCAAGATTTGTCAGATATATCAATAAAAACAGCATTTTCTGCACCGCGGCTTAATGCCTCAATTCCATTTGCTCCTGTACCTGCAAAAAGATCAAGAACATGGGCTTTTTTTATTCCAGGCTCAATAATATTAAAAACAGCCTCTCTAACCCGATCCGTTGTAGGTCTAATATTTTTCCCAGAAAATGGTACAAGTTTTCTGCCCTTGCAACTGCCTCTTATTATTCTCATTTTATGATTCTTTAAGTATCTCTGAAATATAAGATGGAACAATCCCAATTTTTTCAGCTGCTATATCAACATTTCCATTTTCTTGTTTTACCTTATTTCTTAGAAATTCCTTTTCAAATTCTATTTTGGCCTTATTAAAATTTTCAAGAGAAAATAGATAATTTTCTTTATGACCAAATATATTATTTTTTGCAGAATCATAAGGATATGGGATATGTTCTCTTTTAAGAGTATCTTCCTTTACCATTATGGAAAGTCTTTCAATAAGATTTTTAAGCTCTCTAATATTCCCCTGCCAATCGTAATTCATAAGAAGCTTTAACGCATCTTTCTCAATTTCCTTTTGTATGTTTTTTGTCTTTTTAGAACATGCTGCAAGAAAACTTTCTACAAGTATAGGAATATCTTCTTTTCTTTTTTTTAAGGAAGGCATTTTTATAGGTATTACATTAAGCCGATAAAAAAGATCTTTTCTAAAATTTCCATTATTTATCTCCTGTTCTATATCTTTATTTGTAGCAGCTATTATTCTTACATCTACTTGTAAAATGCGCCCTCCACCAATTCTTTGAAATGTTTTTGTTTCAAGGGCACGCAAAATTTTTGACTGGGTTTCAAGATTCATATCTCCTATTTCATCCAAAAACAATGTGCCTTTTGATGCAAGTTCAAATTTTCCTTTATTCTTAGCAGAAGCTCTGGGAAAAGCACCTTTTTCATGACCAAAAAGTTCACTTTCTATACTTTCTCCAGAAATTGCAGCACAATTAACAATAATAAAAGGTTCTTCAGCTCTAAAACTAAACTGATGAATAGTTTTAGCAATAAGTTCTTTTCCAGTACCATTTTCACCTGAAATAAGAATACTTGCATCAGTTGGAGCAGCTTTTATTATTTGTTTGTTTAGTTCCTTAACAGCCTGACTGGAACCACTTATAGAATATTTTTCAATATTTTTCTTTCTTAAATATTTATTTTGCTCTTTAAGGCGTCTAAAATTTAAAGCATTATTAATTGTTACCATAATTCTATTTATTGAAAGTGGTTTTTCAAGAAAATCAAATGCACCTGATTTTGTTGCCTCAACTGCTGATTCAATAGTTCCATGTCCTGTAATCATAACAACAGGAATACTTGGAAAATTTTTTTTAATTTCTTTTAGTGTTTCAATACCATCCATTCCAGGCATCCAAATGTCTAAAAGAACAATATCAGGAGATTCTGCTTCAATCTTTTTCATTGCCTCATATCCATTAAATGCGTGTAATACTTCAAACCCATCATCAGATAAAATGCCTTCCAAAGATTCAATTATTGATTTTTCATCATCAACTATTAATACTGTTGGATACATATATTTTCACCTTTTTATTTATGGCATCAGCCTTCTATATAATAGCTTTGATACTAGCAATTGCCAAACAGACAAAAAATTACTAATATAATAAATGAAAAACAATTTAAAAACTAACTCATTCCAGATCATCTTTATATAAAAGAACTTATAACTAATTAATATTCTTTCATGTTTCGCTGTAAGGCAAACCAGGAATTAAAAACCAGATCTGCCTTATGGCAGTTATTTTAAAAATCTTCATAGAACACCCTATGTTTTTCTTAAAATTTATTTCTAGTTTTTTATGATGTCACAGGAAACTCAATTATAAATTTCGCTCCACTTGGCTTATTATCCATAACTCTTATTCTTCCTTGATGATCTGTAATAATTGAGTTGACAATTGCAAGCCCAAGTCCCATACCAGATTGTTTAGTTGAAAAATAAGGTTCAAACAACCTTGTTTTTTCTTTATCAGATATTCCCTTACCATTATCTGCAATTTCTATTCTAACGATTTTTAAAATTTGATCAAAAGATATATCAATCAAAATTTTTCCATTTTTATCAACTGCTGCCACTGCATTATCAAAAAGATTAATAAATGCTTGCTTCATCTGCTGTTGATCAAGATAAAGACCTGGAATATTTTCTTCACATTTTGTTTCTATTATTAATTCTTCTCTTTCTTGTTTATAAACAAGAAGAACTTCTTTAATAATATTCTCAATTCTGCATGGAACAATTGTTTTGTCTGGAAATTTCGCAAAAGTTGAAAATCCATTTACAAGATTTCTAATAATATCTACGTGTTTAACTATTGCCTGTGTGCATGTATCAAAAATTTTTTCATTAATCTGTCTTGAATATTTTTTATTTAAACGCTGGGCAGAAAGTTTTATTGGAGTAAGTGGATTTTTTACCTCATGTGCTATTCTTTTAGCAACTTCCCGCCAGGCAGCCATTCGTTGTGCTTTCTCAAGTTCTGTTAAATCATTAAAAACCATAACAGAGCCTATAATTTCTCCTACATCACTTTTTAAAACATTAAAATAAACTGCAAAATGTTTCGGAGTTCCATTTATTGTCAGAGCAAGTGGGAACTCATCATTGCCTGAAGCAAGAAAAATTTTTTCATTAATCTCTTCTGGAATATTAAGATAATTTTTTTTAAGCATGGTTTTGTAATTATAATTAAGTATATCTTTTTTTTTTATATTAAGCATAGTTTCAGCTGCTTTATTAATTGTTGTAACAATGCCTGTCTGATCCAGAGAAATTACTCCTGCTGATATGTTTCTAAGTATTATTTCCATGTATTGCCTGCTTTTTTCAATTTCCTGATTTTGCTGTTTCAATATTTTTTCAGACAAATCCAATTCTTTTCTGCCAGTTGCAAGTTTTTGTGTCATGGAATTAAATGAATCTATAAGAGTTCCAATTTCATCATCAGCTTTAAAATCTATTTTATAATTTAAATCACCATCACTAACTTTTTTTGTACCTTCTGCAAATTTTGTAATAGGGATAGTTATTGTTTGTGCCAGATAAAATCCAAACCAAACAGCACAAAATAAAACTAAAAGTGCCACTATAAAAAGAGCAATATAGGTTGATATTTGAATTGGTCTTTTAATCATTTTAAGCTGCTGATATTCTTCAAAACCCTTAGAAATTGATGCAAGATTAAGAGATAAATCATGGGGTATTAAAACAGTTATTACTAAAAATGCCTGAGCCTTTCCTGGTTTTGATCCAAAAGGAATGGTTGCAATAGTCCTGATGGATTCTCCAGCCTGAATAATTTTACAAATTGTTTTTATATTTTTATGTTCTGGTATTTTTATAAAATCATCACTTGCCAAAATTCCAAAATAACTATTATTCAATTCCCTTGCAAGGGACAAAGTAAAGCGTTTCGCACCAGGAGTGTATACCTCAACAGCATGGAGATTAAATGCCCTTTGCACAACCTCTATATAGCGAGTTAATTCTTTATTTTTTTCTGGATTTAAAAGTTTTCTTGAATGGATTTGAGATGCAGCTCTTTTTGCAAAAAAAAGATTGGTGTCCTCAATATACTCATATAATTCGCGTCCCACAGTAAGTGAATTATTTAAAGCCTGCTCTACAGGTGCATTAAACCAGAATCCAATGCTTGTGGAAATAAACTGGATTGAAAAAAAAAAAAGAACACTTGTTGGCACAATAGACAGTATAACAAAGGCTCCAACAAGCCGTGTTTTCAGTTTTGATCCCAGAATTCTACTTTTTTTCTCATAATAAAGTTTTGCAAAATTACGAAACACAAAAAGTATTAAGGCAAGTAATAAAAGAAGGTTTGTATTGATAAGTATAAACATCAATACAGCGTTTAAAATAGGAAAATTTGTTCCAAGAAAATTTAATTTAAGACTTGTTATTCTAGTTTCTAGAAAAGTTAAAAAACCTACTGCAATAAGAATAGCAAGAACATAAAAACTATCTTTTTTAATTCCTGTTACTTTAAATTGAAAAGGATTAATTTTTTTTATTTTTTTAAGCATTATTATAAAGGCAATCAGACATTTACAATTGATAAATTTATATGAAAAAACTTATAATTACTTAATATTCTTTTCATGTTTTGTTGTGAAGTAAACCAAGAATTAAAAACCAGATCTACCTTATGACAGTTACTAAAGTTAGAGCTTTGCACAATCCTTTTGTTTTGTTTAAATTTCATAGTGAAGTCGTATTGTAATACTTTGAACCTAAAATTTAGACAAAAGAGGAAGCCTTTATTTTTAATAAATAAAATCTATTGTATGCCAGTTAGTTTCAAAATCCCATAAAGATACAAAAAAGAAAATATAATGAAGGTACAAAGGAAGAGTAACTTTATCTAACTCAGCTTTAACTCTAATCTGATATTTTTCTCCTTTTTTAAGACTTGCCAAGGATACAGTTTTAAAATTATTTATTTGGACCATCATTTTCTTTGCCTGGCCAAAGGATTTAACAATGGATGGTTTGTCTGTTTTCCAACTTCTATATATTATAAATTCTTTTTTAAGATTATTATATTTAAGAGTAGATGTAATTTTAAATTCTGATATTTTTTTATCAAACCAGGCAGTTCTTACTTTATATACATTGATAAAAAAAGAAAAAGTTGTTGGCACCCCATTTAAAACTGCTTGTTCAATTTCCTTTGCAAATGCTTCTTTAACATCAAAGTATGAAATTAAATCTTTTTTAGTATTTGTAATTATAATATTTTTGAAAAAAGCTTGTTGAGATGCAATTGTTTTTGCAGGAAATAAAGTGGTGTAGAATAATATAAAAAGAAAAATTATATTAAAAAATAAATTTTTAGGAAAAAAAATCATAAATTCATAAACTCATAAAAAATCAAAATTTTTAATATATATATTAGATAAAAAAACTTTATTATAAGACCATGATAAATTATTATTCCATAATTATCGGTCTAGTTTCCCATGAATCTTTTTCTGCTAGAAATTTATTGATAAATGCATGATTTAATGCATGCCCTGATTTGTGTGTCCTAATATATCCCTTAATTGGCATTCCTAATAAGGAAAAATCTCCAAGACAATCAAGAAGCTTATGCCTTATAAATTCATCTTTATATCTCAAACCTTTTTTGTTAAGTACTTTACCATTATCAATAACAACAGCATTTTCAAGACTCCCCCCCCTACCAAGACCCATTTTTTTAAGATTTTCCCAATCATGCACAAAACCAAATGTTCTTGCATGACTTATTTTTTTTTCAAAAGAATCTAATGCAGGATTAAATGATATTTTTTGAGAGCCAATCAAATCATGAGCAAATTCAATTGAGCATGTTATTTTAAAACTAGAATAAGGAGTTACTAATACATATTTATCACCTTCATGAATGGATATTAATTTTTTTACAACAAAATACCATTTTAAAGCACTTTGTTTTTTTATACCTGCTTTTTTAATAAAAGATGTAAATTCTTTTGCACTGCCATCCATAATTGGCATTTCATAGGCATTAATTTCAACTAGCACATTATCTATACCAAGTCCTGTAAATGTTGCCATAAGATGTTCTATTGTAGAAACTATTGCATCTTTTTCACTTAGAACAGTTGCAAAATTAGTATCAACTACATTTTTAAAAAGAGCCTTAATATCCGGGGAGCTTGGAAGGTCAATTCGTCTGAATCTAATACCATGATTTTCAGGTGCAGGTTTAAGAATAATACTGGTCTTTTTTCCTGAATGGACACCAATACCTGAACATGATACAGGTTCAACCAGCGTTTGTTGGAAGTAATATTTTTTCATTTGGTTTTTATATACAATCCTAGAAAAAAAGGCAAAACAATTGAGAAAATCATCTTTGTCTGATATTTAAAAAATACTCATAATATAAAAACAATAGTCCCATCAAAAATTAATTTTTTAAATAAATAGCATCCTTTAAAACTCCATATTAGGAATAATAATTTTGTTCGCAAAAATTAAAAGCAGCGTAGTTGTTGGAATTAATGCCCATGCTGTTGATGTAGAAGTGGATATTTCCTTTGGACTGCCTGCTTTTAATATTGTTGGACTGCCTGAAGTTGCAGTTAGAGAAAGCAGAGATAGAGTAAAAACTGCCATAAAAAATTCTGGATATTCTTTTCCAACAGATAGAATTACAGTAAATTTAGCTCCAGCTGATATTAAAAAAGAAGGTACTGGCTTTGATTTACCTGTTGCTGTTGGTATTCTTTCAGCGTCAAAGCTTATTTCTGAAAATACACTTTCAAGATATTTATTCCTGGGCGAACTTTCCCTTGATGGAAATGTAAGACCTGTATCTGGAATTCTTCCTGCTGCTATTTGGGCAAAAAAAAATGGCTTTAAAGGAATAATAGTTCCTTTAAAAAACAGAACTGAAGCTTCTATTATTCAAGATTTCAAAATTTTTCCTGTAAAAAACCTATCACAAGTTGTTGATTTTTTTACAGGTTTTAAAAAAATAGAACCATTTAAAAGTGATTTTACAACTTTTTTAGCTAGAAAATCTAAAAATGACACCATTGATTTTTCTGAAATTTTTGGACAAAATCATGCAAAAAGAGCATTGGAAATTGCAGCAGCAGGAAGCCATAATGTTCTTATGACAGGTCCTCCTGGTTCTGGGAAAACAATGCTTGCAAAAAGACTTCCAACAATCCTTCCAAAACTTAATTTTAATGAAGCATTAGAAACTACTCAAATTTATTCTGTTGCAGGACTTCTTAAAGAAAATATGCCCCTTGTCACAATAAGACCTTTTAGATCGCCCCATCATACAATCTCTGATGCAGGGCTTGTGGGAGGAGGACACAAACCAAAACCTGGTGAAGTTAGTCTTGCCCATAATGGTCTTCTTTTTTTAGATGAGTTCTCTGAATTTAAGAAAAATGTATTAGAAGTATTAAGACAGCCAATAGAAGATGGTAAAGTTACAATATCACGAGCTGGTTATAGAGTTACTTATCCCTCAACATTCATGCTTGTGGGAGCAATGAATCCCTGTGCTTGTGGATATTTTGGAGATACCACCAAGGAATGTTCCTGTTCCCAAACACAAATTCAAAAATATTCTTCCAAAATATCAGGTCCTTTGCTTGATAGAATAGATATTCATATTGAAGTACCTTCTGTTCCCTACAAAGAGCTTACACAAAATATCAATTCTGAATCTTCCTTTAAAATAAAAAAAAGAGTTGAGTTTGCAAGAAAAATTCAAAATAAAAGATTTGATAAATTAAAAATTTTTTCCAACGCAGAAATGGAATCTCGCCATATTAAAATGTTTTGCAAGCTTAATTTAAAATCATTATCAATTCTTGAAAAAGCCATGAATAATCTAGGGCTTTCTGCAAGAGCATATACCCGCATAATAAAAATTGCCAGAACCATTGCAGATTTAAATAATGAACCTGAAATAATGCGTAAACATCTTGCAGAAGCAGTTCAATATAGAAATCTTGATAGAAAAATGAATGGTGAATACTAAAAAAAATAATGTCATTCTAAGAATTATAAGAAATAAGACTATTTTAATGAAAACAACTAATTGAGACCTTTTGTAAAAATCAATTAATTATTAAAATCTTTATGGGATCATCATAAATCAATGATAATTTTTGACTAGGTTTATAAATAATATGAAAAATACAATACTTTATTTAACAACTATTTTTATATGGGGATCAACATGGCTTGCCATAAAATTTCAATTAGGACATGTAGATCCAATAGTTTCAATTTTATATAGATTTTTTCTTGCAGGATTTTTGCTCTTGGCTTTTTGTATTATTACAAAACAAAGAATGGAGTTTCTTTTTAAAGAACATCTTTGTATGGCATTACAAGGACTTTTTCTTTTTTCCTTGAATTATTGGGCTGTTTATACAGCTGAAACATATATGACAAGCGGACTTGTAGCGGTTGCGTTTTCTCTTATAGTTTTTTTAAATATAACAAATGGATATATTTTTCTTAGAACACCTTTAAATTCTGGAACACTAATAGGTGCAATATTGGGTACTAGTGGAATCTATTTAATATTTATGCCTGAAATCAGCTCCTTTGATTTATCAGATAAAAATATAATAGGAATATGTTTAGGTTTTACAGGCGTTTTCCTAGCATCTCTTGGAAATATTATTTCTGCCAGAAATCAAAAAAATAAACTTCCAGTTCTTCAAACCAATGCTTATGGAATGGCTTATGGAGCTATTATTATGTTCATAATTGCCTTTAGTTTAAAAAAGAATTTTAATTTTTTACTAACCTATGAATATATAGGTTCTCTTTTTTATCTTTCAGTTTTTGGTTCAATTATAGCCTTTGGATGTTATCTTACACTTATTGGCAATATAGGAGCAGATCGAGCATCCTATGCAATTATGCTTATACAGCCAGTTGCGTTATGTTTTTCAACATTTTTTGAAGGATATACTTGGACTAGAAATGGATTTTTAGGGCTTATTCTTATAATGGCAGGCAACTTAATGATTTTAAAAAAGAAATCTAGGAAAAATATAAAAAGAATTTTTAAACTTTCCAGCTAATCCATTATAATAACACTATTAAAGTTTATATAAAAGAACTTATAACTATTTAATATTCTTTTATGTTTCCTTATAATATAAGCCTAAAATCAAAAAACAGATATAGCTTATGGTAGTTATTTTTTGCTTCTAGGAAGTAGAAAAAAAACACTATAAATAAGATAAAAAGAAAGAAAAATAAAAAACATATCTCTTAAAATAGTTAACAAACTAATTGAAGTGTTTAATGAGGTAGAAAAACATCCACAGTTAATATTTAATCCCCTGGACAAATTAAAAATAATTGCTCCCATAAATATTATTAATAAAATGTTAGTTATTATAGCACTCCCCTGGATATAAAATCCTGCAATAAGAAACACTCCCAGAACAAATTCTAACCAAGGCAGTACAATAGCGGTTATGTTTACAAAAAAATCAGGTAAAATTTGATAACTATAAACAATTTTTGCAAATGCTGTTGGATAAAGAATTTTGTCATAACTTGCATAAAAAAACATAATAGCAAGTATAAATCTAGTTATTTTATACAAAAAAGTAAAAAAAAATTTATGGGGAAAAGAGTCAATTATCATGATGAAACTATAATCTTTTTTTCAATAGGCAAAGTTTCTTCCTTCCAAACTGTTAAACCATTAATTAGTATTTTTATATTTTCAAAACCTGCATTTTTTAAAAATTTTCCCAAATGATGGCTTAATTCACATGTTTCTCCATCGCAATATATTATAATAATCCTAGCTTGAAAAATTTTTGAGCTGATATTCATAAAATTTTTTTCAACATTATCCCATGGTAAACTCAATGCTCCTTTAATATGACTTTTTTTATAATCTTTAACAGGACGAGCATCAATAAAAAGAGCTTCTTTTTTTAAAAAAAACTCTTTAGCTTGTTCAAGGTCTATAATTATATCTGTTCCTAATTCTGAAAGTAATCTATTTTTAACAGACCATTTCTTGTTTAAAGAAAGACTATGTGCTCTAAAATAATTCACTGATATTCCAAGAATAAAAGCAATTCCAATAATTACAAAAAACTGCCATATAATTTTTTTTGTTTTAACCATAAACTACTTTAAATTAGCGCCCTTAATTAAGTAGGTATTTATAAACACTTTTTAGATTAAAAATTAGAAAAAGATATTTTATTTTTTAAAAAATGCGTTTGTGCAAAAGTATATATAACTAGAAAATTAATAATTTTTTATTCTAGTTAACAAACTAAAAACATCCTTTAACCTAGGCCAAAGGATGTTTTTAGTTTTCCTGTCATATTTGATACCCATGTAACTATCTATTTTAATATTTTTAATTAAAGATTTTTATTAGAAAAAAATTAGCACGCCTATTTTGACTACGACCTTCTTTTGTATCATTTGAAACAGCAGGTCTTGAAAAACCATAACCCGCACATGTTATTTTGTTTAATGGGATACCTTTGTCAACAAGATAGTCACTAACAGCATTAGCTCTTTTAGTTGACAGTTTTATGTTATATTTATCTGATCCTATATTATCTGTATGTCCTTCAATAATAATATTTATAAAAGAATTCTGCTCATATATTTCAACAATATTGTTAAGTGCTACATGATGATTAGATTGAATTTCAGAATTATTATAGTCAAAAAGAATATGTTGATATGCCCAACATCCATTTGATTTTACTTTTGTTCCAGCAAGAGTATTAGGACATTCATCTTGATTATTAAACACACCATCATTATCAGAGTCTGGATTTAATGTAATCAATGCCTGCTCCACAAAACTTTTCATTTCATTAGAGGTTAAAAGCTCATTAGCATTAGAAGAAAATCCACATTTACCAATATCAGCAATTTTTTGCATAAACCCTGCATTTGCTTCATTATCTCCAGTAAGCACAGGATAAAAACATATGGAAGAACCATATTTTTCTTTTAAACTTTGTGCAGAGATTTCTACCTTGGATGTCATGCCTTTAGCATCACTTATAATAATTAAAGCTGTTTGACCTGTTATTTTAGGCTTACTAGTAACTAAATCAAATGCTTTAAAAATAGGAGTTGTTCCTCCTGCAAAAGTTATTTTGTTTACAGAATTAGATAATTTTTTAGAGGAATATTTCTCTAGTGGTAAAAGTTCCTCAATAGAATTTATTGAAAATTTTTGACTGTGTCCAAAAGATATTAAACTGCAATTTTGTCCCATTTCAGGTAAAGTTTGAGCCATGCGATTAACAAATTCTTTAGCAACCATAAAATTATTTCCACTCATTGAGCTTGATGCATCAAATAATATAATAATATTATCTGCCTTAACTTGGTACTTATTAATATCAAATTGTGCTGGTGAAAAAGATACTATGGGTTGTATTTGCTTTTGCGAACACCCAAACAAAAAAACAACAGCAAAAAATAAAAATAAGGTGTTAATAATAATTTTTTTCATAATTTAATCTCCATCTTCCATTATATTAATTATCTTATAATTTCTATATTTGATTGAATAATATCTAAATAAAATTCTAATCAAATTATTTCTTAACATATATTATTTAATTTTTTTAAAATATATAGCAGGCTAATAAGTGTCAAGCTTTAATTAGAACAAGAATTAATCCTCTTTTTTTTTATCTATTTTATATTTTAACCACCCAAAACACAAAATTGCAAAAAAAGAGATTTAGTTTTTTTTATGCCTTTTAGTATTTTTCCCAGATTATAGTTTATAATTAAATACTGGAAAATATAAAATTATGCAAGGGGTAGATACAATATATGATATTAAACTATTAATTAATAGCTATATATTGTATTGCAATATAATTTTCTATTAAATTTTGCTAGTCTATAAATTCTCCAATATAATTACATCCCTTTTCAGGACATTTAATAAACTTACCTTTTTTCTTTGTTTCCTTTTGAATAAGATAAGAAGAACCACATACAGGGCATTCTTTATTCACTGGCATATCCCATGATGCAAAAGTACATTCTGGATATTTATTACAACTAAAAAAAATCTTTCCCCTTTTTGATCTTTTTTCCAGAATAATCCCAGAACATTTTTTTTCAGGACATTTTATATTTGTTTCTTTATTATTGCCTTTTTGATTTACAGATTCAGTATACTTACATTCAGGATATCCTGTACATGCAAGGAACTCTCCATATCTTCCCTGTTTTTTGATCATGTCTTTACCACATTTATCACAGTCTTTTACTTTTGTATTATCAATTTCTGTCTCAACCACTTTAATATTTCCCTTTTCATCCCTTGTATAATCACTTGAAAAAGAACATTCAGGATATCCTGTACATGCTATAAAATGACCATTTTTTCCCATTTTAATATTTAAAGGTTTACCACAAACTATACATTTTTGATTTGTTGTAATACCAACACCTTTTACATTAAGCATATTATTTTGTGCCAGCTCAAGTTTTTCTTTAAATGATGAATAAAACTTATTAAGAATATCAAGGGATTTTTTTGTTCCATTTTCAATGGCATCAAGGTTATTTTCCATGCTAGCTGTAAAATTTGCATCAAGAATATCAGGAAATGATGATACTAGAAGATCATTTACAATAAAGCCAAGTTCGCTTGGTATAAAAAATCGTTTTATATAATCAACATAACCCTTATCCCTAATAGTTGAAAGGATTGAGGCATATGTGCTTGGGCGTCCTATGCCATTTCCCTCTAGTTCTTTTATAAGTGATGCTTCTGAAAATCTTGGTAAAGGTTTAGTAAAATGCTGTTTTGGAATAATTTTTTCTTTTTTAAGTTTCATCCCTTGTTTAAGAACAGGCAATTTTTGTTTATCTTTACTTTTTTTTTCATCTAAAACTAAATAAAGCTTCATAAACCCAAAAAATTTTACTGTTGTTCCTCCAACAGAAAAAATATATTTATCAGCCTTAATTGAAATACTATTTTGCTCTATAATTGCACAAGCCATCTGAGATGCAACAAAGCGTTTCCATATAAGATCATAAAGTTTAAATTGATCATTTGTAAGAAACTGTTTTATTTTTTCAGGAGTATTATACACTGAAGTTGGACGAATAGCTTCATGGGCATCTTGAGTATTATTCTTATTTTTAAAAAATCTTGGTTTGGTCAGAGTATAATCTTTACCAAATTTTTCCTTGATAAGTAAGGAGGCTTCATTTGCAGCTTCCGGGGCAATTCTTGTTGAATCAGTACGCATATATGTTATAAGACCTTCATGCCCTCCTTTTCCCAGTTCAATACCTTCATAAAGCTGCTGGGCTATCATCATTGTTTTTTTTGCAGAAAACCTTAGTCTATTTATTGAATCTTGTTGAAGCTTACTTGTTACAAAGGGTGGAAAAGGATTTCGATTTATAGTTTTTTTACTAATTTTATCTATAATAAATTCAGCTGATTTTAATTCATTAACTATATTAAAGGCTTTTTTCTTATTAGGAATCTTTGTTTTTTTCTGGTTTATTTTTTTTCCATTTATTTTAGTAAGTTCTGCTGAAAAAGATGGAGGAGTTTCTGCTCCAAAATTTGCTGTAAAGGTCCAATACTCTTCAGGCTCAAAACTTCTAATTACCCGCTCTCTATCACATATAATTTTCACTGCAACGGACTGTACCCGACCGGCACTTAAATTTCCCTGAACCCTTGTCCATAAAAGAGGAGAAATCTGGTATCCTACAAGTCTGTCAAGTATTCTTCTGGTTTGCTGGGCTTCATATTTATTATTATTTAACTCCATGGGATTATTAAGAGATTCTGTTATACCTTTTTTTGTAAGCTCATGTATGAGAACTCTGTAAAAATTTCTTCCTTTTTTTCTGAGTATTTCAGCTGTATGAAATGCTATTGCTTCACCTTCACGATCAGGGTCAGGAGCAAGATAAACTGTATCACTAGTTCCAGCAGCTTTTTTTAGAGACTGAATTATTTTTGATTTTCCCTTAATATTTATATGCTTTGCTTTAAAATTTTTCTCAATATCTATTCCAAGTTCCTTAGGAGGTAAATCTCTAATATGCCCAACAGTTGCACCAACATTATATTCTTTGCCAATATATTTTTTTAAAGTTTTAATTTTAGTTGGGGACTCTACTATTAAAAAGGGTTTTGTCATTTTTATTCCTTATTTCAAATTTAAATTTTTTACATATTCTTTTTTATTATATAAAATATTTTTCCATGGTCCTGTTTTACAATGCCTTTAAGTTCAAGTTCCAAAAGGCAGGCAGATATTCCACCTGTATCAAGACCTGATTTTTCAACAATTGTATCAATATGCAAGGGATAGGAATCCAAAATATCAAAAACAGCCAGATAATATTTGTCTGTTTTTAATTTGTCTTGATCTGATTTTTCCAGATTTATTTTTTTTAAAACACTTATTTTTTTATTTACAGATTCCTGTCTTTTTTCTGGATAAGTCATATGATGCAATTCTTCAATTACATCAATATGATTTTCCACAAGTTTTGCACCTTGTTTTAATAAAGCATGAGTTCCTGTACTTTTAAAGGAATCAATACTTCCAGGAACTGCAAATACCTCCCGACAATATTCTCCTGCAAGTCTTGCTGTAATAAGAGACCCACTTTTTTTTGCAGCTTCCACAACAACAGTTCCCAAAGTCATACCTGATATTATTCTATTTCTAATGGGAAAATTTCTTGCATCAGGTTCAGCATTTACCATAAATTCTGATATTACAGCTCCATTATCAGCAATTTCATAAAACAATTTTTTATTTTGTCTGGGATAAATTTTACAAAGCCCACTGCCTAGAACTGCAAGAGTTCTTTTTTTTGCTTTTATAGCGCCTTTGTGAGCAGCAGTATCAATGCCAAGTGCCATGCCACTTACAATTTGAAAACCTGATAATGCAAGGTCATAACTTAATTTTACTGCTGTATTAAATCCATAGAAACTTGCTTTTCTGGAACCTACAATTGATATACAGGGATATGTATTATTAAGAGTTCCAATATATATAAGAAAAGGAGGCGGATCAGGGATTTCTTTTAAAAGGACAGGATATAATGATTCATTTATTGTTACAATTTTAAAACCATTATTTTGAATAATTTTAAGGTCTTTTTCAGCTTTTTTAAAGGAATTTAAAATTTTAATATTTTTAATAATATTTAAAGATATTCCCTTAATTTTTATCAGTTCATCTTTTGATGCTTTAAAAATATTTTCAGGAGAACCAAAATTTTCTATAAGGCGTTTATTTAAAATATTTCCAATTCCTGAAATATTTTTTAAAGCCAACCAAGGTAAATATTTATTCATATATTAATGAACTCGTAAAAAATCAAAATTTGAAATATAGATCGCTAATAGTATAAAATCACCGCAACCGCCATAGCAGTCTGTATCTAATTGAGCAGTTTGTTGTCTGTACGTCATTTTTATCTAATTTTCGAGTATCTGAGCAATTTATTATTTATAAGACAAATTGCTTTGACAGAAACAAAGCATATAAAGAATTTTATAATGCCATTATATGGCAAAAATCATTTTTTATTATTCCATATAAGTAAAATAGGGCTTGCAACAAAAATTGATGAATATGTTCCTATTATTACTCCTGTTATCATTGCAAAAGCAAAATCATGAATAATTTCTCCCCCTAGAAAAAAAAGAGAAAATAATACAACAAGTGTTGTTAAAGATGTAAGAATTGTTCTGCTCAAAGTCTCATTTATACTTTTGTTAATTATCTCAGATATAGTTTTTTTCTTAATCTGTTTCAGGTTTTCCCTTATTCTGTCAAATACAATAATTGTATCATTTAAGGAATATCCAATTATTGTTAATAAAGCTGCAATAACTGGCAAAGAAAATTCAAGATTAAGTATAGAAAAAAGACCCACAGTAATTATTACATCATGTATTAATGCTATAACAGCACCCAAGGCATATTTAAGCTTAAGGGCCCAAAACAAAATCAAAGTTATAATAATAGCTGTTGATATAAGAAAAATTATACTCATATTAAAAACTGAAAGAAAATATACAGCACTCATAAGTGACCCTGCTGTAATACCAGAAAGTATCCATTTCATTTCAAATCTGCCAGAAATATATATTGTGATAAATAATAAGGAATAAAACATGGCAAGAAGAGCTTTTTTTCTTAATTCCTTTCCAACCTGAGGACCAACCATTTCTATTCTTCTGATTTCAGGAGCTATTCCAGTTGATTTTTTAAAAGCTTTACTAATGGATAATGATAAATTTTCTTCTTGTTTAATTGATTTATTAGTTCTTATTAAAAATTCATTATCCTCTTTTTTACCAAAATTTTGAACAGATACATTACTAAGCCCTATATCAGAAAGTCCTGTACGAATAGTTTTAATGGCTATTTTTTCAGTAAATTTCACCTGAACAAGAGTTCCTCCTGTAAAATCTATTCCATAATTTGGTCCATTATTAATAATAAGAAATGCAAAACTAATGATTATTAAGGATAAAGAAAACAAAAAGCCAATATTTTTTTTTTCTATGAAATTAAGATTAATGTCAGGTTTAATAAACTGCATTATATATTATTGTCCTTTTTATAAAATTATTTTCTATACAACCATCATATACTAAGTGTTGATATATTTTTTCCAGATACAAAATAATTAAATACACTTTTGGAAAGTACAAGGGCTGTAAATAAACTTGCCAGTATGCCAAGCCCCAATGTTATTGCAAAACCTTTAACTGGACCTGTGCCATACTGAAAAAGAACTATTGTTGCAATAAGTGTTGTAACATTAGCATCAAGTATTGTAAGGGTTGCTCTTTCAAAACCTGCCTTTACAGAAGCATCTGGAGTTTTTCCGGAAAAAAGTTCTTCTCTGATTCTTTCAAAAATAATTACATTGGCATCAACTGCCATACCTATGGTAAGAATTATACCTGCAATACCGGGCAAAGTTAAAGTTGCCTGAAATCCAGCAAGTCCACCACCTATAAGTAGGATATTCATTATAAGAGCAAAATTAGCGATAAGTCCTGCACCTTTATAATAAATCAGCATAAAAAATATCACAAGAATACCACCTGTAAGCATTGATATAATTCCCATGCGAATTGAATCAGCACCAAGGGTTGGGCCTACTGTTCTTTCTTCAATTATTTTAACAGGAGCGGGCAAAGCTCCTGCCCTTAAAATAATAGCAAGATCCCTTGCCTCTTCAGTTGTAAAATTACCTGTAATACGAGCTTTTCCTCCAGCAATACGATCCTGTATTACAGGAGCAGAATAAACAGTTTTATCAAGAACAATGGCAAGGCGCTTTTTTATATTTTCTCCAGTAATTCTTTCAAAAAGCTTTGCTCCTTTTCTATCAAATTCAATGCCTACATAAGGCTCGTTAAATTGAGAATCAATCATTACCCTTGCATCAATAAGTGAGCTGCCATCAAGTAAAACTCTTTTTTTAATAAGAAATGGAACCTTTGTAATTTTACCATTTTCAGAATTTTCTTTTATTTGATACAAAATTTCATCCCCAGGAGGAATTGTATTATTAAGTGCAAAATTAATATTTCTATTTTCATCAACTAATTGAAAATTAAGCCTTGCAGTTCTTCCAATAAGGTCTTTTGCTCTTTTTGTGTCTTTAATTCCAGGAAGCTGTATTAATATTCTTTTTTCCCCTTGAATTCTAATATCAGGTTCACTCACACCGAACTCATCTATTCTATTGCGAATGGTCTCAAGAGCTTGTTCAGTTGCCATTTTTTTAATATTTTTAATTTCTTTGTCAGAAAGATTTAAAACAAAAGTTTGTGTGTCTCCATTTTTTGTTGTTGAATTAATTATAAGATTATTAAATTCATCTTCCAATAAAACATTAAAATCATTAATATTTTTTTCCTGTTTAATCTTTGCCCTGATATTATTATCTGCATTAAGGGAAATTCCCAAATGCTTTATATTTTTTTTTCTTAATTCTATTTTTAATTCATGAATTATTTTTTCAAGTGTTGTTTCAACAGCTTTTTCATTTTGAACTTCCAGCACAAGGTGCATCCCACCTTGAAGGTCAAGCCCCAGATTAATTTTTTTATAGGGCCAAAAATTAGAATAAAATGTAGGTAAAATATATATTAATGCTGCAATTAGAACCAAAGAAATAAAAGTGCTTTTTAATGTAAATATCTTCAATGTTACTCCTGATATCCCTAGTAATTATTTTTTATCTTTTTTCTCATCACCAGTTGAATAACCCTCTAATGATGCTCCAATATTTCCTCTATTAACCTTAAATTTAATTTTATCTCCAACTTCCAGAACTATAGTTGTTTCATCAATAGAAATAATAACACCATGTATTCCACCAGAGGTGACAACTCTATCTCCCTTTCTTAAATTATCCAGCATGTTTCTATGTTCTTTAGCTTTTTTCTGTTGTGGTCTAATAAGTAAAAAATAAAATATAACAAACATTAATATAAGTGGTACAAATGCTGTAAAACCACCTGCTTGACTACCTTCTGCACCTTGTCCCATTGCAAATGCTGTATTAATCAAAATTATACCTCCTAATAATTTAAAACTCTTAATTTTTATATGAAATACTAGATTCTTTTTAAACTTTTATAAATGTTTCATTCTTTGTTGCAACCATACACTAATATTTTTTAATTTTGGTCTGGCCATGCCATTTTTTTTAAAAAAATGTTTTTAATAGCCGTGAACGCCTACCATAACAAAAAGATTGATGTCAAGTAGGAGATTCTAAAAAATGAACATTAATGGCATTATAATTCATAATTAACTAGTACATAAAATCTTACTTTCCCCAGGTATCATGGAAAAATCACTTTCTAATGTTATAGATACTTTTCTTCGTAATTCAATATCTAAAAGTTCTCCTCTTTTTTTATTAAGAAGATATTTTGTAACCTGCTTTGGAATAAATCCAGTAACAGTTTTAACTTCTGGTTTAAATACCCAATCCTTTACAGTTTTTGCAAGTTTCAAAACTACCAAATATTATAGCAGGTCTAATTCTCTGGCGCGACATCTCAAGAAGCCCAAATATTGATATTGTGCCAACTTTTGTTTTAGCTTTATCTGTTTTAAGAAATTTTCTTAAATTTTTTATAACTTCAGCTTTATGCTTTTTTTCCTTCATATCAATAAAATCTATAACAATTAAACCTCCAATGTCCCTTAACCTTAATTGCCTTGCTACTTCTTCCCCTGCTTCAAGATTTGTATAAAATGCTGTTTCTTCAATATTTTTTTTAGATGTTGACTTTCCAGAATTAACATCTATTGCAACAAGGGCTTCTGTTTGATTTATAACAATGTCTCCACCTGATTTTAAAGAAACTCTTGTTTTAAATATAGATGCAATTTGTTCTTCAATTTGATATTTTGTAAATATTGGTTTTTGTCCCTTAAATTGTCTTACAATTTTTTTCTGTTTTGGCGCTATTATTTTAATAAAATCATTTACCTCATTTAAAACATCAGGATCATCAATAAGAATTTCCTTTACATCGGAAGTTAAATGATCGCGCAGGGACCTTACAGCAAGAGTCTGTTCTTTATAAAGAATTGATGGTGAATCTACTTCAATACTTTTTTTATTTATATTTTTCCATGCCCGCATAAGATATCTTACATCCCTGGTAAGCATTGTTTTTGTAGCATTTCTTCCAGCAGTTCTAACAATCAAACCAAAACTCTCCGGTACTTTGATTTTTCCTATAGTAGCTTTAAGTTCTTTTCTTTCAATTTCATCACTAATCTGCCTTGAAACGCCTTTAGTTGAACTTCCAAGCATTAGCACACAAAAACGTCCGGGAAGAGATATAAAAGTAGTAAGTACTGCCCCTTTTTTCATAATAGGATCTTTTATTACCTGAACAACAAGTTCTTGGCCTTTTTTAATAATATTTTGAAGACCTCTTTTTCCAGTATCATTATCTAGAAAATAATCACTATGAATCTCCTGCTTTTGAAGAAAACCATTTTTCCCTGCACCATAATCAACAAAAGCTGCCTGAAGACTTGGCTCAACTCTTGTTATAGTGCCTTTATAAATATTACCTTTTATTATTTCCTTTGCTGCTGCTTCAAAATAAAATTCTTCTAGTTTGTTGTTTTTAATAATCACTATTCTGCATTCATCAGAATCCAGGGCATTAATTAATATTTTTTTTGTCATTAAATTATTTTTTACCTTTTTAAATGGCATTATATTGTAAAAATCCTTTATTTATTTTTTAATATTAACAACAAGGGCATTTTCTGCTCTTTATATTTCCCCCTTGTTCTTAATTTTAAAGCTAACACCTTATAGTTAGTATATTAAAGTCTTTAAAAAAATAATAAACCAGGGTTTAAAATTTTTTATGGCATCATCACTATTATTATGATGTTATGTTGTTGCACAAACCCATATGTATATCAAGACAAACTCTAATCCTGCTAATATCACCATGTTTTTATTTTTTCATACTTGAAAGCCAGCATGCCTTATGTAATATTAATCCCACTTTTTATCTAAAAAAATATAACTACTTAATATTCTTTTATATTTCATTATAAGACAAACCAAAAATCAAAGACCAAAGACCAAATCTGCCTCATACCAGTTATTGATAAATTAATAAAAAATCGCATGGGACAAGGAAAAAATCATGAAATACTATTATATAAATGGTAAAATTATTGAAGTTAGGCATGCTAATATTCATGTAACTGATTTAGCTTTTCTAAGAGGTTATGGTATTTTTGATTTTTTCAAAATTCTATCTGGCAAACCCCTTTTTATAGATAAGCATATTAACAGATTTATAAATTCTGGAAAAATATTGGGTATTGAGTTATCTTTATCTATAACACAATTAAAAGAACAGATTCACAAACTCCTTAATGCAAACAAATCAAGCAATGCAAGCGTCCAGATGTTTTTAACCGGAGGATATTCCATAGACGGGTTCACACCAACTAACCCCAATTTCATAATACTGGAAAATAAATTATCTGTTAATGATCCTCTATTATATTTAAATGGAATTAATCTAATAAAATTAAAATATCAAAGAGAAATGCCTGAAGCAAAAACTACTAATTATAGCAATGCCATAAAAATGATAAAAAAAATGAAACAAAAGAATGCATTGGATATTCTATATTACAATGATAAATTTATAACTGAAACTGCAAGATCAAACTTTTTTATTATTGATCATAAGGATGTTATATATACATCAATAGATAATGTGTTAAAAGGAATTACAAGACAAAAAATTATTCAACTGGCAAAAAATTATTATAATATTAAAGAAAAAAACATAACCATAGAAGATTTAAAAAAAGCAAAAGAAGCATTTATAACAAGCACAACAAAAGGAATAATGCCTGTAGTAAATGTAGAAAATGATATTATTGGAAAAGGAGTACCTGGAGTCATTACTATACATTTAATGCAATTATTTAAAAAATTTATAAAAGATTATTTAAGGAACAGGTGAATTATAAATGAAAAAATTAAAAGGATCACAAAAAAAATATCTAAGAGGAATTGCTCATAATTTAAAGCCTTCGATTTTCCTAGGGCAAAAAGGACTTACAGAAAATTTTATTAATGAAGTTGAAAACGGGCTTAATGCCTTAGAACTTATTAAAGTAAAATTTATTGACTTTAAAGAAAAAAAAACTAAAATCACTTTTGCTGAAAAAATTGCACAAAATACAAATTCACATCTTGCAGGTTTAATTGGCCATATTGCTATTTACTATAGAGAGCATAAAGACCCTGAAAAAAGAAAAATTAAAGTACCATAATCAAAAGTAAAAATAAAAAATTTCATAGTTTATACAACATGAAAAATTTAAAAGTTATAATAAGTTTTATACAATGCTCGATTTTGTGCAAAGGCTTTTATAATATTATAGAAAAACTTCATATATTAATGGAGAATTAAATGGATGATCAAGATATAGGCCCTAGAACATTAAGAGCAAAAACAGTAAATTTTATCTGGCGTAATTTTCCAAGATTTTTCCTTGGCTGTTTAATTATTTTTATCTTTATTTTTGGAAGCATTATCAGCAATAAAAAAAAAATAATGGAAACAAATAAAGCTGATTCAATGAACCAAAATCGTCCATCTATAAATGCAGCTGTATTATTATTAAAACCAGCTGAAATAAAAGACTGCATAAATCTACCTGGCAGTATTGAACCATGGACAAGGCTTGAGCTTAAAACAAAGGTGGGAGGCAGCATTGACAAAGTATTAGTAAAACAAGGGGATAATGTCAGCAAAGGAGATATTTTATTTTCCATTGAAAAACATGATTATCGCATTGCTTTACAACGGGCAAAAGCTGCAAACAAACTTGCCTTGGTTGAATATAAAAGAAATAAAAAACTTTACGAAATGGGAATTCTTCCCCTTTTGGAACTGGATATTAAAACAACAAAAATGAATACAGCAAAAGCTGATCTTGAAGATTGTGAATTACAATACTCAAGATGTGATATTATTTCTCCAATAAAAGGTGTTATACAAAAAGTTGATGCTAAAATAGGTCTTTTTCTTTCCAAAGGAGATATGGTTTGTGAATTATTAAATATTGATAAAGTAAAAGCTGTTATTAATATTCCTGAATCAGATATTACTGCTGTAAAACAACTTAAAAATGTAGATCTTACCATACAAGCCCTTGGAAATCATAAAGTAAAAGGAAAAAAATATTTTCTTTCAAAATCTCCTGATACTGCTGCCCATGTTTATAAATTAGAACTTGCTTTAGATAATAAAAACAAAGAAATATTTCCAGGTATGTTTGTTCGGGCAAACATTATTAAAAAATCAATAAAAAACACTATTATCATACCTTTTTACAGTGTTATATCACGAAATGATAAGCACTTTGTTTTTATTGAGAAAAATGGATTTGCCATAAAAAAGAATGTAAACCTTGGTATTATGGAAAAATGGATGGTTCAGGTTACAAAGGGCTTAAAACATGGAGATAAAGTTCTTATTGAAGGACATCGTGATGTTGAAGATAATCAAAAAATCAATGTTGTTAAAGAAATTACTAAATTATAAAATTTGATACAACTGTATTAGGGCAGTTATTAATAAAAAAATATTAAAACTAACACTGGTATTATAATACAATGCCATCAAGATTAGAGAGTTTTAGATTATGATAGTTTCTGATATAGCTGTTAAAAAAAGTACTTCAGTTGTGGTTTTAGCATTACTTTTAATTGTTTTTGGTCTTTATTGCTATAAAGTCCTTCCAAGGGAAAGTGATCCTGATATTACTATCCCAAATGTTTTTATTACAACAAGTTATAGCGGCGTTTCAGCCTCTGATATGGAGACTCTAGTAACAATTGAGATTGAAAAAAAACTTAAGGCTCTTAATGGATTAAAAAAAATTAAATCTGTTAGTTCCCAGGGGCTTTCATCCATAAATATTGAATTTATTACTGGTACTGATATTGATCAAGCACTTCAGGATGTAAAAAACAAAGTTGATGAAGCTTTAGGAGATCTACCTTCTGATCTTGAAAATGATCCTTTGGTTTTTGAAGTTAATTTTTCAGAAATGCCTATTGTTGTTTTTTCCCTTTCTGGAAGTTGCGGACTTCCATGTCTTAAAAAAATTGCTGATAATTTAGAAGATGAAATTGAATCAATAACAGGTGTTCTTGAAGTAGATATAACAGGAGGACTTGAACGGGAAATCAGGCTGGAAGTTGCTCCTGAAAAACTTACATATTATGGATTAACTATATTAAATCTTCAAAATGTAGTTCAAAATGAAAATCAAAATACTTCTGGAGGCTCAATTCGTCTTGGAGATGGGCGTTTTCAATTACGAGTTCCCGGCGAATTTACTACACCAGAGGAAATATATGGACTTATTGTTGGTATTCACAAAAACGAGCCTGTATATTTAAAAGATGTTGCAAAGGTTATAGATAGTTTTAAGGAGGAAAACAGCCGTTCAAGGTTAGATGGGCGAAGTGCAATAAATATTGCAGTTAAAAAGCGTTCTGGAGAAAATATAATAAGTATTAATAATGCAATAGATAAAATTATAGAAAAAAATAAATTATCCTGGCCCCAAGCCACTAGAATTACAAAAGTTGTTGATAAAAGTCGTGATGTAGTAATGATGATTGAAGATCTGGAAAATAATATTCTTTCAGGTCTTATGCTGGTACTTATAGTTATTTTTCTTACCCTTGGAATTCGTAATGCATTATTAGTCAGCCTTGCAATTCCATTTTCCATGCTTTTATCTTTTACCATACTTTATTTAATGGATATTACTTTAAATACAGTGGTTTTATTCAGCTTAACCCTTGCTTTAGGAATGCTGGTAGATAATGCAATTGTAATTATTGAAAATATTTATCGTTTTATGGAACAAGGAGCAACTAGAAAAAAAGCTGCTATAAAAGCAACATCTGAAGTTGCAGGTCCTGTAATCTGCTCAACTATTACAACAATAGCAGCATTTTTCCCAATGATATTCTGGCCCGGTATTATGGGTGAATTTATGAGCTATTTACCAATCACTTTAATTATCACCTTAAGTTCAAGCTTGTTTGTTGCCCTTGTAATTAATCCTGCAATAGCTTCTATTTTTATGAAAGTTAAACCTCTTTCTTCTGGAAAACAAAAAACTATAAAAGAAATTTCAAATAGAGTTGGGGAACCAATTGAACCTAAAGGATTTTTGTTAAAAACATATAAAAAAATATTATCGTATTCACTAGATATTCCTATTACTGTTATAGGTATTGGTTTTTGTGTTCTTATTTTAATGATTCAGTTTTGGCTGTTTATAGTTGGGATGGAAAAACCAGTTGAATTTTTCCCTGAAATTGATCCCAAAGGTATGTATCTTAATATTGATATTCCAGAAGGAGCTGACCTTGAATATACTGATAAAATAATTAAAAGAATTGAATTAGCTCTTTCCGGCATAAAAAATTTAAATGAAAATTCAATAACTTCATTAGAAGCTCTTGCCCCAAAGGAACATATAAAAAATAATAAAGAAAAATTCTATGGTCCAAGTGATATGGCAAATATTAAAAATATTTATACTAAAGGTGTTGTTACAGCTTCAGCTGGGTCATCATTTTCTTCAAACACAGCAAATCATGTTGGTATTCGTTTTTTGGAACTTGAAGATAGATTTAATTCCAGCCATAAAACTGTTGATGAAATTAGAAACAGAGTAAAAAATATTTCAGGTGGTAAAATAACAGTTGCTATGGAAGAAGAAGGACCTCCTACCGGGTCCCCCATAAATATTGAAATTGCAGGAAATAATTTTTTTGTTCTTGGTGAAATTGCTGAAAAAATCAAAAATATAGTTTTGCAAATTCCTCATGTTAAAGATGTTCGTGATAATTTTGTACAGGGAATTCCTTCAGTTCAAATAAATGTAGATCGTCAAAAAGCAGCTTTTTTTGGACTTACAACAAATAATATTGGTTTTGTTTTAAAAAGTGCTTATAACGGACTTAAAATTTCTTCGTTTCGGGAACAAGATGATGACTATGATATTACTGTTCAATTAAAAGAATCTGACCGCAAAAAAATTAATATTTTAAATGAACTTATGCTTCCCACACCAACTGGAGTAATGGTACCACTTTCAACTGTTGCAACCATTACATTTTCAGGAACAATAGGAGATATTGTCAGGATAAATAATAAAAGAGTAGTAACTGTAAAAGCAAATGTAGATGAAACTAAAATACCAGGACCTGTTGCAAGAGAACAAGCTTCTAAAATATTAAAGGATTTTCCTTTGCCTTCAGGATATAAAATCAATTTTACAGGAGAATTTGAATTTCAGCAGGAATCTCAAGCTTTTTTATCAAAGGCATTTTTAATTGCACTTCTTCTTATTTTTTTAATACTTGTAAGTATGTTTAACTCAGTAATTCAACCTTTTATTATTATGATATCTGTAATTTTATCATTAGGAGGAGCTTTTCTAGGGCTTGCATTATTTTCTTCTCCTTTTGGTATTATTATGACAGGAGTAGGAGTTATCTCTCTTGCAGGAGTTGTAGTAAATAATGCAATTGTTCTTATTGATTATATTAATAAACTGCGTGAGCAGGGATTAGCTCTTAAAGAAGCAGTTATAGCTTCTGGAATTACAAGATTACGGCCTGTATTATTAACAGCAGTCACAACTATACTTGGTCTAATACCTATGGTAACAGGTATTTCATATAATTTTCATACATGGTCTATTTCCTGGCAAAGTGAATCCAGTCAATGGTGGAGCTCTATGGCAGTTGTAGTTATTTTTGGCCTTATGGTAGCAACATTTTTAACTCTTATTATAGTCCCAACCTTATATTATCTTTTAGAGCGTTTTCCTGAATTTAGAAAAAAAATTATGGTTTCATTAAAAACTATTTATTGGAAACCTTATTCTTTTTTTGCAGGCGAACCATTGGAAAAAAATATAAATTAGAAAGTATAAAATAAAATTTTTATTTTTTTTTAAAAATACAAAAAAAATACAAAAAAAATTTAAAACATGGAAAAAAGAATTTACATAAAAAAAACAAAGAAAATTGTTTTAAAGATTGGCACAAATGTTTTGTTTTCTGAAAAAAACAAATTAAATCCTTTAGAAAAAATTGCTAAAGATATTGTTATTCTAAGAAAAAAAGGTTTTGAATTTACTATTGTTTCATCTGGAGCAATTGGATGTGCCATGAAAAAATTAAAAATAAAGAACAGGCCTAAAAGTTTAAGAAAAAATCAAGCACTTGCTTCTATAGGCCAAAATATTTTAATGGAAAAATGGGACAAAGTTTTTTCAAAACATAATCTTTTTACAAGTCAGATTTTATTTACCTATGATATTGTTGAAAACAGGCAAAGATTTATGTGCCTTAAAAACTGTTTTTCTGCAATTAAATCCTATAATGCTATTCCTATTATTAATGAAAATGACAGTATAGCAGTTGATGAACTTAATTTTGGAGATAATGATAATTTATCTGTTTTTACCTCACTTTTAATAGATGCTGATATGTTGATTTTATTTACAGACACAAATGGAATTTTTAATAAAGATCCTCATAAAAACAAAAATGCCAAACGAATTTCCATTGTAGAAAAATTAGATGATAAAATTTTTTCCAAGCTTGAAGACAAGAAAAATGATGTTTCCAAAGGAGGAATGAAATCAAAGCTGCATTCTTCTAAACATGCTGTTGATGGAGGAATTGGAGTTGTTATTGCAGATGGAAGAACTCCAAAACTTTTTGAAATTTTACAAGCACAAGATATTGGAACTTTTATTTTACCAAACAAAATAAAAAAAAGAGAAAAAAAGAACTGGCTTTTGTTTAATGAAAAAATCAAAGGCAAAATATTTGTTGATGATGGAGCAAAAAAAGCTATTTTGGAAAACAGAAAAAGTCTGCTTCCAAGCGGCATAGTTTCAATTAAAAAAGATTTTGCAAAAAATGACCTTGTAGGTGTTTATGACAAATCTTGTAAACTTTTTGCAAGAGGCATATCTTTTTATTCAGGAAGTGATATTCAAAAAATTCAGGGTTTACATACAAGAGACATTAAAAAAATTCTAAAAAAAAAAAGCGCTGATGAAGTAATTGATAGAAATAATATGATAATACTTAGATAAATAAAAATAATTAAAAATTAAGAATTAAGAATAAACAATAAAATAAAGATTAGAAACAAGAGAACTGGTTACAATTTGTAATCAGTTGTTTTTTATGGACTAATAAAAAATTAATACTTTTAATAAAAAAAAATAAATGGATAAAAAAATATGAAAACAGATAAAATAGAAATAATAATTCGCAGTTATCACATTGATTCATTTGGACATGTTAATAATGCAAGATATCTTGAATTTATAGAAGAAGGCAGATGGGCTTTGGGAATTTTTGATCTTAAAAAATTAAAGGAAAAAAATCTTGGACCTGTTGTTGTAAATATCAATATTAATTATTTATATCCTGCAAGTGTTGGAGACACTATAGAAGTTGTAACAAAACTTGGAAAAATCAAAAACAAAAGTTGTGAAATGACACAGAAAATTTTTATTAAAGGCACTGATAAAATGGTAATAGATGCTAAAATAACATTTGTATTTATTGACACTATAAAACAAAAAGCAGTTTTAATAAAAGAAATTGATTTACTTAAAAAATATTTTTAAACCTATTGATTAACTTAAAAACTATAATCTAATAAAATATAATATCCTTTTTGTATAATTTCGTGCTTCTCGTGGTTAAAATTTAAAAAGGAAAAAAGGAAAAAAATGAAGTATAAATTTATTATTTTAATAATATTAATAGTTGGTTTTTTTGCAATGAAAAATATATTTATACAAAACAAAAATAAGGACCTTAAAATCAAATATGATTCTTTGGAAAAAAAAGGAATAATATTATCTAATCGTTTAGATCTGCCTTTGCCCTCAAAAGAGCTAAACTATCAGCCCGGACACTGGCGCAGAACTGTGGTAGATGATCCTCATGTAATAAAACAAGGAAATAAATACCGCATGCTATTATCTGGTTATGGAAGTACTTTTGATTTATATCCTGATACAGATAATATCTGGTCTTTGGGTGAAGCAACTGCTCCTCACCCTAAAGGTCCTTGGACTATATCAAATAATGATAATCCTCTTTTGGTATCCCCTGGATGGAAAGGCGGGTGGGGTGGCGGGCATTTAGTTTCCAGTATGTATATATTTGATCCAAAGGAAAAAAAAGGAAAGATTATATATCAGTGTTCAACTGGTGAGCCAGAAAATGGTGCAAAAATAGGCAGAACTGATGATGGATATCCTAATATAGGCACTGAGTTATTTTTTGGAAAAGCAAATACAATAGCAGATCCCTATCTGGTTCATGATGGAAAATATTATCATTTATTTTATAGTAAAAAAGTAAAAAATAATTGGCAGACTTGGAAAAGAAAGTCATCAAAATGGAAGGGATTAGCTAATGATTTTTCTGCAAAATGTATTGTTCCTTTAGGAGGCAGCAGTTCAGTAACTAAATATAATGGAGTTTGGTATCTAGTTTATTCAGCCTGGTATGATGATGAAAATGAATTTGATTATAAAAAACACAAAAACAAACTTTATTTATTGAAAAGTAAGGATCTTGAAAATTGGACTCCAGAATTTAATGGAAAACCAATTTTTGAATCTTATGATGATTATGATAAATTTGGAGCACAAGATCCTTGTTTGTTTATAGAAAATAATGTGATGTATATTTATTATAGTGTAATACAAGATCCAAAAAATAATGGAGAAACTAATACTTCCATTGGGCTGGTAACTTTTAAGTTAACTAATAAGTAATATTAAAACTATAAAGTGCTGATTTTTATTAAAAAAAAATTATCTGATTACTATTAAGCATATAAAGAACATAAAAAAGGAAACATAATGAAATATAGATTTATTGTTTTAATCTTATTTATAATTAGTTTTTCCTCAGTACAAAACATATCTGCACAAAACACAACAAATGAACTTAAAATCAAATATGATTCCGTAAAAAAAAAAGGAATCGTATTATCCAATCGTTTGGGTTTATCCCCGCCATTAACGGAAATACATTATCAGCCAGGACACTGGCGCAGAACTGTGGCAGATGATGCCCATGTAATAAAACAAGGGAATAAATATCGCATGTTATTATCTGGTCATGGAAGTCCTCCTAATTTATATCCTCATACAACTAATATCTGGTCTTTGGGGGAAGCAACTGCTCCTCATCCTAAAGGTCCTTGGACTATATCAAATAATGATAATCCTGTTTTAGCACCACATGGCTGGATAGGCGGCTGGGGTGGAGGGCATCTGGTTTCCAGCATGTATATATTTGACCCAAAGGAAAAAAAAGGAAAAATTATATATCAGTGTTCAACTGGTATGCTAGAAAATGGATCAAAAATAGGCAGAACTGATGATGGATATCCTAATGTAGGTACTGAGTTATTTTTTGGAAAAGCAGATACAATAGCAGATCCTTATCTAGTGCATGATGGAAAATATTATCATTTATTTTACAGCAAAAAAATAAAAAATATCTGGCAGACCTGGAAAAGAAAGGCATTAACATGGCAGGGTCTTTCTGATGCTTCTTCAGCAAAATGTATTGTTTCTTCAGGAGGCAGTAGTTCAGTAACTAAATACAATGGAATTTGGTATCTAGTTTATTCAGCCTGGTATAATGCTGGAAGTAAATTTGATTATGCAACACATAAAAATAAGATTTATTTATGGAAAAGTAAGGATCTTGAAAATTGGGACCCGGAATTTAATGGAAAACCAATTTTTGAACCCAATGCTATTTATGACAAATTTGGAGCGCAAGACCCTTGTTTATTTATAGAAAATAATATCATGTATATTTATTATGGTGGAATAAAACAACCAGGAAATAATGGTAAAATTGATACTTCTATTTGCCTTGCAACGCTAGAGCTAACTAATCCTAAACCTAAAAAAAAAATTGATGTTTCCTTTAGAACAAAATTATTTATAAAGGGAATATGGGATAATCACTGGATAAATCAGGGAGATAAAAAAGTAGCTGAAGAATCAAAATTTAAGTCAGATGTGGAAACAGAATTAAGACCTTCCTTAAAATTATCATTTACAAAAAAAATTTCAGGAGCCATTGAATGGAAAATAAACCATAGATGGAATTTTGATATTCAAGAAATAGAAATATATAGGGGCTATCTACAGTTTTACAGAATGTTTGACTCTCCTTTTACATTAATTCTTGGAAGACAAGAGCTGTCCTTTGGGCGAAAACTTCTTATGGGAGAATATAATGGTTATGATGGTGCACACTTACTTTTTAATGATAAGGATCTAAAAGTTGATTTGTTTGCAGGTACAAGACATAGTGGAAATAATTTTTTTGATTTTGATAAAGATAAAGATAATTTTTTTACATGGGATAATAATTTTAAAGAGTTTAGAAAAAATGTTTATGGTTTAAATTTGAGATATAATTTGAAAATACTAAATAAACCTCTAATATCAGAAGCTTATATATTCCATAAAAAAAATAACACTATACAGGAAAAAACTACAGCTATAGGTATAAAAACAGAATATAAATTTACAAAAAATTTAAATCTTAATTCTGAAATAACAAAGCAGACTGGAAGCACAGTGGATGAAAATAAAGCTGAAATTAATAGAAATGCATGGGGAGGATATGTTCAAACCATATGGAAGCATCCTAAAATAATGCTGAAACCAGAATTTAGATTTGAATATGCATATTTATCTGGTGATGATCCAGATACAACTGATAATGAAAATTTTGATATTTTGTCAGGTGATAACCTTGATAGTGATATAAAATGGGGTAGAATCAGAAATATAAAAAAAAATATGCATATAGGCAATTTAGGTATATTGGTTTTTCCCTGGGACAATATTAAACTTAGTTTGTTTTATTCTATTCTAAGAAAAGAACACCTGTCTAATTTAGACATCTCTAAAGATGAAGGACAGGAATTAAATTTTAAAGCAGATTATTCTATTAATAAACACTTAAGTTTTAACTTGTTTGCTGGTATTTTCTGGCCCGGAAATCTATATGATAATGCTTTATCAAAACCAGCAAAAAAATCTAAAATGCAATTTGAAACATGCTTTGAATTAAAATTCTAATAATTATAAGTGGGGTATTATGACTAGTAGAGCTAAACCAATATTTCTTTATATAACAGCTATTATTTTTCCAGTTATTATACACATCTATATTAATTGTTTTTTATGGTATGATACAAATATTTTAATTCCAAAAAATTTTCTTGAACATTTTTATTATTATCTGAATTTTATATGGTTTATCCCAATTTTATGGGTTCTTATGAATTTTTTTGGATTACTTTTTGGTGCTCCAAAAGATGAAAATATACAAGATTTTGCTGGTTGGACTTGGGATCCAACAGGTTCTTTACTGATTATTTCCTATGTAAGCAGGGGAGATAATCAAATTGCATTAAAAAGAGCAATAGCAGCAACACAACAGGAACTAGATAGTGCTGAAGTTAAATATGCTATTGAAATAGTAACAGACCAAGAAGTAATCAGAAAAAATCGAATTTCTGAAACAAATGGAAAAATTTATTATTATATAATTCCAGATAATTATGAGACAAAAACCAAGGTTAAGTACAAAGCAAGAGCATTGCAATATCTTTTGGAAATGCGGACACAAAGATTTAAGGAAAATTCTAAATTACATATTAATGATGTATGGGTATTACACCTTGATGAAGAAAGCATAATTACATCCCAGTTAATTATGGGTATTAGAAATTTTATTTTAAAATATAATATGAATAATACCAAGGGAGCCTTGGGACAGGGTGAAATTCTTTATAATGCCTATAATTATGGAAAAAATATTTTTATAACTGCTATTGATGCTCTAAGAACAGGTGATGACCTTGGAAGATTTAGATTGCAATATAAAATATTTAATAAACCTTTAATTGGAATGCATGGAAGCTTTGTACTGCTTCCTGCAAAAATCGAACAAGAAATAGGCTGGGATTCTGGAGGTAAAAGTTGTTTAACAGAAGATGCATATTTTGCTCTTCTTGCCGCAGAAAAAAAAGTTAAATTTGACTGGGTAAATGGCTTTATAAAAGAACAGTCTCCTTTTACAGTTATGGATATTATCAGACAAAGAGCCAGATGGTACACAGGATTAATTCGTGTAGCAACAGACAGCAAATTAAAATTAGCTAACAGGTTTATTTTAATGATATATGTATTTGCATGGACATTTGCCTGGTTTGGAGCTCCTTTGTTTTTATTTGACTGCATTGTTATGAAACTGATTTATGATATAAGATTTTTTCCTTTTTGGGCAACTATTTTAACAGCTATATTGGTTGGTTTAATAGGGTCCCTTTATGTTGTTGGTGCATATCGAAATGTTTATCACTTAAATGCACCATTTAGAAAAAAAGCTTATATTGTTTTTATGACTTATGTGCTTTTCCTTTTTCAATTGCCAATGTTAGTTGAATCATCATCAGTAATTTATGCATTATACAAACAGATTTTTAATCCAATTGTTAAATTTCATATTGTTAATAAAAATTGATGAAATCATAAAAATTCCTTATATAGTTTGGCTCTAGTATTTTTTGCAATTCAACGTATATCTCAAATTTTAACTTTTTACGAGTTCATCAATATTAGAATTAGGAAAAAGAAAATTGAGACCTTATTATAAATTTAATCCCAGGGAACTTGCCGGGGCATTTGGTGATCTTGGTACACTTCTTCCTTTATCTTTGGGAATGATTATGATCAATGGATTAAGCCCTTGTGGTGTTTTTCTCTCTTTGGGATTATTTTATATTGTTTCCGGCATGTATTATGGAATAACAGTTTCAGTCCAACCCATGAAAGTTATTGGTGCCTATGCTGTTGCCATGAGCTTAAACGCCTCTCAAATCACAGCTTCAGGACTTCTAGTGGGTATATTTCTTTTGATTATTGGAGGAACTGGTGCTATTACATTTTTGGACAGATACATACCACAATCAGTAGTTAGAGGAGTTCAATTAGCAACTGGAACTTTATTAATTGTCCAAGGTATTAAATTTGTGGTGGGGACCTCAAAATATCAGCTTATGCAAGGCATGGTTGAACCTTATCTATACATTCAGAGTTTTAAGACAATCCCAATAGGTATTATTATTGGCATAATTTGCACTATAATCACTCTTTTGTTCCTGGATAATAAAAAATTTCCTGGTGGTCTCTTAATTATTTTATTTGGTCTTACATTAGGCTTAATCTGGGGCAACCATGATGGATTTGACAAAATTAAACTTGGTATTTATCTACCTCAATTATTACCATTTGGTTTTCCAACTAAAGGAGATTTTTCCTTTGCTCTGTTAGCTCTTGTTCTTCCCCAATTACCTATGACAATAGGCAATGCTGTTATTGCTAATGCTGATTTATCCCAACAATATTTTGGTAAAGCTTCCCAAAAAGTAACTTATAAAGCATTGTGTTTTACTATGGCTCTAGCTAATTTTTTATGCTTTTTTGTGGGTGGCATGCCTTTATGCCATGGTGCAGGAGGATTAGCAGCTCATTACAGGTTTGGTGCTCGTACTGCTGGTTCTAACCTTATGATTGGAATTATTTTTATTGCACTTGCTATTTTCTTAGGAATTCATAGCCTTGCTATTGTGAACCTTATCCCATTTTCTGTACTGGGAATACTTTTAATTTTTGCTGGTACCCAGCTTAGTCTTAGTATAATTGATATTAAAGAACAAAGGGACCTATTTGTAAGTTTAATAATGCTGGGAATCACCTTAACATTAAATCTTGCCATTGGATTTGGAGTAGGTATTATTCTGGCATATGTTTTAAAATCAAAAAAAATAACTATTTAATGCTTTCTCATTGCCATGCTCTAGCGTGGCAATGCCTATATAAACAAGCTGTGATACTATATAAATAATTGACCTGGAGTGCGTCAGCCCAGACATGCCAACGCTGGAGCGTAGGCATGAGATAATATACATATATATCCTAACTATTACTTTTCTCATTGTCATATGCTCCAATACTTTCTCATTGCCATGCTCCAGCGTGGCAATGCCTAAAGTTGTTATTAAATTTCAAACAACTCAAAAGGCTTTTTATGAGATTCAAGATTCATATTTTCCTGCTCTAATTTATCTTTACTTGATATTATTGCAGTACCTTTTTCTGAATTTTCCAGATTAAAATATTTTTCAGCTATTTTTTGAATTGTTTTTTTATTAAGTTCTAGTAAGGAAAATTTAAAATTTTTGCGTTTTTCATCAGTTAAATTCAAAACATCTCTATAAAAAGCCTTTATTGCAGCAGGACCTGGAGTTTCTGGTTTATCAATTTCAGCACATACCTGAAGAATTGCCTCTTTTACATCATTTTCTGAATAATCTCCCTTTATAATAAAATCACAGGAATTCTCATATACTTCCAAAGTCCTTCCAATATAAGGATCTCTATAGGAACCAAAAGAAAAAATTCCTTCTTCAGGACTGTACATTGCAAACCCGCCATAGGCTCCGCCCTTTTCCCTTATTTCCCTGTGAAGATATAAAGATCTCAGCATTTTGCTGATTACAGCCATAGCTGGAGCATCTTTATGACCAAATCTCACGGTTTTAAATGCCTGAGCAACAAAGGAAACTGATGTACTTGTAAACCATCCTTCATAAGGAATTTTTGTATTTATATTTAATTTCTTAGCTGCATCATGTTTCTTTTCAGGAAGATTATTTAATATAGATAAAATTCTTTTATCAGCTTTTATAAGAGAATTTTTTCCTCCCACAATAACAGGATTGAGATTTTTTCGGTAAAATAAAAAATCAGCAATTTCATGGAGGTCTTTAGAAAGGATATTAAGAATATCATTTTTTGAATCTGATTTATTAATTTTCTTTGTAAGTTTTTTAATAAATTTATACTGGGAAATCCCATGCCACATTTCTGATAAAAATGATGTTTTTGTAAAATTTCGAGAAGCAAGTAAGATTGCATATCTATGACCATTGGAAACTATTGATGCTTCCATTGCAGCTTGATATTGAAAAAGTAATTTTTTAAGTCTTGTAATATCTGAAAAACTATATTGAGTTATAAATTCATTAATTAAATTAAAAAGATTTTCAATATTTCTATCTAAAGCCTTTCCTTGAAGGCTAAGAAAAAATTTATTTTTTTTGTTTTTGGAGAAATCTGTTCCTGTAAATGGCGAAATTGCTATACCGCCTGTATAAAGATCCATAAGTTCAGCCATTTTTGCATAATCTCTTTTTAAAGTTCCTGCATTTGTAAAAGCTTTACAAAAAAAAGGAATAAGAAAAAGTTTTTGTTTTGAAATATATAGAAGATTAAAGGGACATGAAAAATATAAAATATCTGAAGTTGTTTTATTATAAAATGTTGCCTGTGAATTTTCTTTAATAATATCTGGTTTAATTATTTCAATTTCTATAGGTACATCAGAAAGTTTAAGACATGGAAGGGATGAAACATCTTCTTTTTCCTCTTGAAGAAACATAAGTTTATCTGCATCTTGTTTGATTTGTTTAATTTCATGCGGCTGCATTTTCTTTAAAATTTCTAGAAGTTCATGTTTTGTTTTTTTATCCTGCTTTTCTTCCATATCTTGACTGGGACACATAACAAGTAAAACTCTATGAGGATTTTCCAGAAAATATTTTTTAATTTTATTTTCCAGAAAGCCTTTTTTTTGAATTTCTTTTTTTAATCTATCTAAATTTTTATTAAACTTTAAACAGGCCAAAGGCTCTCCATTATGTATCCATGTTCCTGCAAGGGAAAGCAAAAGTTTAATGCCAAAGGGATGAGGAGTATTTGTTATTTCTTTTTGGTGAAATTCAATTTGATGAATTGCAGATTTAATTAATTTTTCTTTTATGCCATTTTTAACAACATTTTGAAGTGTTTGAAAAATAATTTTTTCTACTTTTTTTACTGCACCTAGGAATATATCCCTGAGCCCACAGGCAAAAATGCTATTTTTTATATCTGCATCAAACCCTGAACAATCACTTAATGCTGTTCCAAGTTCAGAATCTATAAGTGCTTTTCTTAAAGGAGAAGCTGCATTTCCCAGAAGAATTTGTGCAAGTACATTTAATACAAGTATTTCAAAAGAATCTTTTATATCAGCTGTCATCCATGCAACACATACTTGATGTTTTTTTTCAGGATTTTTATCTTTACTAAGGGGATAATTGCACATTATCTGCTTTGGTTTTTTCCACTTTTTCTGGGATGCAATAAATGAGCTGGGGTTTTTTCTTGTAAATTTATGCAAAACTTTTTTTTCTATAAATTCAAGATGATCCTTTAAAGGCAGGGAGCCATATGTATAAAAAAAAGAATTACAAGGATGATAATACTTTAAATGAAATTGTTTTAAATCATCATGCTTAAGACTTGGTATTATAAAAGGGTCTCCTCCTGAATTAAAACTATAAGTTGTATCTGGAAAAAGACCACTAAGAAGAAAGTGTTCCATTATCTGGGAAGGTGATGACATAGCTCCCTTCATTTCATTATAAACTACACCTTTATATATAAGTTCTAAATTTTCATTATTTTGATTTTGTCCATTAATTGTTTCAATACGATATCCTTCTTGTTTAAAACTTAAAATATCAAGGTTTGGAAAAAAAACTGCATCAAGATATACATCCATAAGATTATAAAAATCTTTTTTATTTTGTGTGGAAAAAGGATACATTGTCCAATCTGGAGCTGTAAGAGCATTCATAAATGTGGAAAGCCCTCTTTTTAACATGGAAAAAAAAGGATCCCGTACATTAAATTTTTTTGACCCGCAAAGAACTGTATGCTCAAGAATATGGGCAATTCCTGTTGAATCATAAGGAATAGTTTTAAATATAACTCCAAAGGTATTTTCCTTGTCTTTATTACTGATATGAATATGTTTTGCCCCTGTTTTTTTATGTTCCAGCTGGTATAAAACAGATTTAAGTTCTTTAAGTTTTTCAATGTGAATTACTTTGTATCCTAGAACCATACTTTGTTTTTTTATATTTGAATTTATATCTTGATTATTCATAGTTATTAAACTTTACTCCTTTCTTAATAATATTTTTGCTGTATCAGAATTCGCTATAAATTTTACCTTAAAATTTTATTTTTCTGTTTTTGCAATAATATCTAAATTGTTTTTTACTGTTTTTGTTGATGGATGATCTTTTCCCAATAATTTTTCAAATACTTTTAAAGCTTGTTCATAATATTTAATTCCCTTTTCATATTTGCCTAAGGAGTGCCATGCTAAACCAAGATTATTCCAATCCCTTGCTACATCAGGATGTTTTTCTTCATAAGTTTTTAAATCAGAATTTAATGCTTTTTCAAGATACTCAACTGCTTTTTTATTATATTTTTGCCAAGAGTAATAAAAATTAAGCCTAATTCATTTAAATAAAGACCATTTTCAGGATTATATTTACAAGCTTTTTCAAAATAAAATAAAGCATTTTTATATTCAAGTTCCAGTTCTTTAATTAGTCCAAGTTCATAATATTCAGTTGCAATTTTTTTATCTTCAAATTTTCTTGTTTTTAATCTTTTTTCAAGAAATTTTTCCAGTAATTTTTCAGCACCATTAAAATCACCTGTATTTAATTTTTCTCTTGCATGTAAAATTAATTTAGGTTCAAGACAACTTGAACGATTTTTTTCTAAATATTTTTAAATTTAAAATTCACAATAAATCCCATTAGTTTAAATGCCATATAGAAAATTTATCTTAAAACAACATTAAAAAACATATTGTTATAAACCCTGCAAGTATAAAGTTTTTAATCCCATTACATTAGAAGTTTTCCTTGATTACAATATTTTTTTATTATATCGGATACAGGGAATTTTCATTATACACTATATAAACCTTATTATAACTGGATAATAATTTAATGGATAAAATTAAAATTAAAGGTGGAAACCAACTTAAAGGTGAAGTTACAATAAGTGGTGCAAAAAATGCCGCACTAGAAGACCTTGGGGCAAAGTGTAAAAGCAAACAAGAAAAAATTAAAATTAACTGCTCCAAAATAAATAAAACAGAAGCAGAATATGAACTTGTAAGAAAAATGCGGGCTTCTATTCTAGTTCTTGGGCCTTTGGTTGCAAGATTTGGCAAAGCAAAAGTCTCTCTTCCAGGAGGATGTGCTATTGGTGCAAGACCTGTTGATATGCATTTAACAGGACTTGAAGCTTTAGGGGCAAAAATCAGTATTAAACATGGATATATTGAAGCTCAAGCTAATAGATTAAAAGGTACTGAAATATATTTTGATATTCCAACTGTTACAGGCACTGAAAATCTTATGATGGCAGCAACCCTTGCAAAGGGAACAACCATTCTTAAAAATTCTGCAAGAGAACCTGAAATTGTAGCCCTTAGCAATGCTCTTAAACTTATGGGAGCAAAAATAACAGGTGCTGGAACTTCTGTTATTAAAATCAAAGGTGTTAATTCTCTTAAACCTGCAAAAATATCTGTTATTCCAGATAGAATTGAAGCAGGCACTTTTATGGTAGCTGCTGCTGCTACCAGAGGTAATATTCTTATTAAAGGATGTGAGCCTGAACATATGTCTGGAATTATTGATAAATTAAAACAAATGGGCTCCAGTATTGAGATTAAAAAAAATCAAATAAGAGTAAAGGGAAAAAAAACAATTAAAAATATAAATATTAAAACCCTTCCTTATCCAGGATTTCCAACAGATATGCAGGCTCAATTTATGGTACTAATGTCCCTTGCAAAGGGTAACAGCATGGTTAATGAAACAATTTTTGAAAATAGATTTATTCATGTTAATGAACTTAAAAGAATGGGTGCAGATATTTCCATATCAGGTCCAAACAATGCTTTGGTAAGAGGTGTAAAAACACTGACAGGTGCATCTGTTATGGCTTCAGATTTAAGGGCAAGTGCATCACTTGTTATTGCAGGACTTGTTGCTCAAGGAACAACTATAATTCATAGGGTATATCATATTGACAGGGGATATGATTCTATTGAAAAAAAACTTTCAAATCTTGGTGCAGATATAAAACGAATAAAATAAATTTCATCATTAAATTAATTGATTTTTACAAAAAAACTTTTAATAAAATGCTAGAAAATATTGGTGGAGGCGGCGGGAATTGAACCCGCGTCCGAAAATAGTTAGTAATGGCTTCTACATACTTATTCTGAAATTTAAATTTTATTGGAAGTCTCCTTCAGAATGGATACTTTCCAAAATAGCCTGAAAAAATTTAACCATAAAAAAATCAGGCTTTCTTTTATAGCTTTTCTGCTTAGTCGACGCCCTTTATTAAATCTGCAGAAAAGATTTTAATAAGGACGGTAGCTGCTCTAGGCTGCTACGGCGTAATTATAATCGTCTGCAATTATATTTAGTTTTACTTGTTTTACGAGTAAGCAACTCGGTATGCTACCAAAAACCTCATGATTTCCGTCGAAGCCTTTTCGCCCCCCTAAATTATATTTTAAAATTCAATAACTGCCATAAAAGGCAGACCTAATTTTTAATTCCTAGTTTGCATCACAACAAAATATAAAAAAAATATTAAATAATTATAAGTTTTTTTATATAAAAAAAAAAATTATATCTTTTTCTAGACAAAGTCAATATCAGTTTAAACTCTGAACAGAGCCAATCTATATAACTTTATAAAATATAGTTTAATTCATTAATAAATCTTAAATTTCAAACTTTTCAAAAATTACAATTTATGATCCTTTAGAGTATATATGCCATAATATTTTTTCTAAAAAAAGTTGGTCACATAAACCAAAAACACACTAAAACATGCTATAATGAACCATAACAAACCCCAGATAAAAAAAGGGCTTTACTTGGATATTACAAGTAAAGCCCTTTTTTAAAATGGTACCTGGGACGAGACTTGAACTCGTACAGAGAATTTCTCCGAGGGATTTTAAGTCTATTAATCATATGTCTGTAAGTATTTATTTTATATAGTGTTTTTATATTTTAACTTTTAAAAAGTTACAGCGTTATCTACTTTTGGGATAGATCTATCTAACCATAACCTTTGGGGATAATAATCAATAATCCAGCAGTTTTTTTTAGTTTTGTCCCGGTCGAACTGACATGTTCAGAAACTTTAAAAATTGATTACATATAGTTATTGTGTACTAAAATTTGTATGTTTTTTGAAATTAAATTTGTATAGGATAATAATTCTTGCCCAATCCACGAAGCTTTATACAATGGCGTTAAAAAAAATAAACAAGTAATGATTAAATTGACAAACACTATAGAAGACGGAAAATTATTATAAAAAGATTGTATAATGGGAATCGTTAAGAATATAAATAAATTTATAACTATCGGGATTATAAAATTTATTTCTATTAATCCTAATTTTTTTAAATTTTTTAAGTAATACCTCCCATAATCATTTCTTGGTGCCAGTCTATTCTTTCCATTTCTGAATGTATAAAAAAGATCAGCTTCTTCAGAATTGATTTGTTTAAGAAGTTCTAATAAGCGCTGACTCCTTGTTTTACCTATAATAACTTTAGTTAAAAGTGCTCTCCATAAGTTACTTAATGCTTTATCATCAGGACTCACATCTTGCATATTTTCAAAACAGTCAGCTACTATAGTCAATTGATTCAAAGATTCTATGTCGTCTAATTGCGGGAAAATAGACAAACCGCTTTTATCATTTAATTCGTTTACCACGTTTATATGACTACAAAGATTTTCATTTTGCTGTTTAGACTTCTCTTGTTTTTTTTTTTGTATTTTCTCTTTTATCCAGTCTCTTAATTCTATCCCTAAATAATCCGCTGATGGCCCTAAAAATCTACCAATCCAACCAGACGCTTTACTATCTTGTGGTGAAGTATTAGATATTATGTTTTTTGAACTAGACATTATTTTTTTTCCTGAATTCTTCCTATATCTCTACTTTTTGTAGATTTACATTTAGGACATGTCCCTCCAAACCAAAAAGAATGATTTCCACATTTAGGACAAAATAATTGTCCACATTCTTCACACTCTGCAATATATGGTAATGCATTACCGCATTGTTTATGAAAATTATTATTCAAACAATTAGGGCACTGGTAAAAAACAATTCTCATTCTCAATTGATCCTATATCTTACTCAATAATAGCATTAGGGCTTTACTTGGATATTGCAAGCAAAGCCCTTTTTTAAAATGGTACCTGGGACGAGACTTGAACTCGTACAGAGAATTTCTCCGAGGGATTTTAAGTCCCTTGCGTCTACCAGTTCCGCCACCCAGGCAAATGGATTTATTAATTATATTATTTAATTAAGTATTGCAAGAATAAATTCCAAGTCTGTGTTAATCAAATAAACATGTCTGTTTTAACTATTTTAATGGGAGCGTTAACTTAACTGTGTCTGGAAGAGGACACAATGTCAGTTGACAAGCAGTTTTCCAAAGGTTTAATGTGGTGTCATGATGAAAAGGAAAAAAACGCTGCCCATTATGTAAAAGTTTAGATACTAAAAAACATGGATTTCTTAACAGTAAAATTTTAACTGTAAGAGGTATTCAAAAAAGAAAAATACAAA
>NBLN01000009.1 GCA_002084425.1 Desulfobacteraceae bacterium 4572_130 | reverse complement strand
TTTTAAGATATCTCGTTCCATTTCGGTCTCTCAAAGCTGTTTTTCAAGTTCTCGAATCCGTTTTTGCTCTTTTGTCAGTGCTTCAACACCATTGCCGGGGAATAGAGATTTCCCATTTGCCATGTGATATTCTCGGCGCCAACGGTATAACAGATCTTTGGCAATGTCCAAATTTTGAGCGACCTCTGAAACAGTCCGACCAGGTTCAGAACATAGTAGAACTGCGTTTCGTTTGAAACGTTTGAAATCTTGATCGTACTTTCTTCTTTTGTTCATTTTGTCCTCCATAACTTTTCATTATAGAGGCTTAACCTCAAGTGTACAATCTCTGGGGAGGATCAGCCAGTAAAGAGAAAGTCGCTAAAATTAAAGTTCCATATCCGATAAATAAAAACGATGAATTTGATTTAAAAGGAAAGTCGCTAAAATTAAAGTTCCATATCCGATAAATAAAAACGATGAATTTGATTTAAAAGCACAAAAAGAAATAGCACATAAATATATGAAAATTGAAGAAACAAAAGAGATAATAAACAAAGAAATAAAAAATAGAAGCAATAAAAATTGATTACGAATAAAGGCATAACGTTATCCATAAATAAAAATTGTTTTGCTTGCATGCGCATGCGTTCTATTGTATTCCATCAGCAGACAATAACATCATATTCATTGACAGGAGGTATGGAATGTCTAAAACGGTCACATTAAGAATAAATGAAGAAGTTTACAACAGGTTCCGAGGATTGGCACAACATGACAATCGTTCGTTGTCTAATTTTATCGAGACTGCGGCTCTTCGTTTTGTAGAAGAGCACGAATACGTTGATGAATTCGAGATGGCAGAAATCAGAGATAACACAAGTTTGAACGGCAGTATCAAGCGTGGCGTCCGCGATTCCAAAGCCAAGCGAGGTCGATTTGTCTGATTTCCGTATATTTGAAACGGACGAATTTCTGAAGAAACTCAAGAACTTATCGTCCCAGGACGCTATCTTCTTGAGGAAGAAACTTGATTCTTTTGTATATCCCCAGATCGGATCAGAACCTTTTTGGGGAAATAACATTAAGAAGCTTCGGGGATACTCCCCTGAAACATGGCGATACCGGATCGGCAAGTTTAGACTGTTCTATATTATCGATCAAAATGAGCAGATAATTTCTGTTCTCACGATTGATGATCGAAAAGATGCTTACAAGTAATTAAGAAATTGGATAACCAACGAATGCAGAAGTATTTCAAACTAGCCATGCCAATTTGAAAACTGTGATCCGAGTCGTTGGGTTTAAAAAAAGAGGCGGAAAATGATTGATAGCATAGAAAAACTAGTTATCCATTTTGCAATAATTATGTCGGTTGTAGTTGGCTTGGTTCGTTTCTTGTTTTCTGGCAAGTATTTTAAGGCTACTAGCAATAATCCAGAATGATCCTCCCCAGAGATTGTACACTTGAGGTTAAGCCTCTATAATGAAAAGTTATGGAGGACAAATTGAGTTTAGATCCATTTTTCTAAAGGTCGATGATTGTTGCAGAGAGCGGTGTGCGGGACAGCATCTCACCACCTGACGGGGTAACTCTGATTGGACACTCAAGACGCATGCCGCCGACACCTGGGACTGTCATGGATAAAAATCCCACTTCGATTACGTTTTCTTCCAGAACAATCCCTGTAAATTCTTCGCTGTTACCGATTGGTGGATACCATTCATACCCCCAAGGACACCTAACCCGTGACCAAAGAACGGTACAGCATGTTGGACATAACCGGTTTGGGTTAAATCATCGTTAACGGCGTTCCATACCTGGCCAATAGTGTTACCGGTCTTAAGATGACTGACCAGAGTTTTAGCTGCGCTCAGATAGGCATCACACAGTTTTTGCTGTTCAGGCGTCGGTTTTCCCAAGATAAAATTATGGGAAAGATCAGACATGAACGTTCGGTAAAGGGGGTGGAGATCGACAATAAAATTGTCGCCGGCCTGTAGAATCTTATCAGTTGGCTGTGTTGTACCGCACATGTTATAGGCGGTTCTGTACCCGGATGCCGCTTCCGTTGATCCTGTAACGGCCCAGTGGTATTCGCTTCCCAGTCTCCGCAGTTCCATTTCACCGATCCCTACAGCCTCAGCCTCGGTCATTCCAACGGCAATTGATTCACCCACAAGGCTATCTATGGCACTGTCCGCCATGGCCGTGGCCTGCTGCATCAGCATGATCTCCTCAGGATCCTTAATATAGCCGGCCTGATCAATAACTGCATTTGCATTAATAAACTCAGCTTCCTGCAGATGCTCATTTAAAAGCTCATACTCAGTTGAGGTCAAATATCCAGTATTCCCTCTTGGTGAATGTCCCAGTTCAACACCGATTTTGCCATTTTGCCATCCATTTGTTTTGATCTGTTGTATTGCCCGCGCGATATCGATCATGTCCATTCCCGGCAAAGGTGCATAGGCCGTTACCTGGCTTAACCAGAATTCGGCCTGGACCCGTTCCTGATCAATAAGAAAATTGATCAGTTCCACACGACCATCCCGAGAGACAAGAACAGCTGCCCTCCAGGGAACAAATGCCCGGATACAAATGTTACACTTGCCATTCGGGTACCGATGAGTACATCAATATCAAATTGTTTCATTAATTTTCTGATCTTCTTGATTCTTCTTCCAAAATCTATTGTAACATTCATAGCTATTCCTTTCTTTTTTGAATATTAGGAGGTTATTAACAGGCTTTTATCAGCCTGTTTAAAATCAAATCAATTCCGTTCTCATATATATGAGAGAATGAACTGCCTTCGGACTTTACATAGGTTTTGATAATGAACATGACATAGATGGAATAGAGAAATGATCTTTCTTGCTTTTTGTAGACACAAAATCATGCTGTCTTCTCGTACAATTTCATCATGTATCTGTTCTCAAAAACCTGGGGGTTTTCAAGTCCAAGATAAGTAAGAATGTCTCCTTTTTCGATTATAAAACACTTCAATATATTCAAAAATACAACTTTCAGCTTCTTACCTGGTCTCATAGCTTTGACCATAAACTTTTTCAACTTTTAGAGTATTTGTTTCCCCATTTTCAATCTCTTTTGTGGTTTTTCAATTTAGGTTCAAGACAACTTGAGAGGTTTTTTTCTAAATATTTTTAACAGAATTTTGTATAAATTTTGTGTTCTATTATTAAATAGAAATTCACATTCTTTTAAATGCAAATAAAAAGTTTTTTTAGATAATCCCCTAAATCGCAGTAATCTTACTTTGGCAACCCCCCAAAAATTTTCTATTCCATTTATATGTTTGTTTTTATTAGCAAATTCATTTTTTGAATGATCAACACGATAATATTTTTTTGTTAAAGCAAACTACCCCCTTGTGTCACCCTATTATCACCCCAAACAAAAAAGGGTTTTCAGCTAAAAGCTGAAAACCCTTAATAACAATGGTACGCTTGACAGGATTCGAACCTGTGACCTACGGATTAGAAGTCCGTTGCTCTATCCAGCTGAGCTACAAGCGCAAAATAAAAATTATAATAAATCATTTAAATTATGTCTACTTAAATATCAATTTATTTTTAAAAAAAAATTAAATCGATATTTATTAATTTTTGGTTTATAATAGTTGTTTTTGATATCTCTAAAGATATTTTTCCTTATAGTAGAGACAAAAATTTTCTTGTATGAATTAAGATAATAAAATTAGGTGTATTTTATATGACCTCCATCCCTCCCCAAAAAATAAAAAATAAAATATCTATAAGAAAAAATTATCTTCTATCAAAAGATAAAAAAAAGATTGCATCTACTAGTAATAAAGCTCTTGTAAAAGCAGATCCTCTTCAAAGTTACCTTTCTGAAATAAATAAATACAGACTTTTAACAAGACAAGAAGAAAAGGATCTTGGGGAAAGAATACAAAATCATAATGATAGTGAAGCTGGTTATATAATGGTTACATCCAATTTAAGACTTGTGGTTAAGATAGCTATTGAATTTCAAAGAATTTGGATGAATAATTTGCTTGATCTTATTCAAGAGGGCAATATCGGGCTTATAAAAGCTATGAAAAAATTTAATCCATATAAAAATGTGAAGTTTTCTTATTATGCATCCTTTTGGATAAAAGCATATATCCTAAAATTTATCATGGACAATTGGCGTTTAGTTAAAATTGGAACAACTCAAGGCCAAAGAAAACTTTTTTTTAGATTAAAAAAAGAAAAACAAAAACTTATAGATGAAGGTTTTGATCCAATACCTAAACTTTTATCTGATAAAATAGGAGTTTCTGAAAAAGAAATAATTGATATGGAGCAGCGTCTAGATGGATGGGATCTATCAATTGATGAACCAGTAAAAAATGATTCCAATACAGAAAGGATTGAATTTATTAATGTAGAAAATGATTCTACAGAAGAAAAACTTGCCAAAAAAGAAATAGAAAAAATTCTACATAAAAGGATAGCTAAATTCAAAAACAAACTTAATCAGCGAGAACTTGATATATTTAATAAAAGAATATTTTCAGATAACCCGCTTACTCTTCAAGAAATAGGTAAAGAATATTCTATTTCACGAGAAAGAGTAAGGCAGGTAGAAAATAATATAATTAAAAAAATAAAAGAATACTTTAAGAAAAATATGCCAGATTTTAACGCTTATGATCACAATAAAATATGATGGTGTTGTAAAAATTCCTATACTATCAAATTTATATGAAAGAATTTAAAACTAAAATTTTTTCATATTTCATTGTCTTGTAACTTCTCAAGAAATTTTTGGGTAAAAATGAAAAAACAATTATTATATTTACTGATTTTTACAATTTTATTTATAGATTGTATTTCTATTACAAAGTCTAGAGTCTTTGCTAATACACTTAATAAGTCTTATTTGAATGAAGAAAAATTTTATAGGTTTTCTTATTTCAACTATATGAAATCAGAACTTTATAAAGGAAGAGGTGAGCTTGATCTTGCCCTTGCTTCACTTCTCAAGGCAATAAAAAATGATCCAAAATCTCTTTTTTTGGAAAAGGAGCTAATTGCTCTTTATCTTTATAAAAACGATAGGGAAAAAGCTCTTAAAGCAGCAGAAATAATGGTAGAAAAAAATCCTGATGACACAGATTGTTTGCTAATATTAGCAAAATTAAAAGAAATAATGGACAAAAAAAATGAATCCCTTAAGATATATGAAAGAATACTTAGTCTTAATCCTGATAAGAAAAATATATATTTAATTCTTGGCAATATATATATGAATAAAAAAGATATAGATAAAAGTTTTAACATTTATTTAAAAATGCTTAAACATTTTCCTAACTCATACATAGCTCATTTTTTTCTAGGTAAAATTCATGTAATAAAAAAAAATTTTACTCGTGCAGAAAAAGAATTCTTAAAAACATTAGAGCTTAAATCTAATCTAATTGAACCAAGACTTGAGCTTATTAAAATATATAAATCTCATAAAACGCAAAAAAAAATAGATTTAAAAATAATTCAGCTTTACCAAAAAATTCTTGAAATTGATGAATATAATATTATGGCTTTGATAGAGTTACCACTTTATTATTATAAACATGGGAAAATTGACAAAGCTGATAAAATATTTCGTCAAATTAATATAGAAAAAAGTAATTATAATGATTTTATAATATTTATTTCAAAAGAATTTATTATTGGAGAAAGATACAAAGATGCATCCATTATTCTTACTAGTTTATTAAAAAGTTTTCCCAATAATTCTATTTTTCATTATTTTGCTGGAATTGTGTTTTATGAATTAAAACAAAGTAAAAAAGCAATAAAGCATTTTTTAAATATAGCTCCTGATTCACCATATTATATAAAAATTATAAATTATATCGCACTTCTTTATAAAAAAAATGAAAATAATAAAAAAGCAATTAAATTTCTTGAGGAAAAACATAAAAAATTTCCTGAAAATATTGAAATCATAACATTTCTAGGAGCATTTTATGAAGATGAAAAAGAATATAATAAAGCCTTAAACATATTAAATAAAGGGGTTTTAATATCTCCAGATAATGATAGTATCATATTTAATATAGGTGTGGTTCAAGATAAACTAGGACAAAAAAATAAATGTATTGAATCAATGAAACAAGTCATTAAACTTAAACCCAATAATGCTACTGCTCTTAATTACCTTGGATATACTTATGCAGATGCAGGAATAAATCTTGATATAGCAGAACAACTTATCTTAAAAGCTATGGGAATTAAGCCTAACGATGGATTTATCACGGACAGTATGGGCTGGGTTTATTTTAAAAAAGGTCTTTTCTCAAAGGCTGTAAGATTTCTTGAAAAAGCTGCTAGCCTTATAGCTTTTGATCCTGTAATACTAGAACATTTAGGAGATGCTTATAAACATGAAAAAAAATATAAGCTGGCTATAGATATTTATAAAAAAATTCTGCTTAAATCAAAAACAAAAAAAATCAAAATAGAAAAAAAAATCAGGGAATTAGAAAAGGAGCTTAAGCTTAATGTATCTGACTATAATTAGATTTTTTTCTGTTTTCTTAAGTATTAATTTATTTTTTTTATTATTGCTTTTTTCAGGATGTTCATCAAAAAAAAATAACAAGCCAATCTTTTCTAACAATAAAGCATTATTATTTACAAATAAGATAAAAAACATAAATAAAAATATTAAAACATCCAAAGGTATTGGCTGGATAACTTTTTCAGATAAAGGGAAAAAAGAAAAATTTCGTGTTGCATGGGCATTATTAAATCCAGATAAAATTCGTATGACTATCATGAAATCAGGAGTTCTAATTGAAACTGTAATTTTTAATGGTAAATCCATACTTTTTTTGTCTCATACAGGCAGGCATCCCCTACATAAAATTAATTCCAATAATCCCTTCCTGGAAAATATTCTTTTTTTACCTATAAAAATTAAAGATATCATTGCACTTTTATCAGGACAAATTCCTTTATGCGATTTTGATTTTGCATATTTTTTAAAAAACAATGATTTAATTAATACTACTTTGGTTTTAAGAAAAAAATTAAAAGGAGATGTGCAAAAAATTTTTATGGACTCTAATTACGATATTATTAAACTTGAATACCTTGGTTTAATTAAAGAATATACTATAAAATTCTTTAACTATAAGGAAAATAATTCTTTTAGAATTCCATGTAAATTAATAATAAAAGAAAAATCAGGGAAAAGCCTTGAACTTGAAATTACAAAATACCATACAAATATCGTACTTAAAAAAGATATATTTAATTTAGGGTATATCAAAAAATAACTATTATATAGTTATATAAAAGAACTTATAATTACGAGATCTTTTGTAAAGGTTTTAAAGCATTAAACAAACAAGAATTATTATAAGGAGAAGTATTATATTATGATTCATAATAATGTAGATCAAGCAAAGAAAAGTAATGAATGTCCCTCTCAAAACCAGCAAAAAGCTCAAGACCAACAAGAAGAAATGATAAAAATATCCCTTTCTAAAATAAAAAATAAAATTTTTGTTTTAAGTGGTAAAGGCGGGGTTGGAAAAAGTAGCGTATCTGCTAATCTTGCCGCAAGTCTTGCTTTAAAGGGTTTTAAAACAGGACTTATGGATGTTGATCTTCATGGACCATCTATTGCTAAAATGTTTGGTATGACTGAGCTGCTTGATATTTCACCCAATAAATTGCTTATGCCAAAACTTATAGGAGAAAATCTTAAAATTGTATCAATTCAAGCTTTAATGCAAAATAAAGATCAGGCAATCATTTGGCGTGGTCCTGCAAAAACAGGAATGATTAAGCAGTTTGTTGGCTCTGTTGATTGGCAGGAATTAGATTTTCTTATAATTGATGCTCCTCCTGGCACAGGTGATGAACCATTAACTGTTGTTCAAACAATTCCTGATGCAAAAGCTTTAGTTGTAACAACTCCCCAGGAAATTGCACTTGCTGATGTTAGAAAATCAATTTCATTTTGCAGAACTGTAAAAATAAAAATACTTGGTTTACTGGAAAATATGGGAGCATTTCAATGTCCCCATTGTAATAAAGAGATTGAACTTTTTAAAAGTGGGGGTGGGAAAATAACAGCAGAAAAAGAAAATTTGAGATTTCTTGGCTCTATACCATTTGATACTAAAGTTGTTGCATCCGGAGATTCTGGTACTCCTATAATTATGGTAAATAAAGAAAGTGATTTTTCTAGAGCCTTTGAAAATATTGTAAAAAATATTACTAAACTTGTGTAAATAAATCTTTGTTTAAAGATCGTACATATAGAACCAAAGCAAAAAAAAAAGGACTTGTCTCTTTTAATATAACAGCAAAAGAGACAAATCTTTATATTCAAGCTGATTTAGACCTGTCAAAGGAAGCTATAAAATCAGTTCTTGAGTCTAGAGGTTATATTGAATCTTATATAGCACATCATCCAGAATTTTTAACATCCATGACCCCTTTAAATATAAACCATCCTGCTCCCCCCATTATATTAGATATGATTAATGCTTCAAAAAAAGCAAATGTTGGACCCATGGCAGCAGTGGCAGGAGCTATTGCTGAATATACTGGCAATAGCCTTCTTAAAAAATCAAAGCAGGTTATTGTAGAAAATGGGGGGGATATTTTTATGAAAATCCATAATAAAACAGTTTTCAGTATTTTTGCAGGAAGCTCTCCTTTAAATATGAAAATAGGTGTAAGGGTTACAAAAAAAGATATACCTTTTGCTCTTTGTACATCATCTGGAACAATTGGTCATTCTAAAAGCTTTGGAAAAGCAGATGCAGTAACAATTGTATCAAATTCCTGTGCACTTGCTGATGCAACAGCTACTTTGCTTGGCAACATTGTAAAAAAAGAATCTGATATAAAAAATGCGCTCCATCTAGGAAAAAATATAAGTGATATACAAGGAATAATTATTATTAAAAAAAAAAAAATAGGCTTATGGGGAGATTTAGAACTTGTAAAACTTCCGCCAAAATTATGACGATATGATATTTTAACAGCATACCAATTTATCTGACAGGCAGTTACTGGATATAAATATCTGAAATTTTTAGTTTCTATACCATCAAAAAACTCTTCACCTACTTTTAGACTGTGCAATAATTCAATAAATAACATTTTTGAATTATTTAGCAAAATTTAAAACCCAGTCAAAACAATAAATTAGAGAAATACAAAAATACTTAAGATGACTAAAAAGTTAATTATTACCCAGTCTGTTTGTAATAGTATTCAAGGAAGAAAAATGTATTTTCCTGCTTTAATTACTAATATAACTACTTTATTTTATAATTTTTCCAGTTGTTTTAATTTCTGCTTTTTTCTCTATCCATAATTTAAATGAAATATAAATTTACAGCACTATTAAAAAAAACCTGAAAAATTCTGTTTAAATATTCTTAAGTATTAGATTTTCTTTTATTATTTATGGCATATTGGTTGCATTGACTATTTTGTTAGGTTGATGAAACACTTTAATATGTTGGTATTGACAGTATAGAGATTTTTATTTTTTGATGATTAAGTCAATAAATAGGTTGTGAAAATCCACTCAGGTCAAGGCACTAATTGAGAGTTTTGCACAATGCTCTCTATTTTATTTAAATTTTATGGTGAAGTCGTATTATAATACCTATAACCTAAAATTTAGACAAAAGAGAGCAAGCCCTGTTTATAGACATTTATAAACATTTTTTAGATTAAAAATTATAAAAAATGCGTTTATGCAAAGGTCTCTAATTGAATAATTTTATATGTTCAATAAATGATTAAAGGTATCTAGAGATGAAATGTAAAACTTTATTTTTCTCTTTATTGTTTGTCGTGTTTTTTATAGGCAAAGCCGAAGCAAAAAAGACTTTATTAAAAAAAATAATTCTTAAAGATTCTCCCACCTCCCTAGAACTTTTTGCAAATAAAAAAATACCCTATAAAATCATTAAAATTGATGACAAAGAAATTTTAATAGCTTTAAGCAATATTAATGTTTCCCCAAAATTAAAAGTAATAAAAGGTAAACAAAATTCTATTATAAAAAATATTGCCTTTAAATCTTTACAGGCTGGGGTTGTTGGTATTGCTGTAACAGGTAAAAAATCTTTTGGAGCTATAACTTCAAAATGGGATAATTCCAGTTTAAACCTTGTAATAAAATTCAAAAAAAAGAATTCTATAGTTTCTGAAAAAAACATAATTGATAGAACTAGTATAGGTAATAGAAGAAAAAAGATATTAAAAAAATATCAAAAGAAAAAAAAAATCAATACCTATACTTTATCTAGTAAATCTTTAAAATCACAAAAAAAATATAGTATTAAAAAACAAAACTATTTTAATAAAAATATAAAAAAGGAAGAATCTCAAAACAATCCGCATCCTTCCATTGTAAACATCAGAAAAAATAAAAATTTTTTTTCAGGTGACCACACTGAATTGCTTGTTCAAGTTGATGTCTCTAAATGTGGACCAAAAATTATTAAAGCTCTTAAATTTTTAAAAAAGGGATTATGGCAAAATAGTTTTGATATATTAAATATATATATTACTCAAAATCAGGAAAATTGTCTTGAACAAGCGAATTTTTTAAGAGCATATTCATTTTTTAAGCTTAGTAACAAGGATAATTATAAACACATGTTACAAGCAGCAGATTTTTTCCATAACTCATTAATTATATATCCTGAATCAGAACTTGCTTCCTTTGGATATGCCTTCTTAGGTATTATTAATACTATTTTGAAAAATAATGTTACCGCTGAGGGATTTTTTAATATTGTTAATAATGATTATAAAAATTATCCGGGACATCCAGAAGTGCTTTATTATCTTGGAAAAATTTATAATGAAAAAGGTTCTTATGATAAGTCCATTAAGTATTTTAGAAAAGTTTTTAAGCAAATGCCTAGAAATGCTTATACAGTTGATGCAGGTATTGGGGTTGGAAAAGTTCTTTTTAAGAAAAAACATTATAGTGATTCACTAGCTATTCTTTCACAGCTTGTAAAATTAAATCCTGAAAAAATTTATAATTCTTCAGAAATTCTTTTATATATAGGAGATGCTAGTCTTAAGCTTGGTAAAACTATATCTGCCAGAAAAAATTTAATAAAAGCCTATAATCTTTTTCCTGAAATTAATAATAAAGATATTATTTTAAGCAATATTGGAGATACTTATGCTATTGAAGGAAAAATTAAAAAAGCAATAAATATTTATAAATTTGTAATTAATAATTTCCCCAGGGGTGAAGGTCGTTTAAAAAGCTATATGGGGCTTGCAAAATATATAGAAGATACTATGGAAAAAGAAAAAATTTATAATATGTTTAAAAATAATTTTTCAGACCACAAATTTGCTAAAACAGCTAGGGTGGAGCTAGCAAGAATTTATTACAGAAAACGTAAATATATTAAATGTATTAATGAGTTAAAAGAACTTTCACCAGCTCTTAACAGAGATTTAAGAATTAAGTCCACAAAATTAATGCAAAAAGCCTATGAATCGCTTTTTGATAATCAACTTAAATCTAATTTTTACACTAAAATTCTAACACAATATGAAAAAGAACGTGTATTTCTTAATAAAATGGAGAGTAGGAAAATCTTTTTAGATGTTGGCCTTGCCTATATTAAAGCTGGTCTTTATGAACAAGCATTTAATCAATTAATAAAAGCATATAAGCAATACAGCAGAGACTCAATGCCGGGTGAACTTGTTTTTGGTCTTGGTGTTGCAATGGATGAAACTGAACGAAATGATGATGCATTAGAAGTTCTAGATGATTTTGTAAAGCGTTTCCCTAATAATAACAGTAATGCATATTTTCGTATGGGTGAGATTTATTCTCAAAAAAATAGATTTAATAAAGCAATAATAAATTTTACAAAAGCTTATAAAGCCACTAAAAATTATCATGAAAAAGGAAATATTCTTATAAAACAGGCTGATGTATATAAAAATCAGAATAAATTAGGGGCTGTCTCTTTTGCACTTGCAAAGGCTGTTAAGAATTTTACTCTGGCATCTGGAAAGAATTATAATTTAATTTCTGATACTTATAAACGACTTGGCGAATCATATGTTGAACAAAAAAAATATAATAATGCTGCTGAAGCCTTTAAAAAATCTCTGGAGTTTTCTGATACATCCAAAACCAAAACTGATCTGCGGTTTATGTTGGCTGACGCTTATCAAAGAGGAAATGCTCTTAAAAAAGCAAAGGAAATTTTTGAAAAAATTGCTATTGAAAATGATTCAGTATGGTCAAAACTTTCTAAGGAACGACTTTCAACTCTTGATTTAGCAAAAAGAATTAAAAGCTTTTAATTATAATAACTGCCATAAGGCAGATCTGATTTTTGCTTCTTAGTTTGCCTCACAATGAAACATAAAAGAATATTAAATAGTTATGTGTTATGAAAATATAAGAAATAAATGAATAGGTATGCTGAATGAAAAAAGAAAAATATCTGCAAATATTCAATTACTTGAAGGAATTCTCAAAATTGAGAAGCAATCCAGTAAGAGATATTGAAGCACAAGAGACTCAATATCCTAAGAAGTTATGGCTTAATGACATCCCGAATAATAAGCTATTTGAAAATGACCTGATAGGAATACATTCTGATAATGCAAATGACTTTTCAGAAGGAGAAAGTTCAAATTCTACATCTCAAAATGAACTAATTTATTTTCCAAAAGAATATAATAATGAACAAATAGAAATCATTGAAAAAGCAAAAAGAAAAAGCAAAGTTCTTGTTCAAGGTCCTCCAGGAACAGGTAAGTCTCATACTATTGCAAATCTGATATGCCATTTGCTTGCCAATGGGAAAAAGGTATTGATTACTGCATACACCAAAAGAGCGTTAGAAGTATTAAAAGATAAATTGCCTTCCGAATTCCAAGATTTGACGGTGAATTTACTTAGTGGTGATTCATCCTCAATTCAAGATTTACAAAAAAGTGTAAATTCAATAAATGATGAATTGTCTAGAGCTAATTTAAATACTTATCAAACTGAAATTGAAGATTTCGGTAACAAGTTAAAACGTACAAAAGAAAAAATTGCTTCCAATACAAATGAACTTATTAAAATAAAAGAGAAGGCAACTCGGAAGCAAGAAATTAATTCAAAATATTCTGGCACACTCACTCAGATTGCGGAAAATTTAGAAAAGGAGGCTGAGAAATTTGAATTCTACAAGGATGAGTTTTCCAATATAAATGATAAACAAATTCATATTGATTTACAAAACTATATAGACCTACATCAAAATTATCAAAATATTGATGTTTCAGATTTTGAATACGACATACCAAATACGGAAAAACTTCCGACAGTTAATCAAATTCAAGAATATAAAAACTTGGCGAATGAGCTTTCACAATACTATGCATCAAAAAACGAGCATATTTTAATTCAATGCCCTGACTTTGAAAAACTCAAAACACTACTCAAACAACTCAGAGAGTATTATAAACAATCAAGTAATTTGCAAATTGATTTCACCAATGATTTCATAAACACATACCTAAATGGTAATTCAAACAAATGGAATCAAACCCTTCAATATTCTTCTGAGGCTATTAAAAAAATTGAGAAGCATAATTTAAGCGAGATTGACAAAGAAATAGAAATTTCCTATCCCTCTAAAAAAAGTATAAAACAACTTCGAAAAGATGCTCAAACATTACTGGACTATTTAATAGATGGAAATTCATTATCAGGTTTTACATTCACTCTTAAAAAGACATTTTTACCAAAAGAAATTAAGGAACGTCTTTATTTCATAGATGAAGTTAGGGTTAATGGAAGCCCTTGTGATACAAAAGAAGAATTTGAAATTGTCTTGAATGATATTTCAATTAGACAAAATTTTAATGAATTATCCGAATTATGGAGTAAAGAAATCCCGAAAACAAAATCATATTTAAAAAAATTTAATTACTTCCAAGATATCGATTCTGAGGTAGCTGAATTAATAGTCATCATTAATGAATCAGAGCAAAAACGAAAAGAGATTAAAGATTTTTCTAAATTATCTGTCACTGTTTTTGATATAGAAAATTTGAAAAATATTATTAATGAAACTGAATACAATCATTTATTACAGAAGGTAAATTATTGTAAGGACATTATCAAAAACGCGGAAGTATCTTTGAGTAATCCCAATTATCATCCTATAAAAGAAAAAATATTTGAAGCATTCAAACAAATTGACTCAAATGCTTATCATAAATGTATAAATCAAATTGAGACATTAAGTAATGAAAAGGATGATTTTCAGACTTTCTTGAGATTAAAGGAAAATATTCAAAAAAGACTACCCAATTTATTTGATTCAATACAGTTAGGTGATTTTACAAAACAAGATTTATCAAAATTTGAATTATCTATATATTTTAGACATGCTCAAAAGGAAATCAACAAATTAATAGACATTGATTATGAGCAAGAGTTAAGGCATAATTTGTATCAATCAGAAGTCAAAAAAGGAAAACTTATTGCCAAGCTTGCAGCTAAAAAATCTTGGTATAAAGTAGTTGAAAATTTACAGCAGAACCGCTCTTTGAGACAGCATTTGGAAAGAAATGGAACATTGCAAGAACTCTGTACCGTGTTGGATTATGCCTTTATATAAAGTGGCTGAAACAATCCAACCAGAGCAGGAGATGTATGATTATGTAATAATTGATGAGGCAAGCCAACTGGGACCAGATGCAATTTTCCTTCTTTACATTACAAAAAACATCATAATTGTTGGAGACGATAAACAAACCTCTCCTGAATATGTCGGTGTTTCAGCAAATTTAATGACTCCATTTATTCAACGCCATTTAAAAGGAATCCCTTTTGATAATTATTATGGAACTGATTTTAGTTTCTTTGACCATGCAAAATTATTTTGTGATGGTATGACAGTTTTACAAGAACATTTCAGGTGTATGCCAGAAATTATAGAATTTTCCAACAAACATTTTTATGCACCTGATGGAAAAGGACTTTATCCTTTAAAGCAATATTCAGAAAATAGACTCGAACCTTTAAAAACCATTTTTTGTACAAAAGGATATACTGAAGGTAAAGGAGCACGAATTATAAATGAACCTGAAGCCAATGAAATTGCAGTGACAATTTCAAAATTAATTGATGATAACCGTTATAATGACAAAACATTTGGAGTGATAACACTTCAAGGTAATCAACAAGCAAGTCTTATTCAAAAGCTGCTATTAGAAACAATCGGTGAACAAGAGTATCATAAAAGAAAAATTGTTTGTGGCAACTCTGCGTCTTTTCAGGGTGACGAAAGAGATATTATCTTTTTGAGTTTGGTAACAGCACATAATCATAATCGGTCTGCTCTTGTAAAACCAGAAGATGAAAGACGTTTTAATGTTGCTACAAGTCGTGCAATAGAGCAAATCTATCTTTTCCATTCAGTCCAGTTAGATGATTTAAGTAACACTAATGACTTGCGGTATAAATTATTAGACCATTTCAAAAATCATAATCCACAACAAATAATTCTAACTTCTCCAATAAAAAGAAATATCGGAACACAACCTGACCCATTTGATAGTTGGTTTGAAGTTGATGTTTATAATGATATTGTGAGACGAAATTTAAGTGCTATTCCGCAATATGAAGTTGCAAAGGGTAGAGATATATTATTGATATGGTTATGTTACTGCCAGATGGAACCAAAATAGCCATTGAATGTGACGGTGATAAATGGCACGGAGCTGAACAATATCAAAATGATTTAATGCGTCAAAAAGTTTTGGAACGTTGTGGTTGGCAATTTTTTAGAATTAGAGGCTATGAATATTACACAAATCGAATAAAGGCTTTAAAGCCTCTTTGAAAAATGATTACTAACTCAATCGTTATAAAGACTTTTATATAAAAGGGATCCTTAATGGCTAGGCAGAAAATTTTAATCATACAGGAAAATCTAAGGGAAAGGATCGAGCTTACTAAACTTTGTGAAGATCTTGGATTTCATGTTGATACTGCCATGGATGGAAATAAAGCAAAAAATTTTGTTTTTAAAAAAAATTATGGGATGGTTATTGCCGACTTTGAAACTCCTGATTTTTCACCAGTAGAATTCCTTCAAACTACAAAAACGAAAAATATGGAGACTGAAATATTATTTATTTCAAACCAACCTTTAGTTGAAGATGCCGTAGAAACAATGAAATATGGTGCCTTTGATTTTATTGTTAAGCCTTTTGATAAAAAATATTTAAAATTATGTATAAAAAAAATTTTCACAAAAAAAAATACTTCTAGACAAAAAAAAGATATACTTTATTCAAAGAATAAAAAATTTGATATTATTACAAATGATAAAGGTATGTTAAAATTATTGAAACTGGTAAAAAAAGTAGCTGATTCCAGTGCAACAATTTTTATTCAAGGTGAAAGTGGAACAGGTAAAGAACTTTTTGCACGATTTGTCCATGAAAAAAGTAACAGAAACAATATGCCTTTTGTGGCAGTTAATTGCGCAGCTTTACCAGAATCTTTACTTGAAAGTGAACTTTTTGGGCATGAGAAAGGAGCTTTCACAGGTGCTATATCAAGGAAATTAGGTAAATTTGAGCTTGCAAATCAAGGAACTCTTTTTCTTGATGAGATAACTGAAATGCAATTTCATCTCCAAGCAAAACTTTTAAGAGTACTTCAGGAAAAAAAAATTGATCGTGTTGGTGGATTAGAGCCTGTTAATGTTGATGTTAGAATTGTTGCAACAACAAATAAAGATGTAAAGGAAGCTATAAAAAAAAGAGAATTTCGTAAAGATCTTTACTATAGACTTAATACTATACCTTTACAAATTCCTAGCCTACAGAATCGTATTGGGGATATAGAACTGCTTTCTAAATTTTTTATAAAAAAATATAATGATATTGACAAACGAAATGTCAAGGGTTTAACAAAAAGTGCGCTTAATGTACTGAATTCTCAAAGTTTTGCAGGAAATGTCAGAGAACTTGAAAATATTATTCATAGAGCAGTTCTTCTTGCTGATAAAGAAAATATTGAGCCATATAATCTTTTAATGGAAGATTACCAGGATTCTGAAACTAGCCTGAGTAAAGAGCAACAATTCCCTTATAATATTAAGCCCATCTCATTAAAAGATATGGAAGAAAAAATGATTTTCCATACCTTAAATATTACTGAAGGAAATCGAACACATGCTGCAAAAATATTAGGAATTAGTGTTCGTACTATGAGAAATAAACTTGCTGAATACAAACAAAAGATATGATTATATCTGGCATATAAATTGCTTTTCTTTAAATTAAATTTGATAAAAAAAGTATAATTTAGAGCTGCTTTAAATTACTATTAAGGAAAAACATGGGTGACTCAAGAGTATTCAATAGAACTTATGATGTAATATCTCATGCGCTTGACATATCTGCAAGACGGCATAATCTTATTACAGGTAATATAGCTAATATGGATACAATCAAATATGTACCCAAAGATATTGACTTTAAAAAGGCTTTAAAAAGAGCAATAGGAGAAGAAAAACCTCAAAAAATAGCTTGTACTCATGATAAACATTTTTCAGGGGTAAAAGCTGATTTTTTTTCAATAAATGGAAAATTCAGTGATGACGTTGATCTAGAACATTTGGATCCAGTTGATATTGATACAGAAATGTCTAATTTAATACAAAATAATATAAAATATACTACAACATCAGAGATGCTAATAAGAAAAATGACTATTCTGCGTCATGCTATTCAGGAAGGAGGAAGATAAATTATGGTTGATCTTATAAATGCTATGAAAATCAGTTCTACTGGGCTTGCTGCCCATCGTACTAAAATGAATGTAATAGCAGGCAACCTTGCTAATGTTGATACTACACGAACAGCTGAAGGTGGCCCCTATATACGTAGAATGGTTGTACTAAAAGGAAAAGATCTAGATAAATTTAAAAGTGCTTTACAAAAAAACGCACATGAAGATAAAAAACCTTTTATTGAAATGCATCCAATTGAATTTGGCAGTAAAATTAAAGATTATAAAGCTACAGGTGTTGAAGTTGCTAAAATAATTAAATCCCAGGAAGATTTTAGGCTTGTATATAATCCAGCTCATCCTGATGCTGATCCTGTTACAGGATATGTTGCCATGCCTAATGTAGATCATCTTACAGAGGTTGCAGATATGATTGTTGAAGTATGATATTAAAAGCCCTTGAATTAGGTAAATAAGCTAATTTTATCAATTTTAAAATTTGATTTATTAAAAGGAAAAAACCAAAAACACTTTATTTTTTTATCATTTTAAATATTTTAAGTTAGAGCTTTTTACAGAACTGAAAATAACTGGCATGGCCAGACCTAATTATTAATATCTAATTCATAACAAAGAATGAAACACTTATAGACATTAAAAAAAAGTCTATGATTTCATATAAATTAAAGGAGGGAGACAATGAATGTTACGACTGAACCAGGTAAAATATTTCTTAATACAGAACCTTTGATTCAAAAATTTCAACGAAGGGATCCTTCTTTTTCCCAGAGATTTAATGCGGCTTTAAAAGATGTAAATGTAAAGCAAAATGTTGCTGATGATTCTATACAAAAGGTTATTAAAGGTGAACTTGGTATTCATGAAGGTATGATGGCTATTGGAAGAGCAGAAGTTTCTTTAAAGCTTTTGACTCAAATACGAGCTAAAGCTATGGACTCATACAAAGAAATTATGCACATGCAAATTTAATGGTGTCATCAAAATTATAGAAAGCAAAATATTTTATCTTTCTTAAAATGAATTTAAAACGCATATTTTTTTAAGGGGAATTTTTAATTATTTTCCCTTTGCGGCATCAACAACTTTTTACTAATTTATCAAATTCTAATATTTAATAATGCTGAATAAATGAAATTATTATTTGAACATATTGTGAGAATTTATAAAGAAATGAGCCTCCTAAAAAGGATTGCCTTTGGAGTACTGATTCTTTTTATTATTGCAGGTTTTACAACAATGTTTATGTGGGCAAACAAGACTACTTATAAGGCTGCCTATACTGGACTTTCTGAAACAGATGCTTCAGCAATTGTTGAAAAACTCAAAGAAATAAAGATTCCTTATAAACTTGAATCCGGTGGAAGTATTATTTTGGTTCCAGAACGTGAAGTTTATAATGTAAGACTTAGTATGGCAAAAGATGGAATACCTAAAGGTTCTTCTGGAGTAGGATATGAAATATTTGACAAAACTGATTTTGGGATTACTGAATATGTACAAAAAATTAATAACAAAAGAGCTTTACAAGGTGAGTTAGCAAGAACAATCATAGCATTTGATGAAGTAAAAGATGCAAGGGTTATGATAGTTTTACCTAAAGATTCTGTTTTTATAGAAGAAATAAAAAAACCTTCAGCATCAATTCTTCTAGAACTTAAAAGCGATCTTGAAGAAGAAAAAGTAGCTGCTATTGCACATTTAGTTGCAAGTGCAGTTCAAGATCTTACACCTAAACTTGTTACAATTGTTGATACAACAGGAAAAATTTTGTTTGAAGGGAAATCTGACGAAGAAAGAAAGGCAAGATTAAAAGAAAAAAATCTTGCTGATACTCAATATAAATATAAGATAAGATTTGAAGAAAATATTGCAGACCGTATTCAAACAATGCTTGAAAGAATTGTAGGCAAGGAGAAAGCTATAGTTCGTGTTACAGCTGAAATGGATTTTAGTCAAAATAATGTTGATGAAGAAATATATGATCCCTATGAAAGAGATACCACATTTATACGAAGCCAAAAAAAACTTGCTGAGGATATTCAAAAACCCATAAATCAGCCAGGGGATCCTTCAAGTGTGAATCCGATTGTACCGCCTGGAGGACAGCGGTTCATCAATGATATGGAAATTATAAATAAAAGAGAAGATACTGTAAACTATGAGATAAGCAAAAGAATTAGTAAAAAAATAAAGCCAATGGCTGTATTAAGACGACTTTCAGTTGCTGCTGTTGTTGATGGAAAATATGAAAAAAAGGATGATGAGGCTGGTAATATTATTAAAGTTTATGTTCCAAGATCAGATATTGAAATGAATCAGTTTAAAGATATTGTTCTTAAAGCCATGGGTTTTAATGAAGTGCGTCAAGATCAAATCTCCATGCAAAGTTTTCCCTTTGCATCTATTGATGAAATTAAAATATCCAAGCCAGAATTAACTGGATGGGAGTTAATTAAAGAAAAATATGGCAGAACTATTATTAATATTTTATTAATTTTGCTCATTCTTTTTATTATATTGATGATAGTATTTATAATCTTAAGAAGAATAAAAAAGAATGAAGAAGAAGCAGCACGACTAGCAGCACTTGAACAAGAAAAAGATGCTGAAGCAGCAAAAGAGAGTGAAGATGATAAAGATGATGACAAAGAAGATAAAGAAGATAAAGAGACTGATGATATGAGAAAAGAAAAAATAATTCCTAACTTTGCCGAGATGACTCCTGATGAACAAAGACAATATCTGGCAGAAATGAAACCGGAAGAACGAAGACAATTTTTTAATGATATGCCCCTTGAAGAACGAAGAAAATTCCTTCTAGACATGACCCCGGAAGAACGAAAACAACTTTTTGAGGATATGACCCCGGAAGAAAGACAAGAATTTATTGATACAATGACTCCCATAGAAAAAGGACTATATCTTGCAACTCTTTCAATATCTGAAAAAGCAGCTTATTATGCAAATACAGATGTAAATAAATCAGCTAATATAATTAAAGGTTGGATAACTGCTGAGGGGGAAAAAAATGACAAGTAATAAATTAGATGCTGAAAATCTTAAAGGACCACAAAAATCAGCAATTTTTCTTCTTTCAATGGGTGAAGATTATGCATCACAGGTCTTTGAAAAAATGAATGATAAAGAAATTAAAGAAGTTGCCTTTGAAATGTCAAAAATTGATTATATCACTCCTGAGGCTCTTTCAATTATTTCACATGAGTTTGTAAAAAAATTTGAGGGGGAAAGTAATAAAGTTGTTGAAGGTAATTCTTTTTTTAGAAAAGTTCTTGCAAACAGCCTAAATGATGAAGATGCAAAAGCTATTCTTAGTGATGTTGAAAATAGAAAGAAAAACTTTCCATTTACATGGAGTAAAGGTGTTAATATTGCAACCCTAACAAGTTATATCGAAAGTGAACAGCCACAAACAGTTGCAATGGTTCTATCGCATATGCCTCCTGATATAGCTTCGGAAATTCTATCAGCTGTGCCTGATAACAAAAAAGGAGATATTGCCTTAAGAATTGCAAAGCTTGGTGAGATATCAGAAGATGTTGTAAGAGATGTGGATAAAGCTCTTAAAAATGAGTTAAGTAGTATTGGAGGACCAGGTGGAGGAAAGGCCGGAGGAATTGAAGTCCTAGTAGATATTATCAATGGTGTTGACAAAGAAACCGAAGAAAAAATTCTAGGAACAATTAGACAAAATAATGCTGAAATGGCAGATGAAATTAAAAATATGATGTTTGTTTTTGAAGATCTTATCAATATTGAAGATCGTGTTATGAGAGTAATTATTAAAAATATTGACAGTCAATTATTAACTTATTCTCTTAAAACAGCAACAAATGAAATGAGAACTAAAATATTTTCTAATCTTTCCCAAAGAGCAGGCGACATGCTTAAGGATGATCTTGAAACTATGGGACCTGTACGATTAGCTCAGGTTGAAGAGGCGCAACAGACAATAGTTAACATTGCAAAGAGTCTTGAGGATGATGGAATTATAATGTTAGGAGGCAAGGGAAAGAAAAATGTCCTTGTCTGATAAAAAAAATAAAAATACATGGTCTCCTCTTGCCACTTCCTCTCTTAAAATGTTTGCCAGGGAAAAGTTTTTGAGGAGTGACAAAACTATACCTGATTATAATCGTTTTAAAATACTTTTTGATGATTATCAAAATGATGAATTAAATATTTTTAATCCATTTAATAAAGATAAAAAAGATTTAAACAAAGAATCTGACAGACTAGATTTTTTTAAGCAGCTTTACAAAAAAAATAAAGCCTTAGTTCCATTTAAACAACTCTATAAAAATAAAAAAAATATAAGACAGCAACATAATTCAGATACCTTTAAATACACATGCACGCATGATAAATATATAGACCCCGCCAATAGTTTTAATTCATTTTATCAACATGATAACTATTTAGATAAAAAAAATAATAAATTTGAATTTTCTTTTATTGTTCCTGATTCTGAAAAAAAATCTCTCATAGAACAAGATTCTTCATTAGACTTAGACTTGCATCCTGATATTAAAAAAGAATCTGTTTTTTTAAATGACAAAGAAATTGAAATTAAAAAACAAGAAGGTTTTGATACAGGCTTTAACTCTGGTTTTGATACAGGCTTTAACTCTGGTTTTGATACAGGCTTTAACTCTGGTTTTGATACAGGCTTTAACTCTGGTTTTAAGGCTAGCTTTGTTAGGGGATTGGATAATGGTTTTAAACAAGGCAGAGAAAAAGGGGTTGAACAAGGCTTTAAGCAAGGGCAAAAAGAAAGTTTTAAACAAGGTTTTCAAAAAGGAGAAGCAAAAGGCTTTGAACAAGGCTTTGAACATGGTGAAGATAAAGGTATTAATCAAGGTATTAATCAAGGTATTAATGAAGGCAGAGAATCAGGTGAAGTTAAAGGCTATAAGCAAGGGTTTAAAAAAGGTGAAAAAGAAGCAATAGATAATGGTAACGCAAAGATTTTAAAAATCATAGCTTCTTTTGAAGATATTTTGTTAAAAACAAATAATATTTGGCATGAACTTATTAAAAAACATGAAGTTAATATTATTTCCCTTGTTTGTCAAATAGCTGAAAAAATAGTTCTTGCAAAGGTTGAGATTGATGACACACTTGTAAGGGAATCAGTAATGCATGCTTTAAAATGTCTGCCTGACCCAGAAAAAATTTCCATTAATGTTTCAACAAAGGACTATGAGTATATTAAAACAATAAAACAAGAATTTTTTAAAAATATAAAAAGTTTAAAAGGTATTCGCATTGTGCGAAATTTTTCTATAAATCCTGGAGGCTGTAAAATAGAAACTTCAAAGGCAAATGTTTCAACAGATATTCAATCAAGACTGAATGCTGTTTTTTCAAGTATTATTAAAACAGGTAAAATATGATTGAAAATCCTGATTATAAAATAAATTGGAATCAATACTTTGATGCACTTGATTCTTGTATGCCTATAATGCCTGAAGGAAAAATATCCAGAGTTATTGGTCTTGTTGCAGAAGGCGATGGGCTAGGGCTTGGCATTGGAAGCCTGTGTATTATCAAAAACAATGAAAATCAGGAAATTAAAGCTGAAGTCATAGGATTTAGAGATGAAAAAGTACTTTTAATGCCCTATGGAAATATTAGAGGAATAAGTCCTGGAAGCAGAATTATTCCGTTTGCTGAATCTCCAGAAGCTTTTGTTGGAAATGAATTTATTGGACGAATCATAGATGGAATGGGGATGCCTTTAGATGGCAAAGGAACAATAGATTCTAAAATTAGATATCCTCTTTATGGTAAACCTATTAATCCAATGCATAGAAAACCTATAAAAGAATATATTGATGTTGGAATTAATGCAATAAATACTATGATGACTCTGGGGAGAGGACAAAGAGTTGCTATAATGTCAGGTTCTGGAGTAGGAAAAAGTATGCTTATGGGTATGATGACAAAGCATACAGAAGCGGATATAACTGTTGTTGGGCTTATAGGAGAAAGGGGAAGAGAAGTTAAGGATTTTATCAATGACATACTAGGTGAAGATGGTATAAAAAAATCTGTTGTTATAGCTGCAACTTCAGACACTCCACCTCTAGTAAGAATTAGGGGGGCATATCTTGCAACTACTATTGCTGAGTATTTTAGAGATCAAGGGAAAAATGTACTTTTAATAATAGATTCAATAACCCGTTTTGCCATGTCTTACAGAGATGTTGGGCTTGCAGCAGGAGAATTTCCTACTTCTAAGGGATATACACCTTCATTTTTTGTCCAAATTCCTATTCTTCTTGAACGGGCAGGATATGTTGAAAAAAGTGGTTCTATAACAGGGATATATACTGTTCTTGTTGAAGGAGATGATTTTAATGATCCTGTAGGAGACACTGTTCGTTCTATAGTTGATGGTCATATTATTCTTACAAGGGAGCTTGCTGATAAGGGACATTATCCAGCAATAGATGTTCTTGCAAGTGTTTCAAGGGTAATAAGATCTGTTACTTTACCTGAGCATTTTAAAATAAGAGAAAAAGCAATAGATATAATTGCTGCCTATAAAAATGCAGAAGATATGATATCCATAGGTGCCTATGTAGATGGTTCAAATCCTAAAATAGATCAGGCTAAAAAATTGATGCCATTGATTAATCAATTTTTAAAACAAGATATTAATAAAAAAAATGAGCTTCAACAAGGCGTTAAAAAGCTTTCAGAAATTCTATCAAAAGTGTGATGGCCCCATAAAAATTTTTTATATAATTTATATGAAAAGCTAGGCTCTTTTTTAATTTTTATAAATGTTTCATGCTTTGTTGTGCCTGACAGGACATAAAGGTTATTAAGCTTTTGGGATAAAATAAAAAAATGGGTTTGTTTTTAATTGTCTGCTTAGGGCATCAGCAAATGCTTATAAGGCAGATTTGATTATTAGTTTGCCTCACAATGAAACATAAAAAAATATTAAGTAGTTATAAGTTCTTTTATATAAACTTTTTATGAGTTTATTAAAGTTTGAAGATAAATGAAAAAATTTAATTTTAAACTTCAATCAGTGCTAAAATACAGAGAGTATCTTGAAGACCTTGCTAGACAAGAAACTTCAAAGGCTTTTATGGATGTTATGGAATCTATAAAAGCAATTGAAAAATTAAAATTTGATTATTCAAAAGTATTTGATGATTTAAACAAAGCTATATTAAAAACAATAAGTGCTGATGAGTTCAGGCAATATCATAATTATCTTAATTCTATTGAAAATGATATTTTAGAAAAAACAGCCATAAAAACAAAATTACAAAAAATACTTTTAGATAAACAAAAAATTCTTACTCAAAAGACTATTAATAAAAAAATAATTGAGCTGCTGAAAAAGAAAAAAAAAACTCAATATATGGAAAAACTTCGCAAAATTGAACAAAATATCATAGATGAAGCTGTAGTTCTAAAAAAAGTAAGGGAGAAATCTGATTTTATTACATAAAACAAAAAAAATAACTTTTATTTTAAATATAATTATTTTTTATTTAATTATTTCATCAACATTATTATCTTTTTTAAATTTAAATTCCGTGTTTCCTCAAAATGAAAATATTAAAATAACTAAACAGGATCTTAAAAAAGAAAAAAAAAAGAACCTAAAATATGGAGGGATAAATAAACCCTGCAGTGAATGTCCTAAATGTCCGGATCCTGTCAAAATTATATTAAATAGTCTTGCAAAAAGAAAAAAAAAACTTGCCAGGGCAGAAAAAGATTTTTTGTTTGAAAAAAAAAAACTTAATAGAATTAAACTTCAAATAGATGAAGACTTTGAAAAACTTATGGCACTTCAAAGGCAGATAAATTCTGATTTTGCAATCCTTAACATTAATAAGGAAAACGACCTTCAAAAACAGGTTGATGAGCTTTCAAATATTATTAGAAACACTAAAGACAACCTCTGAAATGAAAAATTATAGGATTTTTAGTAACTGCCATAAGGCAGATCTGATTTTTAGTTCATGGTTTGTCTTACAACAAAATATGAAAGAATATTAAGTAGTTATAAGTTCTTTCCTATAAAGTTTAATCATTATAAAAGGCCTTTGCACAATGCTTGATTTTGTTCAAATTTTATGGTGAAGATTTATTTTAATATCTAAAATTTAAAATTTGGACAAAAAAAAGTAAACCTTATTTACAGGCATTTACAAATATTTTTTACATTAAAAATTAGAAAAAAATTTATAAAAAATGTTTATGCAAAGATATCTATAACATTAGCATTTTGAAAAGATAATAAAAGGGAGAAATTTAATTTTGTTACATAAAACAAAAAAAACAACTTTTATTTTAAATATAATTATTTTATCAGGATTATTGTTTTTTTTGCCTGTAAAATCTTTTTTAAATTTTGCCCTTGCGGAAAATAAAAATATTACAATAATTCAACAGGACCTTGAAAAAGCAGAAAATGACAATTTAGAATATGATCAAGGGAAAGCCCCCTGCTCTGAATGCCCTAAGTGTCCAGATCCTGAAAAAGTTGTACTGGATGGGCTTGAAGAAAGAAAAGAAAAACTTGCCAGAGCAGAAAAAAAATTTTCATTTGAAAAAAAAAAACTTGAAACAATTAAACAAGAAATAAATGAGAAACTTGAGAGACTCACAGCTCTTCAAAGGCAGATAGATTCTAATTTTGTACTTCTTAAAAGTGAAGTAAAAAAAAGACAGATAAAATCCCAGGAAGAATTTGAAAAAAAAATAGCAAGTCTTGTAAAAATGTATTCAGGTATGAAACCTAAAAAAGCAGCTAGAATAATAGATAAAATTGATCTTGAAACAGCAAAACAAATTTTTCTGCGTATGCGGGAATCCTTATCTGCTAAAATTCTTTCCCATGTAGAAAGTGAAAAAGCTGCAAAAATAAGTGAATATATTGCACATAAAAAAAACCAATAAAAATATTACTCTAACTTTTTGAAAAATGCTTGAACCTAGGTAACTTTTCAATAACTGCTATAAGGCAAATCTAGTTTTTGGTTCCTGGTTTGTCTCACAACGAAACATGCAAGAATATTAAATAGCTATAAATTCTTTCATATAAACTGGCATGACCAGACTGCAAATTAGTATCTGGCCACAACAAAGAATAAAACACTTATAAAAATCTAAAAAAAATCTAGTATTTCATATAAAAAAATTTTCACCAGGAATTAAAACTATAGATGGATAGATATTTTTATAATGTCATTACTCATAAATAGTGTGCATTTTTGGATCAAAGGCTTCCCTTATACCCTCCCCTGTAAAAGTTACAACCATAAGCGTAATAATCATTGCCAACACAACTGAACCTGATATCCACCAGGCACTCATATTTGTCCAGCCCTGGAAAAGAAGTTCTCCCCATGATGGTGTGGGAGCAGGCAGCCCAAATCCAAGATAATCAAGGGATGTTAAAGCTACAATCCCGCCTGATATGGCAAAGGGAAAATAAGTTACAATAATTGATATTGTGTTTGGAATAATATGGTTAAATATTATTCTTATATTAGATGCCCCAATAGATCTTGCTGCAAGGACATATTCTCTTTCTTTTTCCTTATATGTTATGGTTCTCATTACCCATGTCATGTGGATCCAGCCAAAAAATCCCATAATTAAAAGAAGAATCATAAAATTGGGAACAATTATAGAAGAGATAATTATTACAACATAAAAAAAGGGAATATTACTCCAGACTTCAAGAATTCTTTGGAAAAAAAGATCTATTTTCCCGCCAAAATATCCCATGGCACAACCCAATGATATTCCAATTGAATAATTAAAAATCAGCAAAATAATAGAAAAAAAAATAGCTGTTCTAAAACCATATACAAGGCGGGCTAATATATCTCGACCAACATTATCTGTTCCTAGAAAATGCTTGTCTTTAAATGATGGTGGGTATGGTGGGTATTTTTCATTTTTAAAATCATTTTCATAGGGATTAAAAGGAATAAATGGCATAAGTACAAAATTATTATTTTTCTCTTTATCTATTTTTTTTTTTAATTCTTTATAATTTGTTTCATATTCATAATTAAAACCAAACTCTGAGCCAGAAATCATTTTTGTATATGTGGGAAAATAAAGTTTACCATTATATAAGACAATCAAAGCCTTATTATTTATAAAAGTTTCAGCAAAAATAGATATGAAAATCATTATCATAAGCAAAACAAAAGAAAAAAAACTTCTTTTTATGCTTATAAATCTCTGCCATTTTGTTTTTGTTAAGGGATTTAATTTTATCATCTAATTTTTTTTTAATGGCATTGTAAACTTATCATCTGCTTTTTATATGAAAAAACTTATAATGAGAAAGGTTTTTGCACAATGATGACCTGCCTCAACTAATACATGTCTTTTTAATATAGCCGGAATTAATATTCTTTGTTCCATATTTTAATTTATCTTTTTTTACATCAAATAGATACTTCTTCCTTAAGCAAGCAGCAGGCAATTTTAAAATCAGATTTTTCATCATAATTGGAAACAAAATTTTCTGGCTGGATAATCTTATTCATTACACAGCCTTGAGGTATTTTAAGATTAAAAAAATCATTTTCATTAATTTTTTTTGTGGGAATTAATTGATTGCCTTTTATGTTAAAGCTGTGGATGGGATAATCTTCACAAATAGGACAACGATAAACTCTAGAATTTGGAAAAATAAAATAATTATCTGCCACAAGACCTGCACATTCAAATTTTTCATGCTTTTTCAAAAAAACCCTGGGATAAGTTACGGTTATTTTATTTTGTGCAATTTTTTCTGCAATTTTAGGTACTATTTCAAGCCATTTTTCCATTGAAACTTGAAATTTATTATTTTTTGAAGATTTTCCCCTGATTCCCAGAACCTGAATAAAAAAATGCTTAATCCCAAGTTGTTTTAGAAAATTCGGCATCATTAAAAGTTCATTAATATTATTTATACTTACAGTATATATCATGGAAGTTGCAAAATCCTTTGATACAGCATGTTTAATACCTTTCACACATTTATCAAAACAACCCTTTCCACGAATACCATCATTAGTTTTTTTTGTTGCGCCATCCAGAGAAAAACTAATAAAATCCACTTCATCAGGAGTTATTTTTTCAAGTATATTATGAAAAAGATATCCATTTGTATCAATAGTTATGGATTGAAACCCTAATTTTTTTGCTTCTTTTACAGCAAGAAAAAGATCTGGATGAAGTGTTGGTTCGCCTCCAAGGAATATCAAATTTCCCAAATTTTTATTATAAATTTTATCTTTAGCCTTAACTATCGACTTTTCCCCATTATTTTTTTTTGCAAAAATCCTGAGCCAATTTTTTATAGTTTTAATATCAAGAGTATTTTCACCATGTTGTTCCTTATTAATATAGCAATGGGAACAGGAAAGATTGCATTTTGTTAAGATATGAAAAAAAAGGTTAGAAGAATTTTTTGAAAAACAAACTGTTTTTTTTTGCATTTTATTCCATTAATTATTTTTTTTATAGTATTGAGAAATACAATTTTATATTATAGATAACTATTTGTATTTACAAAATAAATTATAAAAAAATCAAAAAATAAATTGAAAATTGTCTGGTGAACGATAAAATAATTGGGAAAATAATATTTCCTCTTGCATAGGATTAACTAAAGGGCTTCATAGGAAAGACAAATAATCATGCTAAATAGTTACAAGTTTTTTTACTCTTTTAAAGTAAAAATAGTTTTAATTATTATATCAGTTTTACTTTGCCTAGTTTTTTCTTTAAAAGTATCAGCTAATTCAAAAAATAATGGTGTTATTCTTTGTGATAACCATGGGGAAATTATATATTCCCAAAACATAAATCAAGCTTTTATCCCCGCATCTACCTTAAAAATCCTTACTTCTCTTGGAGCTATTTATTATCTTGGAGAAGATTTTCGTTTTAAAACAGAATTTTTTCTAGATAAAAATCTAAATCTTAAAATAAAGGGCTATGGGGATCCACATTTAACTTCAGAAAATATTAATAATTTTTGCCGTGACCTTGCCTTAATATTAAAAAAAAAAAATGTTTTTATAATTAAATCCATTATTATTGATAATAGTTTTTTTTCCTCATCCATTAAAATTCCAGGAACTCAAAATTCTTTAAACCCCTATGATGCTTCTGTTGGTGCATTTTGTGTAAATTTTAATACTATTTTTTTTAAATATAATTTAGTTAAAAATAAATTCATAAGTGCGGAAAAAGAAACTCCTTTAACTCCCTTTGCAAAAAAAATAGTTCAAGAGTCAAATTTAAAACATGGTAGAATTGTTATTTCCAAAGAAGAAAGTCAAATTTATGCAGGGGTGTTGGCAAGATATTTTCTTGAGAAACAAGGCATTATAATATCTGAAAAAGTAAAATTAGGAATTGTCCAGAAAAATGATAAAAAAATATTTACATATAAATCATTCTATAATTTAAAAAATATAATAAAAAAACTTTTAAAATTTTCAAATAATTTTATGGCAAATCAAATATTTCTCACCATAGGTGCTAAGGCATTCTCTCCTCCTGCAACACTTGCAAAAGGAATAAAAGCAATGGAAAATTATGCTGGTAATGAGCTTAATATTAAAAAAATAAAAATTGTAGAAGGATCTGGAATTTCACGAAAAAATAGAATTTCTCCAAAAGAAATGCTTAAAATTTTAAAAGGATTTAAGAAATATTATTATTTAATGAACAATAGGAAAAATGAGTATTTTAAAACAGGAACATTAAATAAAATATGCACAAGAGCTGGATATTATACAAACAAAAATATGAAACTATATCCATTTGTAATAATGGTAAATAAAGAAGAATATCAATATAGATGTAATCACATCATCGGGAATCTACAAAGGATATTTAACAAAATAATAAATTAATTTTTATAATGCCATTATTTTTTTTCGATATAAGCATAGGCACTGTGATTATGTATTGATTCAAAATTTTCAGCGCTTACAGAAAACCATGTGATATTATCATCCTTAATCAGAATTTTTGCAACATCCCGCACAATATCCTCAACAAATTTTGGATTATTGTAGGCATGCTCTGTAACATATTTTTCATCTTCTCTTTTAAGCACTGAATAAACATCACATGATGCAGATTTTTCAACAAGATCTATTATATTTTCAATCCATATAAATTTTTTAAATCTTGTGCTGACAAGAACCTCGCCACGCTGGTTATGAGCTCCAACATCGCTTATTTCCTTTGAACATGGGCACACTGAAGAAATTGGTACAGCAACCTTTAAAATCATATCTCTATTTTTATTAGAATCAGAAGAACCTATAATAGAACAAGCGTAATCCATAAATCCCTTTGCGCCTGCTACAGGAGATTTTTTTTCAATAAAATAGGAAAAAATTATTTCAATATGGGAAGATTCAGCCTCTAGTATTTTTTTCATATCTTCAAGAATATTAGTAATGGACTCCAGAGACACTTTAGATTTGAACTGATGAAGCATTTGTACAAATCTACTCATATGAGTGCCTTTGCATTGATGGGGCAAATTTACATACATACTAATAGTTGCAACAGTAGATTGAATCCCTTTTTGTTTGTCCAATACTTTGATAGGATATTTAAGATTTTTTATTCCCACCTTATCTATTGAAATATTACGGTGGTCTCTTTGGTTTTGAATATCTATCATCATTCTCACTTTTAAAAACAGCTGAATTGTTTTTGTCAGTGGCTAAAAAATTTTATTTTAATTATTTACCTATGTTAATAGGAAATACAAAATTATACGAACATAAATACAACATATAGCAGACTACTGTCAAACCATATCTATATAATGTATTTATAATTTTATAGCAATCCATAGACTACTAGTAAATTTGTATAAATTTATCATTTTTTAGTAAAATCAGATTTATTTTTTAAAACAACTTTGTTAGCTGCTATTTCTCTTAAAGCAGTAACTATTTCTTCATTTTTAGATGATTTTATTAAAACATTGGAACCTTCTTTAATCTGTCTCACGCGCTGAGCTGCCATATGAACAAGAATAAAACGCGTAGGCACATTTTTTAAACAATCTTCAATAGTAACTCTTGCCAAAACATCACCTCCTATAAAATATCCATAACTTCATATATTCTTTTGCCGCCAGGAGCCTGCAAAACAACTTCATCTCCTGGTTTTTTCCCAATAAGTGCCCTTCCAAGCGGTGAAGATACTGATATTTTTCCGTCATTAATATCTGATTCTTCCTGTCCTACCAACATATATTTAACAGTTTCTCCTGAATCAAGATTTTCCAGTATAACTCTGGATGCAAATCTTATATCGTCCTTTGATAAAGTATCAGGGTCTATTACTCTTGCATTAGCAATTTTATATTCTAGCCCATTGATTTTTCCCTCAATAAATGACTGTCTTTCCTTTGCTGCATCAAATTCAGCATTTTCTGAAAGATCACCGTGAGCTCTTGCCGTTTCAATTGCTTTAATGTTTCTAGGTCTGTCAACAGTTTTTAATTGTTTCAAAGTTTTTTTTAAAGTTTCAAATCCTTGTACAGTTATTGGTATTTGCTTCAAATTTTGTTGTCTCCATTTTAATTATAAATATTTTTCAGCCAAAAGTTCAGCAATTTGCACTGTATTTGTTGCTGCTCCTTTTCTGATATTATCAGCTACAATCCACATATCAATTCCATTTTCTATGCTTTGATCCTGGCGTATTCTACCTACAAAAGTTGTATCTTTACCACTTGCATTAGTTGCAAGTGGATAAATATTATTAGATGGATCATCAAGGACTTCAATCCCAGGAGCATTTACTAAAAGATTTCTTATTTGTTCTGGTGTAACATGTTTTTCAGTTTCAATATTTACAGACTCGGAATGAGAATAAAAAACAGGAACTCTTACAGTTGTTGCTGTAATTCCTATTTTTTCATCTTCAAAAATTTTTATAGTTTCATCAACCATTTTCATTTCTTCCTTGGAATATCCTGTGTCAAGAAAGGAATCAATATGTGGTAGACAATTAAAGGCTATTTGATGGGGATACACATCTTTTTTTATTTCCTTTGAATTCACAATATCTCTTGTTTGTTCAAAAAGCTCATCCACAGCTTTTTTACCAGTACCTGATACAGATTGATATGTTGATATAACAAGTCGCTTAATCCCATAATTTCTATAAATTGGATTTAAAGCCACAACCATTTGAATTGTTGAACAATTAGGATTGGCAATAATTCCTTTTTTCACATAATCTTTTATGGCATGGGGATTTACTTCAGGAACTATAAGTGGAACATCTTTATCCTTACGCCAATAGCTAGAATTGTCCACAACAATACATCCTGATTCTGCTGCCTTTGGAGCAAATTTTTTACTTGTAGAACCACCAGCAGAAAAAAGTGCAATATCATTGCCTTTAAATGATTTTTCAGTCATTTCCTGTACAACAATTTTCTCTCCCTTAAAATCTAGTTTTTTCCCAGCTGAGCGACTTGATGCAAGAAAATTAATATTTTTTATAGGAAATTCTGATTCTTCAAGACATGTTATCATTTGGCCTCCAACAAGACCAGTTGCACCAGCTATGACCACATTAAACTCTTTTTTATGCATTTGTTTTCTCCAAGAAAAATTTCATTTCAATGATATTTTTATGATTTAGCAGTATAGGAATTTTTATTTTATTATGTATTAAATCAATTTGTTCTTTTTATTTATTTATATTTTAAACTAGCAAAGGCATAAAATCCCAGGAAAAGAACTTTATATTTTTTCGTGCCTTTTAGTTTCTATGGCTCTATTTTAAAATTTATTTTTGATTATTTTATATGAAAAAACTTATAACCACCTAATATTCTTTAATGTTTCGTTGTGAGGCAAACCAAGAATTAAAAATCAAATCTGCCTTATGGCAGTTATTGTTTGCTATATTAATTTTAATTTTTTTTTACTTTTCCGATAAGAAAGAAAAAATAAAAAAGGTCCTGAAATAATATAAAAAAAGGCTAGTCCAAATAAAGCAATACATGGTTCAGACGCCATGGACACAAAAATTAAAATTGCAGCAACCAGTTTATTAAACTTCATACTTTTAAAAAGTCCTGCATTTTTAAAACTTTTATACTTAATGGAACTAACCATTAAAAAAGAAAGAATATAAAGCATTATTAAAATAAATATTTTATAAGATTCAGGATTAATGTTTAATCTTGAAAAGAAAAGAACAATTGAAACATTCATTCCAGCAGCAGCAGGAATGGGAAGTCCTTGAAAATTATTACTATCATTACTACTAGTATTGCTTGTACTGGCTATATTAAATCTTGCAAGGCGCAAAGCACCACAAATCATAAAAAGAAATCCACCAAGCCAGCCAAGTCTGCCCAGAGGTTTTAATGCCCAAAAAAACATTAATAAAGCAGGTGCAACTCCAAAGGATACAAGATCAGCTAAAGAGTCATATTCGATACCAAATCTACTTGTAGTTTTTGTTGCTCTTGCGATTTTACCATCTAAAACATCAAAAACACAACCAACTAGAATTGCAATAGAAGCATGAACAAACCTTGAATCAACAGCTGAAATAATAGCATAAAATCCACAAAAAATATTCATTGATGTAAAGATATTAGGTAATGCATAAATACTTTTTTTAAAGTTTTCTTTTTGCATTTTATATTAATCCTGATAAATTCTTAAATAGTTAATTTTAATGAAAAAAATAGAAAGTTTTTATAATGCCATTAATACTATTGTTTTAAATAGCCAAGAATAGAAGACCCAGCCTTAACTTTTTCTCCAATTTTTACCGCAATTTCAGTATCTTCTGGAACATAAATATCAAGGCGTGAACCAAAACAAATCATGCCATAACGCTCACCACATTTTATTTTATCACCTTGTTTTACTCTGGATATAATACGCCTTGCAATAAGCCCTGCAATTTGTACAAGTGCATATCTTTTGCCTGAATTTGTCCTTATTATAAGAGCATTTTTTTCATTATCTTTTGAAGCTTTATCAAAAGAAGCATTAAAAAATTTGCCGGGATAATATATAGTTTTTTCTATTATTCCACTAAATGGAATACGATTTACATGGACATTAAATACATTCATGAATATGCTGATCTTTATACATGAATCTTCAATATAATTATTTTTGCCAATTTTTTCAGAAATAATTATTTTACCATCAGCAGGTGAGACTAAAGCATTTTCATTATCTGGTATATTTCTATCAGGGTCTCTAAAGAACCAGCAAATAAAAAAATCAGCAAATAAAGCAACCCATGCTAGAAAATCCCATTTAATAAAAAAAAGTAGAAGTGTAAATAAGGACGCAATACATATATATACTATACCAGGTCGTGCAATTGGTAAATCAGCCTTTCCTGGCCATTTTGTTCTATCCATTTTTTATCTTTTAATGCAGTTATAAAGTTTCCCATGAATTTTTCTTGCAATATATAATCCCAATAAATTTGCATGAACGCATTATATTGTATTTAAAAACTCACAAACTTACTTTAAACAGAATCATCATCTTTTATTATATTAATTTTTTTGAAAAAAAAATTTGTGTAATAATTTAAATCCTTCCAATAATTTCCATAAGGCAGATTTAGTTTTTAATTCCTAGTTTTCCCTAGACCAGAAAACAGAAACATGAAAAAATATTAAATAATTATAAATTCTTTCATATAAAAAAACATAAATTCTTGTATAATTAAAAATTTTTTAATTTATCAAAAATTAGGCTTTTAGTCAATAAAAAGCAAATTTTCTAAATCCACACCACCTAATTTTTATTAGACTTATCCAAAGCATAATTTAAACATTATTTTTCAATAAGTATAATATAGGAATATGTTTTTTTGTATAATATTTATTGTCCCAATTTTAAAACTTGGAGCTTCTGATAATCCATTGAAACTATTTCCTAATATTCCATCAACAAATTTAAGGGGTAATAAATATCTGATTTGCCCAAGGGATACAAAACCAAGCTTTATTCCTATTAAAATAATTTCTTGAAATAACTACCATAAGGCAGATCTGATTTTTAATTCTTGAGTTGTCTCATAATGAAACATGAAAAAATATTAAGTAATTATAAGTCCTTTCATATAAAAATCTTATCAATTATTTCCTTTAAACTTACTAAGGATTTTGACTAATATCGCTGAATTTACAAATTATTTTATACTGTAAAAGGTCATTTTTTATGATTTAAGCATTTTTATAAAATACCAAAGTTAGCGGTAAAGCTTTTCTCTACTTCCTCTGTGAGGAAAAAAATATACGTTTATACAAAAAAATACATTATGCCCATGATTAGTATAAAAGGTTATTAAAACCAATAACAATAAAATTCAAACAAAATGAAAAGCTGAATCCATTGTAAATATTGACGAAATAAAAAAAAGATATTTTAAAAAGCTCAAATTTAAAATATAAGATACCTATATAAAAAGTTCCATATACAACAACAGCTGTATAAAAATAAGGAAACCAAACATGTTTTTAAAATTGTTTATCTGTTTTATGTTTATTCCTGTGATAGAATTATATTTTTTAATAAAAATAGGAACTGTTATAGGAAGTTTTAATACTATTCTAATTATTATTGTAACAGGTTTTTTCGGGGCATGGCTTGCAAGAATGGAAGGGATACAAACCACGCTAAAAATAAAAGAAAATTTACAAAAAGGTATAATGCCAACTCAAGAAGTTCTTGATGCTCTTATTATATTTATTGCAGGTATTGTACTAATAACTCCGGGATTTTTAACAGATTTAGCAGGCTTTCTTCTTTTGTTTCCTCTTACAAGAAATAAATTTAAAATTTTTATGATTAAACAAATTAATAAAATGAAATTAAATGATAATATAATTGATATTACCAATTCTAAATAACTCCTTTAAGACAGATCTGATTTTTAGTTTCTAATTTGTTTTACAAGGAAACAGGAAAGAACCTTAAATAATTATAAATTCTTTCATATAAACTGATATGGTCAGATCAAAATTATTAGTATCTGGCCACAACAAAGGCTGAAACACTTATAAAAATTTAAAAAGAGCCTAGTGTTTCATATAAATTTAGGAATAAAATGGCATTAAATCTTAATTCAATTGGCAAAAAAATAGGACCTTTTATTAGAAAATATAATTATAAGGATATTATTCTTTATGCCCTGGGTGTTGGAGCTGGTTTTGCAGAACTTGAATATTGTTATGAAAAAGATCTTAAAGTAATACCAAGCTTTTCTATTGGAACAATATTAAATATTGATTTTCTTTCAGCTGTTGCTGAAGTTACCAATATTAATCCAGCAGGAGTTCTGCATGGAGAACAAAAGCTTATTTTTCATAAAAAAATTCCCATTGAGGGTGTTTTAACAACCCAAGGGGCAGTAACAAATATATATGATAAAACAAGTAAGGGAGCTATTATTATTGCAGAGTTTGATACATTTCATTCTTATGATAAGAAAAAATTATATACTAGTATCATGACAATTTTTTCACGATTTGATGGTGGTTTTGGTGGTGTTGATACTCCAAAAACCAATTTTAAATTTCCCCAAAAGGAACCTGATTATATTGTTGAAGAAACACCTTGTAAAAATCAGCCTTTAATTTATAGATTAAGCGGTGATATTTTTCAACTGCATGTTGATCCTGAATTTTCTCAATTAGCTGGATTTAAAAAACCTATTATGCATGGACTTTGTATACACGGATTTGCATGTCGCGCACTTATACAAAGCCTTATTCCTGGAAAACCTGAAAACATAAAAAAAATGGATTGCCGTTTTTCAAAACCACTTTATCCTGGCGAGCCTATTAAAACTCTAATCTGGAAAACTAAAAAGAAAAAAGTTTTTTGGAAAACAATTAATAAAAAAACCAAGGAAGATATTATTACAAATGGTGTATTTGAATATGAATAATAACAATGTATTTCCCCAAATAGTAGATTTACTTTTTATTAATGCTAATATTGCAACAATGACAAAAGATTGTCCCTATGGAGCAATAGAAAATGGTGCTGTTGGTATTTATAAATCAAAAATAGCCTGGGTTGGCAAAATGAAAGACATGCCCTTTGATTTTACGTCAAGAGCATTTATGATTCATAATGCTAATGGAGCATGGATTACTCCGGGTCTTATTGATTGTCATACACATATTATTTATGGAGGTTCAAGAACAAAAGAGTTTGAACTTAGACTTAATGGTGTAAGTTATAAAGAAATTGCTCTCCAAGGTGGGGGTATTATCTCAACAGTAAAATCAACAAGAAAAGCAAAAATATCTGAACTTTTTCAAGCAAGTGCAAAAAGACTTAAAGCACTTCTTGCACAAGGTATTACCACAATTGAAATAAAATCAGGATATGGACTTGACCTTGAAACAGAGTTGAAAATGCTTAAAATAGCAAAAATGCTTGAGCATTATTATCCTGTAACCGTAAAAACCACCTACCTTGGTGCCCATGCAATACCTCCTGAATTTAAAAAAGATAAACAGGGATATATAGATTTTATATGCAATAATGCCCTGCCTAGAATAAAAAAACAAAAACTTGCAGATTTTGTTGATGCATTTTGTGAAAAAATTGCTTTTTCTGAAAAAGAAATAACTAAAATTTTTAAAAAAGCATTACAATTAGGTTTTCCTGTTAAACTTCATGCTGATCAGCTTTCAGACAGTAATGGAGGAAAGCTTGCAGCAAAATTTAATGCTCTTTCAGCAGACCACCTTGAATACTCTTCTGAAAAAAGTATTATAGCAATGAAAAAAGCAAAAGTTACAGCAGTTCTCCTTCCAGGAGCTTTTTATTATCTTAAGGAAAAAAAAATTCCCCCAATAGAAATATTAAGAAAACATAAACTTGACATGGCAGTATCAACAGACAGCAATCCCGGATCAAGCCCTGTTTTATCAATACTTTTGATGATGAATATGGCATGTATAAATTTTGGACTTACTCCAGAAGAAGCTCTTTTAGGAGTAACAAAAAATGGAGCAAAGGCACTTGGGCTACTTAATAGCAAAGGCACAATTGAATCTGGCAAAGATGCTGATCTAGTTTTATGGGATATTAAAGAGCCTGGGGATCTTGCATATTCAATTGGTTATAACCCTTGTATTAAAGTAATTCAAAAAGGAATTCCTATATCTTAACAGGTTATTACATAATTCCCTAGCAACCTGTTAAGATATAGAGTAATGTTTTATGTTAAAAAATAAAAATCTAAAAGAAAGAAGACCCTTTAAGCTGGGGTTTTAATGTAGAAACGGTAAATATTTATGACTTAAATAATGTGATTTCATATAGCTTTGATCCAGAAAAAATTGGGCTGAAAAATGCAGGAGGTGAAAATTATAAAAAAGCTCTAGACCAAAAATCCACATCATATTTGATTAAAAAAGGTAATTTTATTCAACTTTTATTTGGATTTCCAAGTGAAACTAGAATTGTTACATTTGCACCTTTAAAAATGGAGAAACCCCTGACAAAATTAGCTGTTTCTGTAATAGGCGTTATTGAAATTGTTCAAAATGTTTCAAAGGATTACAAAAAGAATTTTAACCAGCAAATTATAATTATTACTGCAATTCTTTTTGTAATGGGGATTCTTTTTATTGCCCTTATTTTTGTTGTAAAAAAAGGGGAAACTATTATTGATAAACGAAATAAAGAAGAACTTAGGCTTAAAGAAAAACTTAGAAAAGCTGAACATTTGTCTGATATAGGTGAAATGACTGCTGGAATATCCCATGAAATTCGGAATCCCCTTGGTATAATAACAAGCTCAGCAGGACTTCTTAAGAAAAAAATGGAAAAACTTAATATATCCAAAACCATTCCCGACATAATTGTTGAAGAATCTGACAGGCTTAATAATATAATAAAAGATTTTCTTGATTTTGCAAAACCAATGACTCCTGATATTCGCCCCTGTTATATTGAAGATATTATTGAAAAAAATATTTCTTTTTTAATGCTTGAAATACAAAATCAAGGTTTTGAAATTGAAAAAAATATTTCTCAAAATCTTCCCCAAATAATGGCTGACAGTTCAGCTCTTTACCAAGCATTTCTCAATATATTACTTAATTCCTGTCAAGCAATGTCAAAAAATAAAGGAAAAATAATAATAACCATATTCCTAGAAGATAAAAATATAATTCTGCTTTTTAAAGATCAAGGTAAAGGGATAAAACATGATGAATTAGAAAAAATTTGGACTCCATTTTTTACTACAAAAGAAAAGGGCACAGGATTAGGTCTTGGAATAGTAAAAAATATTATTGAATCTCATGCAGGTAAAATTGAAATTTCCAATAGAAAAGTTCAAGGGGTTCAAGTAAAAATCACTTTACCCATAAAAAAAAAATGAATAAACTCATAAAAAACTAATTTTAAATATAAATGGGTAATCAGGTAATAAAATTCCATTTCTATTACTTTTTAAGGATTAATTGACCAATGGCAACCATATTAATTGTTGATGATGAAAAAAATTATCCCACAATACTTGGAGAAGTTATTAAAGAAGAAGGCTATAGCCCTATCACTGCATCAAGTAGTCTGGAAGCTCTTGATATTTTAAAAAATGAATATATTGACCTTGTTTTAACAGATGTAAAAATGCCGGGTATGGATGGAATTGAACTTTTAAAACAGATTAAAAAAATAAATCCTGATCTGCCAGTTATTGTAATGACAGCACATGGAAGCGTTGAAAAAGCTGTAATGGCAATGGAAAAAGGAGCCTACACTTTTATACTTAAGCCATTTAATAATGAAACTCTAATTGCACATATTACAAAGGCTTTATTAATTCATGAGATTGTAAAGGAAAACTCTATTTTAAGAGATGCAATAAAATCAAGATACAGTTTTGGTAATATAATAAGCAAAAGTAAGCCAATGCAGGAATTATATGAAACAATTATAAAAATTGCCCCTAGTAATGCAAATATTTTAATTGAAGGCGAAAGTGGGACAGGAAAGGAATTAGTTGCAAAATCAATACATTTTAACAGCCAGAGAAAAGATAAATCTCTGGTAGCAGTAAACTGTGCTGCTTTTGCAGAAACACTTTTAGAAAGTGAGCTTTTTGGTCATGAAAAAGGTGCTTTTACAGGTGCATTTGCCCAAAAAAAGGGAAGATTTGAAATAGCTGATAAAGGGACTTTGTTTTTGGATGAAATAGGAGAGCTTCCCCTAACTCTTCAGGGAAAACTTTTAAGAGTAATTCAAGAAAAATCCTTTGAACGAGTTGGTGGAACAAAATCTATAAATGTTGATTTTCGTCTTATCGCAGCAACCAACAAAGAACTTGAAAAGGAAATTAAAAAGGGAAATTTCAGACAGGACCTCTATTATAGACTAAATGTTGTAAAGTCAGTAATACCACCCTTAAGGGAGCGTCAGGAAGATATACTTGTGCTAGTAAATCATTTTATTAAAAAATACTCCCATGAAAGCAATTTATCAAATCATGTAAAAGGAATTACAAAGGAAACGGCACAGATTCTTTTGGATCATTCATGGCCCGGAAATGTCAGGGAACTAGAAAATATTATTGAACGAGGTGTAATACTTTCCAATGAAGAATATATTAGCCCAGCACATCTTCCTTTAAAAATCAGAGAAAAAAACACATCTAACATAACTGGTCTGGAATTTAGTGGAATTCCTGAAAACACAGGGCTTTCTGAAACTCTAACCCTGGTTGAAAAAAGAATGATTCAAAGAGCTATGGCACTTACAAATAATGTTCAAGCCCATGCAGCAAAATTGCTTGGCATAGGCAAAAGCGGACTTAACCAAAAAATTAAAAAATATAATTTGTAAACACATCTTATATTTTAAGTTTTAATTATATCTCCTTACTAGAAGACAATCAGGGATTTTTATTATAACCTCCAACTTCTAACTTAAGTGTTTCTATAAAATTCTTTATTAAAATATTACCATACAATGTAAGAAAGCTTTCAGGATGGAACTGAACTCCAAACACAGGATATTTATTATGCTCAATCCCCATGATAATATTTTTACTATTCCATGCAGTTATAATAAGAGCAGAATCTTTAGGTTTGATTATTAAAGAATGATATCTAGCAGCAGGAAAGGGAGATAAAATATTTTTAAATATTCCACAACCATTATGATTTATCATATCTGTTTTACCATGAACAGGTAAAGGCGCCCTAACTGTTCTTCCTTTAAAAACTTCATTAATACACTGCATGCCAAGGCAAACACCTATAATTGGTTTTTTATCATAAAAATATTTAATAATATCCTTTGATATTCCTGCATGAAAAGGATCCTTTGGACCGGGACTTATCAAAACATAATCAGGATCAAGCTTTTTTGCTTGGTTTATTGTTATTTTATCAGCTCTTTTAACAATAATATCTAAATCAAAACAAGAAAACATCTGCACAAGATTATATGTAAAAGAATCATAATTATCTATCACTAGAAGCCTTGGATAAGTTTTCATTTTAAGCCTCTTGATTCCAAAAGTTTAAGTTTTATTGTATTCAATCCCAAACCTCCCCCATAATTCATAATTTACATCATTAAATATGGATCCACATCTATTGAAATTCTTATGTGTTTTTGATTTAAAATTTTTTTATTACAAATAAGTTCTTTTACAAATTTATTAATAATACCTCCCATGGAACTTTTAAGAAGAATCTGCCATCTATAACGCAGGGCAATTTTAGGTATGCCAGCTTCAATGGGTCCCAACATTTGAATTTCATTTTGTTTGTTTTTCCTAAGTAAATTTTTACATATTTCACCTGCCATAAGAGAATATTTTTTTACTTTATTTTTATCTGTTCCAGATATTTTTAATTGTATTATTCTTGAAAAAGGTGGGTAACAAAGACCTTGCCTAAAAGGAATTTCTTTATGGTAAAATTCTCTGAAATCCTGATGCTTTGAAGCTTTAATACTAAAATGTTCAGGATTATAAGTTTGTAAAATTACCTTTCCTTTTTTTTCTCCTCTCCCAGCTCTTCCTGCAACTTGGGCAAGCAATTGAAAAGTTCTTTCTCCTGCTCTAAAATCAGGGAAATTAAGAGAAAGATCAGCACATATTATACCAACAAGAGTAATGCTTGGAAAATCATGTCCCTTTGCAAGCATTTGTGTTCCTACAATAATATCCACTGTTCTATTTTTAATTTTTTTTAAAATTCTGACAGTTGCTCCTTTTTTACTTGCAGTATCTTGATCTAATCTTGCAATTCTTGCATCTGGAAAAAGAATTTGCAGCATTTCTTGTATCTTTTCTGTACCAAAACCCAGTAAATTAATTTTTAAAGAACCACATTTCATACATTTTATTCTGGGAGATAATGAAAATCCGCATAAATGACACCTAAATTCATTATAATCTTTATGCAAAGTCATGCTAATATCACAAAATTTACATTTTACTGTTTTGCCGCAATCTTGGCATACAGAAAATGTTGCAAACCCCCTTCTATTAAGAAAAATTAATACTTGCTCACCATTATCAAGAACCTTTCTTATTTCCTTTGAAAGTTCAGGGGTTATCAGCCTTTCTCTGCCCCTGAAATTTTTATATTTTTTTAAATCTATTAAAGTGATTTCAGGAAGAGGATGTTTATTAACTCTTTTTTCAAGCTTTAATTCATGAAATTTTTTTTTACAAGCATTATAATAAGATTGCACAGATGGTGTAGCAGACCCGAGTATTACAGGAATAGAATCAAATTTTGCCCTGACAATTGCAATATCTCTTGCATTATATCTAAGACTGCTATCTTGTTTATATGATGTGTCATGCTCTTCATCTACTATAATAATGCCCAAGTTCTCCATAGGAGCAAATATTGAAGATCTTGCACCAATAACAACGGTTGCGTGTTTTTTTATTATTCTTTTCCATTGATGAAAAAGTTCACTTTTGCTAAGTCCGGAATGAAGTACTGCAACTTTTTCTCCAAATCTTGCTCTAAATCTTCTTTCTGTTTGGGATATCAGTGATATTTCAGGCACAAGAACAATAGCTTGTTTAGACATTGCCAGAGCCTTAGCAACAAGGCGCATATAAACTTCTGTTTTTCCGCTGCTTGTAACACCGGACAAAAGATATCTTTGAAATCCCTTATCCATTCGTTGTTTTACATAGGATACAATTTCTGCCTGCTCCTTATTAAGCTGTGGAGGGATATCAGGTTCTACTGGGTCGCCAAAGGGATCGCGAAAAACCTCCCTTTCTACTATTTTAACAAATCCTGATTCACTAAGAATTTTTACAAGCCTTGGTGCTGTTGGAATTTCTTTTCTAAGTATTTTAAGTGATATTTCTTTTCTTTTTTCTATAATTGAAAGTATGGCTGCTCTTTTTTTTGAAAGTTTTTGTTTTTCATAACCCCAACCCTTTAAAATGAATTTTTCTTTTTTTATTTTTGCCTGATCTTGTTTAAGCAAAGTTTTTACAGTAATTAGTCCCTTTTGCTCCATTTGTTTTATAAAAGTATTAATTCTGGAGTTTTTTAATTTATCCCCAAGACTTTTTAAAGAACAATTAGGTTTAACCTTAAGAATATTAATTATTTTTGATTCTTTTAAGGTAAGAGTGCCTGATTTTTCTTGTTTTATTCCTTTCTCAGTTAAAGATACAAATAAGACATCATATCTATTAAGCCCTACTGGAAGAGCTGTTTTTATAACTTCACCCAAAGGATAGATATAATAATCTCCCAGCCATTTTAAAAAAGGAATCATAGATTCAGGAAATAAAGGTGCATTATCAAGAATATCTATAATATTCTTTATGTGATAACCATTATTTTGTTTTTGCCTTGCTATAATATATCCTGTAACTCTGCGTTTACCAAATGGCACAAGCACTCTCATGCCAGGCTTGGCTAGAGAATTAAGAGATAAAGGAATTTTATATAGGTATGTATTATAAACAGGGAGGGCAATGGCAACTTCTATATATTTATTTTTTTTATCCATTTTATGATGGCGTTATAAACTTACCATGTATTTTATTAAACACCAGATTCTTTTTTGATTTTTATAAATGTTTCAGCCTTTTTATCACTATATACTAATAATTTAGGTCTCTGACCATGCCAGTGATATAAAAGAACTTATAACTATTTTAATATTATTTCATTGTAAGGCAAACCAGAAATTTAAAACGCTTTAGGGCAGTTATTTAAAGTAAAATTTTTGATTTCTTATTTTATTATTTTTACTTTACAGTTTTTTTTTCAATCAATGAAATAACATGATCAAATAATTCCAGTGAAACTGCTCCTGTTAATTTTATACCATTTACAAGAAATACAGGAGTTGCCTTAATACCAAATTTGCTAGCCTCTTTTTTATCTTTTTCAATAATTTTAAATAGATCTTTTTTTTCAATAATTTGGGTAATCTGATCTTTATTAACCCCAACAGATAATGCAATATTAATTATTGAACCTTCATTTTCTATTTCATCCTGCTGTGCAAATACTTTGTCTGCAAATTCCCAGGCTTTAGCAGGATTTTGTTTTGCAATAGCCTCAAAATAAAGCGCAACTATAAGTGAATTTGTATTAGCAGGTTTATGTTTAAAAATAATTCGAACTTTATCAGGATACAGCTCCCTAAGATTTTTTATTGTTCTAGCAGCAATGGCACAATAGGAACACAAAAAATCTGAATATTCAACAATAGTAATAGGAGCATCAGGATTACCTAATATGGGTCGATTGGGACCTATCTCTGGCTTTTTGGGATTTTTCAATTCAGATTTAATTTGTTTTTCCTGTTCTATTTTCACCCTTTCTCGTGCTGCTTGATTAGTTATTTCAAGAAGTTGCATACGATTTTTTTCTAGTATTTCAAATATAATTTCAGGATTATCTTTAAGTATTTGTTGTATTTCATTTTTTTTAGAGGATTTAGCAATAGCTTGGGTCTTACATGACAAATTAAGAATAAATATACAAATAATTGTAATAGTAAAAATCAATAAATGCTTAATATCATGTTTCATGTATTTTCTCCTTTTAAAACAACGGCATTCTAAAAATCCTTCATATACAGGCTTAAATTTCTTTATTATAAAGGTTTTTTGCTTATTACACTTTTTTTTTGAAATGCAAACCCACATAGTATTTTTAGTTCTGTAATATCTTGACACCATGTTATTTTTTCATGTCGAAGATTTTGCATTTTTTCGACATGTTATTTTTTCATGTCGAAGATTTTGCATTTTTTCAACATGTATTGTTACACTTGCCATATAAAAATAAAATAATCTAATTTTTCATTTAATTTTTAAATAAGTTATAAAGTCTTACATTAATATAGTAATTCTCTTTTCCTAATTTAACTTTATCTAATATCCCTAATTTCGTTAATTTATTTAAATATTTTGATGCTGTTTGTCTATGAATCGACAAATATTCTGCTACATGATGAATTTTAGTATAAGGATGATTAAATAATACTTCCAGCAAGTCTTTACTATAAATTGATGATTCTTTTTTTCTTATAATATCTTTTGCTTCTAACATCATTTTTCTGATTTGATGAATCGTTTGTATTGTTTCCTTAGATGTTTGCTGTATTGCTGAAAGCATAAATAAAATCCATTCATCCCAATTATTTTTTGTTCGTACTTCTTGCAAAAGATAATAATAATCAGATTTGTTTTTGATGATATAGCGGCTTAAATATAAAATTGGTAAATCAAGCAAGTCTTTTAAAATAAGGTACAAAATATTTATTATTCTTCCTGTTCTGCCGTTACCATCATAAAATGGATGAATACTTTCAAACTGGTAATGAATAATAGCCATTTTTATTGTTGGGTCTATATCTTGTACTGAATCATCATTAATGTATTTTTCAAGATTTTTGAACAAGTTAATTATAGTTTGATGTTCTTGTGGGGAAACTAAAATAATTTGTCCAGCTTTATCATTTTTTAGCATAGTGCCTGGTAATTTTCTTACACCAGCATCATTTTTCAGCAAAATAGATTGAATTTCAAGAATATGATTAACAGTAAATATTTTATGCTCCTTTAAATTTTCAAATCCTTTGCGAACAGCTTCTCTGTATTGTTGCACTTCCTTAGTCTCTTTGGAAACAATAGCAGTATCAGCAACCATTGCACGAAATAATTCATCATGTGTAGTAATAATATTTTCAATTTCAGAACTGTCTTTAGCTTCTTGTAAAGCCAAAGAATTAAAAAGAATAACCTGATTGGGGATAGTAAGAGCAACCCCTTTAAGTTCTGCAAGTGCTTTATTAGCTTCGATTACAGCTTTATATATTTTTTTCGATAAAAAATTAGATTTTACAGGCAATATATCAGGAATAAATTCTCTAGGAGTTTCCATAATTAAATATCCAAAATATGATAAATTCGTAAAAAATTACTGATGTGGAATAAATACAAAAACAAAGGGCAACTCCTATTAGATATTGAAAAAGGAATTGCCCTATATTATTTTTATTTATTTAAATTTAATTAAAAAAAAACTATGCAAAAGCCTTTTCAAGATTTGGAACAACTTGTTTTTTGCGACTCATAACACCATCAAGCCATGCTTTTCCATTAGATGGGGCAACACCAAAGGCTTTTTCAACAACAGATTCATCATCAGAAACAATCAACATTTCAGAGCCTTCTTTTATAATATCTGTAAGAAGAAGGAATATGCTGTGATGCCCTCCTTCGCTTTTAAGTGCTGCAATATCCTTTTCAAGATCAGATTTTACTTTATCAAGAATAGAAAGATCAACAACTTCAAGCTGTCCAATTCCAACTTTATTTCCATTCATATCAAAATCTTTATAATCGCGTAATACAAGTTCTCGAGCAGGAGTTCCATCAACAGCAGATTTAACTTTAAACATTTCCATTCCCAAGGCTTGAAGATCACTAATATCTACTAATTTTGCAAGAGCCTCACATGCTTGTTTATCTTGTTCTGTGCATGTTGCAGATTTAAATATTACAGTATCACTTAAAATAGCGCATAACATAATGCCGGCAATATTTCTAGGAATTTCAATATTATAAAAATCATACATTGATTTAATTACAGTACATGTACAGCCCACAGGCCATATCCAGCATTCAACAGGCTGATTTGTTGTAACATCACCAAGTTTATGGTGATCAACAATACCAAGAATATTTGCTTTATCAAGATCATCAGGGCTTTGTGCAAGATCAGAATGGTCAACAAGATAAACATCTTTACCTGCATAGGATGTTATAATATGAGGAGCTTGTACATTAAATTTTTCAAGTACAAATTTTGATTCAGGGCTAAGGTCCCCCTGCATGGCAGGAGATGCATCATTACCAAGTTTACTTTTTAAATCAGCCAGGGAAATAGCTGCACATACAGAATCTGTATCTGGATTTTTGTGACCAAAAACTAAAATAGACATAAAACCTCCTAATTAAATATTTTATTGTTTTTATAAAAATGGTTTATCTATTATAAATATTATTTTTATAAAATAAAAATTCTATTGTTCAGAAATGAGATGTTTATATAATTTTATTATTTGTAATGCAAATACATGGAATTTATATCATAAGACTTTTGCACAAACACATTTTTTATAAAAACACTTTAAAAAAATAAAATATCTTTTTCTAATTTTTAATCTAAAAAATGTTTGCAAATGCTTATAAATAGGGCTTGGTTTCCTTTATCCAAATTTTAGTTTCAAGGTATTATAATACATCTTCACTATGAAATTTGAACAAAATCAAGCATTGTATAAAGGCATCATTATTATAATATTTTATTTTTTGGCATATCCTTAATGGATATCTATATCTGCGATTGTATATAAGCAATGTTCCAAAGTTTTTAGTATTTCTGTCATATATTCTTTTACAGCTTTTAAACTTCCTGGCAATGTATAGATAAGAGTATTATTAATTGTTCCTGCAATAGAGCGGCTTAAAAGTGCTGATGGAATTTTTTCACAATATTTAAGACGAATATGTTCCATTATTCCTGGAATTTCTTTTTCAAGCATAGGTTTTATAACATCTGGTGTAATATCTTTTTTTCCTATTCCAGTTCCACCGGTTGTAATAACTATTCTTCTTTTTGAATCAATAGTTGATAAAAGTAAAGTTCTAAGTTTTTTAGCATTATCTGGAATAAGAATTCTTTCTGTTTCAATAGACCAATGGCTTAAATTAAAATATTTTTTAAGCATATTTTCTATTTTTATTCCACTTTTATCCTTATATTGCTTATTAAATGCTCTGTCGCTCAGGGTGATTATTTTTGTTTTTATGGTGTTTGGGAAATATTCTAAAACATCACCTGCTTTAAGCTCACCCCCAGAAATAACTCTGCAAAAAATTCCTTGCTTTAGCATAATACAAGAGCTAGCTTTATGAAAAATAGCACAGGTATCACCATGGCATTTTTTCCCTTTTTGTATAAGCTCAAGCTTTACATCTTTTGTTTGAAAGACATCGCCTATAGAAGTCTTTCTAATGTCTATTCCGCTTATTGTAATATTTTCTGCAAACTCACCGTTTTGAATTTTGCGATTTATTTTTTTAGAAAACTTATCAATACTTTCCTTACTAAGCAAACTGACTTGACCATGCCAAGCACCTGAATGAGCATCGTTTTTTATTCCTTTTTTATTTAAAACAATTTTAGCAGCAGGATACTTAATACTGGCTTTTTTTTTTGATATATTTACTGATAATATTGAAATTTTTTTATTTGCTGTAATCATAATAAATCTCTAAAAATTTTATATAAAAAAATATAACTTTAATATTCTTTTATGTTTCGTTGTGAAGCAAACCAAGAATTAAAACTGCCTCATGGCAATTTGGGGGAAGATTTAAATTTATTCAAGTCCATTAGCACATTTATATTCTCCTAAAAAAAGAGTTTTCTCTAATAATATATCATTTTTTTCAAGATTATTTCTGTTATTTTCTTTATGCCAAAGATGAAAACAAATTGCCTTAAAAAGATGTTGTTTTCTTTTTAATCCAAAATTATAAAGCCTTGCAACAAGTTCTGAATCCTCTCTACCCCAACCAATAAAATCCTCATTAAATCCATTAAGTGCATAAAGATCTTTTTTAAACACTCCCAAATTTGCAGTTCTTGTTCCAGAAATTTTTGTGTTCTCCATTACTGGAATAAAAGGCAATCTTATTATGTGATGACCATTAGAAATATTACCCTTTAACAAACTCAAAAAAAGTTTTCTCTTTAAAAGGGTATCTTTAAATGTAAATGTTTTTGAAAGTTGCTTTTCTATAAGAATTCTTTTACCCTGAAAAAAAAATCCTTTTTTTGCAAAAAAAATATGATCCTCAACAAAATGTTTTTCAGGAATACAATCTCCATCCAAAAATATTAAATACTCTGCTTTTGATTTTTTTATAGCAAGATTTCTTATTCTGGCAGCTCTAAAACCTTTATCTTTCTGCCAAACATGAACAATTTTGCAATTAGTGCATTTTTTTTTAAATAATTGCACAAGGTTTGATGTTTCCTCTTTTGAACCATCATCGGCAACAATTATTTCATTGGGAATTCTTGTTTGAAGTAAAAGTCCATGAATAACTCTTTTTAAATAATCAGGCTTATTATAACTTGTAATAATAACTGATACTTTAATATTAGCAGTGTTTTCAATTTTTGATGTTTTAGCTTTTCCCATTTTTGAATTCCCTTTATCTTTATCTCTTTTACAATACTACCAATTCAAATGGCGTCCTAAAAACTTCTCACCTACTTGTATGTTTCATTTTGTATATGAAGATTAGCACGATGCCATCCATCTATATCTTAAATTCGAACTTTTTTATGAGTTAATCAATTCCAATGGAAAAAATAACCAGGTATAAAACTTTATATATAACAAGACTTTAAAATAATTTTAATATTTAAAAAAATTAAAAACATAAGGAAATAAAAAATTTTTATCCCATCATCAATTTATCAACAGTTCCCATTACATGATCTACAGATATCATTTCCATACATTCCTTTGTATGACACCTTTTTTTAAAACATGGACTGCACAAAATATCTGCTTTAACTACTTTATGGTTTTCGCCATAAGGACCAGTTCTTAATGAAGATGTTGAACCAAAAATTCCTAGAACTTTTGTTGCAGAAGCTACCCCAAGATGCATTGGACCTGTATCTGTGGTTATAAGAACATCTGTTTTTTCATAAAGGGCTGCCAGGGTTTTAAGAGTTGTGAGTCCTGCAAGATTTATACATGGATTTTCCATAAATGATATAATTTCTAAAATTGATTTTATATCTGATTTACTACCTGTATAAATAATATTTGCATTAAATTTTTCAAATAATCTATCAGCAAGTTCTCCAAATTTTTTATTGCTCCAGAGTTTAGTTTCCCATGTAGCTTCAGGATTTATACAAATAATCATCCTATCCTGTTCCAAGCCTTTACTTTTTAAAAGTTTTTCAAGATTAATTCTATTTTTTCCACCAATAGCTAGGTTATATTCTATTTTTTTACAAAATATTCCAAGGGATTCTAGTAAAATTAGTCCTCTTTTAAGAGCATGAATTTCCATGCTTACAGCAGGAATACGATAATTATAAAAAATATGGCTATATTCAGCATGCTCCATACCTTTATCAAATCCAATTTTTTTTTCTCCTCTTGCAAGGGCTAGCATAATAGCACTTTTAAAAAGACCCTGGAAATCAATGATTATGTCATAGTTTGTTTTTCTTAACTCTTTTATAAATCTATAAATCTTTTTTGCGCCTTGGAAAAAACTCAAAGAGAAAAGTTGTTTTACCCATTTTTTTCTTTTGGAAAGAAGAACTCTATCTAACCCCCTATGTCCAAGTATAATATCAAATGCTGCTTCTTCAACAAGCCATGTAATATGAGCTTTGGGAAAATGACTGCGAATAGCATTAAGAGCAGGAAGAGTGTGAATAACATCTCCTATAGCACTCATTTTAATAATAAGAATTTTTATATTTTTATTCATTTAAGATGTGATTTAAATGCAAGTTTAAACAATTTGTCTTTTAAAAAATCAATAAGACAATCAATAAGTTAAAAACCTTAATTATATAAGAAATGCAAATTATTTTTTTCTGATTTTGTTAGTAAACTTTTTTGAGGGGATATTAGATGGTAATGCAGAAATTTTTTAAAACATATATTTTAAGGAATAATATAGTGTTTATTATCATAATATATAAAAAAATTAATATATTATGTGTTTCAAAAATTAAAAGGTAGACTGTATAACTTAAATTAAGATTAAGTATTTTAAAGATAGAAACTGCCATGAGACAGATCTAATTCTTGGTTTGCATAACAACAAAACATAAAAGAATATTATGTAATTATAAGTTCTTCCATATAAAAAAGTATAACTAAAAAGGTTATTAAATTATTAGCAACATGTTTTTTCTGAATTAGATTTTGGTTTTGGTTTTGGTTTTGATTTTTGCCTTTTTTTAAAACAAGTTTGATCTTCTCGAATAATAGCACACAGATTAGGGTTATGAAATTCTTTACAAGTTGAATGATTATATAAAGGGCATTCAGGATATTGCTTTGACATTTTTATTCCTTTTTTTAAATTTTTATAAGTATTTCATCCTTTGCTCTGACCAGATTTTAATAATTAGGGTCTAATCATGGGAGTTATTAAAATTTTTTTTTATACATAAAATATATCTCATTTTTTATATTATTTCAACTTATTTAAAGAACAACCATATTTTATAATTAAAAATTTAATTTATTTTTAAGATAAAAATCATCTTGTTAAACATCTGTTTATTTAAGAATTATTCCTAATATTTTTAGGCATATCACTATTTTGTTCAAACCCAAATCCTGCTTTTAAAATGTTTTCCTCATCAAACCTATCTGCCATTATCTGCAATCCAATTGGAAGTCCCTTTGATGAAACAGCACATGGAACAGACATACCAGGTATTCCTGCTAGATTAGCAGATAAAGTAAAAACATCCGTTAAATACATCCTAAGAGGATCATCAATTTTTTCACCAATCTTAAATGCAGGTGTTGGTGCTACAGGGGAAATAATAATATCGCATTTATTAAAGGCATTGGAAAAATCTTTTATTATCAGAGATCTCACCTTGGAGGCTCTTGCATAATATTCATCATAATAACCAGCAGAAAGAGCATAGGTGCCCATAATAATACGGAGTTGTACCTCATCACCAAATCCATGTGATTTTGTTTTTTTATACATTTCAATAAGATTATCTGCTGATTTATCTCTAAAACCATATTTAACCCCATCAAATCTTGCCAAATTTGAACTTGCTTCCGAGGAAGCAATAACATAATAAGCTGCAACTGCATAATCCAAATGAGGTAATGACACATCAACTATATCAGCTCCAAGGTCTTGTAATATTTTCCTAGCATTTAAAAAAGCTTTTTTCACATCAGAATCAAGTCCTTCCAGGTTCAGGTATTCTTTAGGGATTCCTGCTTTCATGCCTTTTAATCCATTTTTTTTAAATATATTAAAGCAAGAAGTAAAATCAGGAACTTTAATATTAGCTGATGTTGAATCTTTTTTATCATGACCTGAAATAACATTCATCATAATTGCAGCATCTTTAACATCTTTTGTAATGGGACCAATCTGATCAAGTGATGAAGCATAGGACACAAGCCCAAATCTTGAAACCCTTCCATAGGTTGGTTTAATTCCCACAACACCACAATAAGAAGCTGGTTGGCGAATTGAACCTCCTGTATCACTTCCAAGAGCTGCTATGCACATTCCGGCTGCAACAGCTGCAGCTGAACCACCGCTAGAGCCTCCTGGTACATATTTTTTATTTAATGGATTTCTAGTTATATGAAATCCAGAATTTTCCGTGGAAGATCCCATAGCAAACTCATCCATATTAGTTTTACCAAGAATAACAGCCCCAGCATTTTTAAGCATTAAAACAACAGTTGCATCATATGTTGGTACAAAATCTTCAAGAATCCTAGAACCGCAGGTAGTTTTAAGTCCCTTTGTACATAAAAGATCTTTTAAAGCAATGGGTATTCCAAGAAGGAAATTATTATCCCTATCTCCTTTGGCAATTTTTTTATCTGCTTCCTTTGCCTGATTAATGACGTTGTCTTTATCAACAGTAATATATGCACCCAAGTCTTTATCAAGATCTTCAATTTGTTCCAACAAAGACAAGGTCAGGTTAAGGGAAGACAGTTCATGTTTTTTTAATAATTCTCTTGCCTGATATATGGTAAGTTCATTTATTTTCATTATAAAACTCCTTGATTGCCTTGTAACAAAATCCCATGTATTTTCTTCTAGTATTTTTTCAATATTATACAACTCTGGGAACTATATAAAAATCATCATCTTTTTCCGGTGCATTAGCAAGTGTTGTGTCTGGACCTGGAGATTTTTTTTTCTCATCTTTTCTTAATACATTTGTTTGAAAAGCTACATCTGATACAAAAGATGCCCCAGACAAATCAACCTCCTTTAATTTGTCAAAATACTGCATGATTTTGTTTATTTGCTCTGCAAATTTATCTACTTTAAAATTATTTACTTCAAGACTTGCAAGGTGAGCTATTTTTTCCACATCATTTTTTGTAATCTTCATATTAGTCCTTTGATGATCATATAAAAAATTAATTTTCACGAAGGTATAATCTAATTCAAAACTGTATATAATTAGATTAACAACTATAAAAAGATATTTTATGTTTTAAAAAGTATTTTTATAAAAAATCCGTTTGTGCAAAAATGTAAAGATTACATATTCCAATGATAGAATTGCAATATAGATGAAGATTATTTATAGAGTTAATCCCTTGTTACTATAAATCCTTTGATATTATCTTTTTCAAGCATTTTAAGAGTTCTTTCAGCATCTTCAATATTTTTAAACAAACCTATTCTAACTCTGTGCCATATGTAATCTCCTGCTTTTACCATACTTCTATAGGAAGGATATCCCTTTAATTCAAGTTCTCCTATTTGTTTTAAAACTTCTTTTAAATCTTTGTACGCTGCAATTTGAATTGTGTAATTAGCATTTCCAGGTATATTTTTCTGATTGATTTCAATGGGTCTGGTTTCAGCAGGTTTAGTTTTAACAACATTAAGGCTCATTGTTTTTTTACTTTTTTTTACTGTAAGTTTATCTTGCTCAATTATTTTTTCATTTTTAATACTATTTTTTTCTATATTTAGGGGAAGAATTTCCTTTTTTTCCCCCAAAGGTAAATTGCTTGTTTGAACAGGTTTTTTTAGTTTATCATAAAACTCAAGTGCAGGTTTTTTATGTATAATTTGTTTGCCTTTATATTTTCCAGCAATATTTTCAAGTTTTTTCTGTAGATTATCTGTATCAAACAAAACAGGTATAGTACTTCTTCCAGTAAGAATACCAAAAAAAAACATCACACCGCATAAAATAAAAAAAATAAAATATTTACTATATTTCATAAAAAAACAGCCTTGACTACTTATCCCTACATCTTTTTTATTAGGAATTAATACAAGTAATCTAACAATGGAATAAAAAAGTTTGCCCGGTTCTACTGTATGTTGTCAGATTGTCCCTCTATTTTTTTTGTTCTAATTTTATAAATTCTTTTTTTTCTTTTTGTTATCTAATTTATAACTACATACTATCAGGTGCTGAAACACCAAAAAGAAAAAGAGAATTTCCTATTACTTTTTTAACTGCAAAAACAAGACAAAGCCTTGCTAGAGTCAAATCTTTATCTTCTGTTATAACCTTGTGTTTGTTATAATATCCATGAAAAGCAGAGGCAAGAGTCATAAGATATGTAAAAATCACATGAGGGTTTAAAGTTTCTGCACTTTTTTTAATAATTTCTGGAAACATGGTAAGAATTTTAATAAGTTTTATTTCTTCTAATTCCTTAAGACTTGATACATCAAGATTAGAATCTGAATACACATCAGAATTAATCCCGCAAGATAAAGCCTTTGCCATAATACCTGCTATTCTTGCATGTACATACTGTACATAATATACAGGATTTTCATTAGTTTTCTGCTTTGCTACTTTAAGGTCAAAATCAAGGCTGGAATCAAAACTGCGACTTAAAAAAATAAATCTTGCTGCATCACTTCCTACCTCATCAATAATATTTTTAAGTGTAACAAATTCCCCTGCCCTGGTTGACATTGCAACTGGTTCGCCATCCCTTAAAAGATTAACAAGCTGAATTAAAATAACATCAAATTTATTGGTTTTTATTCCTGAAGCATCTAAACATGCATTAATTCTTTTAATATATCCATGGTGGTCCGCACCCCAAACATCAATAACACGGTCAAAACCCCTGGTGAATTTTTCAAGATGATAGGCAATATCCGAAGCAAAATATGTTGTAAGGCTATTCTTTTTTATAACAACTCTATCTTTTTCATCACCCAAATTTTTGGTTTTAAACCACCAGGCTTTATCTTTTTCATAAATAATATTCTTTTTTTTAAATTTTTCAATAGTTTCCATAACTAGACCAGAATCATACATACTTTGTTCGCTAAACCAATTGTTAAATTTAACTCCAAAACAAGTTAAATCATGTTTTATATTTTTAAGAATTTTTTCAGCTGCATATTTTGCACAAATTAAAATTCCATCTTTTTTATCTTTTTCAACTTCAGCTTTATTTTTTGTAATAAGTTTGGCAAGCTCAACTCCCATTTTTTTATTAAGCTCTAATGCAATATCATTAATATAATTCCCCTGATAACAGTCTTTCGGCAACTCAATATCATGCCCTAGGCTCTGAAGAAATCTTATCCAAACAGAAATACCAAGAGTTTTTATTTGCTGACCTGAATCATTGATATAATACTCTTTTTGAACATCAAACCCAGCAAATGCAAGAATATTACCCACAGTATCACCAACAACAGCACCACGACCATGTCCCACATGCAAAGGACCGGTTGGATTTGCACTAACAAACTCAATAAGAACCTTTTCCCCTTTGCCATAATCCAGTGACCCAAAGTTTTTATTCTGGTCATGTATTTTTTTTAAAAAAGGATACCATGCCTGATCTTTTAAAAAAAAATTGATAAATCCTGGGCCTGCTATTTCAATTTTTTTTATAATGCCATTTGAATCATTGATACAGGAAATCACAATTTCTGCAATTTTTCTAGGAGGCATTTTTTGCACACCTGCTGAAATCATAGCAAAATTAGTTGATAAATCGCCATGAGCGTCATGCCTTGGTTGTTCAATATTCATATTAGGAAAAATATCAGCTTTTAAAAGACCTTTTTGAAATGCTTTTTTAGCTCCTAAAATAATAATTTTTTTTATTAATTTTTTCATTCTATTATTTAAGCTTTGATAAATTCATAAAAAGTTAATTTTTGTGAAAAAGATAAAAAAAAATTAAGACACCATCAACTTTTATCATCAACATTTTTATTAATTTTTAAATTTAAGTTATCTTTATCAGTATCTATTCCGCTTATATCCTCGTTTTCTTCATTTAAAAGGTCGTCAACCTTAATATCTTCTTTTTCTTCTTGTATATTTTCTAAAGAATATAAAGATTCTATATCATCATAATCAACACTCAGTTGATTTTTCTTTCCATCTTTAAAAAATTTTTCAAGGGATTCAAAAAGCTTTACAGCAAGACTTGAATAGGGAAAAAAATTTCTTGTTCTTAATATTTCAATAAATGTCTCTTGCCCTTGCTTTATAGCTTTTTTTATTTTTTTTAAATCATATTCTTCTTTGTATGCAGTTAAAAAAGAATCAGGTTCTATTTCACCTGATTCTGAAAGTGTTAAAATATTTTTTTTATTATTAACTTCAAAATTAAACCTTTGTCGCATTATTCTTCTCCTTATTATATAAGAGATAATCTTATAAAAAACATAATTTATACAAAAGAACTTATAAATAGAGACCTTTACACAAACGCATTTTTTATAAAAATACTTTAAAAATATAAAAATTTTTTTTAATTTTTAATCTAAAAAATGTTTGTAAACAGAGCTTGCTCTCTTTTGTCTAAATTTTAGGTAAAGTATTACCAATACATCTTCACCATAAAATTTAAACAAAATAGAATGATTGTGCAAAGCTCTGATATGACTAGATAAATTGAGCAGAATTTAAAGAATAGCAGTTCTATTTTAAAAATTGAGCAATTAAAAACAAGCTAAAGATAACCTGCTAAATATAAGATGTAAAATGTAATGGTTATTTTTTAACACACCCTAAAGGTTATGAGGTGGTCTTTTTTGCGAGTATAGTATGGTTGTATGTTTTTGATTAATTATTTTTTCAGATTTAAAAACACAAAATACAAGTTCTTTTTCCCCATCATTGTTTTGATCTGCAATGGCATAATCTGAAATATATCCTGCAAAAGTTCGAGTTCTTCCATCAGATATAAAACCTATATCATCCCATGTTAAAAATTCAATATATCCCTTTTTAAATATTCTTGTTTTTGAAAGAAGATTTGATGCAGAATCATTATTTTTTACAATAACAATCGATTTTTTTCCATTACTATCAAGATCAGATATTAAAATTCTTTGTTGGAGAAAATGTTTACTCATCCTATAGCCATCACCTTGTGTATAACGCATTCCTTTATATTCAAGATAGGAAGATGTCCCGCCAAAATTATCAGTACTTGCCCAGAGTCTTTCTCCTGTATTGGAAAAAATTTGAATTTTACCCTTTGGTGTAATTGCAGCAATAATATCTAAACCATTATTTATAGCATCACCAAATGTAAAACTATATAAACATATGTTTTCAGGTATATTAAGTCTTGTAGAACTAAGTTTTTGTTTATTCCATAATAGTTGAAATACAGGTGTTTTAAGAATTTTTTCTCCTTTTCCAAGAACCTGACCCAAAAGCATTAATCCCTTGTTTTTTGTCTTTATTATCCTAAAAAGTAATTTCTGGTTATCAAGTATTTTATTAAATTTTGCGCCATTTAATTCAAGAACAAAAGAAGATGGAAGTTTAGATCTTTTGTCAATAGCTGTTACATATATTTCAGATTTTTTGTTTTTGTTAATATCTCCAACATCAACAGAAATAATTCTAGTATTAAGTCCTAATTTAAATTCTGAAATTTTTTCTAATCTTTTTTTGTTATATTTATAAATATATATTTTATTTTCTGTGCATACCACAGTTTCGTTTTTTAAATCTCCATTAATATCTCCAATTGATAAACTTATAAATTTTTCATTAAATTTTCTGCTTTTCCATAATGATTGTTTTTTAGGTTTTTGTATGTATGTATATTTTTTTTGATTTATTGTTTCTTTAGAATCACTTATTATACTTTGTTTTGTTGGTTGAATGTGTAAAATATCAATTCTAATTTTTTGTGCAAGAAGGTTTACATGGGAAAGTATATCTCCCCTTGTTTTGCCAAATTCATTAAAAACAAGTACTGTTTTGCCTGTTTTTACATCTATAAGTTTTGCATCTGTACTTGTGCTGTCATCAAAAATTAATATGTTTCCACTAAGAAGAAAATCAAATTTCTTTGATTCTATATTCTCTAATTTTATATTATTCTGGGGTATGGCAGTTGAAATACTGGGGATTTCAAGACGGGATAAAAGCATTTGAGATATTCCCTTTTGAAGAAAGGGATAATCTTGTTGTGCCTGTATTTTAAAAGGTGCTACTAGAATTTTAGTTTTCTGAGTATCAGCTGATATTGACACTGAAATAAAAAGCATAAAAATCATAAAAAAAGTATATAGTCTGATTTTCACTTTAATACTCCTAATTTATTTGCTTATATAATATGGTGAATTTTTATTAAATTATTTTTAATATTTTTACTTTAAAATATAGAAGAACCAAGGCTTTTGGGTCTTTGTATATTTTAATATTATATTAAAGTAAATAATAAAATCAAAGCAAAAAATGCAAACAAAAAAACTTGACACTTTGTTTTATTATGATAATAAGTTTTATGCTCATTCCTTAATGGGTAATATTAATATATGTTTTTTTATGCATAATGCATAAAAAATAGTTTTTTTAATTTTTTCTAAAGGAGAAAAAAATGAAAAAGATTTTTATAGTTGCTTTTATTGCTATTGTAGGAATTGCTTTTACAGCTCCTGCATTTGCAATTGAGCATGAGTTTGGCGGGTACTGGCGTACAAGAATGTACACCCAGAAAAACTTTGATGGTTCTGATTCCTCAACACCTGATGTTATAACTGATTACACACGAACTGACACAAGATCACGCATTTATTATACAGCAATTTTAAATGACAACTTAAAATTTGTTAATAAATTTGAAATGAATGCTACCTGGGGTGTTGCTGGTGGTTCACATACTGCGAACTATGGTGATATTGGAGCAGATGGACTTAGCGTATTAGTAAAAAATAGTTATGTTGACTTTAATGTTGGTTCCTTTAATGCAAAACTTGGTACACAGCCTGCTGTAGTACATCGTGGTCTTGTTTTTGATGATGATTTTTCAGGACTTATGCTTTCTATTGATTCTTCCATTGGTACAACAAGTGGTGGATTCTTAAAAATTGACGAAAGTAGTGATAATACAGGTTCTGATGTAAATGGTTATCTTTTTAAACACCAAGTAAATTTAGATAGTATTACTCTTGCCCCAACATTTGTGTATACTGATGCTGCTGATGGTGATTATACCTATTTTTTAGGTGCTGATGTTGATGGTAATTTTGGTCCTACAACATTATGGGGAACTTTAGTTTATCAGGGCGGCGTTGCTGGAAATACTTCTGATGGTCTTGGTGTTGAACAAGATATTTCTGCATGGCTTATTGCCCTTGGTGGAAACCATAATATTAATGATTCTGTTGGAATTCATGGAAAATTTCTCTTTTCTACTGGTAATGATATCAATTCTGATGATGTAGAAGGATTTGGAACAGATTTTGGTGGTTACTACTATGTATGGGCTGAAATAATGGGCGGCGGTATTTTTGATGGTCAAAGTTCAGCCTATACTTCAGGTGCTTTTGGTTTAAAAAATGTAATTGCCTTTAATGTTGGAACAACTTATCAAGCATGTGAAAAACTTAGCCTTGATTTTGATCTTTGGTATGCAAAAATGGAGGAAGTAACTCATGCAAACCAAGATGATTCTCTTGGATTAGAAATTGATGTTAAAGCTACATATCAGATTATAGATGGATTAAGCCTTGAACTTGTTGGTGCATATCTCTTTGCTGGTGATGGAACACAATTTGATAGTGATACTAGTGCTGTTTATACAAACGATGAAAACCCATTTGAAATTGGTACTCGTTTAAGCTTATCATTCTAAATTATTTTATTATTTTTTAATGACAAACTGTTACAGATAAAAACTTTTTTAACTTTTATCTGTAACAGTCTATTTAGGGAGGATAATAAAATGATTAATAATCTACTAAAAAAACAGAGAGACAGCCAAAAAAATATTATATTAACTGATAAAGTTAATGCACATGTAATATTGGCACATAGAGAACATGGAGAACAAAATCCTTTAACAAAAGACGAGTCTAATGCTCTTGCTAAACTTGCAAATGGTGTTCTTGACGGCAGTATTCCATCTACACCATTTTAAATATAAAATTTGAATTTAGACATAAAAAAGGCTGGAATAAATTATTTCAGCCTTTTTTTATTGAATGATAAAAAAAGAAGTTATAATGCCATCACAAGTTAAAGAAAAACTTCGAAAATCTGTTGAAAAAATGGGTGGCTGTTTAGAAGAAATAGAACGAAAAGCAGAGAATTTTATAAAAAAATATAAGGGATGTTTAGATTCATCTGATTTTTGTGAAATTAAAACAAAAGAAAATATTCGTAAGATAATAGATGAAATGAATCGCGAAGAAAATTATATTATAATACTGCGAAGTGCATCCAATAAGGAGTTTAAAAAATATAATAAATCCGTTGATAGCTTTATTTATTCTTACGGTCAAAATAATAAGAAAATATTAATTGTATATAATGAAAATCTTGATGATAATGAAGAGATAGATTCTTTATTATTTCGTATATTACATGAAATTGCTCATCTTTATCTGAACCATACCTTTGACAAAGGTAATCAAGAAATAGATGAATATATATCTGAAAAAAAAGAATATGAAGCAAATTATTTTGCATCTGCATTGCTTTTAAACAAAAAAAAATTTAAAAAGGCTTTAAAAGATAATAGATATAATTTAGAGATGATAAGTAGAATTTATAAAGAAATGAGTTATGAAATACTAGCTCATAGATGTGCATCTTTATCAGAAGGGGAAATACATCTTTTAAAGACTAATTTAGGTGCTAACCAAAAGAAAGGTAGTATTTCTAAAAGATTTATGCTTCCTATACCAGAGGACAGAACAATAAATACTGAAATTAATATTTGCAATAAATGGTGTGCGGTAAAAGCTTTTAAAGAACAAGAATGTAAACAAATTAGTACTTTTAAAAATTTAAAAGATGGAAAAGATGTAGTCTATTATTGTTATTCAAAGCTTATAAAAAAATATAATAAAGAATATACTATAACAATAGGTTGTACAGAAGATTTCAAAAAAAATATGAGCCAATTTGATGACGATAAAAATATAAAAACAGAAATTTTTTACTGTTTTGCAAAAGAAAAAAAATGTAACGAAGAGTGTATTAATTAGATTTAACTTGTAATTCCTTACAACAAATAAATATTATTTGTTTCCCCATTCTTTCCTTTTTCCTAATTATATAATTTATAGCTTAAACAATTTAAAAATTAAAATTTGTTTATAATATTAATTATAAATTAAATTCCTATCCTATAATTTCAAAACAATTAAATACTCATTTTAAAAAAATATAGAAAAAATAATATTCCCTTGATAAACTAAATTATTTACTAGTGATTTTTTATACTATAATTTAATAGTATAGAGGAATTTTTCTATTTTACTATATATTAAATCAAGACAATATAAAAAATCCGCTTTTATATTTTAATCACGAAATCTCAGGAAAAGAGTCTTATATTTTTTAGTATTTTTCGTGGTTATATTTTAATTTAAAATTAAGGAGTTATTAAATTGAGTAAAAAATTACATCCTAACCCTATTTTGTTATTTTTCTTTGTTTTATTTCTAGCAGTAAATACAAATGCTAGTGTCTTAAATTCACAAAAAAATGTAAAAATTATTGTATTTCCCTTTGAAGTTCTTTCCCAAAAAAATCTTTCATTTCTTGGAAAAGGCATTGGAAAAATGATTTGCACCAGACTGGGAGATACAGGAAAAATTCTTGCTGCGTGTAAAGATAAAAATTTTAAAGATTATGGGATTGATATGGATAATCCCAGGTTTAAATTTTTGAAAGACACCAAACAATTTAATAAAATAGATTTTATTGTAAAGGGAACTATTACAATTATAGGGTCAACTATTAATACAGATGGTGAACTAATTGATATAAAAAAAGGAAAAACTATATATTATTTCCATGAATCAAGCAAAAATCAGGAAGACATTGTACAACATGCTTCAATTATTGCTAAAAATATAAAAAAAATTGTCATAAAAGAACAAGTTATTACAAAAAAAGATATTAATACAGTTTCAGTCCCGTTAACGGCAAATCCACAAAGCCAAATTGCAATTCCAGAAAAAAGTATTTTAACTTCTGAAAAATCTCAAGTTCAATCCAAGCCTAAAATTATTTTTAAAAGTAAGGTATTTAATACTAGCTTTTCTTCCATTGCAGTAGCAGATGTTGATGGAGACAAATTAGCTGATATAGTTACTATTGATGCTCACAATCTTATTTTATTTTCTTTTAAAAATAATAAACTCATTAAAAAAGGTGAAATACAAGGTAAATATTACAATACATTTAAAACAATTGATGCAGCAGATATAAATAAAAATGGAAGAGCTGAAATTTTTGTTACATCTGTTGACAAAAAAAATAATGTTAAATCCTTTGTCATGGAATGGAAAAATAATGAGTTTACATATATTAAAAAAAATGCAGGCTGGTATTATCGTATCATTGAAAAAAATGGACAAAAAACTCTTTTAGGTCAAGAGGGCAGCTTTTTAGGAGGTTTTTCAGGACCTGTTTTTTATCTTTATTGGAATGGAAATAATTATTTAAAGAATAATCAAATTTTTATTCCCCAAAATGGAGATTTATTTAGTTTTACCTTTGGAGATATTCTTAATACAGGGTTTGAGCAAATACTTTGGCTGGATAAAAATAATCATTTAAATATAACTAAATTAAATGGAAACAATAAATGGAAAAGTTCTTTTGCTTTAGGTTCTAGTCCTTTTTATAGAAGTGATTGTTGCTCATAACAAAGATATATCAAAAAAAATTTTAAAGAGATTTAGAAAATTCACATCAGGTTCTATTAAGTCTTTTATATGGAAAACAGCCCGTCTAAAAAAAGATTGGGAAACAGATCCTGTGCAGGGATATATTGCTGACTTTGCAATGGCAGACATAGATAATGATGGGAAAAAAGAACTTATATATTGTACTGGAATAGATTCAAAAAAACTTATTAAAGAGAAAAAAAGTTTTATTATTGTAGAAAAATTCTAATGATTTTAAGAAAAATCTAAAATTTTATTTCCTGAAATATCTTGTTTTTATTCCTAATATAATTTCCTTGACATAAATTAAAAGTATAGTTATATCGACAAGCTATTACAACATACAATTTTAATAAAATATAAATTTTTAAGTATTTGAAATTATTATCTTTTATCATAAAAAAATTATAGTCTAAGAGGATGGTATTTTACAAATGAATTTTAGCAAAGCAGATTTTATTGAAAAACTTAGAAAAAATAGAGAGAAAATAATTAACCAGTGGTTTCAAGCTGCAATTAATACATATCCTCCGGAAACAGCCAGAATACTTGATAAATCTAAAAACAAATTTGACAATCCTGTGGGCTGTGTAACAAAACAAAGCTTGGAAGATGTTTGGGATAAGCTTTTTCACACATTAGGGCATGAAAATAGAAAAAATGAAAATATAGAACAAAAAGAAATAAATCAGGAAAAAATTGAAGAAGCTCTTGATCCAGTTATACGCATTAGAGCTGTACAAAGTTTTAGTGCTTCTAAAGCTGTAGAATTTGTATTTGAGTTAAAGGGAATTGTTAAAAAAATTATTGGTACCTCGTTAAATTCTTCCTTTGAGAAAAAAGTTGACGAGATTAGCCTTGCAGCTTTTAACAGATTTATGAAGTGTAGAGAAAATATATTCCTTTTAAAGGCAACTGAGGCAAAACGACGAGTTCATAAAGCCTTTGAAAGGGCAGGTTTAGTAAAAGAGCTCACTGAGGAGCAGCTTCTCAGCTCAAATAATAAAACTTAGTTTAATGTTTATATGAGAGCAGTTATTTAAATTTTAAATTTGGACTTTTTAAGAGTTCATCAACCTAGGGAAGTGAAATAATTTTACTCCCTTTAAACAGGCTTTTGCATTTGCATTTTTTATTTTGCAAAATCCAAAAAAAGAGGTGGTTGTAAGATGAATCAAAAGTACATGTTACCCCTAATAGGCGTTTTTCTGCTTTTTCTGCTAGCATACGCAGGGGTTGAGGGAGCCAATATGCAGTGGGCATTTGGAATTATTTTTCCCTATCTAGCGGTTATACTTTTTATTGGAGGTTTTATATACCGTGTATATGGATGGGCATCTTCTGCAGTTCCCTTTAGAATCCCCACAACTTGCGGGCAGCAAAAATCACTTCCTTGGATCAAACAAAACTGCATTGACAACCCAGATACTGCATCAGGTGTTTTTGTGCGTATGGTCCTTGAAATTTTTCTTTTTAGATCTCTTTTTAGAAACACAAAAGCTGGATTTGCAAGGGACGAGACTAACAGACTTTCTTTTTCCTGGGAAATTTTTCTGTGGGTTGGAGCTCTAGCTTTTCATTACTCATTTTTGGTTGTTCTTTTAAGACATTTGAGATTTTTCCTAACACCAGTACCTGCATGTGTTCGATTTCTTGAATATCTTGATGGAATTATTCAAATTGGTCTTCCTGGAATATTTCTTTCAGGAATAGTCCTTATTGCAGCTGTATTATTTTTGCTTGCAAGGAGAATTTTTGATGGCAAGGTAAGTTATATTTCCCTTGCATCAGATTATTTTCCACTTTTCCTTATAATAGGTATAGCAGCAACCGGAATTTCAATGAGATATTTTACAAAGGTTGATATTGTTAGTGTAAAAGAATTCATTATGAGTCTTGTAACTTTTCATCCATCAATCCCAGAAGGTGTTGGAGGACTTTTTTATGCTCACTTATTTATGGTAAGTGTTCTTTTTGCATATTTACCCATAAGTAAGCTTATGCACATAGGCGGTATATTCCTAAGTCCCACAAGAAATATGGCCAATAATACCCGTGCCAAAAGACATATTAATCCTTGGAACTATAATGTAAAGACTCATACATATGAAGAATATGAAAATCACTTTAGAGATAAAATGATAGAAGCTGGGCTTCCAGTGGATAAGAAGGAGTAATAAATGGCTGATGAACTCAAACCAGATGAATTATTGGATAAGATAGACCACACACCTGCCAGGGGCAGTTGGATGGATACTTCTGTCCAGATTAGACCTGGAATGTATTGCTATGCTGCAAAAGCTGAAAGTGTTGAAACTTTGGGCCTACCTAATGCAAGAGCATGGAATCCATTAGAAGATGATTGGAAGCTTCCTGAAAATTGGCAGGAAATTCTTCATAATGGACTTAAAGAACGACTGGAAAAATTTAGAACATTTAAAATCTTTATGGATATATGTGTACGCTGTGGTGCTTGTGCAGACAAATGTCATTTCTTTCTTGGAACTGGAGATCCTAAAAATATGCCTGTTTTAAGAGCAGAACTTTTAAGATCTGTTTACAGAAATGATTTTACACATGCTGGAAAAATTTTACAAAGCATTTCAGGTGCTTCAAAAATTGCAGGAAATAGACCTCTAACATTGGATGTTTTAAAAGAGTGGTGGTACTATTTTTTTCAATGCACAGAGTGCAGAAGATGTTCAGTATTTTGTCCCTATGGAATTGATACAGCAGAAATTACCATTATAGGAAGAGAACTTTTAAATCTTCTTGGTCTTAATATAGATTGGATTGCAACACCTGTTTCTAATTGCTATCAAACTGGGAATCATCTTGGAATTCAACCTCATGCGTTTAAAGATATGCTGGATTTTTTTACAGAGGATATTGAAGAAATTACAGGTGTTAATGTTGAGCCTCAATTCAATAAAAAAGGGGCTGATATTCTTTTTATTACACCTTCAGGAGATGTTTTTGCAGATCCTGGAACTTACACTTGTCAAGGTTATTTAATTCTTTTTAAATATCTTAAAGACAAGTATGATCTTGATGTTACCTGGAGTACATATGCGTCTGAAGGTGGTAATTTTGGATTTTTCACATCCCATGAAACCATGAAAAGACTTAATGCTAAAATGTTTGCTGAGGCAAAACGACTTGGCGTAAAATGGATCTTAGGTGGTGAGTGTGGTCATATGTGGCGTGTTATACATCAATATATGGATACTATGAACGGACCTGCTGATTTTCTTGAAGAACCTGTAAATCCTATTACAGGAACAAAATTTGAAAATGCAAAATCAACAAAAATGGTTCATATATGTGAGTTTACCGCAGACCTGATAAAGCATGGAAAACTTGAACTTGACAAGAGCCGTAACAGCAATATTTCTCTGACTTATCATGACTCATGCAACACTGCAAGGGGTATGGGACTGCTTGAGGAACCAAGATATATTATGAACAATGTCTGCGACAACTTTTTTGAGATGCCTGAAAACACCATCAAAGAGCAGACATTCTGCTGCGGCAGCGGTGCAGGACTCAATGCAGGTGAAAATATTGAACTGAGAATGGCAGGCGGACTTCCAAGGGCAAATGCTGTAAAATATGTTCATGAAAAATTTGGCGTGACCCATCTGTGCTGCATATGTGCCATTGACAGAGCTGTATTTCCTACACTCATGGAATACTGGGTTCCGGAAGTTGATGTAATTGGTATCCATGAACTTGTTGGAAACGCCCTGATCCTGCCTGGTGAACAAAAGAGAACAACGGATCTTCGCATGGAACCATTACCTGGAATGGAAGAGGAAGAAATGGAGGATGAAGATGAGTAAAAATGCAATAATAGTTGGACTTGTGATATTTGTTGTTGCAGCACTCTTTCCCTTCTGGTTTAATTTAGGTAGATCAGATACTGTTGCTCCAAAACCTGAACTTTCAGAACAAGCTAAAGCTGCAAAAAAATGTGTTCTTGAAAAATATGACATGCGGGCAAATCACATGTCCTTACTTGATGAGTGGAGAGACTCAGTTGTAAGAGATGCTGATAGAATGTATGAAGCTGCCAATGGAGAAAAATTTCAAATGAGTTTATCTACTGGTGATAATTCCTGTATTGGCTGTCATACAAATAAAGAAAAATTTTGCGATAAATGTCATGATTATGCCTCAGTGGCTCCCTATTGCTGGGAATGCCACACAAATCCCAAGGAGATAACCCAATGAAAAAAAGCAGAAGAAAATTCCTTAAAGTTGCAGGTATTTCTGCACTGGGCATTGGCATGACTCCGGCAATAACAACTTTTGCATCATCTGAATCACAAGGTACTGGTACTGTTGATGCTGTTAAATCCAAAAATGCCGAAGTTTTTTCAGCCAAACGATGGGGAATGGTTATTGATACCAGCAAACTTACAGATGCAATTGCAGCAAATATTACTGATGCATGTCATAAAGCCCATAATGTTCCTGATTTTAATCACGAGCCTGACAAAGAAAAATTTCCTAAAACAAGTCCCGTAAATCACCATCAGGAAGTTAAATGGATATGGAAAGAACATTTTGAGCATGCCTTTCCTGATAAAGAAGATGAATTTCTAGCTGAAAAATTCAAGGAGCTTCCATTTCTTGTAACTTGTAATCATTGTAAAAATGCACCTTGTGTTCAGGCATGTCCTACACAGGCAACATTTAAACGAGAAGATGGCATTGTATTAATGGATTTTCATCGCTGTATTGGATGCAGATTTTGCATGGCAGCTTGTCCATTTGGTGCAAGAAGTTTTAATTTCAGGGACCCTAGACCTTTTATTGAACAAACAAATTCAAGTTTTCCTACGCGCACTAAAGGTGTTGTGGAAAAATGTAATTTATGTGCTGAACGACTTGCAAAGGGTCAACAACCTTATTGTGCTGAGGCATCACAAGGTGCAATTGTTGTGGGTGATCTTGAAAACTCTGAATCTGAAATAAGACAACTCTTGAATGAAAAATATTCAATCAGGCGTAAACAAGAGCTTGGAACTGAGCCATCTGTTTACTATCTTATGTAAGATAATGACGTAAAAATTCTTCATTTATATTTTAAATAATGTAAGAGAGGCAAATATGCTTGAAATAGCTATTAAAGGAAGTAAAAAATACTGGATATGGATAGGACTGCTCTTAGCTGTTATGGGAGCAGGATTTGCAGTCTATATTGAACAGTTTATAAATGGTCTTGCAATTACTGGCATGACTCGTGATGTATCATGGGGTTTTTATATTGCAAACTTCACATACCTTGTTGGGGTTGCAGCAGGTGGTGTAATGGTTGTAATACCTTATTATCTCCATGATTATGAAAAATTTCATAGGATAACGATTCTTGGTGAATTTCTGGCAGTAGCATCTTTAGTTATGTGTCTTTTATTCATAATTGTAGATCTTGGTCAGCCAACCCGCGCATTAAATGTATTGCTTTATCCTACTCCCCATTCCATGCTGTTTTGGGATATGTGTGTGCTTAATGGGTATTTATTTCTTAATATTATAATTGGCTGGAAGGTTCTTGAGGCAGAAAGAAATCAAGTAAAACCACCTGAATGGACAAAGCCACTTATTTATCTTTCCATTCCTTTTGCAATTGGTATTCATACAGTTACAGCATATCTTTACTGCGGACTTCCAGGCAGAGGCTTTTGGCTTACAGCAGTTCTTGCTCCAAGGTTTCTTGCATCAGCATTTGCAGCAGGTCCTTCAGTTCTTATTCTTCTTTGCTTTGTTATGCGGAAAGTTACTAAATTTGATCCGGGCTGGGATGCAATGCAGACTTTATCAAAAATTGTATGTTATGCTCTTATAGCTAATGTATTTTTCTTTTTATGTGAAATATTTGTAACCTATTATAGTAAAATTCCCGGGCATGCATCACATATTAATTATCTGTTTTTTGGTTTGCACGGACATAATGCCCTTGTTCCATGGATGTGGACTTCAATGACACTTATGTTTATAGGTATTATTCTTCTTATAATTCCAGCACTAAGAAATAATCAAACACTTTTGCCTTTTACATGTATAATGATAGTTGTTGGTACATGGATTGACAAGAGCCTTGGAATGATTTCAGGAGGATTTGTGCCATCTCCTTTACATCATGTTACAGAATATGCTCCAACTCTAAAAGAAATTATAATAAGCCTTGCTGTGTTTGGCAAAGGTCTTTTAATTTTAACTATTCTTTTTAAAATTGCAGCAAAAGTTAAAGAAGAAGTGCGAGGATAATAAAAATAAATAATTACAAAAGAGTAATAAAATATAATAAATTGTTATATTTTATTACTCTTTTGTATGTGGATATAAACGAATTACCTAAAAAACTCACTGAAAAAATTAAAGCGGATTCCCAAAGAACAATATAAGAAATCTGCTCTTAATACCTACCTTTAATCACATAAAAAGCAAAACATGAAACAAATTATATTATTATTCTTTATTTTTCTATTTTTTTTTCCATTAAGTGGATATGCAAAATGGCGTATTGGAGCTTCATGCGGTATTCAACCAATTTCTGATCTTCCTTCAATTGATGAAGGAATTTCAGGCAATGTAAATTTCTGTATATGTATTGACAATAAATGCAATTGGGTAGTCATGGATGGAGAAGAAATATTTAGATTGCTGGAGTATTTAAAAAATAATAATGGACTTGATGATCCTTATATTAAAAAGGTATTATATAGTATTGAAAAACAAATAAAACATTATAGAAATAGAAAAATAGATAAACAATGGCACATGGGAAAACCCTGACAATAATCCCATCAACTTAACCATAACTTTAGCTGTTTTAGGCAATCTTATGTCTAAAGCATTTAAATATTTTTATTGCTCATCTTTTAAAATTGAACATTTTAAACCCAATATAGTTATGCTATATTCATAACCTTTCTTTCTAAAAAAAAGAAAGGTTGTTATGGCAATTTGTTCCCAATAAAAAACATTCACATACTTATTAAAACAATAAATACAAATTAATGGTGTGATTATCCACTTATTTTAACTATTTTTAAAACCTACCCAAGAACTTTTCCTAGAGCCAACAAAATAGAATACTAAAATAGTTATAAAAAAAGAGTTTCTTATGCTTTATATAAAAGAACTTATAACTACTTTATTGTAATCAATATGAAATTTAATAAAAAAATATATGATATTATAGTTGTGGGTGCGGGTCATGCAGGATGTGAAGCAGCTATTGCAGCAGCTAATATGGATTGCAGTGTACTTTTTCTAACTATAGATATGGATAAAGTTGCAGCAATGCCATGCAGCCCATCTATAGGTGGAATGGCCAAGGGACAGCTTGTTAAGGAAATAGATGCCCTAGGAGGCAATATGGCTAGAATTTGTGATTTATCTGCCATTCAATATCGTACTTTAAATACAAAAAAAGGGCCAGCTCTTCATTCCACTAGAACGCAAAATGATAAAATCAAATACCAACAAGCAATGAAATCTTTGATTGAAAAAACATGCAATCTTGATTTTAAACAAGCAATGGTAGAAGACATTATAATTGAGCATGGAAAAGTAAAGGGAATTATTGAAAAAACAGGTTTTATTTTTTATGGTGATGTTGTTATACTTGCTACTGGAACATTTCTTAAAGGCAAAGTACATATTGGTTCTAGCTCTTTTGATGCAGGTAGAGCTGGTGAATTTTCTTCAATTTCCCTTGCATCATCCCTTGAAAAAATAGGATTTCATATTGCTAGAATGAAAACAGGCACTCCGCCAAGACTTCATTCTTCAAGTATTGATTTTTCAAAATTTACTGTTCAAGATTCAGAATTTAATCCAAAACCATTTTCCTTTTCCACAAAAAAAATTACAAATAAATTGGTTCCAAGTTATATTGGCCGCACAAATAAAAAAGCACATGAGTTTGTACAAAAAAATCTTAAACATTCTGCACTTTATGGAGGACATATTATTGGAAAATCAGCAAGATACTGCCCTTCATTTGAAGATAAAGTTGTTAAATTTCCAGAAAGAACAAGCCATCAAATAATTCTTGAACATGAAGGACTTGATACAAAAGAAATATATGCATCTGGTCTTGGCAACAGCTTTCCTCTGGAACTTCAGTTAGATTTTATACATTTAATTCAAGGGCTGGAATATGCTGAAATTATGAGACCAGGATATGCAATAGAATATGATTATATAAATCCTCAGCAACTTAAATCAACTCTTGAAACAAAAAAAATAAAAGGGTTATTTTTTGCAGGTCAAATTAATGGAACTTCAGGCTATGAAGAAGCAGCTGCCCAGGGCATGTGGGCAGGAATAAATGCAGCATGTGTGATTCAAAAGAAAAAACCTTTTATTTTAAACAGGTCAGAAGCCTATATGGGTGTTATGATAGATGATCTTATAACTAGAGGCACAAAAGAACCATACAGAATGTTTACTTCCAGAGCAGAGTATAGACTTATGCTAAGACAAGATAATGCAGATTTAAGACTTGCTGAAAAAGGTTATATGCTTGGACTGGTAAATAAACAAACTTTGGAAATTACAAGAGAAATAAAAAAAGCTTCTGCCAAAGAAATTCAAAGAATTAAAAAAACTGTTATTAAACCATGTTCTCATACTAATGATTATCTTACAAAAGTTGGAACCTCTAAAATCACTACAGGTGTAAAACTTGACCAACTTCTTAAAAGAGCAGGGATTAACTATTCTGCTGTTAATATTCTTAAAGCTTCCCCAAAAACTCCTGTTTCTTCCAGAGTTCAAGAACAAGTAGAAATAGAAATCAAATATGAAGGATATATTGAACGCCAATTAAATGAAATAAAAAAATATAAAAAGATGGAAAATATAAAAATACCTAAAAAAATTAATTTTTCTAAAATTCATGGATTATCTAATGAACTAAAAGAAAAACTTACAAAAATAATGCCTGAATCCCTTGGACATGCTTCAAGAATAGATGGTATGACACCTGCCGGCATATCTATTCTTATGGTAGCAAGCAAGAGATTTTGGGAAAAAGGAAAATAGATAGAATGAGCGGAAATGATTATTATAAAATTCTTGGAGTAAACAAAAGTTCTTCAGAAGGTGAAATTAAAAAAGCCTATCATAAACTTGCTTTAAAATATCATCCTGACAAAAATAAGGGAGATAAAAATTCTGAAACAAAATTTAAGGAAATCAGTGAAGCCTATGCAGTTTTAAGTGATAAAAAAAAACGTCAGCAATATGACACATATGGATCAGCTGATTTTAAACAGCGTTTTTCTCAGGAAGATATCTTTAGAAATTTTGATCTGGGAAATATTTTTAAGGAATCTAGGTTTAACTCTGCTAATATGAATAGTTCCTTTGGAGGAAACTCTTTTAGCTTTAATATGGGAGGAGGAGGCAGATGTAATAGACAGCCACCAATAAAAGGCAATGACCTTGAATATGCAGTTTCTTTAACTTTAAAAGAAATAATAGAAGGCACAAAAAAAACAATTACAATAAATCATGGGGCATCTAGCGAAACAATAAATATTAAAATTCCTAAAGGTATGATTTCAGGAAAAAAAATAAGAGTTCCCCAAAAAGGAGGACAAAGTCCTAAAGGCGGACCCAGAGGAGATCTTTTTATTAAATCAATGCCAATTGCAAATCAAAATTTTCAAATAAAAGATAATAATATATATACTAAAAAAGAAATTAAGCTTAGTGACGCTCTTTTGGGAACAAAAATTAAAGTAACTACTGCCAAGGAAAAAGATATAAATCTTAATATTCCTACGGGAATTCAATATAAAGCTAAAATGCGTGTTGCAAATCAAGGTATTCCTTATTTAAATAAACAGGAAAATGGTGATTTTTTTGTTGTTGTGAATCTTAATATTCCCAAAATTCTTACTCAAGAACAAAAAAAACTTATTAAAAAATTAATAAAAACAGGATTATAAATTATTATGGGAAAACTTATTCCAAGAATCTCTGAACAAAAAATTAAAGAAAAAATTAAAGAAACAGGAAATATAATCTCCAAGGACTATAAGAATAAAAATCTTGTTCTTATGGGAATTCTTAAAGGCTCTTTTTTGTTTCTTGCAGATCTTACAAGAAATGTTCTAATTGACCATGAAATTGATTTTGTTGGTGCCTCAAGTTATTCAGGTACATCAACAACTGGGAAAATTACATTTACTAAAAAGCCTGATCTTGATTTAAAAAACAAACATGTTCTTCTTGTTGAAGATATTATTGATACTGGCAGGACTTTTGCAATGATTACTAAGCATATTAAATCACTTAAGCCTGCTTCTTTAAAAATATGTACTTTAATTGATAAACATGAACGCCGGGAAATAGAAATAAATGTAGATTATTCATGTTTTACTATTAAGCGTGGTTTTATTGTGGGCTATGGGCTTGATTATAATGAAAAATACAGAAATCTTACTTCGATTTTTGATTTGGAATTATAAAAAAGGCATCAAAACAAGCTCCATATATAAGGACTAATATTTTTTCAATAATAATAAAATTACTTAGCATTAATATGCCTAATAATTTTGAAAAAATAATAGAACTAAAGTAGATATAATTTTTACGATGCCATAAAATATAGTAAAAAAAATATGATTGTCATCTGCGAAAAATGTCTAACACAATTTAATATAGATGAATCTATTCTAGACAAAAGGGGTTCTAAAGTACGGTGTAATATATGTAAAAATATTTTTATTATTTATCCTTCTTTTAAAAAGAAATTTAACAATAAAGATAAAGAAGAAAAAATAGAATATCTTGAAAAAAATCTTAGTTTTCCAGAATTTAACGAACTGCTTGGAAAGGAAAAACAAGGATTTACAACAAAAATTAATATAAGAAAAAATCAAAAAAAAGATATAAAAGAAACTATTAATTTATGTAAGCAAAAGTCTCCCCCAAATAAAATAAATAACCAAATAGATAATCAAAATTTTCCCACAACAAATTATCATTCAAAGCAAATTCTAAATACCAAATTTATATATGATTTTTGGAAAAAATCTGCAAAAAAAAATAACTTTATTTTCCTTTTTTTATTAATAAATATATTAATTACAGGATATATCATATGTATTATACAAGGGATTAATATTCCTTATATCTCCAGCATCAAAATACAATCTTTAAATAAAAATATGACCTTTAAAGTTGCTGCTGAATCATCTGATATAAAACTTATTCTTAATCAAAAAAGTGTTAAAAGCAGATTTGTAATAAATTCATCTGCTGAAAAACTTTTTGTTATTACAGGAGATGTAATAAATAAATCAAAAATTCCTTGTAGCAATATTAAAGTTAAGGGAACCCTTTTAACAAAGAATAAAATTAAGGTAAAAAAGAAAACAGTATTTTGTGGCAATCTTATTTCCCAGGAAAAAATTGAAACCCTTGAAATATCAACTATTAATTCTATTCTTTCTAGAAAAACAGGAAATAATAATTCAAATATTAATATTAAATCAGGGGATTCTATTCCTTTTATGATTGTATTTTCAGAGCTTCCTGAAAATCTAGGAAATTTTACAATTAATGTAGTTAAAAGTTAATAATCTTGAAAAAAACTAATATGGCGCAGTAAAAGGAAAAAACATTATGCTAGTATCACCTGAAAAAACAACTATTGGATTTATTGGAATGGGAGTTATGGGAAACAGTATGGCAGATAATCTTATTAAGGCAGGATATAATCTTCATATATATACGCGAACAAAATCCAAAGCAAAAAATATATGTGCAAAAGGTGGGATATGGGAAGATTCCATTAAAGATATTTCATTAAAATGTAATCTTATTATTACCATGCTTGGCTTTCCCAATGATGTTAAAGAAGTTTATCTTTCAAAAACAGGAATTTTAAAAAATTCCAAGCTTGAAACAATAGCAGTAGATATGACAACATCAAGTCCTGAACTTGCGCTTAAAATTTATAACCAAGGGAAAAAAAATTCTATACATATTCTAGATGCTCCAGTTTCTGGTGGAGATATAGGAGCAAAAAACGGAACTCTTTCAATTATGGTTGGTGGTGATAAAGATATATTTAATGCTTTATTGCCAATTTTTAAAATTATGGGGAAAAATATTATTTTTCAGGGTTCTGCTGGAAAAGGGCAGCACACAAAAATTGCAAATCAGATTGCAATTGCATCCTGCATGATTGGTGTTTGTGAATCTTTAGCATATTCAAAAAAAGCAGGGCTTGATCAAACAACTGTGCTAGAAAGTATTGGTCAGGGCGCAGCAGGAAGCTGGTCCCTTAATAATCTTGGACCCCGTATAATTGCAGGAGATTATAAACCTGGATTTTATATAAAACATTTTATTAAAGATATGATTATTGCTGCTGATTCTGCAAATAACCTTAATCTTGATACTCCAGGACTTATTCTTGCAAAAAAACTCTATGAAAAATTAACTAATGACAATAATGGAACCCAGGCACTTTATAAGCTGTTTAAATAATTTTTATTCAGTAGAAAGTAGATAGATAGAAAATTTTTATGATGCTATCAAATCCCAGCATGATAATCCTGAATTGTTTTTACTTGTAAACTTTTTTTCTGCAAAGCTTTAATAGCCCTGCATATCATTTTTGCTCCATCTGTTGTTGTTGCATAAGGAATTTTAAATTTTATTGCACAACGCATTATTTTATATCCATCTTGTTTTGTTTTGCTGCTTAAAAAAGCATTTCTAGTATTTCTAGTATTTAAAATAAGTTGAATTTCATTATTTTTAACAGCATCTAGAATATTCGGTCTTCCCAGAGAAACTTTTTTTACAATTTTTGATGAAATTAAATTTTTCTTTAAAAACATATGTGTGCCTGTTGTAGTCATAATTGTAAAACCCATACCATGAAAATCTCTTGCAAGAGGGAGAATTTTATCTTTATCACTATCTTGTACACTGATAAATACATTTCCTGAAACAGGTAGATTTTGCTCTGCTCCCAATTGTGCCTTTGCAAAGGCAGCTCCCAGATCAACATCTAAACCCATAACTTCCCCAGTTGACTTCATTTCAGGACCCAGCACAGGATTAACATTAGAAAATCTGTTAAACGGCAAAACAGCCTCTTTTACAGAATAATAATTAGGAATAACTTCCTTTGTTAATCCAAGTTCATCAAGACTTTTACCAAGCATTATTTTTGTTGCAATTTTTGCTAAGGGAACACCTGTTGCTTTACTTACAAAAGGAATTGTTCTTGAAGCCCTGGGATTAACCTCAATTATATAGAGTTTTTTATTCATTATTCCAAACTGAATATTCATAAGCCCTTTAACATTAAGTTCCTTTGCAAGAGCCCTTGTAGCATGCTTTATTTCATTGATATGTTTTTCTGATATACTATATGGAGGAAGAACACATGCAGAATCTCCAGAATGAATACCTGCTTCTTCAACATGTTCCATTATACCGCCAATAATTGTTTTATTGCCATCAGATAAAGCATCAACATCAAGTTCAAAAGCATCTTCAAGAAATTGATCTATAAGAACAGGATAATCAGGAGAAACTAGAACTGCAACATTAAAATATTCCTTTAATTCCTTTATATTATAAACTATTTTCATTGCCCTGCCCCCAAGGACAAATGATGGTCTTACCATTACAGGAAAACCAATATTATTAGCAATTTTTTCAGCAGTTTTAAAATCATTTGCAATACCATTATCAGGCTGGCTAAGATTAAGTTTTTTAAGCATTATTTGAAAAAGATTTCTATCTTCAGCTATATTTATACTTTTAGAACTTGTTCCAATTATTGGAACACCTGCTTTTTCAAGATCTTTAGCAAGATTTAAAGGCGTTTGACCTCCAAATTGAACAATTAACTGTTTCAGGATTACTATTTACCATAATACTTTCAATATTTTCTTCTTTTAAAGCAAAAGACGCATGAACACAGCAATAATCAAATTCTATGCCCTGACCTATTCTATTGGGACCTCCTCCCAAAATAATAACCTTTTTTTTATTTGAAATTCTTGCCTCACATTCTTTTTCATATGTGGAATAATAATAAGGAGTAGAAGCTTTAAATTCCCCAGCACATGTATCAACAAGTTTATAAACTGGTATTATTCCAAGTTTTTTTCTTTTAATTTTAATTTCTTTTTCTGAAAATAAAGTAAGATGTGCAATTTGTTTATCTGAAAAACCCAATTTTTTTGCTTTTTCTAAAACATCATATGATAAATTTTTTCCTTTTAATTTAATTATTTTTTCAAATTCAACAATTTCTTTTATCTGCCATAAAAACCATGGATCAATATTTGTTAATTCATTAATATTTTTAAGTGTCATGCCTTTTTTAAAAGCATATCTAATATAAAAAATTCTTTTAGAATTAGGAATTACAAGTTTTTTTTCAATATCTGTTTTTGAAATTTTTTCAATATCTATATCTTTACCATCAGCACCAAGTCCATATCTTTCAATTTCAAGAGATCTTAATCCCTTTTGAAGAGCTTCTTTAAAAGTTCTTCCAATTGACATTGTCTCACCAACAGATTTCATGGAAGTTGATAAAACATCTTTTGTTTCAGAAAATTTTTCAAAAGTAAATCTTGGTATTTTTACAACACAATAATCAATTGAAGGTTCAAAACATGCCAGAGTTTTTCCTGTAATATCATTTTTAATTTCATCCAAGGTAAAACCCACTGCAAGCTTTGCTGCTATTTTTGCAATGGGAAAACCAGTAGCTTTTGATGCAAGAGCTGAACTTCTGGAAACTCTTGGATTCATTTCAATAACAATTATTTCCCCATTTTTAGGATTTTTAGCAAACTGAACATTAGATCCACCAGTATCAACTCCAATTTCCTGCATAATAGCAATAGATGCATTACGCATTTCCTGGTATTCCTTATCACAAAGAGTTTGAGCTGGAGCCACAGTTATACTGTCTCCAGTATGAACACCCATGGGATCTAAATTTTCTATTGAACATATAATTACAATATTACCGCTGGAATCACGCATTACTTCAAGCTCATATTCCTTCCATCCAAGTACTGATTGTTCCAGCATTATTTGATTAATCAAACTTGCATTAAGTCCTTTTTTTGCAAAATCCAAAAGTTCATCAGAATTATAAGCAATTCCACTACCTGTTCCTCCAAGAGTAAAACTTGGGCGTATAATAATAGGAAAACCAATTTTTTGTGCTGCTTTTTCAACATCATTTATATTACAGGCAAATATACTTTTAGGAATTTTTAAACCAATTTTATTCATGGCATTTCTAAATAATTCCCTATCTTCAGCTTTTTTAATAGCTTTTTCAGAAGCTCCTATTATTTCAACATTATATTTTTTTAAAATGCCTTTTTTTGCTAGTTTCATAGCAGTATTAAGTGCTGTTTGTCCCCCTAAAGTAGGAAGTAAAGCATGAGGTCTTTCCTTTTCTATAATTTTTTCAACAATTTCAGAAGTAACAGGTTCAATATAAATTTTGTCTGCTGTATCAGGATCAGTCATAATACTTGCTGGATTAGAATTAATAAGAATAACATTATATCCCTCTTCTTTAAGGGCTTTACAGGCTTGAGTTCCAGAATAATCAAATTCACAGGCTTGACCTATTATAATAGGACCTGCTCCAATAACTAATATTTTGTTAATATCTATTCTTTTTGGCATTTTTAATTTTATCCTTTTACAATGCCATCATTTTTGTAAATTGATTAAAAAGATATAATGAATCATGGGGACCAGGAGAAGATTCAGGATGATATTGAATAGAAAAAGCATTTAATGCATTATTTTTAAAACCTTCAAGAGAATTTTCATTTAAATTAATATGTGTCATTTCTATTCCCTTTTCTTTAATAGAATTAATATCAACGGCAAATCCATGATTTTGGGATGTTATTTCAATTTTATTTGTTAAAAAATTCTTTACAGGTTGATTTGCTCCCCTGTGTCCGAACTTTATTTTAAAAGTTTTTGCACCCATTGCAAGTGCCATAAGCTGCATTCCAAGACAAATTCCAAATATAGGACAATATCCCAAAAGGTGTTTAATTGTATTTACAGCATAATTTAAAGGCTCAGGATCTCCAGGACCATTGGAAAGAAAAATTCCATCAGGTTTAAGCTTTTTTATAATATCTGCATTAGTTTCTGCAGGAAGAACAAGAACTTCACAACCTGCTTTTTCAAGACACCTTATAATATTATATTTTATTCCAAAATCAAGAACTGCAACTGAATATTTTTTCCCTTTATATCTCCATATAGACAAATTAATACTATCTTTTTCTAAAATATAATCCGGCATATTATTATGCCATAAATATGGTGTTTTTGTTGTTACTTTTTTAACAAGATCATTTCCTTGAATAGGCTTTATTTTTTTTGCTTTTTTAATTAAAGATTCAGGATCAAGATCAAAAGTAGATATAACAGCTCCCATAGCACCTTTATTTCTAATATGTCTTGTAAGAGCTCTTGTATCTAATTCTTCAACTCCCAGTATTTTTTCTTTTTTTAAATATTTGGCTAGAGTTTCAGTAGCTCGAAAATTACTATAAAAATCAATATATTCTTTAACAATTAAAGCTCTGGCATGAATTTTATCAGATTCTATATCTTTAGAGCATACACCATAATTACCAATTAAAGGATAGGTCATAGTAATTATTTGACCATAATAAGATGGATCTGTAAGAATTTCCTGATAACCTGTCATACTTGTATTAAAAACAACCTCTCCTATGGTTTCTCCAGGTCCTGTAAAACTCTTGCATGTAAAAATTCTACCATCTTCAAATGCTAATAAAGCTTTCATAATTTTCCTAATTATTTTAAAAATTAAAAAATTTTGATTTTTTTGCTTTGTTTATATTACATATTTATTTAAAAAATAAGTTTAAGATACTATCTTTTATTTATATATAAATAAGTACTTATAATAATAAGTAATGTTTAAATGTTTAAAAGCTAGTTAACATATTAAATAAAGGTAAGTTTTTTTATTTAAAAACTGTTTAAAAAAATATTATATATATGTTTAAAAAGTAAAAGTTTTAAACAGTTTTTAAAAAAGTGTTTAAAAAATACATTTTTATATTAAAAAAAATCATTTATTTTATAAGTTTTAAACAGTTTTTTTTATAAGTATTAAAAATTCGATTTATTTAGGTAAAGTTATTTTTGCATTATAGGGGAAATAAACAGAGTTTATTAATTATAACTTATTAGAGTTATTAATTACAATATTAACACTAAAACAATTCTTTGAAAGTTTTGAATTAATAGTATAATAATTTTTTTACTATTTTTTAGTAGTTCTAATTTATAATTTAAAGGAAATTATAATGTTATCAAATCTTTTCACTCCAATTAAAATTGGCAATATAACTTCAAAAAACAGGCTTTTAATGTCTGCTATGAGTATAAATTTTGGTGTAGATGAAAACTGCTGTGTAACAGATCAGTTAATTCAGTATTTTATAGAAAGAGCAAAGGGTGGGGTTGGAATGATGCTTGTTGGTGGTGGAAGTGTTCATCCCCTAGGTCAGGAATTGCCAGATCTTCCACAAATGTATAATGATGATTGTATTCCAAGTCTTAAATATATGGTTCAAAAAATAAAAAAGTATAATACATTATTTGGTGTTCAACTTATGCATGGAGGTCGTCAGTCATATCTTGAAGAAAAGGTTGGACCATCTCCTATTCCTGCACCAGCAGTTGTAAAAGGAAAGGTTAGAGAACTTAAAATTAGTGAAATAAAAAATCTTGTGTCATGTTTTGGAGATTCAGCAAAAAGATGCAAAGAATCAGGATTTGATTTTATTGAAATACATGGCGCACATGGTTATTTAATTAATCAATTTTTAGCACCTAATTCTAATATAAGAACAGATGAATATGGAGGATCTTTTAATAACAGGACACGATTTTTATTTGAAATAATAGAAGATATTAAAATAAAAACAGGAAAGGAATTTCCAGTTGGAATACGGATTAATGGAAACGATTATATTAAAAATGGATGGGAGTTAAAAGATACTCTAAAAATTGCTCCTTTACTTGAAAAAACAGGTATTGCATATCTTCATATTTCAGGAGGAGTTTATGGATCCACAGAATTAACTATTCCTTCAATGTATACTAAACATGGGTGTTTTGTTTATTTAGCCAAGGAAGTTAAAAAGTATGTTAATATTCCAGTTATTACTGTAGGAAGAATTAAACATCCTGATCATGCTGATGAAATTATTAAACAAGGAAAAGCTGACATAGTGTCTATGGGTAGATCTTTTCTTGCAGATCCATATTATCCAGAAAAAGCTAAAAATGGTAAATTCTCTCAAATTCGTCCTTGTATTGGTTGTTGTGTTGGATGTATAGATGCTGTGCTTAATAAGGAACCAGGTTCTTGTGTAGTTAATCCAGATGTTGGAAGAGAATATAAACTTAAAGATAAAATAATACCTGATAAATTATTTAAAGTACTTATTGCAGGTGGAGGACCTGCTGGAATAGCAGCGGCAAGACAATTTATACTCCAGGGACATCAGGTAGTTATTTGTGAAAAAGAAAATCATTTAGGAGGATTATTATCTCTTGCATCAAAAGCACCTTATCGTGATGAACTTAACGATATTTTAGATTTTTTTAAAAATGAAATAAAAAGATTAAATATTGAGGTTAGGTATAATACAAAACTTTCATTGAACCTTATTAATGAAATTAATCCTGATAAAATAGTTATTGCTACAGGTTCAATGCCAGATATGCCTATTATTAAAGGACTTTTTCAGACTAAAATGGATCTTGTAACAAATGTTGATTTAATAAGTGGAAAAGAACAAGTAAAAGATAAAGTTATTGTACTAGGTGGTGGTATGACAGGATTAATTACTGCTGATTTTCTTGCAGATAAAGGAAAACAGGTTGTTGTTTTAAACAGAAAAAAAAGTTTTGCAGAGGAAATGTCAAGCAATGACAGATATTATTTAAGAGAACGCCTTAAAAAAGGAAATGTTGTTCTTTATAAAAATGTATCTATTAAACAGTTCACAGATGATGGGGTTATATTTAAAATAGATAAAAATAAAATTATATTAAAAAAATTTGATTCAATAGTGCTTTCTGAAAAGCAAAGTTCTATTCGAGATGCAAAAAAACTTGAAAATAAAACCAGAGCAAAATTTTATTTAATTGGTGATGCAAAATCTCCAAGACATTTAATGTATTGTATTAATGAAGCTGAAGAAATCGCAAGATCAATTTAAAGATATAAATAATTATTCTATATTTTGCCTTACAATGAAACATGAAGGAATATTAAATAGTTATAGTTTCTTTTATATAAACATATAAATTATTATGGAATATTTTTATTCAATTAATAAAAAAAGAAGTATTACTCTTAAAATTAAGAGATCAACATTCATTTGTACATTACAATATGTGGAAAATATATTACAGGCAAAAAAGTTTATTTCAGAAATTTCAAAAAATTATAAAAATGCAACTCATAATTGTTGGGCATATATTCTAGGTGAAAAAGGTGAAATAAGTCATTTTTCAGATCAAGGAGAACCTTCAGGAACAGCTGGAAAACCAATGCTTTATTCTTTGCAGAAAAATAAAATTACAAATATTGCAGTTGTTGTAACACGATATTTTGGTGGAGTAAAACTTGGTATAAAAGGGATTATTAATGCATATAGCGATTGTGTAACAAAATGTATTAAAATAAAAAAATTAAGAAAAATTGTAAAAACTAGAGTTTATAATATTAAAATTTTGTATTCATTAAATGATATTATTTTTAATAAGTTACAAAAATTCAATGGTCAAATTAAAAATATTGTTTATACTGATGTTATAAATTTTGTTTTTGAAGTTGAAGATCAGGATTTTTTAAAACTTAAAAATTTTCTGGAAAAATATCAAAGAATAAAAAAATTGGATTTTATATTAAAAGAATAAAAAAAAGGTGTGAATATGATTTCTGCTTATATAATTGCTTTTAATGAGGAAGAAAAAATAGGTGCGGCTGTAAAAAGTGTTAAATGGGCTGATGAAATTATTGTGGTTGATTCTAATAGCACAGATAAAACTGTTGAAATAGCTGAATCTCTTGGAGCAAAGGTTGTGCAAATACCTTTTAAAGGATTTGGGGATTTAAGAAATAAAGCCATGCAAGCATGTACTTATGACTGGATTTTCAGTCTTGATTCTGATGAAAGATGTACTAAAGAAGCTGAACAAGAGATAAAAAAGATAGTCATAGATAAAGATTCGGTTGATGCTTATTATATTCCAAGAAAAAATTTTTTTATGGGAAAATGGATAAAGCATTCAGGATTTTATCCTGATTACAGGCAACCACAACTTTTTAAAAAAGGAACCCTTGTTTTTAAAAATGATCCAGTACATGAAAGGTTTGAGATTAAAACTTTAAAACCTGTTGGTTATTTTAAAAATCATATATATCAGATACCCTATAAATCACTTGAAGAAATTCTTTCCAAAGCTAATAGATATTCATCTCTTGGAGCTGATAAACTTGATCAAGCAGGAAAAAAACCTGCAATGTACAAAGCTTTGCTTCATGGAATTTGGGCATTTTTTGATCATTTTATAATGAAACTTGGATTTTTGGATGCATGGCCCGGGTTTATTATTGCATTTTCTAATTTTGAAGGAACTTTTTATAAATATGCAAAACTCTATGAAAATAAAAAATGTCCAAATCCAGTTACACATTTAAATGAAAAAATTGAGAAAAATTAAAACAAGGTAAGTTTTTAATAATTAGAATTATTAGACTTCAAATATTACTATTAATATCTGGCAATAATAATAAATAAAATATTTTTAATGAAAAATCATGGCATTGTGTTATGAAAATTAATTATTAAAGCAAAAACCCTCCATCACAACAAAGGCATGATCCTGTTGTATATGAAGCAGCATCTGATACAAAATATAAAGCTGCACCCACCATTTCAAAAGGTTTTGCATAGCGTCCCATAGGAATTTGTTTTATTACAAAATCGCAGATTTCTTTATTATTAATAATTGCTTTTGAAAATTTTGTATCTGTTAAACCCGGAAGAAGAGCATTTACTCTTATATTAAAAGGCGCAAGTTCCTTGGCAAAAACTTTTGTCATAGAAACTAGACTGGCTTTTGAAATTGAATATACTCCCTGCATTAATCCAGGTTTTTCAGCATTTACTGATGATATATTTAATACAGAACCTTTACCAGATTCCAGCATTAATTTTACACCATATTTTGTCATAAAAAATGGACCTTTAACATTTACATCCATTATTTTGTCCCATACTCCTTGGTCAGCATCTAAAATTCCACCAAAATGTGGATTAGTAGCAGCATTGTTTACAAGAATATCAAGTCTTTTATATTTGTGTTTTATTTTTGAATAAAGTTCCTTAATTTGCTCTGGATAGCCAATATGGCAAGCAATTGCATCAGCAAAATATCCATTTTCTTTGATTTTTTCTGCAATTTTTGATATACTATCCTGTTTTCTGCTAACAAGAATACATTTTGCCCCATTTTCTGCAAAAACAGTTGCAATTGCTTCACCAATACCACGGCTTGCTCCTGTAATAATTGTAACTTTATCTTTTAATGAAAAATTTAGCATTAATCCTCCGATAACTTATTTTTTAAACAAATTTTTGATGAACTTGTAAAAATTAATTTATAAAGATTAGGTAAGAGATTTTTTAAAAGAAGTAGATAATGGCGGAAGTGTATGGGAATCGAACCCACCCGGGACGGTATCAGCGCCCCACATCGGATTTGAAGTCCGAGGGCCCCACCAGTAAGCCGTACACTTCCATAAGAGATAAAATTAATTTTTTATAGAATTGAAAAAAATTAGTTAAGTAACTAATATAGCAATTTTTTTTTACTTTTACAATAATGTTGATTTTTTAAAAATTCACTTTTAATTTTTTATTCCATAATAATCTCCTGAAAATATATTTTTGATGCTGCTGATAAAATTGGCATTGTCAGTTTAATATAATTATCCTATATTTATTGGTTGGACTAGTAATTTAATTAATATTATAGTTATTTAAAAAATTATTTTGTTCTAGGGTTCTTGAAAAATAATACAATTCTTTTAAAAAAGAGAGAGGGCATTATGATAATTTGTCTAAATGGTGCAAAAGCAAATTATACTAGAATTAAAGGGAAATCATGATCAAATATGATTCTGTGACAAAAATATTTGGAGTAGGAAAAGAAGCGGTAACTGCACTGGACAACATAAATTTTACTATTAAAAAAGGTGAAATAGTCGTTTTTCTTGGCCCATCAGGATGCGGAAAAACTACAACTATGCGGTTGACAAACAAGCTTGATACAATTACCAGAGGCTCCATTTCTATAAATGGAGAGAGCATCGCAGAGATTAACGAGGTAAAGCTTAGGCAAAGGATGGGCTATGTAATCCAGGAAATAGGGCTGTTTCCTAACAAGACCATTGCCCAGAATATTGCGGTTGTGCCCAGATTATTGGGATGGCCTAGACACAAGATCAATAATCGCGTGGATGAGTTATTGCATATGACCAATCTTGAACCGGGACTTTATCGAAATCGATATCCTGCTGAGCTTTCAGGTGGGCAGCAACAGCGCGTTGGAGTAGCACGGGGTCTGGCTGCGGATCCTGAAATCATGCTTATGGACGAACCGTTTGGTGCCATTGATCCCATTAATCGGGAACAAATTCAAGATGAGTTTTTAAGAGTCCAGTCAAAGATAAAAAAGACCATTGCCTTTGTATCCCACGACATTCATGAAGCCATTAAAATGGGAGATAAGATCGCTTTATTTGACAATGGTAAATTGATTCAATATGACGTTCCAGAAGTTATACTGACCAGGCCCAAAAACAAATTTGTGGCTGACTTTGTTGGTGCTGACAGGGCACTGAAAGTTCTGGGGCTCATGCGGGTCAGCGAAGTTACTAACTTTAAGCCCCAAAATATAATAGCTGGAACAGATAATGCACAGACAGCTCATAAATTTCTGGAGGAAAATGATTTTAGGTACGGTATTGTAGTGGATAATAACAAACCACTAGGATATGTAACATTAAAAAATCTCAAATATGAAAATGGCCTTGTTATTGATGTAGTGGAAAATTATCCTCATTTTGAGGAAAAAAGCAGTTCATTGCGAGATGTCCTTTCATATATGCTTATGCATACTCTCATGACCTTTTGCGTAGTAGATGATAATGGAGATTTTATTGGAACCGTTAGTTATAATGACATACAAAGAGCTGTTAAGAAAAGTTATTCTGATGAGGCCGAGAAAGACTGGAAGGAGGTATAGACCGTGAGTACTTTAAAATTTATTATGGAGCATAACCAGCGTGTTTTGCATCTTTCCTTGGAGCATATTGGGATAGTTGGTCTTTCTTTGATTATTGCTACTATCATTGGGGTGCCTTTAGGGATCATGATTACAAAATATAAAAACTTGGCAAAACCAGTGCTTAATACAGCAAATGTTTTAATGACTATCCCTTCCATTGCACTGTTTGGCATTATGCTCCCTGTTCTTGCGATGGTTAATCTGGGTCTGGGGAAAGTTCCTGCAATAATAGCTCTTGTCCTTTATAGTCAGCTTCCAATAATTCGTAATACATATACTGCAATCAAAAATGTGCCTCCAGCTGTGGTAGATGCCGGCAAAGGTATGGGCATGAACAGATGGCAGCTTCTTAAGGAAATTGAAATACCGATTTCCATACCACTTATACTGGCTGGATTGCGCACCGCAGCTGTTATGAACATAGGTATTGCTGCTATTGCTTCCTATATCGGAGCAGGTGGTTTGGGCGTTTTGATTCAGCAGGGCATTAATCGTGTGTACCCTGAAATGATATTAAGCGGTGCAATACTGGTTTCTCTTCTTGCGATCATAGTAGACGGGGGTATGGGATTATTTGAATATCTGGTTACACCAAAAGGAATTAAAATTCAGAGGAAGTTAGTACAATGGGAATCATCTTTAAAAAACTAAATAGATTTTTGCTGATCTTAATACTTATGGGTACAGGAATTATAGCTGAAAGGGTTGGTCTGATTGAATATGTGATTGATCCTAATGAATACCCGTTTATTATAATATTTTTCTGGCAGCATTTAATTCTGGTTGTTTACAGTATGGCCATTGCTACCATAATTGGTCTTGCTGTTGGAATTATATTGACCCGAAAGCGATTTAAAAAAATAGCCGGCGTTGTCATGTATATTATAAGCTTAGGCCAAACTATTCCTTCCCTGGCTGTTCTGGCTCTAGCTATGAGTTTTCTTGGTATTGGCACAAAACCTGCGATTTTTGCTTTGATAATTTATTCGATTTTACCAATAGCCAGAAATACTCTTGCAGGGATAATTGCTGTGCCACCTTACCTGGTTAATGCTGCAAAAGGTATGGGAATGCCTGCATGGCGTATTTTGCTTGAAATTGAACTGCCTAATGCTACAAGTGTAATTCTTACAGGTTTTCGTGTTGCTATGATTATTAATATTGGAACTGCTGCGCTGGCTTTTCTTATAGGAGCAGGTGGGTTGGGAGATCTTATTTTTTCAGGCATTAGTCTTATGCGGACCGAGCAATTGCTTGCCGGGGCTATTCCTGTAACTTTTATGGCTCTTGTTGCAGATTTTCTTTGCGAAATCTTGGGATTACTTATTGTTTCCAAAGGCTTGAGGCTTGCAAGTGAACATTAGATAGTAACTTCTATGAGGCAGATCTGATTTTGGGTTTTTGCTTTTCCTTTGCCTTACAATTATAATAAAATATAAAAGAATATTAAGAAAGGTTTGCGTAAAGCAGTTATAAGTTCTTTTATAGAAAAAAATTTTAAAACAAAAAATTAACAAAACAGAAGGAATATGTATGAAAAAATTTATCGTAATCTGGCTTGCTGTTATATTATTTATGTCAATTGTTGTATTTCCATGTCTCAGCTTTGCTGATAAAAAAATCGTGGTTGGAGGAAAAAATTATACTGACCAATACATACTGCCGGAAATTGCCGGTATTTTATTGCGACATCAAGGATTTGATGTAACCCTGACTACAGGTATAGGAACATCCTTATTGCGCAAGTCATTGGAAACGGGCCAGGTTGATATGTATTTTGAATATACTGGCAGTGCTTATACGGTATTTTTTAAGCAAGATGATAAGGAAGTCATGACTAACCCTGATAAAATTTACAATTGGGTGAAAAAAGAAGATAAGAAAAACGGACTTATATGGACCGGTTTTATTAGGCATAATAATACATATACTATGATGATGCGGAAAAAAGATGCACAGGAAAAGGGTATAGCTTCTATTTCTGATTTGGCTGTTTATGTTAATAAAAATCCAAAGAAACTTATTTTTGGAATGAATCCAGAATATTGGGAACGACCTGATGGTTTTCGAGGTCTTATGAAAGCTTATGGATTTAAAGTTCCTATCAAAAATATAAAAAAGATGTCTACAGGACTATGCTATACATCTCTAAAAAATAAAGAAACTAATTCATCTATGGGATTTTCCACTGATGGACGTATTGCCGCATTCGGGTTTATCAATCTAAATGACGACAAAAAATTCTTTCCTGTTTACAACCCTGTTCCTGTGGTGCGCAAGGATATTCTTGACAAATATCCTGAAATTGACAAGATTCTTGAACCTATGAGAGATATAACTGAAGCAGAAATGCAAAATATGAACAAGGCTGTAGATGTGGATAAAAAATCAGTAAAAGAAGTAGCTGAAGCTTGGGTAAAAGCAAAGGGTTGTCTTAAGTAATAACTGGATAAATATTAAGTGATCCAAATACTTGTGTACTTGTGTTTGGATCACTTATTAAGAAGCGCTGCCAAGTTTTTTCCTAAGTTTAAAGCTTTTGCCAGTATTTCTTTGTTTTCTCTGATTTTTCCTCTGTTAAAAACTTTTAACACAGGCAGTTCTGCAATTATATCAAATCCCAAGGCTTTAATGGGCAGGCGCATGGCATCAAGTGTGAAACCCATGTCTTTTTTCGATTTTTGTTCGCACACTGCTATTAAAACAGCTTTTCGACCCTGTCCCGCCAAATTGCTTGACCATGGCCCAGGACGGTCTTTAGTAAAATTATAAAAACAATAAAGGCGGTCTATAAATGCTTTAATCAAGGCTGTTACATTATAGTTGTGAGTTGGTGATATAATGACCAGACCTTGAGATTCTATTATTTTCGGGTAAAGAAGGGTCATTCCATCATTTAATCCAGTACAGATTTTATCTTTTCTACATTTTTCACATCCAGCACATGACTGAAACTGGAAATCCCGCAGATAAATTCTTTTAGCGGAAACATTTGTTTCTTTTGCTCCTTTTAAAATCTGTTTTAAAAGAATATCTGAATTCCCATTTTTCCTTGGGCTGCCATTAATTCCAATAATCTTTTTTGATCCTGACAGGGCATTTTTATACTTTTTTGCGATAGTATCCATAGTTTAACCTTATATTATTGAGACCTTTACATCTTTGCACAAACGCATTTGTTTAGTTTTTTCTAGCTAAAAATTATTTTAATATCTAATTATGAGATGAATTTTTGTCAATCTTAAAAATAAACTCTTTTTAAAATAACTCCTTGAGTTTGTTCATTCTTGAAAGCTAATACTCCTTATGTCATATTTGTTTTATTTTGTTGATGATAGTTTTTTTAAGATGAAAATATTCTATCTGCTTGTTATTATAAGCATAATAAGGTTTTTTATTTTTTCAAAGGGAGATTTAAGTTTTTTATTGTAACTATATTTTTTTTATAGATTATCAAAATTACAGGATAGACAAGAAGTTTTTGGGGTATAAAGGATTATAAAATGATTAATACAAATAGACTTGCCAAGCGCTTTAAAATGTTTGCTGAAATTGATTCTATATCAAAAAAAGAGGGTGCATTAGCAAAAGTATTAGCAGATATTTTAAAGAATATAGGAGCAAAAGTTAAATTTGACAAAGCACATAAGATTATTGGGGGTAATTGTGGAAATCTTGTTGCAAAGTTTAAAGGAAATACTGGTGATAAACCAATTTTTTTTTCAGGGCATATGGATACTGTAAAACCCGGAAAAGGAGTAAAAGTTATTTTTGATAATGGTGTTTTTAAAAGTAATGGAACAACTATTCTAGGCGCTGATGATAAATCTGCCTTAGCCATTATTATTGAAGTTATGGAAGTAATTTTTGAAAATAATTTAGATTATCCTCCTATTGAAATTATTTTTACTATATGTGAAGAAATTGGACTTCTTGGTGCAAAGCATTTTGATTTTTCTTTAATTGATTCAAAAATGGGATATATTCTTGATTCAACTGATATTAATGGAATTATTACAAAAGCTCCTGCTTCTAATAGATTTACTATAAAAATTCATGGAAAAGATGCTCATGCAGGCATTTCACCTGAAAATGGAATAAATGCTATATTAGTTGCAGCCAAGGCAATAGCCAGTCTTAATTTAGGAAGGATTGATCATGAAACAACATGTAATCTTGGTATAATAAAAGGTGGTATTGCAACTAATATTGTTCCTGAACTTGTTATAATTGAAGGAGAAGCAAGAAGTCATAATAAAGATAAGCTTAAAAAAATCACTAATACAATTATTAATGCTTTTCATAAAACTATAGATTCTTTTCAAAAAAAGAATGATAATCTTCCTAAAATAGAAGTAATTTTAGAACAAGAATTTTCTGCAACCAATATTTCTGATAATCATAGTATTATAAAACTTGTAAAAAAAGCGTGTGAAAATCTTGGAAGACAAATGGAGTCCAAAAGTATTGAAGGCGGGTCTGATGCAAATATTTTTTTTACCAAGAAAATTATAGCAGGAGTTCTTGGAACAGGAATGACAGATGTGCATACTCTAAGAGAATCTATAAAACTTGATGATATGGAAAAAACAGCAAAACTTTTACTTGAAATTATAAAAACTTATATAGCAGGAGACTTTTAAATATTATGATAGCTTGGTTTGATATTTTTTCCGGCATAAGTGGTGATATGACTTTAGGAGCTTTTGTTCATCTTGGAGTTCCCATTGACTGGCTTAAAAAAAAAATAGCATCTATACCTTTAAAGGGCTTTGATATAAGGGCAGAAGATATTTGGCACAGTGAAATAAAAGGAGTAAATCTTTTTGTAGATATAGATAAAAATTGTCATGCAAAAAATTATAAAGACATAAAAACTTTGATTTTAAAATCTTGTCTTTCTGATAAAACTAAAAATTTAAGTTTATCTGCTTTTAAAAAAATTGCTAAAGCTGAATCCCAAGTGCATGGCACTGATATTGAAAAAATTCATTTTCATGAACTTGGAGGAGTTGATGCTATAGTTGATATTGTTGGAGCATTTTTATGTATAGAATATCTTAAAATTACACATGTATATGCTCCATTAATTCCTTTGGGAACAGGTTTTGTAAAATGCCGTCATGGTGTTATTCCGGTTCCAGCACCTGCAACACTTGAAATATTAAAAAAAGTGCCTGTAAAAAATTTAAAAATACCAAGGGAAATTGTTACTCCAACAGGAGCTGCCATTATTACTACGCTTGTTAATGAATTTGGACCTATACCTGATATGATTATTGATAAAATAGGTTATGGTTCAGGCAAAAATAAATCTGATTCAAAAATTCCTAATTTTCTTCGTATTATAACTGGCCATAAAGAAAAAAATATTTTCTTAGAAAATGATTTTATAACAAAGGAAAGTGTATTTGTTGTTGAAACTGTAATTGATGATATGAATCCTGAAATTTTCAGTTATGTTATGGAGCAGATTTTTAAAGAAAATGCCCTTGATTTATATTATATTCCAGTACAAATGAAAAAAAACAGACCTGGAATAAAAATGGAAGTATTATGTAAAAAACAAGATTTACAAAATATTATTAATCTGATTTTACAACAAACAACAACAACAGGAGTAAGATATCATAAAGTTAAAAGAACAATACTTAAAAGAAAAAAAGTATTTGTAAAAACAAGATTTGGAGATATTCAGGTAAAAAAAATAACGCAGATTAATGGTATTCATTGTCTAGTGCCTGAATATGAAATATGCCGTAAAATTGCACAAAAAGAAAAAATCCCTTTAAAACATGTTTATTCACAAATATCTTTGGATATAAAGTAAGATTTTTTAATTATTAATATTTTTTAAGGATATAGATTTAAATATGAATTTAACTGATAACAAGAATTTAAAAGAAAAAATTATTATTTTTATCACTACTGGTGGATTTGTTGGTAAAATACCTTTTGCTCCGGGAACATTTGGAACTTTAGCAGGTATTCCTTTTGTGTTTTTTTTAAATTGGCTTAATGCAGATTATAAAGTATTTGGAGTAATTTTTTTAATTATTTTCAGCATATGGATATGTGATAAAGCTGAAAAAATTTTAAAACAAAAAGATCCAGGATGTATTGTGATTGATGAAATTGCAGGGTTTGTAGTTGCAATGGCAGGGATACCTATTACTTTTTTAAATCTTATTCTAGGATTTTTTATATTTAGATTTTTTGATATTTTAAAGCCCCCTCCAATACGAAATTTTGAAAAAAAATTTAATAATGGGGCAGGTGTTGTTTTAGATGATATTGTTGCAGGACTTTTTACTTTTGTTGTTTTAAAAATAATTTTAATGGTATTATAAAAAAAAATAGCAAAATAACACACAAGGTGTGTTGCTTGGCTATTGGCTGGAATTATTAATTATATCTGCTAGATAAACTATCTCATTGGCGATTTCTACTGCTTCATCTGTAGTCATATTTCGGGTTGTCGCAATAATGCGACCTTCATCTGATATAGGCTCCACAGATGTCATTTTTTTTTGCAATTTTTCAAGTCTGTATTGGATGTCCTCTGGAACATCTTTCGCTTTTACATGTATTATATCAAATATGAATGCATCTGCGATCCTTTCTTGAATAGATTTGGGGCTGGTTGCTAAAGTAGTTATGGCATTTGAAAATTTTTCATTTGGATATAGATTTTTTGGTTTCAATTAATCACCTTTATAAAAATGTTTTTTGTATAACGCTTGAATTGAGCAGCCTAAAACGCTGTATTTACTTTGCTTGGGAGCGCTTTTATTGAAGAAAGAGTAATTTTATAAAAACAAAGAGCTATGCGCGTTTGGGGTCTGTCTTGAATAATTTGTTAGGAGTTCTTATATTCCCAACTGCTTTTTGATTAATTTGCATAAGCTTTCCTTAATTTCCTGATGCCTTGGAACAGGTACTTGTTTCCCGATCATAGGGTTGGCATAAATATCGTGTCTGCTTCCGTGTCGCTTTAGGTAACAGCCTTTAGCAATGAGTTGTTTAATAAAATTTTTACGTTTCACGGCACTTCTATTTGTAATTCAGCAGACTTAAAATTTTGAACAGGAATTGACAGCATTTCATCAGTCATAAGAGCAAAAGCATCTTTAATATTTAGTTTTAACTCTTCAAAAGTTTCCCCCTGACTAAAAACTCCTGGGACTTCACGAAGTTTTCCTACATACCAACCATCATCAATCCAATAGTCTAAAATAAAATTTTTAATCATGTTCACCTCAGTATTATAATTATTTTACCCTAAGCTTGTAATATCTATATACTGTATTTAAAGGAAAGTTGAAATATCTAGGAGAATTTTTTTGGGGAAAAATAATATTAGCCAGAATTTATATAAAGAAATAGAAAAACTTGGAGCAAAGGATATGGAATTATTTTAAGACCTTTTGACTGATGGGTTAGGCACTGATTAGTACAAAACAAATGGGGGCAAGGAATTGCAAAACAGACTATTGAAATATAAGATTCTTTATCTCCGACAATACTGATCATTCAAGCCCCCCCCCAGCTTTACTCGTTCTGTTACGCCTATGGACCTATGGGTATACTACTTGTACTGAAACACTCTCCGAAATATTACCACGGAAGATGGTAACTACTACTTCCGTTTCTAATAAGGATCCCAAACTGCTTTTAAATACAAACTGAGTTGTAAAATGCTCACGCATGTAGGCTTTTCCTTTCAAACCATCATAGCTGTTCCCTTGACTTCCAACACTCCAGTTTATGAGTATGGGCCTTAGGCTGTCAACATAAGAAATAGCACTAAAGCTTATTGGAATCGTATATTCCCCGTTGGTTGGGTTAGCGTAGACAATTTGGCCGTCTTGAGGAGCGACAATTGTAAACTCGTTAGCATGCAATGGAGTAACAAAAATAACAAAGGCAAATATTGCTGTTATAAATAATTTCATGAGTTCTTTCTCCTTTCAATGGATTTGGGGTAATTTTTTGATAAAATTTCAGTTCTATGAAGGTATAGGAATTATTTTTAATCCCTAACGCTATTTCGATAATGTACTATGCATAATCATATATTGAACATTTTTATCACCTCTCCAGTTTTTTGTAGCCTAATTAAAAAATAGTTAAAACTTACAATATTACAATAAATTTATAGAGCAATTCATATAAAAAAATAACCAGTAAAACTTTTACAGCATACATAATAAAAAAAGTTAAAATAATATTTTAAAAAAAATTGCTGATGTACCTGTTGACAGGTAAATTTTCATTTGCTATTCGACAATCTGCTAGAAAATACAAAACTGTATGAATAGTTCCTACTATATATAGCAAGCTGTAAGTTAATAATAACTATATACTGTATTTGAAGGAAAGCTGAAATATCTAGGAGAATTTCTTTGGGGAAAAATAATATCAACCAGAATTTATATAAAGAAATAGAAAAACTTGGAGCAAAGGATATGGAATTATGCATGCAGTGTGGAAACTGTAGTGCAGCATGTCCCTTGTCAACCGGCACTAATTCTTTCCCGCGCAAAATTTATCGTTATCTTCAACTGGGACTTGAAGACAAATTACTTGAATCTCCTGAACCATGGCTGTGTTATTATTGTGGAGACTGTAATATAGATTGTCCAAGAGGTGCAGAACCTGCTGAAACAATGATGGCAGCAAGACGCTTTCTTACAACAAAATTTGATTTTACAGGTCTTGCCCATAAATTTTACACATCACCAAAATGGGAAGTTGGTGCTTTTTTTGTTGTAGCATTTAGCATTATTTTGCTTTTTTTATTTGGACATGGGCCTGTTATTACTGATCGCGTAGCATTAAATTCCTTTGCTCCTGCACATTATGTTCATATTGGCGATCAAATCATGTTTGCCATACTTGGAATTTTGCTTATTACAAATGGGTTTCGAATGTATCTTAAAATTATGAAAGGTACAAAAATTCCTATTTTAACCTATATCACTCAAGCGCCAATTTTTTTACTTCATTATTTAACACAAAAACGATGGCGAAAATGCGGAACAGGTCCAAGCAGCAGATGGATGCGGCATTTTCTGCTGTTTTCAGGTTATGTTGTTATGGAAGTTCTTGTAATTGGTTTTCTTGAAGTATTTCAAACTGATATTATACATCCGTTTTGGCATCCTACGCGAATTTTTGGATATTATGCTACTATTGTATTAATGCTTATTTCAGGAAATATGCTGTACAGCAGGTTATATTTAAAGGAAGAAAAACTTCATAGGTATTCTGATTTTACAGATCTGTTTTTTCTTATATTATTATTTGCAATTGCTTTTACAGGAATTCTTGTTCATTTTTTCAGGATTTCAGGTTTTCCTATTGCAACCTACACAATGTACACAATCCATGTTGCCATCTGCGTTGGCATGCTTTGTATAATGCTTCCCTTTGGAAAATTATCACATCTTTTTTACAGACCCCTTGCAATTTTTTTAACAACTTTAAAAGAAAAAGCATTAAAAGAATCACAAGTTGATTTTCAAACTATTACAAAAGATGTTAATGAGAATTTTATGGGGTGTATGCAATGCGGCACTTGTTCTGGAGTCTGCCCTTGGAATCAGGTTTCGTATTTTAGCCCCCGCCAGATAATTCGTAATATTTCCCTTAATACATGTGACGATTTTAATGTTGATAAAGCTTGCTGGAAGTGTGTTACTTGTAATTCCTGTACTGAACACTGCCCCAGAGGAATTGAAATAATTGATATAATTAAATCTGTACGGCAACAAAATGTTGAAAAAAATAAACTGCCAAAGCATTTAAATAATCCAATTAAAAGTTTAAAAATTAATGGCAATCCCTGGAATGGCAAAAAACAAGATCGTATTAATTGGAATAAATCAATACCTGAATTTAATAAAAATAATGAATATTATTTATTTACATGTTGTACTATTGCCCATGACACAAGTGTCTTGAAAAATTCACAAAAAGCAGGAAATGCTTTAATAAAATTGCTTAAACATTCTAAAGTTTCTTTTGGAACACTTGGCAGTCAAGAAAACTGCTGTGGAGAACATTCAAATGTAATGGGTGTTAAACATATATTTTCAGACCTTTCTAAACAAAATACTGATATGTTTTTAAATAATAATGTTAAAAAAATACTCACTTTTTCTCCTCATTGCATGAACAGTTTTAAAAAATCATATAAGAAATTAGCAAATTCTGTAAAAATTGAACATTATGTTGAACTTTTAGAAACACTTATTAAAAAAGGAACTATTAAACCAGTAAATAAAATTGATTTAAAAGTTACTTTTCATGATCCATGCTATCTTGGAAGGCATAATGGAATTTATAATGCACCACGAAATATTTTAAAGGCAATACCCAAATTAGAACTTGTTGAAATGTATAATAATAAAACAACAAGTCTTTGCTGTGGCGGTGGAAGCAGTGGTCCTTGGGAAAAATTTTCAATTAATGAAAGTTTTGGAGTACTGCGTATAAAACAAGCTATTGAAACAGGTTCTAATATAATTGCTACAGCTTGTCCTTATTGCATGAAAATGCTTAATGATGCTGTAATAGAACTTAAATTACAGGATAAGATAAAAGTGAAAGATGTTGCTGAATTAGTTTTAGAATCACAGGAGAACTATCATGTCTGAACGAATTGGATTTTATATCTGTCATTGTGGTATTAATATTGCCTACAGAGTTCGGGTAAAAGAGGTTGCAGAATATGCAGCCACTTTCCCAAATGTTGCTGTTTCCCGAGATTATCTGTTTATGTGTTCTGATCCAGGTCAGGAACTTATTGAAAAAGATATAAAAGAATATAATCTTACAAGAGTAGTTGTTGCTTCATGCTCACCTAGAATGCATGAAAAAACATTTAGAGCAGCGTGTCAGCGGGCAGGGCTTAATCCTTATTATGCTTTTCATATGGTTTGTGTAAGAGAACATGGCTCATGGGTTACGGAAAATGAAGATAAAGCAACTAAAAAAGCAAGAATTCTTGTAAGAGCAGGACTTAAAAGAGTTTCCTATCAAGACTCACTTATACCAAGTAAATTTTCAGTAAATTCCAATACTATTGTTGTTGGGGGAGGAATTGCAGGGATGCAGGCTTCTCTTGATATAGCAAGTTCAGGTTTTAAAGCATATTTAATTGAAAAACAGCCAACAGTAGGCGGTCATATGTTACAATATGATAAAACTTTTCCAACCTTAGATTGTGCAGCATGTATTGGTACTCCTAAAATGGTTGCCGTTGCTCAAGAAAAAAATGTTGAGCTTATGACTTATGCTGAGGTTGAACATGTTAGTGGTTTTGTAGGAAATTTTAAAGTTACTGTAAATAAAAAAGCAAGATATATAAAATCTAATTGTACAGGATGCGGAGACTGTGCAAAAGTATGTCCTGTTGAAATGCCCAATGAATGGGATGTTAATACAAAAATGAGAAAAGCTATTTATATTTCTTTTCCTCAGGCTGTACCTGTAAGATATGTTATTGATAAAAGAACAACTTCACCATGTAAAACTTCATGCCCTGCACAAACAAATGTACAAGGGTATGTACAAATGGTTAAAGCGGGTAATTATCAACAAGCACTTAATATTATTATGGAACGTCTTCCTTTGCCCGGAGTTCTTGGAAGAGTATGCCCCCATCCATGTGAAACTGACTGTAGAAGAGCATTAATAGACTCCCCTGTTTCAATTAGGGATTTAAAAAGATTTGCTGCTGATAATGGAAAATTTGAAGATGTGCCAAAACCTGAAGTTAAGGAAATAGATAAGCACATTGCTGTTATTGGTTCAGGCCCTGCAGGACTTACTGTTGCATATTATTTAAGATTAAAAGGATTTAAAGTAACAATTTTTGAAGGAATGGAAAAACCAGGTGGAATGCTTAGAACAGGTATTCCTGATTACAGACTTCCTCCTGTTATACTTGATAAGGAAATTAACAATATCCTTTCCACAGGTATTGAACTTAAAACAAATACTTTTTTAGGAAAAGATTTCACTCTGACAAGTTTAAAAGAGCAGGGATTTGATGCAGTATTTCTTGGAATAGGTGCTCATGTGCCTGTGCCTATGAACATTGAAAATGAAGATGCTTTTGGAGTTGTGGATGCAGTTCCTTTTTTACGCAGAGAAAATCTTGAAAATGCTGGATCTGCAAAAAAACATGTTGTTGTTATTGGCGGTGGAAATGTTGCAATGGATGCAGCCAGAGTTGCCATACGATCAGGAGCTGAAACTGTATCAATTGTTTATCGCAGAACAGAAAAAGAAATGCCGGCAGATCATGAAGAAATTAAAGGTGCAAAAGAGGAAGGCATTGAATTTATAACTCTTGTAGGACCTAAAAAAGTAATAACTGAAAATAATAAAGTTATTGGTATTGAATGTATTAAAAATGAACTTGGCCCAAGTGATAAAAGCGGCAGACGAAGACCTGTTCCAATTGAGAATAGTGAATATATTATTCACTGTAATATGATAATTCCTGCTATTGGTCAAAAAGTTGAAACAGCACCTGTTATAAAAGATACAAATATTAAATTAACATCCTGGGGAACTTTTAATGTTAATCCTGTTACTATGCAGACATCAGAACCAGGAGTTTTTGCAGCAGGTGATTCTGTAACAGGACCTGCTACAGTAATTGAGGCAATTGCAGGAGGTCATAAAGCTGTTAAAGCTATTGAAAGATATTTAAATAATAAAATGGAATTATTTGAACAAGAAAAAGAACAGGAAAATAGAGAGCAGCAAATTTCAAATCAAGAAAAACAAGATTTTTTACCTATACCAGAAGATATAAATATTGTTGAGCGTGGTAAACCTGTTTTTATTGAACCTGATGCAAGAAAAAATTCTTTTAATGAAGTTGATCTTGGACTTGATGAAACATCAGCACAAAAAGATGCTTTAAAATGCCTTAATTGTGGAGGGTGTTGTGAATGCAAGCTTTGTGTTGATCAATGTAAAGCTGAAGCCATTGATCATAATGTAAAAGATGAAAAACAAATTATTGATGCTGGTTCCATAATTATTGCTACAGGGTTTGATCCCCTTAATCCAAGCCCTATGAAACAATATGGCTATGGCAAATATACAAATGTTTTTACAAACCTTGAATTTGAACGATTATCAAATGCTACAGGCCCAACTTCCGGAAAATTTTTAAAGCGTGATTTAAATGATCCCATGAAATTTACAGATCCTCCTAAAAGCGTTGCAATTCTTCACTGCATTGGAAGTCGTGATATTAATTATCATGAATATTGTTCCCGCACCTGCTGTATGTATGCCTTAAAATATGCTCATCTTTTAAAAGACAAATGCGGACATGACACTATAGTTTATAATTTTTACATTGATATGCGGTGTTTTGGAAAGGGATATGAAGAATTCTTTAAAAAAGTTCAGGAAGAAGGCGTTAAAATGATAAGGGGAAAAGCAGGTTCCATTACACAAGACAGCAATGGAATTCTTACAGTTACAGCAGAAGATACACTTTCAGCAAGAATGCTTTCTATTGAAGTTGAAATGGTTATTCTTTGTACAGCAATGGAACCAAGATCCAATGCTGAAGAGGTTATGCGTAAATTTGGAATTGGTATTGGAGCTGATGGTTTTTTTCAGGAAGAACATCCTAAACTTGCACCTGTTTCCACACCATCAAGCGGAGTTTTTCTTGCAGGAGCATGCCAGGGTCCAAAAGATATTCCAGATACTGTAGCTCAGGCAAAGGGAGCAGCAGCAGAATGCCTTGCATTAAGTGCAAAAGGAGAAGTTGAAGTTCCACCAATGATTTCCTATATTGATCCAGATATTTGTGTGGGATGTCAAGTATGTATTGGACTTTGTCCTTATTCAGCTATTGAATACAATGAATTTAAAAATGTCTCAGAAGTGAACAGTGCTGTATGCAAGGGTTGCGGAAGTTGTGCAGGTCATTGCCCAAGCGGTGCTGCAAAAGTGAGACATTTTACTGATAAGCAGATTTTTGCTGAAATTGATGGATTATTACTCAACTAGGAGGAGTTATAAGATGAGCGAGTTTGAACCAAAAATAGTGGGATTTTTTTGTAACTGGTGTACTTTTACTGCTGCTGATCTAGCTGGTACATCTCGTCTGTCATATCCCCCTAATATTAAAATCATTCGGGTTATGTGCAGTGGAATGGTTGATCCCAAATATGTAATTAAAGCTTTTTTAAATGGTGTTGATGGAGTGTTAATTGGCGGATGCTGGCCCGGAGACTGCCATTATATAAATGGTAATCTAAAAGCAAGAAGGCGAGTTGCAATGCTTACAGAAATTCTTAAACAATATGGGATTGATGAAAGGCGATTCTGGCTTCGCTGGATTGCAGCAAGTGAAGGAAATATGCTGCAGGAAGTTGTAAATGAAATGACTGATAAGCTTATTAAACTTGGCCCAAGCCCTCTTAATAAATCCCATAAAGCAGATCTGGTTTTGGATTCTTAATTTGTCTTATAACAAAACATAAAAAAAGAAAAAATTCCGAAAATTCTAATTAAAGACCAAATTATAGAATAAGATAAACGGAGAACATATAAAAATGTCAAAATCCATAAAATTATCCTTTAAAAAAGGTGAACTTAATAAGGAACTGGCTGATTTTTTCAAAAAAATGATTGAAAAAAATGCAATAGACGCCCTGCTTGCTCCCATGACCCAGCCCAATAAAGGAGTAATGCAAACTCTTGTTACGAAAAATTCCAATATTAAAGCTATTGATTCTATTGATCCCTTTGCCCCGGTTGTTCCTGTAAATGGAGCAAAGATTGCATCTTCAATTACAGCAAAACCTTCAAACAGAAAAGTTGCAATGATTTTAAGATCCTGCGAAATCAGAGCCTTAGTTGAACTTGTTAAACTTAAACAGGCAAATCTTGATGATGTATTACTTATTGGAATTGATTGTATTGGAAGATATGAAAATCTTGATTTTTTAAAATTTCAAGAACAAGGTGAAACATCTGAATCCTTTATTGAAAAAGGTGTTGCAGGAAATACTCAAAATAATGATTATGATATTTCCAAAGCTTGTAAAATCTGCGAATTTCCAAGACCTGATAATGTTGATTTAAGATTGTGTATTATTGATACTGGCTCTGATGCTCTTTATATTGAAAGCCTTAGTTTAAAAGGTGATAAAGCCCTTGAAAAAGCAGGAATTGATTTAAATGACTCTGTTCCAGCAAGTTCCAGTAATACAGTAAAAAAACTTATAAAAGAACGAATTAATGCAAGAGATAAAGCTTTTGAAGAATACAGAGAATCAAGCAATAGTTTTGATGATCTTGAAAAAAGATTTGCTGCCTGCATTAACTGCTATAATTGCAGGGTTGCATGCCCTGTATGCTATTGCAAAGAATGCGTTTTTGTAACAGATACATTTAGGCACAATGGAGATCAATATATGGCATGGGCAGATAGTTTTGGAACGCTTAAAATGCCTGCTGACACAACATTTTATCATTTAACCCGTATGTCTCATATGAGTTTATTTTGTGTTGGCTGTGGTCAATGCACTAGTGCCTGCCCCAATGATATTGATCTTATGCCTGTTTTTAGAACTGTTGCAAATAAAACCCAAGATCGTTTTGATTATCAGGCAGGAAGAGCTTTTGATGAGGCACAGCCATTAACTATTTTTGATCATGATGAGTTTGTTGAAGTTACAGGACAGGTAAAATAGGGTAAAATAGCAGGAGTTTATATTATGGCAGAAAAAAAGCAGACAGGTACAGTGCTTGTTACAGGTGCAGGAATTTCTGGAATTAAGGCAAGTTTAGAGCTTGCTGATATTGGATACAAAGTTTTACTAACTGATTCATCACCTCAAATTGGTGGAATTCTTGCAAAACTTGATCATCAATTTCCAACAGATCATTGTGGTATGTGCAGAATACTTCCTATGATTGGCAGGGAATATGCCTCCCAGTACTGTATGCGTAAAGGTTTGTTCCATGAAAATATTGAAATACTGCCTTTTACAAAACTTGTAAAAGTTGAAGGTGATGCAGGCAATTACAAAATTCAGCTTCAAAAAAAAGCAAGATATATAGATACAGATAAATGTAATGGACTTGGTAAATGTATTAAGGTTTGTCCCATTGAAAAACATGATGAATTTAATCATGGATTAACTAAACGAAAAGCTGTTTATCAGCCTGTTCCATATAGCACTCCTGAAATGCTTTTAATAGACATGGATATTTGTACTAAATGTGATGAATGCGTAAAAATCTGTCCAACAAATGCTATTAATCTTAATGCAGAACATGAAATCCTTGAAAAAGAAGTTCATGCTATTATTCTTGCCTCTGGTGTCAAACTTTATAATACAAAAGAATTTGAAGATGTAAAATCCTATGCAGTATCTAAAGATGTAGTATCTTCTCTTGCGTTTGAACGAATTATAAGTGGAACTGGTACTTATGATAATACCAATTATAATAATAAAGGTATAATAAAGCGTCCATCTGATAACAAACCAGCTGAAAAAATTGCATGGATTCAGTGCATGGGCTCAAGAAATAAAAGGCAAAAAAGAGATTATTGTTCTTCTATTTGCTGCATGTTTGCCCTAAAGGAAGCAGTTCTTGCCAAGGAAAAAGCAGGAAAAAATGTTGAAACAACTATTTTTTATATGGATATGCGCACATTTGGAAAAGACTTTTATAGATATAAGGAAAAAGCAGTTAATGAACATAATGTAAAACTTATTAGATGTCGGGTTCAGGGAGTTATGCTTAATCCAGACAAAAGCCTTTTAATTAGATATTTTGATCCTAAAACAAATGAATTTTTTACTGAAACCTATGATATGGTTGTTTTATCTACAGGACAAATTTTTAAACAAGATTATGAACAAATAGCCAAGCTTTTTAATTTTAAATTAACTTCTCAAGGACTTATTCCAACCAAGGAATATAACAAAATAGAACTTAATAAGCCTGGTGTGTTTATATGTGGTTCTTTAATGGGTTTAACTGATATTAGTGAAGCTGTATCAAGTGGTATTGCAGCAGCTGGAAAGGCAAGTTCTCTTTTATCAACATTAGATGTTGCAGTTATTGAACAAAAGGTGATTTCTGAACCAAAAACTGTTGAAAGAGATCTGCCTCTTATATCTGTTGTTTTATGTAAATGCAGTGAAAAAGAAAGTAAAACCAATATTGATTTTAATATGCTTAAAAAAAAATTGCAGACCTTAAATCAAGTTGGAGAAGTAAATATAATTGATACAGCTTGCAATGATAATGGAAAACAAGAGCTAATTAATTTACTTGAAAAATCAAAATGCAATCGTTTGTTAATGGGGCTTTGCCAGCCTTTTATTTATAGAAAATCCTTAAAAAATCTTGCAAAAAAAGCAGGATTTATATCTTCTTTAATTGAAATATTTGATCTTGCATCTCTTATTTATAAAAGTGTTCAAACTGATGAAACCATGCCAGATATTAATTGGACAAAACAGGCATTAAATGAAATTAAAGCAAGAATTGAAAATCTAAAATTTAAACCTGCTCTTTATGTTGAACCCCTTGAAATTAATCAAACTGTACTTGTTGTTGGTGGAGGAATTGCTGGAATGTATTCAGCACTTGCTCTTGCGAATAAAAATATAAATGTTCATTTAATAGAAAAATCAGACAAACTTGGAGGATATGCAGGAAATCATATTGAGAATACAATAGAGGGGCTTAAACCTGTTTCAATGGGAAAGGATCTTCAAATTAAAGTTTTTGAACATAAAAATATTATTATTCATTTAAATTGTGAAGTAACGGAAACTAAGGGAAGTCTTGGAAATTTTAAATCAAGAATTACAGATAATATTAAAGAAAAAAGTACATATTTAAATCATGGTGCTGCAATACTTGCAACAGGTGCTTTAAAAAGTGAAACACAAGAATATGAATATAAAAATTCAGATAAAATTTTAACACAAAATGAACTTAAACAAGGACTTGAAACAAAAGAAATTAACATAGAAAATGCTGAAAATATTGTTATGATTCAATGTGTTGGGTCAAGAGAAATTAGTTCTGGAGAAATTGGAAAAGAAAAGGAAAAACAAGGATATTGCAGTCGTATTTGCTGTATAGGAGCAATTGAAAATGCTCTTAAAATAAAGGAAAAAAATCCTGATATAAGAATTTTTATTTTATACAGAGATATTATGACTTATGGTTTTTTTGAACAATATTATACAAAGGCACGGGCACAAGGAATTATTTTTGTAAATTATACTCTTAATAATAAACCTGAAGTTGAAATTATAGATGATAAACCTGTTGTTGCATTTAAGGAACATGTTTTAAATTCACAAGTTAAAATATCTTGTGATTTTTTAATACTTTCAACTGGAATTGCTTCTGAAACTTCTAATAAACAACTTGGAAAAATATTTAATGTTCCAATTAATGAAGATGGATTTTTTGTTGAAGCTGATTCAAAATGGCGTCCCATTGAATTTCAAAAAACAGGATTTTTTCTTGCAGGAACTGCTCATTCGCCTATGTTTTTAAAAGATGCGATTTTACAGGCTGAAGCAGCCAGTCAAAAAGCTCATGCTTGTCTTTGTAATGAAACAATTTATACAGCTGGTACAATTTCAAAGGTACATCATTCTTTATGTGTGCAATGTCAAAGATGTGTTGATATTTGTCCTTATAATGCAAGGACATATGATGAATCACTTAATAAAATTATTGTTGATAATGCAGCATGTCAGGCATGTGGTATGTGTGCAGTTGTCTGCCAGAATAATGCCAGTGAAATAATGGGATTTAGTGATAAACAAATTATGGCTATGATTGATATGGCTTTGTAAAAATTATCTATTTTGTGAATAATTACTTAATCATTTAATTACAACTACTTAACTACGAAAAACACGAAATTATACAAAAAGGACTTTATATTTTTAAAATGTAAGATAAATGATTTCGTTCCAATTAACGATAACTACTTAACTACGAAAAACACGAAATTACACGAAAAGGACTTTATATTTTAAGTGAGAAAAGAAATATTATCCCCAATAATGATAAAAATAATTTTATTTTGTTATAATGTGAATTTATCTCGTTCCAATGCTCCAGCGTTGGAACGGGTACCCAAAGAGTATTTATTATTTAGATATTTAAAAGCTAAAATTCAACTCTGGAGCGTCTATATATACATTTCCACGCTGGAGCATGGAAATGAGAATATAATGTGCTGAATAATTGCCAATTTATCTTTAATTAAGAATTAATTATGACAAATAATGATAAAAATAATCCAGCAATCAAAGTTGCAAAAATGACTGCTATAACAATCATGATAGCTGCTTTAATACCAGTTTTGTATTCACTTATAAAAACTGTAATTGTTGAGCATAATAGTACAATAACAATGACTGCTATAACAATCATGATAGCTGCTTTAATACTATTTTTGTATTCACTTATAAAAACTGTAATTGTTGAGCATAATAGTACAATAACAATAAATGATGCAAAAATTGATATCCCTTCAAGGGCTTATGAAAGATTAGCAGAACTTCTTGATGAAAAAGATATTGCAATTCAAGACAAAGAAAAACTTATAGCAGAATGGAAAGTCAAATATAAGGAAATTGAAAAAAGATTAGTTGCAAGATCAGGTGATGACAAGTTAATAGCAAAGGCAAATGAAAAATTATCCAATGGTGATTTTGATGGTGCTGAAAAATTACTGGAACAATCATTTAAACAGGATTTAAAGAAAAATCAAATTGCTGATAATAAACTTGCTCAAAGTTCCTATGAATTAGGACTAGTTAAAGAACTAAAACTTGAATATAAAAATGCTTTATTTTACTTTGAAAAAGCTTGTGAATATAATCCTGAAAATGGTGTTTATTTAAATCAATTAGGTTTAATTTTTATTACTCTTGGCAAATATAAAAAAGCAGTTGAGTATCTTGAAAAAGCTTTAAATTCTGGCTTAAAAACCTATGGTGATGAACATCCTGATGTAGCAAGGGATTGGAATAATCTTGGTTCAGTATGGCGATTCCTTGGCAAATATAAAAAGGCTATTGAATATTATGAAAAAGCTTTAAATTCTGACTTAAAAACCTATGGACCTGAACATCCAGCAGTAGCAAAAGTTTGGAATAATCTTGGTTTAACATGGCAATCCCTTGGCAAATATAAAAAAGCAGTTGAATATCTTGAAAAAGCTTTAAATTCTGACTTAAAAACCTATGGACCTGAACATCCAGCAGTAGCAAAAGTTTGGAATAATCTTGGTTCAGCATGGCGATTCCTTGGCAAATATGAAAAAGCAGTTGAATATCTTGAAAAAGCTTTAAATTCTGACTTAAAAACCTATGGACCTGAACATCCAGCAGTAGCAAGAGACTGGAATAATTTTGGTGAGGCATGGGAAGCTTTGGGCAAATATGAAAAGGCAATTGAAAACTATGAACAAGCATTAGAGATTAATTTAATTATTTATGGTCAAGAATCAATTAAAGTTGCTATCATTTGGAATAACCTTGGGAATACTTGGGGGAAAATAGGTGATTATAAAAAAGCTTATAATTATTTTCAGATGTCTTTTAACATACTTAAAAAAGAATTAGGTGATAACCATTCATATACTATTAAAACGAAACAAAACTTAAATGTAATTATAAAAAAGATTAAAATTCAGAAATGAAAATTTTAACAAAAATATCAGAATTATCCATGATATACTATATAATGAGTATGATTGCAGCAATTCTAACTGCATATATATATCTTGATAATCAATTTGCAAAACAAGAAGAATTTAAAAAAATAGTGAAAAAAATTGATCTTATCGAAAAAGACTATTGTAAAAAAGATAGATTAAAAAAATTCGAGAATGAAATTAATTCCCAAATAAAAAAACAATTTCAAAGCTCTCATAAGCGTATAAAAATATTAGAAATTCCAGATAAGTTAAAAAAAATTAATAACGAAAAATTGAAAAATCGAAAATTAATTAGACGGCTTAAAAGTACTCAAACTAACAGCACTCAAAAAGATAAGAAAGGTAATATTATTATACAATCTGAGAATCAAGCATTGAAAAAGTTAGAGATAAAAGAAAAACTTTTAAAAGAACAAGAAGCTGCATTATTAAAACAACAAGTACTACATGAATTTTAGCTAATCAAATAAAGGTGTATATAAATTAAATAAAAGCAATTAACCTTAGCTATTTTAACAGCTTAAAGGAATATAAATATGGATTTTAGCCAATCAAACAAAGATTTATGGAAGGAAATATATAATACAAAAGATCTTCTTCATTGTTTTAATTGCAGTACCTGCATATCAGGCTGTCCTGCATCTAATGGAGAGCCTCCGCTTTTAGTGAGAAATCTTGCAAGAATGGTTGTTTATGGATTGGAAGATGAACTTTATGATGAAGATACTCCTTGGGCATGTGTTTCCTGTTCAAGATGTGAAGAAATGTGTCCTATGGATGTAAAACCTTTTGAACTTATACTTGCCATTAGAAAATGGCAAAGTACAAATGATGAAACAAGGGTTCCACCCTCTATTGTTGAAATTTATACAAGGGGATATACTCAGGCTGTTGGTATGAATGTGGAATTAAGAAAATCCTTAGGATTGCCAGAACTTAAAACCATAACTAATATGCCTGAACAAATGAAACTTTATCAGGAAATGCTCATGAAAACACCAGTAGTTAAAGAAAACGATTATATGTTTAAAGAGGAATAAAAATGAAATTATGTCTTTTTCTTGGTTGTAATACCCCGGCAATAAGGCCTGATGTTGAGCAGGCAATCAGATTAACAATGCCTGAACTTGGTGTACAACTTCTAGATACAGAAGGTTATGTATGCTGCCCTGCTTTTGGATCCTTTCCTTCAACAGATGATGAATCATGGCTTGCATCAAGTGGGTGGAATCTTTCTATTGCAGAAGCAAAGGGCTTAGATATTATGGTTGAATGCGGGTCCTGCTACAGCTCCCTTAGAATGGGACGGGATCACCTTGTTCATGATAAAAAAAAACTTGCCCGCATTAATGAACTTCTGGAATTAACAGGCAGAAAACTTAAATGCAAAACAAAGGTTCACCATGTATCTAAAATACTTTATAAAGATGTAGGAACAGAAAAAATTTCTAAAGCTATTAAAAAAAATCTTAAAGGTGTTCATGGTGTAATTCAATATCCGTGTCATACACTTTTCCCAAGTGAAGTTGTTGGTTTTGAAGATTCTCCAAGAGAGCCTAAAGCATTAAGACAATTAACTGAAGCCTTGGGTGCAACAGTTGACACTTACAGCCATGAACTTTCGTGTTGTGGTGGAGCAGGAGGGTTTACAAACAATTCGCCTAATGAGGCAACTGAATTTGCCAAAGCTAAACTTGATGCTATAATTGATGAAACAAAAGCAGAATTTATTGTTGTTTCCTGTATTACCTGCCTTATGCATCTTGATAATATTCAAAAAAAATTAAATGAAACTGAAAATACTGATAAATACAATATTCCAGTTTTTGATTATAATCAGTTATTAGCTCTTTGTATGGGATTTGATGCAAAACAGGTTGCATCAATTTCTAGTATTTCAAAAGATTCAATAATAAACAAATTAAAATAACTCCCATAAGCCAGATCTAGTTTTTAATTCCTGGTTTGTCTTACAACAAAACATCAAAAAATATTAATTATAAGTCCTTTTATATAAAAAGAATACAAAAAGCCTTTTAATAAAATTAAAGGGCTTTTTTATTTTCACTTCTTAAAAAAATCTTTTGATTTTTCTCATTTTTTTAAATCTTGCCTTAAAATTTTCTATAACAAATCAAAAATTAAAAAAAAATTACCTGAATAAGTATCTGACAATTCCATTATCATGCCTTTTTAGTGCATTATAAAATAATTTTATATTTAAATTATCAAATTTATTTTATTGACAATCCCTATAAAAATAGTATGAATAAATTCATAGTAATATAGTATGAATTTATTTTCTTTAATTTAACAAAGAAATTAATTAAAGGGTTGAAGCATGGTAAAACTTCATTCTGTTAGAAAAAGACATTTTATTACATGTATTTTTGTATTATTAATTTTAATAATAACTTTGGTTATTGCAGGTGCAGAAACAAAAGAATTACAAAATAAACGAACAGATATAATTACTATTGATCTTCTAAATGTTCCCGGCAGTGAAGCCATGCATGGGGTAACTTTTCTTCATGACCGTCATATAGAGATATTAACAAAACAAGAAGATTGCAGTACCTGTCATTTAAAAAACAAGGATTCATTTATATTTAAATTTAAACGAAAAGAAAATTCCACTTTAGAAATTGATATGGAAATATACCATAAAAACTGTATTTCCTGTCATATAGAAAAAAAGGCTGAAAAAATAAAAGCCGGACCTGTAACAGAAGAATGTCGTGCCTGCCATAATTCACAAATAAAAACAGATTCTTCCTGGAAAGCAATTGATTTTGATAGATCACTTCACTATACCCATGAACAATCAAAAATAATCCCATCTAAGAATGGCACTAACTGCCAAGCATGCCACCATGTTTTTAATGAAAAATCAAAAACAATTTATTACAAGAAAGGGGAAGAAGAATCCTGCATCTATTGTCATACTTTAGAAAGTACAAAAGATGTTACATCAATTAAGGAAGCTTCGCATAATGCCTGTGTTAATTGCCATGAATCCCTTAAAATTGAAAAAAAGACAGGAGGCCCAACAAACTGTAAAGGATGTCATAGTACAATAGAGCAGGAAAAAATTAAAACATTAACTAAAATACCACGATTAAAAAGAAATCAGCCTGATCATGTTTTAATTACAGGATATAATGATAATACAAAATTATCTCAAAAACTGATAAATTCAAGCATGAATCCAGTAGCTTTTAATCATAAATTCCATGAAACTTCAGTAAAAAGTTGTAAATCATGCCATCATGAATCTTTAAAAGGCTGTAGGGATTGTCATACAGTGGGTGGTGACACAAAAGGTGATTTTATTTCTCTTGAATCTGCCATGCACAACCGGGAAACTGAGCACAGTTGTGTGTCTTGTCATAATCAAAGAAAAAATGAAAAACAATGTGCAGGATGTCACAGCAAAATACCTGAAAAAGAATTTTCCAATATGACCTGCACACAATGCCATGAGGTTGATAAAAGTCAAATTACAATTAATTCTTTAAAAGATATGGATAAAATGGTGAAGCTTGCTGATAAAACTGCAAATACTAGATTAAAGTCCTATAATGAAATCAGTAAAAAAATTCCTGAAAAAGTAGTTATTGCAAGCTTATCTAATGAATATAAACCAGTTAATTTCCCACATTTAAAAGTTTTTAATCAATTAAAAATCAATTCTGAAAAAAGCAGATTAGCTAAATCCTTTCATAAAAATGATAAAACACTTTGTATGGGTTGTCATCATAACAGTCCATCAAGTTTAACACCTGTAAAATGTCAATCCTGCCACAACAAACAAGGCAAGCATGGCAGTAAAAAACCTGATTTAAAGGCTGCATATCATGGACAGTGTATTTCATGCCATAATAAAATGAATATTAAAACTCCAGTTGGGACTGATTGTATATCCTGCCATGAAAAGATAAAGAAATAACTGAAAAAATAAATATAACTTTGGCAATTTAATAAAAAGTTGAAATTTAAAATATAGATAACTGGCAAAAGCTTTACAGAGCTTTTACCATGCCATTAACTTTTGAGGTGGAAATATGGGAATATCCCGGAGAAAATTCCTGGGCTGGATGGGTGCAGCCCTGGGAGCATCTACACTGACTGGAAATAAGATATATGCTGCTTCAAACAAGCAGTTTAAAGGTTATCCAGATAGTTTTGGAGTGCTTCATGACACAACAAGATGTATTGGGTGTCGAAAATGCGAAAAAGCATGTAATAAAACAAACTCCCTTCCAACCCCTTCCAAATCCTTTGATGATCTTTCTATTCTGGATTTAAATCGTAGAACAGATGAAAAAGCATTTACTGTTGTTAATCGTTTTACTCCAAAATCTGATAAACCTGCTGTATTTGTAAAAAAACAATGCAATCACTGCCTTGAACCTGCTTGTGCCTCTGCTTGTTTTGTTAAGGCTTTAAAAAAAGATAAAACAGGAGCAGTGGTTTATGATGCTTCCCTTTGTGTTGGCTGTCGATACTGCATGATTGCCTGTTCCTTTAACATACCAGCTTATGAGTATAATAATCCTACTTCTCCTAAAGTAGTAAAATGTACCATGTGTAAACCAAAAATTGATAAGGGAGAACTTCCAGGGTGTGTTGTATCATGTCCTGTTGAGGCTATAACATTTGGTAAAAGAAAGGAACTTATTAAAATTGCTTGGAAAAGAATTAATAAATATCCCGGGCATTACAAAGAATATCTTTATGGCGAACATGAGATGGGAGGTACAAACTGGCTTTATCTTTCAAAATATGATTTTTCAAAAATTGGTATGAGTGAGGACTTAGGTACAACATCAGCTCCTGCTTTAACATCCCAAGCATTAGGAGCAGTGCCAATAATTGTAAGCTTGTGGCCCGTTCTTTTAACTGGAATCTATGCTATTTCAAAACAAAAAGATATTCTTGCAGACAAAGAATTAAAAACAGCTGTAGAAAATACCAAAACTGCTCTAACAGATGAGATGAATGATAAATTATCTGTTCAAAAAGAAAAAATGACTCAAGAAAAAAAATCAGCTATTAATTTTGAAATAAAAAAAGCCCTTGAGCAGGCAAAAAAAGAAACTGAGGAAACTAAAGAAAAAAAACAAAGGAAAAATATTAAGGACAAAAATATAGAAGTTATAGATAAATCCTAGGGAGGAATAATAGATGGCACTTGAAAAAAGTCGTGTAAACAGACCTTTGTTTACACCTTTTAATATTGTTGCAGGTATAATTTTAATTGTAGGACTTTTCCTGACTGTTAGTCGTTTTTGGGGCGGTCTTGGTACTGTAACAAATCTTGATAATAATAATCCATGGGGTATATGGATCGGCTTTGATCTGCTTTGTGGTGTTGCTTTAGCAGCCGGTGGATATGTAACTTCAGCTGCGTGTTACATTTTTGGACTTAAACGTTTTCATTCTGCTGTAAGGCCTGCTATTTTAACTGCCTTTCTTGGTTATGCCCTGGTAGTTTTTGCTTTAAATTTTGATGTAGGGCGTCCCTGGCGTCTTCCCTATCCATTATTTTTTTCCCAAGGGACATCTTCTTTGTTATTTGAAGTAGGCCTTTGTGTGTTTCTTTATCTTAATGTTTTGTTTATTGAATATTCTCCTGCTGCTCTTGAATGGTTGGGGTATAAAAAAATACGAAACTTTGTTGTTAAATTAACACTTGTGCTGACTATTTTTGGAGTTGTATTATCAACACTGCACCAGTCTTCCCTTGGAGCCTTATTTTTAATTGCTCCATCCAAGCTTCATCCTTTGTGGTATTCCTCATATCTGCCTGTTTTCTTTTTTGTTTCAAGTATATTTGCTGGAATGTCCATGGTAATATTTGAAGGATCTCTTGCTCATCGTTTTCTCCATCATAAAATGGATAAGACTCATCTTGATGAAAGCTTGGGAGTAGCATTAGGATTTGGCAAGGCAGCGTCCTTTGTTATGATGGGATATATTGCTACAAAATTTATCGGCATTGCCAGTGATAATAACTGGCATTATCTCGCAACTGGCTGGGGGCTTTGGTTTCTTCTTGAACTTATAGGATTTGTGGCAGTCCCTGCTTTTTTATATGCAGTTGCGGTTCGTGATAAAAATATTAAACTTGTTAGAATTGCTTCCATATTGGCTGTACTTGGAATTGTATTAAATCGATTAAATGTATCAGTTATTGCATTTAACTGGCATCTTCCTTCAAGTGCAAGATATTTTCCAAGCTGGAAAGAAATTGGAATTTCTTTATTTATTGTAACCATTGGAATTATAGCATATCGATTTATTGCAACAAAAATGCCTATACTCCATGAGCATCCTGATTATAAAAACGATCATTAGTAGTAATATAAGGAGAGTTTTATGGAAAAAGTATTTTATACTTTACATGATTTTATGATTTATTCTGAAGGTATTACATATCTTTTAATGGGCGGGATTTTGGTTTTTTTACTTCTTTTCTGGTTATTCTTAACAGATTCAGACAAAAAGAAAAGAACATTTTAAAAACATAAAGTGGAGGATGCAATGTACGAATTTTTAACAGGCTTTATGTTCTGGTTGGCACTGGCTATATGCCTTATTGGAATGCTTGTTCGCATAATATTTTATTTTAGAGGATTGAGCTGGCAGCTTGATCGTGTTGCTTATAAAGAATTTCCCATGTCAGGCTTTAAAGGAGCAGTTAACTCTATATATAGATGGCTTATTCCCTTTGGTACACTTGGTTGGAGAAAACAACCTTTAATGACAGTTTTATTTTTTGGATTTCATGCTGGTGCTGTCTTAGTTCCTGTTTTTCTGGTTGCACATAATCTATTTTTAAAAGAAAAATTGGGGTTTTCTTTTTTTGCTCTTAATCCCTTTGTTGCAGATATATTAACATGGGCTACTGTAATTTGTGGTTTGTTAATTATTTTAAGACGAATTGCTCTTCCAAAAGTCCGCATACTTACTACTTGGTATGATTATTTTATCCTTTTTATTTCATTGGCACCTTTTATAAGCGGACTTATTGCACGGTATGAACTTGGTGATTATTCTTTTTGGTTAACAATACATATATTATTGGGAGAGATTCTTCTTATTGCTATTCCCTTTACAAAACTATCTCATGTTGTTCTATTTTTTGCATCAAGGGCACAGATTGGCATGGATTTCGGTATTAAACGCGGTGGGATAAAAGGCACTACTTTAAATTGGTAAGCACCTTATAATTATAGTTAGATAAAAAGTTGCTGATGTTGGCAAGGGATAGATAATTAAAAACTAACTCATAAAAGGGTTTGTTTATAGTTTTATAAAAAGTCATATCAACCTGGGGAGAAAAATAAATGCCTGAAGGTACACTTTGTAACAAAAAACCAATTGATTCTGCTGAAGCACTAAATACACTTTTATCAGATACAAGCGGTGAAGTATATTATAGGGAAATGAAATCCATTGAAGTTGATACAAAGCTTTTATGGAAGACCATACAAAACACTTGTAAATCTCGTATCCGCACATGGCTTGAGATTTGTGCTCATTGCGGTATGTGTGCTGATAGTTGTTTTTTATATCTTGTTGATGACCATAATCCTAAACAGGTTCCAGCTTATAAAATTCAGTCCACACTTGGAGAAATAATTCGGAAAAAAGGTAATGTTGATAATAATTTTATGATTAAAACTATGGAGATTGCCTGGTCCCAATGTACATGTTGTAATCGTTGTGCCATGTATTGTCCCCATGGAATTGATGTTGGAATTATGATGGGATATTTAAGAGGTCTTTTATATCAGCAGGGATTTGTTCCCTGGGAATTAAAAATTGGTGCTGGTATGCACAGGGTTTATAGAGCTCAAATGGATGTTACTAATGAAGATTTTGTTGATACATTTGAGTGGATAGTTGAAGAATATGAAGATGAATATCCTGGTTTAAAAGCCCCAGTTGATATACAAGGGGCTGACATCATGTATACAGTTAATGCAAGAGAAGTAAAACATTATCCAGAGGATTTAGCAGAAGCAGCTATTTTATTTCATATTGCTGGAGAAAATTGGACAGTTCCTTCAAAGGGCTGGGAACAAACCAGTCTTTCAATGTTTGCCGGAGACTGGGCAGCTTGTAAAATGCAGGTAGAAACCGTATATGATGCTATGGAACGTTTAAAACCTAAAATTATGGTAGGCACAGAATGTGGTCATGCTCACAGGGCAACTGTAGTTGAAGGGCCGTACTGGGTTGGACGAAAAGATGGAAGACCTCCTGTAAAATCTATTCATTATGTGGAATGGTTGGCTGATGCATTAAAAACAGGTAAGCTAAAAATTGATCCTGCCAAACGATTAAAAGTTCCAGTAACATTACAGGATTCATGCAACTATGTTCGTAACCATGGTTTAAAATCTGCAACCAGGGAAATAATTAAGCATATTGTTGAACCTGGTTATTTTATTGAAATGAGTCCCAATAAAGAACATAATTATTGTTGTGGTGGTGGTGGTGGATTTAATGGTGTGGGATTGTACAGACCCCAGAGGAATAAAGCACTTATAACAAAAAGAGACCAGATTTTAAGCACAGGAGCAAAGTTAGTACTTGCTCCATGCCATAACTGTTGGGATGCAATACGAGATTTGGAAGAAGAATATACCATTGGCATAGAGTGGTCATTTCTAAAACCAGTTATTATTAAAATGCTTGATATCCCTGAACATTTAAGGCCTAGAGAATAATATGCAATTTTTTTGCAAAATTCTATAGAGGGTAGATATGTTTAAAAAAATACTATTTGCAACATCAGCAACAAAAGCTAGCGATCATGCAGCCAGAGTAGCATTTAACATTAGCAATCTTTACAATTCTCACATGAATATTTTACATATTCTAGGAGTTCCCAGCCGTGGTTTCAGTCAAAAAGTTACTGATGTAAAGACAAGGGAAAAAGTTGAGGTTGATGATGAATATATTGCATGGGTTAAAGAAGAAATAAAAACCTATTATGCAGAGTTGCTTCCAAAAACCAAAAGCTATGAGATTAAAACGCTTATTGGTTATCCCCATAGGGAAATTTTAAGGGAAATTAGAAAAAATAAACCTGATCTTCTAGTTATGGGAAGAAGTACTGAAAGTGAAGGCAGTCCTGTCTATAAATTTGGTAGTGCAGGCTCCACACTTCAAAGAGTTATAAAGGCATCAGATTGTCCTGTATTGCTTGTTAATCGTCCAGCAGCATCATTTTGGGGTTCTATCACAAATATAGTTTTTGCTACTGATTTTTCAAAATCCTCTGATGTTGCTTTTGATTTTGCTTGTAAACTGGCAAGGAATATTAATTGTGAACTTCATATATTCCATGCTCAAAATATAAGTTTAACCCCTGAATCTGAAATTTTTGATCAAGATACTATTGAACAGCGTATGCGAGAAAAACTTCGATTTTTCAGAAAAAAATATGTTTCAAAAATGGAAGGCATTGATAATTATTCAATAGAAGTCTGGGAAGGTGTGCCATATATTGAAATTGTAAAGTATGCAAGGGAGAAATTTGCAGATTTGATTATTATGGCACAAGATTCAAAAAATCCAGGCTCAACAACTGAAGAATTAGGTAGTAATATTAAACAGGTAATTCTCCGTGCTGGGTGTCCTGTGCTGTGCATGACCAAATAAAATTAAACTTAAATTCTTTGACAAATCTTAAATGGAGAGAAAAAAATGAAAAAGATACTTATAATTGATGACGATCCAAGTATTCAGGAATATTTGATTGATTTGTTTGAAGATAATGGTTATTTCACAGCCTCTGCCATCAATGTTGAGGAAGCTCTTGAACTTGTAAATTCAGAACCCTTTGATTTAATTACTTTGGATCTGGAAATGCCCGGGGAGTGGGGACCAAGATTTTACAGTAAGATGGTTCAGAATACGACTTTAAAAAATATTCCTGTTGTTGTAATAAGTGGGATGTCAGGTAATGAGTATGCTATAAGTAAAGCAGTTGCAAGTTTGACTAAACCCTTTGACAGAAAAGAATTATTAAAAATAGTACAGGATATTTTAAACTAAAAAACAGCTTATGGGATATCAAATATTAATAGTAGATAATGATAGATCTTATGCCCAAGCATTGGTAGCCTATCTGGAACGCCATCAATTTCAAGTCATTATTGCTTCAACCATGGATGAATTTTCAAATTACATTGAGAAAAATGAGTTTGATATCCTCCTTAGTGATATTACTCTTGGTAAAACTGATATCTCTGGTATTCTTAAAGAGATTAAAATTTCTAATAAATTAATTGAAATTATTATTCTTGTTGATTCCAGCTCCCTTGATTCTGCAATGGACAAAATAAACAAAAATGCTCTGGCGTATTTGGAAAAGCCGGTTAATAAAAAATCACTTGATCATAACATTGCCAAGGCTTTGACAATGATTTCATTAAATAAAAAGCTTGGTAAGTATTCCCAAAAGTTGGCTGACCTTCATAAAGCCCAAAATATTTTTCAAGATCTATTTGATCAGGTTCCAAGCTATATATCAGTTCAGGATAAAAATTTAAGAATTACTGCATCAAATAAAAAATTTCAAAGAGATTTTGGAAATGAGCTGGGAAGATATTGTTATGAACAGTATAAACACAGGACATCTCCTTGTATTAAATGCCCTGTTAAATCAACTTTTGCTAATGGAAAATCTTATAATACAGAAGAAATTGTAACATCTAAATTAGGCAAACAATATAATGTTCTAACCCAGACAGCACCTATTTATAATGATGATAATGAAATCACTCAGGTTATGGAGATTTCAACTAATATTACCCAGATACGAGAATTACAGGATCATCTTTCTTCACTTGGTATGATGATAGGTTCCATGTCCCATGGTGTTAAAGGTATGCTCACAGCTCTTGACGGTGGAATTTATCAATTGGAAACAGGAATTGAAAAAAATGATATGAAGCGGATTATTAGGGCGTTTCATAATACCAGTGAAATGAGTAATAAAATCAAAAAAATGGTTCTTGAAATTCTTTACTATGCAAAATCAAGAAAGCTGCAATATCAAACACTTGATGGTTTTGAACTGATTCAGTCTATTCTCTCTACTGTTAATCCTCTGGCTGAGAGTAAAAGAGTTAAAATAAAACTGTCTATATCACCATCTCTAGGCAATCTCGAAATTGATCCCACATGGTTTCAAGCTGCCCTTGCACAGGAAAAATTATTTACCATGTTTTTTACATCTAAAGGCTCTAAGGGGACTGGTTTAGGTTTGTTTATTGCACATAGAGTAATAGAAAATCATGGAGGCACTATAAGTATAAACTCAAAATTAGGTAAAGGATCAACATTTCAAATATATATGCCTAGAGTCAAACCAAGCAATATTAATATCCTAGATTTTCCTGATAACAATTAATTGTAAATAGAGAGTAGAATAAATGAGACTTACCACAAAGAGCAGATATGGAACACGACTGCTTATTGATCTTGCCATTAATGGAGACAATAAACCCATTCCTTTAAATAATATTTCCTCTAGACAGAATATATCACTTAAATATTTAGAGCAAATTATATTAAAATTAAAAAAAGGTGGGATGGTAAAAACACAAAGAGGTCTGTTTGGTGGATATTTACTGGCGAAATCTCCGGAAGAAATAAATATTGGCGATGTTGTCAGAATTCTTGAAGGCACTTCTGCTATTACTGATTGTACAGATGATGAAAAGCAAGAATGTGGTATTTGCAACAGAGCAGGAGATTGTTTTTCAAGATGGGTTTGGGTAGAAGCAAGCAAAGCTATGTTTAATCGGCTTGATAAAATTACTATTGCTGATATTATTAATAGCAAATATAATAAGTAATATGCCTAGTGAATTCTAATATAGGGTTTTTATCAAAGCAGTTAAATTTACTTTTTAATTAAAATGAAAAACAAGCTGTATTCAGGAAATTAAATCCTGAATGGTTTTAAGTAATGCGTCTTTATCTACTGGCTTATCAAAAAATGCATTTGGACTGAAATAATCAGCGTCATCATATTTATCAAATATAATACCAATCTCATCTTCCATTCCTGTAATTCCAATAATGGGAGTTTTTTTCAGATCAGCATCATTTCTTATTTGTTTGCATACTTCAAACCCTGAAAAAGTTGTTTCCATCATAACATCCAACATAACAAGATCTGGATGTTCTTTTTTTATTAACTCTATGCCAGTCTCACCATCTGGGGCTGTTTTAACCTTATAGCCATTTCTAGATAAAAATGTCTTCATGGTGAACAAGTAATCTGTATTATCATCAACAATTACTATTTTTGATGGTGTTGCCTTATCCATAAAATTTTTCTCCTTTTAAAATTAATGACAGGTTTGCATAATCGTTTTATTTTGTTCAAATTTCATGGTGAAGATTTTTTGTAATACCCACGGAACTTCAAATCTGGACAATTGATACCGCATTTATTTATGGGCATTTATATGAAAGAACTTATAACTACTTAATATTCTTTTATGTTTTGTTGTGAGGGAAATTAGGAACCAAAAATCAGATCTGCCTTATGGCAGTTATTAAAATTCTAATTTTTTATTATCCAGCTTAAAAATAATTCTAAACAAACTCCCTTTTCCAGGTTTTGTCAACACCTCAATCTTACCTTGATGATTTTGAACAATTCTTTCAACAACCATTAGCCCAAGACCTGTTCCAGAATCCCCCTTTGAAGAGAAAAATTCCTTAAACAGGTTTTTATGGGTTTTCATATCCATTCCACTGGCATTGTCTTCAACTTCGTACATAAAATGATAATTATCATAATAATCTACTCGCACATAAACCATGTGTTTACTTTTGTCTGTATTTTCTTGACAAGCTTGTAATGAATTCCAAATCAAATTCTCCAGCATCCTAGAAATACCAGTTGGATCAAAATTTACAGGTGGGACTTTGGGATTAAGTTGTAACAATAATTGAATTCCCATGGAAGATGCTTTTTCTGCAAACAATTGACCTGCTTGGCGTGCTACATATACAGGAGATACTGTTTTCTTTTTGGGTTTTCTTTCTTTGGCTGAATAAAGAATGTTCTGTGCAATACGGGTTATTTCAGTAATATTTTTTTTAACAATCTCCCAACCCCTACGAGAGAGTTGAATATCTTTGTCTTTAATACCCTCTTCAACTACATAGCCTCCCCCTTGCAAGCCTTCAAGAATGTTTTTAATATCATGGGAAAGCAGGGCTATAGATTGCCCTAAGGTCACAAGTTCTTTATGGGTGTTCTTAATAGTTCCCACATTGACTAGAAGTTTGATACATGCCTTTACATTTCCCATTGCATCAAATAAAGGAGCTGAATAAGCAATCATTTCAATGACAGTTTCATCTGATAAATGAATGGTCTCTTCACTGATATGAACTTTTTTATCTTTAAATGTTTTTCTTACCGGGCATATGTTACATTGATGACTGGAGCCTTTTAGGACTGAATAGCAAGAATGATTTATAATATCATCACCAAAATCGCTTTTTAATTTATGATTAGCAAATAAAATATTAAAATCCAGATTTTGAACCATAATATAGCAAGGCATTGCATCAATAATGCTTTTAAATGTTAAATCCATAATTTCGGAATTATTTGAATAGTTCATATAATATCCTTAAACTTGAATTTTTTCTAAAAACTACAAAAAATAATTTTTAATACTTAGGGTTTCCAATGGTGATGACCTGGCAATTTGCATACTTTGATACATTTGCAGCGGTTCTAACATAGGTCAGGCGTTTAGTCTCATGGCGTCCAGCAGTTCCAAGTATGATCATATCAATATTATTTTTTTGGGAATATCTGATGATTTTAACATCAGGTGAGCCTATTTTGATAACAAATTCATAATTAGGGAGATCTATACATCGTTTATTATAAACCTTTTTCAATGCCCCAAGTTCCTGAAGGCTGTGGTGTTCATCTGTTTTATCAGATTTTTTCTTTGACATGGATTTTTCAGAAATCTGTACTTTACAGGGATTTACTGAAGGAATTACATTCATGATATGAAGCTTTGCCTTATACTTATTTGCTTGGTCATAGGCATGAACAAACGCCATTTCAGCATCTTTAGAATAATCAGTACAAAGGAGAATATTTTGATATTTTGCTTGGTTAATCATATGAATAATAAACTTTTTTATATATTATTTATTAGCATATATATGCTACTCTTTTTTTTAAAAAAAGATTTTATCAAAGCCACAATATCAGGTCAAGAGATAGAAAAAATACTCTTAATAAATAAATTGATTATTTATTGTCTCACAGTTATTGTATTAATAATTTTATTATTAGCAGCTAGGTTTATTTAAATATTTTTTAAAACAATTTATTAAGAACTGCTATGAGGCAGATCTGATTTTCGGTTCTTAATTTCCCTCACAACAAAACATAAAACATAAAAGAATATTAAGTAGTTGTTTTTTCATATAAATAAAGGAAAAAGGAACTATGGAAGCACGAGAAATAAAAAAAGCTGAGCTTGATCAGCTTCTTGAATTTTATTTATTACACCTTTATGATGTAAAAGATGAGCCTATAGCAGAAAAAAAAGTTGTTGATGAGATATGGAATACAATTCAATCAAGTGATAATTTTGCTGTTTTGGGAGTTTTTGATAATAATATACTTATGGCTTCCTGCTCTATTACCATTGCTCCCAATTTAACCAGGGGCTGTCGACCCTATGCTCTGATTGAAAACATCGCAACTCACAGGAAATACCGCAGACAGGGATATGGCAGGGCAATTATGTCACATGCTACTGAATATGCAAGAAAACGCGGGTGCTATAAAGTGATGTTTATGACTGGGCATCTGAATAAAAAAGTAGATGACTTTTCCGAGGCTTCTGGATTTAATGGTAAAGAAAAAAAAGCTTATATTAAAAGATGGGGATAATAGGTTTTTCTATATAATGGATTTGAGCATATTCATAATTTCCCAAATTTCAAAGCCATTCAGGTTGATGGCACCTGATCGACAGGAAGCCACGCAAAGTCCGCATCCTTTACACAATGTTTCTTGAATCTGGGCTTTTTCACTTTTTAAGTTAAAGACAGGGGCATAATAAGGACAAATTGAAATGCAGATTCCGCATTTACTACAAAAAACTGGATTAACATAGGCTACTGTTCCTTGTAATAATACAGATTTTTGTGACAGTACAGTAGCAGCTCTTGCCGAAGCTGCCTGGGCAATGGATTCTCCCACTGTTTTGGGACCATGAGCTAAACCACATAAAAACATGCCCTTTGTAGCAAAATCATTAGGTCGAAGTTTTATATGTGCTTCTGCAAAAAAATGATCTGTATTTTGTGAGACTTTGAATAATTTTGCCAGTGGATTTTTAGGGGTGGCAGTGATTGCACTAGCAAGCACTAATAGATCAACTTTAATAATCATTTTACGGCGAAACACAATATCTGTGAATTCAAGTTTTACAAAAGCGTTGTTTTGGCTCACATTAAGGTTTTTATCATTATTATATCGAATAAAATGAATCCCCATATCTCTGGCACTTTGATACAAGTTTTTCCGCATTCCATAAGTCCTGATATCCCTGTACAAAATATAAATTTGTTTTTTGGGATCCATATGCTTTAATAAAATAGCATTTTTAATAGACTGGGTGCAACAAACCTTGGAACAATAAGGATGTTTTTCATTACGCGATCCAACACATTGAAGAAAAGCAATGGTTTTATAAGCTTCAAAGCTTGTATTTTTATTAAATTCCTGTTCCAGCTCAAGGCTTGTCATTACTTGATTACTTTGACCGTACAAATGTTTTTGGGGAATATATTGTGATGCACCAGATGCAATAATTACCACTCCATGGTTAAGAATTTGTTTCCGACCATTAGAGCAAATTGTTGTTTTAAAATTTCCTATTGAGCCTTCCACTTCCAAAATTTCAGCATTTAACCAAAATAAAACAAGAGGTTCATCATTAATATCATCCATAAGCCCATTTAAATAGTCATTGATAAACTCACCTTTCCATGTTTTATAAAGTTTTTTGGTTTGTCCGCCTAATCGGCTAGTTTTTTCAATAACAAAGGTTATAAATCCCTGTCTGGATAAATTTTTTGCCGCCTCCAGTCCTGCAATACCACCGCCTACAATTAAAACCTGCTGATTAACAGTCATTTCAGGCTCCATAAGAGGCTTTGCTTTTGCCGCACCCATTTCTACTAAGTTTTTTGCCTTAGTTGTGGCATGATTTATATCAGACTGATGAACCCAGGAGCAGTGGTTTCTAATATTAACCATTTCAAATAAATATTTGTTAAGCCCTGCCTTAACAACAGTATTCTGGAAAAGAGGTTCATGGGTTTTGGGGGTACATGCTGCCACAACTATACGGTTGAGTTTTTGGTCCTTTATGATCTGAGTCATCTCGTCTTGAGTATCCTGAGAACACGAAAACAAGTTCTGCTGGACAAAAACAACATAGGGTAATGTTTTTGCATGTTCTACAACAGCTGCTACATTAACATAAGCGGCAATATTAGTTCCACAGCAGCAGACAAAGACTCCTATTCTGGGAGGTTCACCCCGAATATCCCTTTCTGGAATAAGTTCAATGGTTTTGGTTTTGCTCCATCTTGATTCCGATAATAGGCTTCCTATCATTCCAGAAGCAGCACTAGCATCAATAATAAATGAAGGAATAGTTTTAGGGCTATGAAAAGCACCGCAGACATAAACTCCATGCCTTGAGGTTTCAACAGGTTCAAAGCTGGTTGTTAAAGGAAAGCCATAATCATCAATACTAATACCAAGATTACGAGCAAGCAATTTTGATTTTTCAGGAATGATTAACCCCACGGATAAAACAATTATATCAAATTCTTCTTGAATTCTTTTTCCTGAAGCATCTATATAGGAAAGCAGATGATTGCCATTACCATTAATAGGTTCAATTGATGTGATTTTGGATTTAATGAATCTGACCTCAAGATCATTTTTAGCATAATTATAATACCGTTCTATATCTTTGTTATAAGTCCGTATATCAATATAAAAGATGGCGGTATCCAAAGTTTTAATATGATCTTTAGCTAATATAGCTCCTTTTATAGAATTGGTGCAACAAACCCCGGAATAATATCCATTAGCCCCAAGATGTTCATCCCTTGATCCAATACAGTTAAGCCATGCAATTTTTTTCGGTGTTTTTTTATATAGGGGTCGTACCAGATGCCCTTCATAGGGTCCAGATTCAGACAAAATTCTTTCCATTTCAAGGCTGGTAATAATATTTTTTGAATTTTATTTTTACATGTGATTTTAATGTTGAACATTGGATATCTTTATGAAGTACAGAGAGAAAATGTTTGATTTTTACTGTGCCTTTAAAGGTCAAATTTTCCTTTGCAAGAACTTTATTAACTTTGTTAAGAAGGTTAGGATTCTGTTTTAAATAAAATTCAGCTATTTTTAAACTGCCATAACAACATTTACACAATACCATAAGATTATTTTGTTTTTGTTCAGTAAGTGCTATATTTTTTGCAGCACACACTAGAAAAACGGGAGCGTTAACTTAACTGTGTCTATTTTTTTAAATTTTATTGTTATTAATACGAATTTTCAGAAAAGATTTTAAATTATTTTCAGACTTAAAACCATCTAAA
>NBLN01000023.1 GCA_002084425.1 Desulfobacteraceae bacterium 4572_130 | reverse complement strand
ATTATTTGGCACCTGACCGGTTTCTGAATATTCATAAAATATTAAAAATAAGTAGTGATATTTAAAAAACTTTATAAAAGACGCGGTGTGCATTATAAAGTTTGGAACCTTCCCCAACAACAGTTTTGCGAACAAGATCAACATTTTCCCATGTTAATTTAAATATTTCACCTCGTCTTAATCCTGTATATAAAGCAAATTGAATAAAACAAGATTACATCTTATCAGGCCAGTTTTTTAAAATTTCCATTAATCTTATTAATTCATCATCATTAAGAAATTCAGTTATTTGATTGTTTAATTTTGGCTTTTTTACTTTTTGGCAAGGATTTTCACCTGAATGTAATCCCCATTTATTTGCCAGAGAATAAAGCCTTGAAAGTAAAATCACTTGATGTCTAATACTAGCATTTGAATAAGATTTGCCTCTAGCATTTTTACCTTTTTTCATAGATATAATAAACTTTTCAATGTCAAAAGGTGAGATAGTATCAAGAAGTTTATCTGCAAAAACAGGTTTAAGATGTTTGTTATAATTATAAAAATCATTTTTCCATGTTTTTTTATTTCCTCTATCCCATGGTTGATATTCTTTCCATACATTACATAATTTAATTGCCTGTTTTTTTTGATTCAAGATTAAATATTTTTTTGGCAACATCAACTTTAATCTTACTTTCAATTTCCCTCGCAAGCTCAAGATTGTTTACTATTTTAGAATTTAATGGGGAATTTTTTTTAATAGGTCATAGGATGTTTCAAGGATTCGCTTCATTGTATTTACAATCCCGTCTCCAATTGCGCCTGGATGGAGAATAATTACCATAGGGTTATTAATTTTACCGGTTGCTTTTACAGGGATTGATACAAGATGTCCATCAAGAATAGTGTTGATAAATGGAATTTTATCAATAACAATATCTATTGTTTTTAATGGAGAAATAAGACAGGTTAAATTTAGATTTTTTTTTAGGGGATCTATCCAGCCTGTAAAACTTAAGTTCATGTCTATTCCATTAATAATAGCTGAATTAATAAAAATACGACTTTTTTCTATAGTTGCTTCTATTGCCATAGAATTATAGGCAAAACCGTTTTGTTCAAAATTAGGAAGTTTGCCTTTAAAGATTTTTGAAACATTTATAACTGAAAGAATTCTAGATAATAAAGTTAATTTATATATTCTTCCATTAGTTGAATAAAAATCAATATTACCCTTAAAATTTTTATTAATACTGTTGAGATTTCCCTTAGTGTAAATATTTCCTTTAATTGAATAATTCCCATCAGCAAAGGCTTGTTTGTTCAATAAACATGATAAAGTTGTATTAAGATCCTTTTTTTTTCCGTTAAATTTTAATTTAAAGTTAATTTCATTATTTGTTTTTTTAATACTTCCAGAGGAATTTATGGCGCAAAGCTCTGCTTTTTTTATAATAATGCTAGTTTTATTTTTATTTAAAAATATCTTTGCTTTAAATGGAGTAAACTCTTTTTTTTTATATTTAAGGGTTTTTGTATTAAAATTTATAATAAGAGGAGATGAAGTTAGACTTTTATGATTTACTAAAGTCTTATTCATAATTTTATCTAGATTTCTAGTTATTTTTTTTTGCATTATTGAATCAAAATTAATTGAATCAGCAAGCACTATTATATCTGATTTATTACCAGATTTGATTAAAACCTTTTTATTATCTGTCAAAGCAATAAGTTTTTTTCTAAAAATAGAGTTTTGTTTTAAAATTTTTATGATTGTTTTAATGTTAATTTTACCATTAAATTTTAAACACAATTCATCATTATTATATGAAATTATAGCATCTGATATGCTTTGATCCTTGATTTTAATTTTATTTAAAAAATATGATTTTCCAAGCTTGTTTATATTTAAAAATAATTCAACACTATTATTTAACACAAATTTTCCCTGAAAATCTGTGTTTTTATTTTTTGTTTTAAATTTTGTTTTTGAAATAGTAAAGGGAACTTTAATCTCATTAAAATATGGTTTTTTAAATTTAGATGATAAAAAGGAAGTATCAGCAATAACACTATTAAGTTCTGATATAGATAAGAAATTACTAGATATATTAAATTTAAAAGATGTATTAGATATTTGATTTTTAGATGAATTAGAGCTTAAATTCATATCCTTAAAAAATCCTTTTCCATTATATTGCCATTTTTTGGGATTATTGCCAGCACCTTTAATATATAATGAATCAAGAAATAATTCTCCAGAACCTGATTCTAATGGTGAAAATATCTCTTTTGTTTTTTTAAATAAAAGAAGATATGGGAAAAATTTATGTATATTTAATCTTATATCATCTGATTTGATTTCAAAGGGATAGTCTTTTTTTAAAGAAAAATATGCAGTTAAATTAGAAAATTTATTTTTACCAATTAATCCATTTATATTGGCAATATTAATTTCATCATCTTTATATGAAAACTTTCCATTTAAAATAGATATTTCCTCTTGGATACGACTGTATTCACCTTTGAATTTTATGTCATTAACATCAACTTGAACAAAAATATTTTTTTTCTGTTTTTTAAGAACAAGAGTTCCTTTTGCTCTACCCTTAATTTTTTTGCAAAGCTTTAATTCATTTGCCAGAATAGTCTTGGGAAGCAGTTCTTGTAAAACAGAAGAAAGATTTTTAAGATCAGCATTAATAAAAAACTTACCATTAAAAGGATTTTCAGAATGTAAAAGGTCAATGGAAAAATTTCCTTTTTCAATAATTGAATTTTGAATAATTCCTTTTTTAACATTTATATTAAGCATGCCTTTTTTAACTATTGCACTAGCTGATATTTCTTTAACAATAAGTCTGGTTTGGGGAATATTAACCATGGCATTTTCAACAGTTCCATGTATAATCATATTTTTTTCATTAAATAATTTTTTCATTTCAGTACTGTTAAATGCCACAGAAAGTTTAGTTGCTTTTCCCAATGGAAGTATTTGAAATATTTTTTTACAAATTTGATTTTTCAGAAAAACATTAATACCTGCTTTTTTTATCTGTTCAATATTTATATTTTCTCCCAGAAAAGTAAGATTTGCTCCTTTTTTTTTGTCATAGTTAAAATTAGTTATAATATTTGTTAGGGGAAAATCCAAAGTGCATGGTCTAAGTGATACTTTTATTTTATTGTTTGTAATAAAAACAACAGTATTAGAATTTTTACTTGAAATTTTTTTTTGGTTTTTAAACACAATTAAAGGGGATAAGGCTGTTATATCAGCAGTAAATTCATTGGAATTTTTATAGGAAAAAATAGTTTTAATATTACTAGTATAAAAGGCTTTGATTTCCTTTGCAAAAGAAAATTTTGTGTGCAAAGAATTTTTTATTTTGATATTTTCCACCTCAACAGTCCCTGTTATTTCTTTTTGTTTCGGCAATATTAGAATAGAGGCATTTGCCCTATGGAAAATATTTGATTTTAAATTATTGATTAAAATTAAAATTTTCTTTTGTGATGTTAAAAAGGGTTCAAATAAAGAAAAATCAATTTGAGGTAAAGATAGAATTACTTCTTTTTTTTTATTTTTATAATTAATATCCAAAGTCTTTTTTTTTAGAATAATACTTAAAATAGATGCTGTTGGATTATTAATGCAAACTTTGTCTGTTTTTATCTTTCCTTTTATCAGGCTTAAAATATCAGGATAGATAAGTGCTGTGTCTATTTTAAAATTTTGTCCTTTAATAACTATTTCATCTATTTTCAGGTGTGGTTTTGGGAAAAAAATAAAATCAATTTTACTATATGTTATTTGGTTATTTGTTTTTTCAGAAACAATTTGTCCTATTTTTTTTTTTATATAATCAGTATCAATTATCCATGAAATAAAAAAAGGGACAAATATAATGAAAACAAAAAATATAAAAGTTATCATCAATAATATTTTTTTATTTGAGAATTTTGTATTCAACATAATTACCAATGATAATTTTTGTTTTTAATAAGTTCTATAAAATCAACCATAATAAATTCTGTTTCTTTTAATAAAAAATCATCTTCTATTTTATCAGCATCAATATCTTTAATATTATTTATTGGCTTAAGTTCTTTGGATATTAAAAGTTTATTTTTTATATTTATTTTAATTTTATCAAAAGAGTGTATTTGTTTTTTACGCTTTTTTTCATTAAGAGATAATTTTTTAAGTTCATAAGTTTTTAAAGCAAGTTGATATCGTTCAGAAAGATATTTCAAACCAATACTTTGTTTTTTTCGTTTAATATGTTTTTCTTTGAGGATTTTTAAAATACTGGAAAAATTTTTGTAAGGTTTAAAATATGCTTGTTTTGACATATCCCATAAAAGTGCATCTTTAAGAGAGCTTTCACCTGTTACTTTTTTATTATATATATATGGATATTCAATATCTGGAAGTATGCCTTGATGTTGAGTGCTCCTGCCAGACACCCTATAAAATTTAGCATTTGTAAGCTTAAGTTTTCCCCTGGAAAGTGTTTTTAAAATTTGCACTGTACCCTTGCCAAAACTTTGTGTTCCTATAATTAAACCTCTATTGTAATCTTTTATGGCACCTGCAAATATTTCCGAGGCTGAAGCACTCATGCGATTGATCATAACAATCAAAGGTCCATTATATGCTATTGTGGGATCAGGGTCATTGAGTTGTGCTATTCTTCCCGATCTTGATTTTATTTGAACAGTTGGTCCTGATTTTATAAAGAGCCCAGTAAGTTGATTAGCTTCTTTAAGTGCTCCTCCGCTATTATTTCTGAGATCTATAATAAGACCATTTATGTTTTCTTGTTTAAGTTCTTTAAGAATAGTTAGAACATCTTGTGTGGTACTTTTGTAATCTTTTTTTCCATTTTGTAATGCTTTAAAATCACGATAAAATGTAGGAATATGAATTATACCTATTTTGTATGTATGTTTATTTGCTGATATTTCTACTATTTTTTTTTGTGCTGCTTGTTCCTCTAATTTTATTATATCTCTTTTAATAATAATAATTTGGGGATCATGATTTCCTTTTTTATTTGCAGGAATTATTTTAAGTCTTACAAAAGTATTTTTGGGACCTCGTATTAATTTTACTACTTCATCAATTCTCCACCCAACAATATCTTGGATTTCTTCTTTAATATTTTGTCCAACTCCAATAATTTTATCACCGGGATTTAGTTTTTTAGTTTTATCAGCAGGCCCTTTGGGTATTATTCTAACTACTTTTGTATATTCAAATTCATTTTGAAGAACAACACCTATCCCTTCCAGGGACAGGCTCATCTGAATATCAAAATTGTCGGAAACGCTTTGAGAAAAATACTGTGAATGAGGATCAAAGCTTGTAGTTACTGCATTCATATATATTCTAAATGCATCTTTTGAATTAATTTTACAAAGTCTTTTTAGTCTGTTCCAATAACGCTTTTTAAGTATTTTTGATATTTCTTTATTGTCTTTTTTTTGAAATTTTAAATTTAAAATGTTGTTTTTTAATTCTTTTTTCCACAGTCTGGTAAGTTCATTTTTATTTTTAGGCCATGGTTTTCCTTCTGAAGTTAATGATATATTCTCATTTTTTGTGAAATTTAGTTTTTGTTCCCAATCTTCAAGAACTGTTATAATATAAACAAATCTTTCAAAAGAACGCTTAAGAAAAAGATTAAATATTATATAACCATGGGCAAGATCTCCTTTTAAAAGGCTATTATCAATTTTGTATCTTATCTGTTCAAAATTTTTAATATCATTTTTTGTAAAAAAGTGTTTTGAAATATCAAGTGTGTTTATATATTTGGTGAGTATTTTAGATGACATAGAATCATCAAGTTCTTTTTGGGAATAATGGAGACTTTGAATAGAACGAATAATATTACGACATGTAACAGAATCTGTTGTATTATATATAACTATGTCTGGTCTGGGAAAAGGAGATTTTTCTATGGGTGCTGCTGGTAAAGAAGATAAAGCAAAAAATAATAAAAATATTGTTTTTATTAATATGATTTTTAATTTTTGATTTTTAATTTTTGATTCCTCATTTTTTTATATCAAAGGTCTAAAAGAGCAAACTCTGTCTATAGGCATGTTACAAACATTCTTTAGACTAAAAATTAAAAAAAATATTTTATTGTTTAAAAAGTATTTTTATAAAGAACGAGTTTGTGTAAAGGTCTCGTCTAAATTATTTTTTAATTCTGTATTCTTACTTCTTTTACTGGGGTTTCAAAACTTATGGGACCAATTTTGCCTGAACAAAGTTCTTTTATAAAAATTTTAGATACTTTTTGATAATCAATAATTCCACCTTTTTTAAGACATCCTCTTGATAATCCTATTTTTTTCAAAAGACTAGTACTATCTAAAATAAAATTGTTACAAAGTTTATATCTTTTTTTTAAAAGAAAAGGATATTTTTCTATTAAAAATTCTGATGCAAAATAAAAAATATCATTATAATCAATATTTGCATCAGATATAGCACCACTTACTGCTAGTCGATATGCTCCATCTTTGTCTTCCAGATTTGGCCATAAAATGCCAGGTGTATCATAAATATCTATTTTATTTTTTAATTCTGTTCTTTGTTGATGTTTTGTAATGGCAGGAATATTTCCTGTTTTTGCAATTTTTTTACCAGCAAGAGTATTTATAATAGTTGATTTCCCTGTATTGGGAATTCCCACAACTATTATTCTTATTCTTCTTGATTTTGATTTTTTTATTTTATTAAGGGAAAAATCCAAGGCTTTTTTTACATCAGAAATATTAGTGCCTGTTATAGCAATTGCTGAACAGTTTTTTAATTTTTTAAAATAATCAAGCCATAATTTAGTTATATTAGAATCTGCAAGGTCTTTTTTATTTAAAATTTTTATTCGGGCAGTATTTTTACATATTGTATCAAGCAGAGGATTACTGCTTGATACAGGAAGTCTTGCGTCAAGAATCTCTAATACTAAATCTGAACATAGAACAGCTTTTTCTAGAAATTGTTCAGTTCCCTGCATATGCCCGGGAAACCACTGAATATTCATAGAGTTTATAGTCTCCTTATTTTCTGTTGAAGGAGGGAAGGAATGTATAAAACTTAATGATTTTGTAAAAAAATGCTAGGGTGGCAAACCACTGTTATCTAAAGTATAATGCTGTTATATAAAAAATAAAAAATAAAATAAAAAAAACTCCGTGTTTTTGGTTTATTTTGTTTTTTAAAAAAGCAACTCCCAAAAACATAATACTTGCTATCACCATACATGGAAATTCAAAAATTAAAAGATTTTTGTCAATGGTCATGGGACTAATGATACTGATAGCCCCCATAACCATACATATATTAAATATATTACTTCCTAAAATAGTTCCAACTGATATATCACTTTCTCCTTTTGAAGCTGCAACTATAGAAGTTGTAAGTTCTGGAAGCGATGTACCAAATGCAACAATAGAAATTGCTATAAATGCTTCTGAAAGTCCTAATGTCTGTGATATTAATATCGCAGATTTAACAACCATATCTGCACCTTTACCAAGACCTATAAAACCTAATATTATCATTAAAATATTTTTAGAAATTTTTTTTAAGTTTTTCTTTTTATCAGCATTATCATTTTTTTTTTTTTTTTTTTTGAATTTTGTGCAATTTTTGCATTTTTAATTCCATGAAAAAGAAAAACAAAAAGTATTAAAACAAGTATTATTCCATCACCTTTTCCAAGCATACCATCCATGCAGAGAAACCAAAAAATTAAAGCAGAAAAAAACATATATGGGAGTTCAAATTTTATAATTTTTTTATTGATATTTATAGGTCTAATAATAGCACTAATGCCAAGAACAAGAGAAATGTTTATTATATTACTTCCAATAATATTGCCCAGTGATATAGTACTTGATTTTTTAATAATAGCAGTAAGGCTTACAAAAAATTCAGGTACAGATGTGGCAAATCCCACAAGAATAATAGCAATAATTATAGGTCTGACAGCAAAAAGTATGGCACTTGCAACTGCACCTTTTATAAGAATAACAGAACCCCAGTATAAAAGCATAAGCCCTAGAATAAAAATCAAACATTGACCAATCAAAATTTTCCTTTATAAATCCTGTTATTTTTTTTATGTTTTAAAGATAGGTTATAAATTTAGCATCTATTCTCAAATCAAAATTTTTTTGAAAAAACTTGAATATTATAAACATTGCTGAACTTAAAGCAATTAATATAATATTTTAAAAAATTTATAATTATAGTTTTTTTTAT
>NBLN01000018.1 GCA_002084425.1 Desulfobacteraceae bacterium 4572_130 | reverse complement strand
ATTTAGATGGTTTTAAGTCTGAAAATAATTTAAAATCTTTTCTGAAAATTCGTATTAATAACAATAAAATTTAAAAAAATAGACACAGTTAAGTTAACGCTCCCTAAAATATAGTTATTTATTATCCAACATAATTAATCTTGATAAGAAACTAAAAAAATTAAAAAAAATTATATTAACAGGAGAAAAAAACATGACAGAATATAATATGTGGAAAATATTTCCAAGAATGCCGAAAAAAGTAACAATTGGTGATATTACTATACGTGATGGATTTCAACATGAGGAAAAATTTGTTTCAACAGAAGCAAAGAAATTTTACCTTGAAGAACTTATTTTTGCAGGATGCCGTGATATTGAAGTAACAAACTTGGGCAATCCTTATTTAATGCCTCAATTCAGTGATGCTGAAGCACTTTTAAAATATCTTAAAGGAGAAAGATTTAAGAAAAAATGTGAAAAAAGAGGAATTAATGTTGATGATATCTGTCTTACTGCTATTACAATTAGAGAACCTTCTGTTGACAGGGCAATTAAATTAAGGGAACAAGGCATTGGACCTGACAGAATTCTTATGATGGTATCAACAGAAGAAGAACATCATTTTGCAAATTCAGGAACAACTTTGCCAAATTACTGGAAAGAAGCTGAAAGGTGCATAAAAAAATGTAATGATGCTGGTATTAAAATGTGTGGAACAGTAAGCACAATATGGGGAAGTCCTATTGGTGGAGCAACTGATATGAAAGATGCCATAAAATTTACAAAAAGATGGCTTGATATAGGAGCTAATGACATTGAACATGCAGATCATGATGGAAGTGCTTCAGCTGCTGATGTTTATAGATATTTTGCCATGGTTTTAGATGAACTTCCTGATACAAAACTTCATATTGCTCATTTTCATGAAACAAAAAGAGTATCTTCTGCTTCAATGCTGGCAGCTATGCAGGCAGGTATAACAAATTTTGAGGCAACACTTGGAGGACTTGGAGGTCAACCTGCCAATTTTCTTGATGACAGACCAATTAAAGGTACAGGCGATTATTATTATGATCCAAGATATGTTGGGCTTGTGTGTCTGGAAGATACTTTAGTGCAAATAGATGAAATGGGTATTGAGCATGGGTGGGATGTTGACAGAGTTCTATGGCTTGGAAGGCAGATGGAAAGAACTATTGGTAAAAGACTTAGAAGTGAAGCAATAATTAATGGCAGAACCCTTAAAGATGGACATATGCATTTTGCAAGACCAGGTCTTAAAAAACTTAAGGAAAAACTAGGAGAAAAGCCTGATCAGTTATTACCTTCTAACTGGTTAGAATAAGGAGACAGTATGGGAAAAGATGAAAACACCTCTCATTTAAATATTGATTATTTTAAGGAACTTACAGGAACAATAAAACAAGATGCTCCAACTAGTATTGATGAAGTGGGAAAGCGTATTAAGATTTTAAGAGAAAAAAAAGGAATTACAATTAATGAGGTTTCCCAATTAACAGGATTTGGCAAAGAAACACTTCAAGATATTGAAAATGGTGTAATGCAGCCACCACTTGGAACTATTATGAAATTATCTAAAGCTTTAGATAGTGCTGTTGGACAACTTGTTTCAGGAACAGGTTCAAAAATTTATTCCATAACAAGAAAAAATGAGAAAAAAAAAATATCAAAATCCACTTCTCAAAAGGGAAGACAAGATATTTATTCCTATATGAGTCTTGCTCCGGAAGTTCAGGGACGCCACATGGAACCTGTAATTGTTCAATTAAAGCAAAATCCTGTTAAAGATGTTTCAGTACATGATGGTGAGGAATTTATTTATGTTCTAGAGGGAATTGTAGAACTTTTTATTGGTGATGAAGTTCATATTCTTGAACCAGGAGATAGTTCTTATTATCTTTCCACAACACCACATCTTATTATGGCAAAACAGGAAAAAGCTATTATTTTGGCTGTTTTATACCACTAGAATTTTATATAAAAAAACTTATAGTTATTTAATATTCTTTTATGTTTCCTTATGAGAAAGACAAAAAATTAAAAACCTAATTTCCTTTAAGGCAGTTGTTTTATAAAATTTTATAAAAAAGGAGGAATCATGGCAAAAATGTTATGGCAACCATCTGAAAAAAGAATAAAAAATTCTAATATGTATTCTTTTATGCAGAAAATTAATAAAAAATATAATAAAAATTTTGATAATTATAATTCTCTTTATAATTGGTCAATAGAAAATCTTGAAGATTTTTGGGCTGAGATGTGGGATTTTGCTGAAATTATAGCATCTAAAAAATATAATAAAATAATTGATGATCCTAGTAAAATGCCTGGAGCAAAATGGTTTAAAGGTGCTTATTTAAATTTTGCAGAAAATCTTTTAAGATTTAGAAATGATAATACAGCCCTTATTTTCAGGGGTGAAGATAAAATACGAAAAACTTTGACCTATAATCAATTATATAATGAAACTTCAAAAATTGCGTTTTCACTTAAACAAGCCGGCATAAAACCAGGGGACAGAGTTGTTGGATTTATGCCTAATATGCCTGAAACAATAATTGCAATGCTTGCAGCTACAAGCATTGGAGCTACATGGTCATCATGTTCTCCTGATTTTGGTATTAAAGGTGTTCTTGATAGATTTGGACAAACAAAACCAAAAATTTTGTTTGGAGCTGATGGTTATTTTTTTAAGGGCAAACCATTGTCAAGTCTTGAAAAAATTTCAGGGATTAGTAAAGAAATTCCCTCTATTGAAAAGATTGTTATTGTACCATATATAAATGAAAATCCTGATATTGAAAAAATTTCCAATGGTGTTCTTTATAAAAATTTTATGGCAAAGGAAAATCAGGAAATTGAATTTGAGCAGCTTCCATTTGATCATCCTCTTTATGTAATGTATTCATCAGGCACAACAGGACTTCCCAAATGTATGGTGCAAAGTGCAGGTGGTGTTCTTATGCATCAAATCAAAGAACTTATGCTTCATACTAATCTTAAACAACAAGATACTATTTTTTATTTTACAACCTGCGGCTGGATGATGTGGAACTGGCTTAGTACATCCCTTGCAACAGGTGCAACACTTGTTCTGTTTGATGGCAATCCGTTTCATCCAGGTCCTGATGCTTTATGGCAAATGGCTCAAGATGAAAAAATATCCATATTTGGTACAAGTGCAGGTTATATTGCAGCCCTTAAAAATGCAGAAGTAAAACCTATAAATGAATTTGATCTTAGTTCTTTAAAAGCTATTCTTTCAACTGGATCTCCGCTTTCAATGGAAGATTTTGAATTTATATATAAAGACATAAAAAAAGATGTACAATTAGCTTCTATTTCAGGGGGATCTGATCTTAATGGATGTTTTGCCTTAGGAAATCCAATGGATCCTGTATATTCAGGAGAACTTCAGTGCAGAGCTTTAGGAATGAAGGTTATGGCTTTTGATGATAATGGTAAATCTGTAATAGGACAGCAAGGTGAATTAGTATGTGCTACACCATTTCCATCTATGCCCATATATTTCTGGAATGATAAGGATGGGGCAAAATATAAATCTGCATATTTTGAGAATTATCCTGGAATTTGGGCTCATGGTGATTTTATCGAAATTACTGAAAACCAGGGAGTTGTCATCTATGGAAGATCTGATGCAACCTTAAATCCCGGTGGTGTTAGAATAGGAACAGCTGAAATTTATCGTAGAATTGAACAAATACAGGAAATTGAAGACAGTCTTGTTATTGGGCAAAATTGGAATAATGATGTAAGAGTAATTCTCTTTGTAAAAATGGTTCAGGGAAATGACCTAACACATGATATTATTAATAAAATCAAAAATGATATTAAAATTAGTGCATCACCAAGACATGTACCTGCCAAAATAATTGCTGTGCCAGATATTCCCTATACCTTAAACATGAAAAAAGTTGAACTTGCAGTTAAAAAAATCATTCATAATAAAGAAGTTAAAAACAAAGATGCCTTAAAAAATCCTGAATGTTTAGATTTTTTTAGTAATATAAAGGATCTTCAAACCTAATAGGGTTGTATAAATTTTCCATATAACTTTGTTTTAAAAAAATCATGGGATCAAGTCTATATTTGATTTTTAATATACAAAAAAAGCAAATATAGACTTGTTTTTTTATCTTTATAAAATTTAAGGGATGGAGGTAAAGTAAATATGGAAACTATAGCAATACCAAAATTTGAATATAATAATCTACTAGGATTAAAAAATGAGATAGAAAATATTAAAAAAAATTATATCTCTAGAAATGAAATGGATGAAATTTTAGAAACCATTGAAATTTTAAGTGATAAAAAATTAATGAATTCTATTAAACAAAGTAACAGGGAAATAAAAGAAGGCAAAACAAAAATTTTAAATGATTTTGAAGACTTAATAAATGAGCTAGAGTAAAATGAATTTTAAAATTTTATATACTCAAAAATTTATTAAGAATCTAAAAAAACAAGGAGGGTTCTATATAAACCATTTAAAAATTTTAAGTAAGTTTACCAGTTTTTTAAAAACCATTATGTTTAACTGCTTTAATTTAAGTTTGTTTTATTTTTATTCATAAAAATAAAAAAATGGAGGCATAATAGTTATGACTGATAATATAAAAACTCGGGACAAAACTCTTAAAATCTTTATGCAGATAAGTGCATTAGTTTATTTTGTGGTGGGCATGGCATTTGCCTTTATACCCAATATAATACTAAATATAATTAATGGTGTAGGTGATTTTTTAGGAATGGAACAAGTTCCTTTGTCTAATGGAAAATTCTGGTTATCTCTTTGTTTTTCCATGATGATGACAATTACCGCACTTTGTTTTTTTATACAAAATGATGTTAAAAAAAACAGGCAATTTATTATTCCTCTTTTTGTTGCCAAACTAGCCTCAAGTATTTCAAGTCTCTGCTTTTTTCTTTTTTATAGTCCATGTTTTGGTTATCTTATTATTTTACTTGTAGATGGATCTCTTTTTCTTATAACGCTTTTTATTTATATTTTAACAAACCCACCAAAGCAAAAGCAAAAGAATCAAGTGCATGTTAGAAAAAAAACCATTTATTCTGAATTAACTAAATATGAAAAGCAGTTTAAAATTTTTATGATAATAAGTGCTATAGTTTACTTTCTAGTGGGTATGGGATTTGCAATTATTCCAAATGAAATATTAAAGTTAATTAACTCAATGGGTGACTTAATCGGGTTACCAAAGGTTCCTTTATCTAATGGAAAATTTTGGCTGTCTCTTTGTTTTTCCATGATGATGACAATTACTGCTTTATGCCTTTTTGTGCAGTATAATATAAAAGACAACAAAAAATATACTGTTCCACTTTTTGTAGCAAAGCTTATGTCCAGTATTTCTTCTTTATTTTATTTTATATTTTCAGGGTGGTGCTTTAGTTATCTTATTATTTTACTTGTAGATGGATCTCTTTTTTTTATGACATTCTTTTTTTACATTAGAGCAAATGAAAAGTGGTTTATTCAACAAACAGCATATCTTAGAAAAAAACCAGTTCCGTCTAAGACAACTCCTGAGACTACAGTAGCAGTAGAAAAAGGGGATGATAAGTTTAAATTATTAAATAATGTACTGGATAAACTGGATTTTGATGGTATTTTAAATGATTGTTTTGTAAAAAGTGGAAAATCAAAACAGAATTTTTCAGTAGTTGTTAAACCAAATTTTATGTTTTGCCACCATAAAAAAGATATTTCATCATATACAGATCCTGAACTGGTAGAAGCACTTATAAATAGAATCTCTAAAAAAGGATTTTCAAATATAACAATTGTTGAAGCACAAAGTACCTATGGCAATTATTATGGAAATAGAGATGTCTTAACAGTAGCAAAATATCTAGGATACAGCACAGATAAAAATTATCAAATTGTGGACTTAAGTGAAGATATGACACCTTATTATTATAGTTTTGATAAATTGGGAAAAGATCTTATGCTGGGTCAGCATTTTGTTGGTATTACATGGAAAGATGCAGATTTTAGGATTTCCTTTGCTAAAAATAAAACACATTGTTTTTGTGATTATACCCTTACTATAAAAAATACCTATGGTATTCTTCCGATGCAGGACAAATTAAAACATTATCATACAAAAAGGGAATATGACTGGGCAACAATATGCAGTTTAGCAGATTTTCCAGTGCATTTTGGTCTTATTGACGCGTTTTCCAGTGGAGATGGTGCTTTAGGAGTTATAACAGACCCAAATCCAAATGATACTAAAACAATGATTGGAGGTGAAAATATTATAGCTGTTGACTGGGTAGGAGCTAAAAAAATGGGACTTGATCCTGATATGCCTGATATAGGGCGTTTTCTTCCCCTTGCTATACAAGTATTTGGAATGCCTGAAAAGATTAACTGGGTTGGAGATAAATCCCTATATGATCCATGGAAACAATGTCCTAGGTTTATAATAATCTTTCTTGATATGGTGGAAGAACTTTACACTTTTAGTAATTGGTGGTTTTCTGTGATTTCTGCTCAAGATAAATACTTTCCTTTTATATTTAAATCTACTTCTGCTAGAATTATAAGAAAAATTGTAGCTCCTATTAAGCGCATTTGGTTCCGATATGACGCTCTTTAAAAAATATTTTTAACAGCTGGCATATAAAAAATCTGCCAGCTGTTTTTTTTAGCAAAAATTAATAAAAAGGCATTTTATATGGAAAATGGAATAAAAAATCATTATACCTCTAAAAATTTAAAACAAAGAATTATTAAGGGCTTGGAAAAAGCTAAAAAAAATCCTGAAAAACTGGAACTAAAAGATCTTTCATTAATTGACCAGCTTCATACTGGGGGTCATTTAGCAACTCTTAATTTAGCAAAAAAAATAAATATAAATAAAAACAGTAAAATTCTTGATGCAGGTTGTGGAATAGGGGGGTCTTCAAGACTTCTTGCAAAAAATTTTAAATGTTTTGTAACTGGAATTGACCTTGTTGATGAATTTATTAATGCAGCAGAATTTCTAACAAAAAGCACAAATCTTGATAATTATATAAATTTTCACAAGGGAAATATTTTAAATATGAATTTTAATGATAATTCTTTTGATTATATATGGTGTCAACATTCTTTAATGAATATTAAAGATAAAAAAAAATTATTTTTAGAATTTAAAAGAGTGCTTAAACCAAAAGGAAAACTTATTTTTCATGAAGTTTTTAAAGGTAAAAAAGATATAATTCATCTGCCTGTTCCCTGGGCTTCCATGCACTCAATATCATTTCTTATAACTTTTGATGAAATTAATGAACTTCTTAAAGATTTAAATTTTACATGTTTGTTTTATGAGGATTTAACTATTAATGCAGAAATCTGGTGGGAAAAGGTAAAACAAATAATTAAAATTAGTGATAAACCTAAGGCTTTGGGTCCTTATATTATATTTGGAAAAAATAGTTTTTTATTTGGCAATAATATGACTGCCAATCTTCAAGAAAACCGTATTAAAGTTTTTCAATCAATATATACCTGTCCGTAATAGGGACAGGTATATTTTTTTTTCTCATTGCCATGCTCCAGCGTGGCAATGCGTATATAGACGCTCCAGCGTCATACCTGCCTAAGTTGGATTTTATTTATATATTTATTTTCTGTTGTATTCTCTGATAGTAAAAATTAATTAATAAAATTTATTATTATTCTACAAATTCATTGCATTATGGAATTTTTTAATGGAACTTGGTTTTCCCATTGCAATAACAATATCTCCTTTTTCTAGATATGTTTCAACAAAGGAAGGATTAAATATCATTTCTTTATTAAGCTTATTTATGGCTATAATAATAATATTATATTTTTCACGAATTCCTGAATCTTTAAGCATTGTATTTATTAAATCAGATTTTGGAGATATTAGTATTTCTTCAATTTGTACTTCAGTTTCCTTTTTAGAAAGGGCAATATCAAGAAAAGTACTTAGACTTGGTTTTAAAAGTCTTAATCCCATAGCAACAGCACCAACATCATAAGGAGATTCAACTCTGTCTGCTCCAGCAGCAAAAAGTTTACTTTTTACCTGTCTTGTTTCAGATCTTGCCATAATATATATTTTAGAATTTAACTGCCTTGCAGTTAATACAAGAAATACATTATCAGCATCTCTTCCAAGAGCTGCAATTAAATAGGATGCTTTTTCTATGCCTGCCTTTACAAGAAGAGATTCATCTGCGGCATCTCCTGTTAAATAAAGAGTTTTATCTTTTTCAATCAAAGATATAAGTTCCATATCTTTTTCTATAACAACAATATCAGAAGTTTGTTCTTTAAGTAATTTACATAAAATTCTTCCTATTCGCCCGTATCCACAAACAATATAATGATTTTTTAACTTTTTAATAGTTTTATCCAACTTCCTTCTCCCAAGTATTGATTTTATTTCACCTTTAACAACAAACTGCATTATTACACTGGTTAAATAAACAAAAAAACCAACTCCTGTAAATATCAATATAATTGTAAAAATACGCCCTGCCTGAGTAATTTCATGAACTTCAGAAAATCCGACAGTGCTTAAAGTTATAATAGTCATATATGCTGAATCAATAAAACTCCATTTTTCAATAAACATATATCCTGCAGCACCTGCAAAAAATATTATAATGGAAATTATAATGGTTAGTATAATTTGTTTTGGTTTGTTCATAATATTGTGTATTAAATTAATTTATGTTTTTATCTATTTTATACTTTAACGAGAAAAGACATAAAATCACATTTCCCTAGAATTTTAATCACATTTTTTCATGGTTTCAATTATATTATTGCTAAGAATTTGTTTTTGCCAATTTTTCATTCCCTTAATTTTTATAAGTTCTTCTTTATTTAAAGGAAATTTATTGGCAATTGCAATTATAAGATTGTTATTAATAAGAAACCCTGATTCTATTCCTGTTTCTTTACTTTTTTCCAAACGCATTTTTTTTAAAGCTTTTATTCTCCCAGAAACATTAGGATTAAATTCAGGCTTTTTTTTTTGAGGATATAATGGAAGATTTTCATCTTTTATTTCAAGTCCCATTAAAATTGCTTTAATGCATGCATTACCATATATTTTTATTTCAATTGGGCTTAAAGCTTTTATTTTTTTAAGCTGAGTAATGGAAATTGGTTTTTCATATGCTAATTTAGCTATTGAATTTGAACTTATTATTTTAAATAAAGGACGATTTTTTTGTTTTGCTATTTTTTGACGCATTTTAAGAAGATTTTCCAATATCCCAAGACTTTTTCTATTCATTTTGCCGGCACCTTTAAATTTTAAAAAAAGAGGAGTATTATTATTTTCATATCTTACTCTGGTTTGAAGCTCAAACTCTTCCTTTGCCCATTCAAGCCTTTTAATATTTATAAGCTCTTTTTTTAAAATTTCAGAAAGTTCAATAAGATATTTTACATCAGTTAAGCTGTATAATATCATTTTCTTAGAAAGAGGGCGTTTTGACCAGTCAGTTTTTTGCAAAGTTTTATCAATAGAAATATTAAAATATTTTTTTAAAAGTGCAGCAAGACTTCTTTCTTTAATACCAAGAAATCTGGAAGCAATCTCAGTGTCAAAAAGATTGTTTATTTTTATATTATAATCTCTGTAAAAACTTCTTATGTCAAAATCTGCGCCATGAAATATCTTTGTAATTTTAGAATCTTCAAGTATAGGTTCTAGAAAAGATAAATTATTTATTATTAAAGGATCAATAATAAAAGGTCCCCTAGAATCAGCAATTTGAATAACACATATTTTTTCCTTAAAATGGTACATTGAGTCAGCTTCAAGATCAACGGCAATTTTTTTTTCATTTTTTAAATTTTTACATTTATTCTCAAGTTGATTCTGTGTATTAATTATAGTATTTTCAAACATTTTTCTTGACCGTTTCAGGCACTTTCCTTACAAAGTATAAGTTTATAGGTAATACTTTATCAAATTTAAAATTTATTCTACTAAAACCTCTTTTAAATACTGTAACTATTGAAAAAGTATTGCTTTGCCCCAGGCAGCAAAATAAGATAAAAATTTTAAGTATTTCATCCTTTGTTGTAGTCAGATATTAATAATTTTAGTCTGACTATACCAGTTATTAAGATAAAATTTCTAGGAATAAAAAATGATTAATATAACACTTTCAGATAAGAGTATAAAATCTTTTCAAGATTATCCCAGTGCAATAGATGTAGCAAGGAGTATTTCCCAAGGTTTTGCCAGAAATTGTATTGCAATGGAAATAAATGGAAATATTTTTGATTTAAATAATCAAATAAAAAAAGATTGTAAAATAAAATTTATTACAACAAAGGATGATAAAGGTCTTGAAATTCTTAGACATAGCTGCGCTCATGTTATGGCAGAGGCAATTCAAAATCTTTATAAAGACTCAAAACTTACTATTGGACCTGTTGTAAAAGATGGTTTTTATTATGATATAGATATGGAATCTGTCTCAGAAGATGATTTTTCCAATATAGAAGCTGAAATGAAAAAAATTATTAAGGAAAAAAAAGAATTTAAGCGTATAAGTGTTACAAAAGCTCAAGCTCTTGAGACATTTAAAGATAATCCTTATAAAATAGAATTAATTAATGAACTTTTAGATCAAGAATTAACTCTTTATAAACAAGGCAGTTTTATTGATTTATGCAGAGGTCCTCACATTCCCCATACTGGAATGATAAAAAGTTTTAAATTAATGAAAGTTTCCGGAGCCTATTGGAGAGCTGATCAAAGCAAAAAACAACTTCAAAGACTTTATGGTACAGCGTTTTTTGATAAAAAAGATTTAAAAAAATATATTAATATAATTATTGAAGCAAAAAAAAGAGACCATAAAAAACTTGGTGCAAAACTTGATCTTTATTCATTTCATGAAAATGCACTTGGAATGCCTTTTTTCCATGCCAAAGGAATGGAAATATGGAATTCTCTTTTGGAATACTGGCGTAAAGAACATAAAAAAGCAGGATATATAGAAACTAAAACTCCTGTTTTATTAAATAAAAATTTATGGAAAAAAAGCGGGCATTGGGAAAATTACAGAAAAAATATGTACACTTCAGTTATTGATAAAGAAGAATATGCTATTAAGCCAATGAACTGCCCAGGAGGTATGCTTCTTTATGGTCTTAAATCTTATTCTTATAGAGATTTTCCTTTAAGGGCAGGGGAGATTGGTCTTGTTCATAGACATGAATTATCAGGAGCATTATCAGGACTTTTTAGAGTAAGAGCTTTTCATCAAGATGATGCACATATATTTATGACATTAGAACAAATTGAACAGGAAATTATTGGTGTTTTAAAACTTATGGAAACAATGTATTCAAAATTTGGACTTGGATTTCATATTGAATTATCTACTCGTCCAGAAAAATCAATAGGCACAGATGAACAATGGGAACAAGCTACAAATGGTCTTAAAAATGCTTTAGATAAATATGGTCAAAAATATTTTATTAATAAAGGAGATGGAGCATTTTATGGTCCTAAAATTGATCTTCATATAAAAGATGCTTTAGAAAGAACTTGGCAATGTGGAACAATTCAATTAGATATGGCACTTCCTGAAAGATTTGATCTGACCTATAAAGGCAAAGACAATAAAAAACATAGACCAATAATGATTCATAGAGTTGTTTTTGGTTCTATTGAAAGATTTTTTGGAATTCTTGTAGAACATTTTGCAGGAAAATTTCCTTTATGGCTTGCTCCTGTTCAAATAATTATTCTTCCTATAAATGATGATCTTGTATCTTATAGTAAAGAAATTCAATCTTTGTTTGAGAATCAGGGTATTAGATGTGAAGTAGATATAAGAACAGAAAGTCTTAAAAAGAAAGTAAGAAATGCACAAATAAATTATATACCTTTAATAATTACTATTGGTGAAAAAGAAAAAAACACTTCAACTCTTTCAGTAAGAACTTTGGATGGAAAAGTTAGAATGGGTATTTCTTTAGAAAAATTTTTAGATCCGGTGCTTAAACATATAAAACAAAGAAAACTTGATAAAAAAATACTCTAAGGGAATTTTTACAGCTCATTATACCAATTTAAAAAATTCAAAATTAATTAATACACCTAATTTTTTAGAGAATAATATTAGTATATACATATTTTGTATTATAATTTTAAAAGCTTTAAACTAAGTTTTGACCATAATTCCAGATTTACATTATTAAGTGTTTTTGTATCTTTCCAATAAAAATCAACAAGTTCTTTATCTGGTTTAAATTGTAATGGTTGATTTGTTATAATTTTAAATACAGCTCCCATATGCACTTTTCCTACATCAGTTTTTTCATCATTTATAATTCCACAAAAAACAGGAACCTCGATTTTAGGTATTATAGAAAATTCTTCATTAAGTTCTCTTAGCATACCATTTGTTAATATATCTTTAAAATCACCTGATTTATTTGATTTGTCTGATTTGTCTGATTCATCTTGAGGGTTAATATGACCTCCAATTCCTATTGACCATAAATTATGAAGTCTTTTTTCATTTCCTTTTCGCTTATAAATTCCTGTTTTTTCTTTGGTTTGAATAATAATATATGGAATTATTTGTTTATATAAAGGATCAATTTCAGCTTTATCTTTTTCAATCCAATAAAATCCAGCTTTGGAACATATATCATAAAAAATATTTTGATTTATTTTTATAATAGTTTCTTGTTTTATCCATTTGCTTGGCAGAGATTTTTTTTTAATGCACAATACTTTTTCTTTCATTTTTTTTATTCTTTTCTTTGATATTTTTTTTAGGGGCATTATTAATCTTGTATAGATTCAAACTTTTATTATTAAATAAAAACAAACAAAGCTTTTTTTGAATTGATTAAAAATACATATTACAATATTTTAATAATATCATTATCTATAATTTCTAGTATAGTATTTTTTTATAAAAATATACTTAAAATTATACTGAGTAACCTAATTTTTTAAGGGTTTGAAAAAAGTTTAAAAAATGGTATTTTTTTTAAATTTTTAAAACAACAAAAATGAGTATAATTTTTATTATTATCAAGGAGTTAGATGATTAAAGCAATGATTATGCCAAAAATTCATTTTTCTAGCAAAAAAAACCTAACTTGTTTTTTGGAAAATCAGGCTAAAAAAAACATGGGTTTAACATGTTGGTTTTAATGAACTTTTTTCCAAGAGGCTGCAGTTTGATTGATGCACCGTTTATGTAGGTGATTAAGACCTTCTATAATGGCAATATGAGGCGTTTTTTCGTTTGATTGATGCACCGTTTATGTAGGTGATTAAGACTAAGTAATTATTCGATGAAAAGATCACCAGAACGGTTTGATTGATGCACCGTTTATGTAGGTGATTAAGACTAAAGTTTTTTTCGTTCATTTCTAATTAAATCAGTTTGATTGATGCACCGTTTATGTAGGTGATTAAGACGTGCAAAATAACTACTCCTGATTTCCCATGACCGTTTGATTGATGCACCGTTTATGTAGGTGATTAAGACCACACGCTCTTACCTTTTGTGTGAAAAATTTTTGGGTTTGATTGATGCACCGTTTATGTAGGTGATTAAGACTCATAATTTCAACATCAATTGGAAGTTCTGATATTGTTTGATTGATGCACCGTTTATGTAGGTGATTAAGACAAGCTTAGTTTCTGCAATACCAAGCTTTCTTTGTGTTTGATTGATGCACCGTTTATGTAGGTGATTAAGACGTCCTTGTTTATGACTATGGCATTTACTGCTAAAAGTTTGATTGATGCACCGTTTATGTAGGTGATTAAGACCTTTCCTTTGATTTCCATGTGCCATCTAAGATTTGTTTGATTGATGCACCGTTTATGTAGGTGATTAAGACATTCCTGTTGTAACAATACTTAATAAAAAAATTGTTTGATTGATGCACCGTTTATGCAGGTGAAAGGCAGGGAACAAAAATTTTTGTTTCTTACATTACATTTTTGTTCCTTACATTAAGTAGGTTATTATATTATTATGCTAAAAAAAATAATTTCAGGCGGACAAACAGGAGCTGACAGAGCAGCTCTTGATATAGCAATCAAATTTAATATTGAACATGGGGGTTGGGTGCCAAAAGGCAGAAAAGCAGAAGATGGACCTATTTCCCATAATTATAATATGCGGGAAATGCTTACAAGTGATTATTCTAAACGAACAGAACAAAATATTCTAGATTCTGATGGCACTTTAATAATATCAAATGGCAAATTAAAAACTGGTTCTCTTTTAACTAAAAATCTTGCATTTAAACATAAAATACCATGCTGTTATATTGATCTTTTAAAAATTGATGAATTTGAGGGTGCAATAATTTTAAATGAATTTATATCAGAAAATAAAATTAAAATACTTAATGTTGCAGGTCCAAGAAAAAGCAATGATCCTGAAATTTATACATGTGTAAAAATTATCCTTGAAACCTTAATATATATGATAGTTATTGCAGCAGAACCTGATGATTTTGAACTTTCAGATTTTCTTTTATTAGAAAAAGAGCCTGTAAAATTTTATAAAACAATACATGATGCTGTTATATTTTTAGCAGATACCTTTGATTTAAAAACAAGATATTTTATTGCAAATTCAGATGATTCAAATATTGCTGTACTTTATTTTTATCTTATTGATTATATTAAAATAAAACTTGGATTGGACTCAAAAAATAAAAATCTTTTAGATTTATGTTATAAAAAATTGAACATGGATTTAATAGATATTGAAGATGCAGTTATGGTGATTTTAAAGGACCTTAAAATTTTTCTTGAAAAAGATCATGTTTTAAAAGTTATTAAATAAGAACTTTGCACATATTTATAGGCATTACATACAAAAAAATATTAAAATTAATACTTTTTTTTTAATTAAAAAACCTGTTTTTTTATAAAAATTTAATTGTGTAAAGGTCTGTAAATGATTCCAATAAGAGACACTTTATATTCTAAAAATCTTCCTGTTGTTACATATTTTTTTATTCTTGTTAATGGGTTTATATTTTTTCTGCAAATGGGCAAAACACCTATAATAGAACAACAATTCATATATTTTTATGGACTTGTTCCGGGAAAATTTTTTGTTCCTGAAATATCAAAATGGTTTTCTTTTCCTAATAAAATATTTTCTTTTGTTTCATATATGTTTTTACATGGAGGTTTTTTTCATTTTTTGGGAAACATGTGGTTTCTTTATCTTTTTGGAGATAATGTTGAAGATTTTCTTGGACCCATAAAATTTTTTTGGTTTTATATTTTATGCGGCATTTTTTCAGGTTTATTGCATTTTACTTTAAATCCCTTTTCAAACATACCAACAATAGGTGCAAGTGGTGCTGTTGCAGGTGTTATGGGTGCGTATTTTATTCTTTATCCAAGATCAAAAATTCTTACTTTAATTCCCATTATTATTATTCCCTGGTTTGTTGAAATACCTGCATTTATATTTCTAGGATTTTGGTTTGTTATTCAATTTTTTAATGCAACTGGAATTTCATCGTCAGGAATTGCTTGGTGGGCGCATGTTGGAGGATTTATAGCAGGGCTTGCATTTATTAAGATAAATCAAAGATTACCCTTATCTTCAAAACATTTAAATCCAAAAATTAAAAAATTTATTGCAAAAAAACATACTCCAAAATTTCAAAGAATTGTTCCAACAAGTATTGAAAACAGCTTTGATCTTTATGGAGATATTGATATTACAACTATTGAAGCTATTTCTGGTATAAATAAAATGGTAATAATTTCCTGGGGATTTTATAATCCTTTATATAAAGTTAAAATTCCTGCAGGAGTTAAACAAAATAATAAATTAAGACTTTCTGGAATGGGAAAATCAATGCCTAATGGACTAAAAGGGGATATGTATCTTAGTGTAAATATCAAAAATATTTTTTAAAAAATAAATTATAAAATAAAATATAAAAATGGCTTTAATCTTAAAATTCTAATTTTTCATTTTTTCTTATGTTATTAATTTTTTGTTTTAATTTCTTTGCTTCCTTTGCATCTTCAAGCTCCTTTAAACCATGAACTATTTCAGGAATTGCTCGTAAAATCTGGATAATGCCAAAAATTAATATACCATGATGGGCACCAATAGATGGTTCAGCAAAACTTTCATAGCCTGAAGTAATTAAAAGAATAATACCGCTAATAAGGTTGAGATATTCACTTTGAGTAATTTTTTTCAACATATTAATATCTCCTTTTAATTATTTTTTTTATGTTTCCAGAATACAAAATCATAAAAATTCAACTACAATATATAGTATTGTAATGTCAAGACATATACCATATATTGCATTAAGAGATATTTTTTATTTTCTAATATTACGTGAAAAAGTCAATAACTGGATTGATATTAAACATATAAATAAAATAATAATTTTGATAAAATTATAAATTTTCATAGTAAGTATTCAGCATTATATTTGTTTTTTATTTACATATTTTATTTGGCCTTTAACAAGATCAGGAAACAATGTGTGTTATTGAGATTGTCGAACGGTTATTGAGCTTGTCGAAATAAAATTCCCCAGCGTTTTCTAGTAAAATAAGCTCATTAACTGATTTAAGTTTTTTTTCAAATTTTCTGGCAATATTTTTATTTACAGTATTTTTTATCATGTATTTTAAAAATACAGCAGCTTGTTTGTGTTTTAATGAGGAAGTTAAAAGTTTTGCAGCAAAAAAGGGAAGATATTCAGGGCTTCCAGGAAGCTTACAAGCTTTTACCATATATTCTCCAGCTTTTTCTTGATTCTTTAAAAAATAGTAATAAATAAAACCTGCAAAATAATAGGGACGATAATCATTTTCCAAATTTTTTTCTGCTTTTTTAAGTATTTTTAATGCAAGATTATATTTATCACAATTCCATGCAATCATCATACAAGAAAAAAAATAGGGATCCCAAAAAAGAGGATCAAGATTTGTAATAATATTAGTTAATGAAATTATATAATTTATATCATGTATTTTTTTATTATTTCTAAGTTGTTTTCCTGTAAATGTTATAAGTTTTAAAAATAAAAAATCACATAAAATATTTTTAAATTCCATAGATAAAGGTCCAGAGATTTGTGATGGAATTAAATATTTTATGTGATTTTGATTTCTAAAAATATTTCGTTCATTGGATAAAAATAAAAAATTTAAATAATAAGCAAAAAAAAGAATTAAAAAAATAGCAAGATATTTAAGATGAGATTTTTTCAAGGCAAATCTCTTTTACTAAAAATAATACAAGATGCTGTTGTGATCAAAATAATATATGTTACTGCGTAAAAAGTAATGGATAAAATATATGTTTTGGAAATAGGAATACAATGTGCTGCATTTGTTTTAAGATCAAATAAAGCAAGATTAGGAGCAATATAATACATTGCATTTATTGTGTTTTCAACAAAGTAAGATAAAGGTATTATACTTGTTTGATTTTTAATATAAAAATAAATTTCTTCAATTGTCTGTCCTACAATATATGTTGTAATGCTTGAAATAAGTATTAAAAATGAATTAAAAGTTATAGTACTGAAAAACAAAATAATGGAATTTAACAAAGCAACCATAAGAATATGTGCATAAATAGCAGTAAAAAATAAAGACCATATAAAATCTTTAAAATAAGCAGAATACATATATTTTATAATTATAATTGTAATAAAGCCTGCAATGGAAAATATTATTATACCTGTTGTACAAAAAAAAATTAATCCTGCTAATTTTCCTATAATATATTCCTGTCTGGAAAAGGGTTTTGAAAGAATAAAATAAATTGTTTTTTTGTTAATGTCATTTAATATTAGATTTGCTCCCACAAAAAATAACAGTATTAAAGAACAAAAAGAAATAAATGACAAAGTAAAATCAATGGCAACTTTATCAATATCATGCATAAAAAAACCTGCTAGACCAATTGTTATAGCAGAACAAAAAAAAGCTCCCAAAATAATACCATAAACTGCTTTTCCTCCCAGGGCTTGTTTAAATGTAAGTAAAGCAATTGCTTTTATTTGTTTTACTCTCATTTTTTTCCTTTTTATTTGTTTTAGATTCTAATTTAAAAATTTTGTCTTAAACTACAAACCATTACATTACATTACTGTTTCTATAAAAACTTGTTCAAGATCTGTTTTATTTTTTACTAAATCTTTTTTTAAATATTTTGCTTTAATTTTTCCATCTGCCATTATTATTATCTGGTCACATAGTTTTTCAATATCATTTAAAATATGAGAACAAATAATAATTGTTTTATTTTTATTTTTTAAATCCAAAATAATATCACTAAGTATTTTTCTGGCAATAGGGTCAAGTCCAGATGTAGGTTCATCAAAAATTATAAGATCAGGATTATTAATTAAAGCAAGACAAATTCCTGCCTTTTGCAGCATTCCTTTGGAATATGAAGAAAGTTTTGCTTTTCTTACAGATAAAAGACCTGTTTTTTTAAGTAAATAATCTGCTCTTTTTTTAAAATCATATTTATTTGTCTTAGTTATCTGAAAACTGAACAAAAAAAGTTCATTAAGAGTTAAATTGTCATAATAATATGGATTTTCAGGAAGATATCCTGTTTTTCCCCTTGATTTATAGTCCATAGGACTTTTTTCATTAATCTCTATAAAGCCTTTATCAGGTTTTATAAATCCAAGTATCATTTTTAAAAGACTAGTTTTTCCTGCACCATTAGGTCCAATAATTCCCAATGTTTTATTTTTATGAATATTAAAGGAAAGCTCATTAACAGCTTTTATTAAAGATTTTTTTATACCTGACTTAAAATTTTTTGTAACAGAATTTATTTTAATCATAAGCTATACTAGAAATTTTATAGATTGGTTTTTTAAAACAGAAAAATAATTTTTAATAACTGCAATAAGGCAAACCTGAAAATTTTATAGAATACAAAAATTTTTTGTTCAATGAAAACAAATAATATTTTATATCCTAATTCCTTAATATTGCTCAATAGATATCATTATTTAAAAACATTTTTCATTTTATCAAGGTCTGATAATATATATTATGTAAACTTTTAATTATCATATTAATTTAAATATAATAAAGACATTCTCTTCTTTTATATAACTTTTTTTATATATTAATATTAAATTTTTATATTTAATTAAAACATTACCTAAAATTTTTTGTAACAGAATTTATTTTAATCATAAGCTATACTAGAAATTTTATAGATTGATTTTTAAAAAAAATCTAAAAATCTAAAATAATTTGGCTGCTAGAAATTAGCTTGAAATGAGTTTGTTATGTGTTATATTTATTTCAATTTATTAACTTATTTTTAATGAAATAATATGAATTTCATTAAAAGTTCTTTTTAAAAAAAAATTTCAGGAGATTAAATAAAATGAATTTATATTCATCATTAAGTAATGCAGGTTCCATTGTAAAGGTAAACTCTTTTATACGAAGTGTTTATAATTGGATGGCAATAGGTCTTGTACTAACAGCAGTTACAGCTTTTTTTGTTGTAAATAATAATACTTTGGTTCAGATTATTTTTGGAAATCCAATGATATTTTTTGGAATGATAATTGGAGAATTAGGACTTGTGTTTTTCTTAAGCTCAAGAATTCAAAAAATTCAAGCATCTACTGCTACAATGCTTTTTTTGTTATATTCTTTATTAAATGGTGCAACTTTATCTTGTGTATTTTTAAGATATACAAGCTCATCCATTGTTTCTACATTTTTTATATGCGCCCTTACCTTTTTGGTATGCAGTATATATGGAATGGTAACAAAACGAGATCTTACCTCAATGGGTGGATTTATGATAATGGGTCTTTTTGGAATTATTATAGCAACTGTTGTAAATATGTTTCTTCAAAGTACTGTAATGACTGCATTAATTTCCTATGTAGGAGTTATTGTTTTTGTTGGGCTTACTGCGTATGATACACAAAAATTAAAACAAATGGCAATAAATCAACCTGATGGTGCAAGTGGTTCCATGGTTAGAAAAGGTGCAATAATGGGAGCTTTAACTCTTTATCTTGATTTTATTAATCTTTTTATTATGCTTCTTCATATTTTTGGTGTTTCAAGGGATTAATTTTTTTAACTGAAAAAGCACAGATTCAAAATATAAATAAAGTGAAGTAGTTAAAAATTAGATAAAACCATGGAAATACTATAGTCAATTTATAATAAATAATTATGAATTTTTTAATGCAAAATCCATAACTATATTAGCAGCTTTTTTTCTGGCATTAATAAATTTTTTATTTTTAAATCCAGTTTTCCATTTTAAAGAAGAAAGTTCATCAGAAACAATAAGAACTGCTGCAATATTTTTTCTTTGATATTTTGCAACAGCAAAAAGAGCAGAACATTCCATATCAACACCAATGGCGCCCTTATTTTTAAAAAACTCTACTTTTTCCTGGGTTTCTCTATATATGGCATCAGTTGTCCATATTTTATTTTTTTGAAATTTTATTTTATTTTTTTCAAATTCCAGGGACAAATCTCTGGTAAAATTTTTGCACGCATTTATACATGGAAAATCTTGTTTAAAATTAATATAATTTCCAGAAGTTCCTTCTTGTGAGATTGCAGCTTTTGGTATAATAATATCTCCGATTTTTACCTTATCTGATATCGCACCACACCATCCTAAAATAATAATTTTTTTAATTCCAGTTGCAATAAGAGACTCTAGAAGCATAACTCCATAAGGAGCGCCAATATATGGACCAACAAAAACAACATTATTATTTTTATTTGAAAAAGTAAAAATTTTACTCATAGAAAAAGAGATTAATGTACTATTTTTAAAATTTTTTCCATATTTTAAACTTTGTTCTAAATTTTTCTTAATATATCTAAAGTCAATGTCTGTACTTACCATTACTGCACAAGTTCCAATATTAACATCAAGAAAATTTTTTATTTTTTGAGGATTAATTATTGCTTTTTGATTATTTGAAAAAAAGTCCATTTTATTTTTTAAAAAGTAGTTATAGTTTATTATTTTTATAAAAAAGAACTTATAAATATTTAATATTTTTTAATATTTTGCTGTAAGACAAACCAGAAATTAAAAATCAAATCTGCCTTATGGCAGTTATATGAAAGAACTTAATAACTACTTAGTATTTTTTTATGTTTTATTATAAGGTAACCTAAGAATTAAAAACCC
>NBLN01000017.1 GCA_002084425.1 Desulfobacteraceae bacterium 4572_130 | reverse complement strand
GCGTTTTTTTTCCTTTTCATCATGACACCACATTAAACCTTTGGAAAACTGCTTGTCAACTGACATTGTGTCCTCTTCCAGACACAGTTAAGTTAACGCTCCCACAAAAAGTGAATTCTTGACAAATTTATTGGATTATATACATTTGAAATTAAAAATCAGAGCTTAAATAACTGGTATAAGTGAGATCTGGTTTTTGGTTTTTTTTCTTAGTTTGTCTTACAACAAAACATAAAAGAATATTAAGTAGTTATAAGCTCTTGCATATAAACTAGAATAAAAATAATAAAACAAGGTAAATATTAAATGAATTATTTTAATGATGAATTTACTTTTAAAATTGATAAATTAGGCTCAAAAAAACAAGCAAAAATAATACGAGAATTAATATTAAATGCTAGAACACCTTTTTCTATAGGAGTATCAGGTAGATGGGGAAGTGGAAAAACAAGTATTATGAAATATCTTATGGCATCTCTTAGGGGAAAACCTTTGGAGCACAGACTGCAATTTCAAGATAAAACAATTAAAGAAGAAAATCATGAAAAAATAGAATTTGATAAAATTTTTACAGAGTTCAATTCAACTAAAGAAAATAAAACCCCTTTTTCTAATATTCATTGTATCTGGTTTAATCCCTGGGAGCATGAAGCTAATAATGAACCTTTTATAGAACTTTTAAGAGAAATTAAAAATTATTTTTCTATTTTGTCACAAAGTAAAGATAAAACAGGAAAAATTTTGCATGTTGTATCACAAGCAGGGCTTGATATGTTTGGTTCTTTTTTAAAGCTTGGTAAAAATCCAGCATCAAATATAAAAAATATTGGTGAGCAATATGAATATGATAATTTTCAATATATTGGCAGAAATCAAAGATTTAAACTTATTTTTCAAGAAGCTATTAAAAAATTATTAAAAACAAAAACCAATAATTCTGATGAACCCAGTAAAGATGAACCAGATAAAGATGAACCAGATAAAGATGGAAGAATTGTTATTTTTATTGATGATTTAGATAGATGTGAAGATCAAATAATTAGTAAACTTTTAAAGGAAATCAAACAATATCTTTCAACTCAAAAATGTGTTTTTGTTTTTGGGTATGACAGACATCATATTGAAAAAGCCTTAGCAACTCATGAGTTAAAAACATCCAAAGAGGCAAGAACATATTTAGAAAAACTTTTTCAAACAACTTTTTATATTAAACAACCAAATGAAAAACAAATTGAAAAATTTATTAAAGAACATATAAGCAACAAAGATGAATATAAAATAAAAAATGAAAATCAAATTGAAATTGCAAAATTTATAGCATCAATAATAGATCCAAATCCAAGAAGAATAAAATCCTATTTAATGACTCTTTATTTTCATATTAAAAATTCAGAATTTAATGATAAAAAAATCATTAACAATGAAGATATAAAAAAATTATGTTTAATTGCATATCTTAAACTTTTTTATGAGTCTGTTTATTCTGCATTGGAAAATTATCCTGAGCTTATTTCTAATATAAAAGATGTTTTTACTAAAAGTAGTAGATTTGAACTAAATAATCCTAATGAGTATTTTTTGTACCTAGAATTTATTTCACATCTTAGCAAAGACATACCAAAAAGTTTTATTGATGATGATTATACTTTAAAAATAAAAGAACTTGAAAATTCTAGGGTAAGTGAAAATAAATTTTTAAATGAAATTTATGAAATGCAAGGCAAACATCAAAGCTTTGAAAATTATAAAGAAGAATTTAAAAAATGTTTTGGTTCTATAAATAATAAAAATATTCAAGACCTTAAAAAATATATATAGGATGAAAAATGCAAATTAAACAATATCCAATAGACCAGCCTTTTAATGATACAGAATTTAGAAATCTTTATAATCATTATCAAATTGGACTTGCAAATTTTTACAAAAAAGAAGATGCCCTTGGAGTATTTGACAGTTCAATGGACACACCTGTTTCATTAAAAGATATTTATGTGCCACTTGATGTTAGTAAAGATGATTTGCCTATAATTAATAATAGTAAAGAAGTTGAAGAAATTAAAAGAAAAGATATTTCTGATGCTATAGCTAAATATCAATTTATTGCTATAAGTGGAATGCCTGGAAGTGGAAAATCAACATTTACAAAATTTTTACCTCTTGCAACTGCTGATTTTGTAGCTAATAAAACTGTGCAAAAAATTGGAAGAAAAGTGGTTATACCAATAATATTAAGAGAATTTGATTTTGATACAATTAATTCATTTAATGAGCTTTTTAATAAATGGATTAAAAAAACTCAAGAAAATTTATCTTTAATATTAGAGAAAAATAATCAAAAACTAACAAAAGAATTTTTTGAATTTTATATTAAAAATGGCTGGGCAATATTAATTTTTGATGGATTTGATGAAATAAGTGAAAATCATAATAAAAATCTAATTAAATGGATTAATGAATATATTAAAAAATTAAATTTAATAAATCAAAATCCAATTAAAACAAATATTATTATTACAGGACGACCTAGTGGTTTTTTAAGTAATGTAAATTATAAAACATATGAAAAATTATATTTACAACCATTTAATCAAAATCAAATAAAACAATATGTAAAAAAATTTCATAAATTAAAATATTCCCATAATCTCCTTGAAATGGAGGCAAAAAACACTGCTTTTTTATCAAGATTAAAAGAATTTACAGGACTTGCTGCTTTAAAACACAGACCAATTTATCTTGCCATGCTTTTATATATTCATGATACAGATGGAGAAATCCCCCAAACAAGAACTCTTGCATATAAAAAAATGATAGAAGCCTATGTTCATCAGCTTGATATGCTAAAAAGACTTAATGAAAAAAAAGGATTAATAAATATTCCAACATGGTCTTTGCAGGACAAAATGATATTATTAGAAGAACTTGCCTATAAAATACACAATAAAGCAGGCAAAGAAATTAAAAATGAAAAAGCAGAGCAGTTTCAAATACAAATATCAAAAAATGATTTAAAAACATATTTTAAGGATATTGTTATAGATGAAACTATAAATTTTCAAACTATTAATAAAAACGAAAATATTGATAAAATCATAGAATATTATATTTCAAGAACAGGACTTTTGTTAGAGCCTCAATATGGGTTTATCCAGTTTAGTCATCTTAGTTTTCAAGAATTTTTAATAGGAGCAAGAATTTATAGAAGGCAGAAAAAAAGAAATAATGAAAAATATTTAAAACAAGAAATTTTTGATAAACTTAAATCCATTGGCTGGGCAGAAGTTGCACAGCTTTTTTATGGCATTGACTCAATGTATGCAGGAGAAGGCCAATCAGAGCAATTACAATTTTTGTTTAATGAAAATGACTTTTCCCATTACAAATTTTTAATAGACCTTTTATGTATAACAGAAAATAGATTTACTAAAAATGAAATTATAACATGGCTTAAGTCCATTCTTTTTTTATTAATAAACAAAAAAAATATTAATGATTATGATTTTAGAAATTTTATTAAAAATTTAAATTTAAAAACAAAGGAAATAGACAAAAAAAATAATTTTGATTTAAATAAAGAAATTTTAAATTATTTATTTCAAACATGTGATGATTTGTTAGACAAAAAGAAAATTAAAAAACATGAACTTCTTAAAACAATTGAAAATAATAATGATGATGATATTGCCTTTAGATTTAAAGAAAGTAATAATTTTCATTTAAAGCTGAAAAATATTTTATATATTGGTTTTTATTTTAAGGATTTTAGAAAAAAATATTTGAACAAACAAAGAATAGAAAAAATACCAGAAAATAATAATATAAAGGAAAATTTATTTGTTTTTATTTTGGATAAATATATTCCTTTTAATGAAAATTTAGCTCATAATATTTCAAATAAAATTTATAAAAATCTAAATCCATATTTTTTTATTGAATTATTTGATTCATATTATCTTTTATTTTCACCTCTTTTTATTGAGGATGATTTTTTTAAAAAATTATTAAAAATAAAGCTTATTTCTTTATCTTCTTTTTTCCTTTTAATTCCTTTTAAACAAAACAATTTTTATAATAAAAAAGATATAATAAAAGCTAAAAAAATAGCTATGAATATGGCTAGGGATAGGGATATGGCTAGGGCTAGGGCTATGGATATGGCTAGGGATAGGGATATGGCTAGGGCTAGGGCTATGGATATGGCTAGGGATAGGGATATGGCTAGGGCTATGGATATGGATATGGATATGGCTAGGGCTATGGCTATGGATATGGCTATGGATAGGGCTATGGATATGGCTAGGGATATGGATAGGGATATGGATATGGCTATGGATATGGCTATGGATATGGCTAGGGATATGGCTAGGGATATGGATATGGCTAGGGCTATGGATATGGATATGGATATGGTTAGGGCTATGACTAAGGATATAGATATAGTAAGAAGTAAAGTTATAAACAAAGAAATCTATTTTGATATATATACACTTGGATATATGTCATGGCATTTTTGTTTATGGGCAACTGTAAAAAAAGTAGCAGAAAAAATGGATATAAATTTAAAATATAAAAAACAAGAATTTATAGAACTAGAAAAAATAATTCAAAATGATAATGAATTTATAAAATATCTTGGAGAAAACACCTTAAATAAAAAACAAAAAAAACAAGCCCTTGAATGGATAAACAAAAGCAGCACAAGGGATATAATGAAGTTTTTAATAGAAAATTGTACTGCTAAAGAATTTGATGAAAATAAATCAATAAAAAATTTTCATAATATTATTAAAAAATTTAATAAAAAATATGAAGAATTTAAAAAAAATTAAAATATAAAAAAACTTTAAAACAAAATATATCCTATGTTTTTTCTAAAACAGCAGTTTTACTAAAAAAAATCCTGGGTCTTTGAACAATTTTCAAACCTTTGTTGCAGGCTTTTTTAATATTATTTTCAAATACTTGTTTTGAAACATGAAACAAAGGTTCTGCTATAAAAACTTGTCCTTTTGGTTTTAATATTGTTCCTATTTCTTTAAATAATAATTCTATATCTGGAACTTCATGAACCATGTAAAATAATAAAACAAAATCAACTTTTTTTGTTACACCTATTTTATCTTTTTCACATTTATGAAGTATAATACGCTCTTGAAATTTTGTTCCTTTAATCTTGTTTTTTATTTTTTCAAGCATGCCATATTGTAAATCAGCGGCAATCACTCTGCCACTACTCCCAACTATTTTTGCCATGTCAATGGAAAAAAAACCTGGGCCGCATCCTATATCCAAAACAGTCATATTTTTTTTAATATAAGGTTTTAATATTTTATATGGATTTTGTACTAATCTTCTAATTCTACTATCAAGAGTGCCTGCTCTTTCAACAGGACATACATGCTTACCTTTAAGTCTTAACCACCACATTTTATTTCCTTTTTCAAAGGTTGCTCTTAATTAATCAATAATCTTTTAAAAGTTTTTCAAAGGATTCTTTTGCATAAGATGAAAACTCATGAAATTTTGTTAATTTATCACAAGGCTGATCCTTACAAACTGCACAATTATCCAAACCTTTTTTTCTGCAACATTTTCTTACTTCACAAGTACTAAAATATCAAAGAAGTTTTCCTTTGTTTGAAAAACAACCATCACAATTAATATCTTCAGGCTTTAAAATAAATCCAAATTTTTCAGTATAAAAAGCAGCAGTCTTTTTTCTGCCATTATCATCATTATTTTTTGTAGCTAGAAATGTAGGACATTTTGAACAAACAAGCCCGCAACAAGCAATTGTTTTTGACATTATTTTTTCTCCTTTTTTATATAGCTATACATAAGTTTGCCAATTATTTTTCATAGCAAAACTATTCTTAAATATCCTTTGTTAAATTATTACATTATTATTTTTAGGACTTGCAAAATCACATAAATTTACAAAACCTGATAAAATTCAAGGATTTATCCAATAATTAAAAATTTCAATGGAAATATTATTTTTAATTTGTTTAAAACTGTTTAATATCAAATACTTATCTTTGGCTAACTTCTCAAAAAATATAAAAAAACTTTCTATTACTTTACAAGTTGATAAATTAAAGAAAAACTCTGTAAAACATGCCATAAATAATTCATTTAAAAAAGCAGAAACATATATTAAAATGGGAATTATATATAATGCCCTTGCAGCACTAGATAATGAACTTGTTTTAACCAACAAATTCAATACAATGCTTAGTCTATTACAATATGCTTTAAAAACATCATAATTTTATAAAGGAGTTGATGTTAATGAATCTTGAACAAAAAAAATGCAGTATTAATATTGCAAGAATAAAAATTATTAAGGTTTGGAAAAATTTTAAACAAGATACTAATGAAAAAAGATTGTTTGCAAAAATTGCAGGAATTCTTACACATATAATTTATGGTATGGGGAAAAAACATCATTTAACAGAACTCAGAAAAATCTCTAATTTAATTAAAATATCTTTATCTGATAAATACATAGACAAGTCTTCTGAAATACCATTATTAAAAACTGGAATATCAATTATAGAAGATATTTACACAAATCAAAAAGATTTACTTATTTCCCATATAACAGAAAAAAAATGTAAATATAACAACTGCTTTAAAAAAATAAGTCCTCCGTGTGAAAAGAGCTGTCCTGCTGGAATTGACATACCAGCATTTATAGTGCAGACAGGGGGGGGGAAATTTAAACATGCCCTTGAAATTATTCTGGAAAATAATCCCTTTCCCTATGTTTGCGGATTAATATGCCCTGCTCCCTGTGAAGATAGTTGTCTTAGAAAAACCCTTGACAAACCAGTATTTATTCGTTCAATAAAAGCTGTTGCAGCTAGAGAAACTATACAGGAAAAATGCTATCCAAAACCTAATATAAAATCTTTAACAGGAAAAAAAGTTGCAATAATAGGTTCTGGGCCTGGTGGTCTTTCAGCAGCATTTTATCTTGCTAAGCAAGGGCATTTACCAGTTGTGTTTGAAGCTGAAAAAGAGCTGGGTGGAATGCTAAGATATGGAATTCCTGATTTTCGCCTTCCCTTAAAAATATTAAATAATGATATTTCATGGATTAAACTCCATGGTGTTGAAATTCATACAAAAACAAGAATAAATAATATTAAAAAACTTTTTAATAATGGATTTAATGCTGTTTTTCTTGCAACTGGAACACCTTTTTCAAATAAAATACCTTTTAAAGGAAATGAGCGTTCCAATGTAATTTCTGGAATTGATTTTCTTAGAAAAATAAATAAAGGAGAAAATCCTGATATTGGAAAAAAAGTTATTGTTATAGGTGGTGGTAATGTTGCTGTTGATGTAGCTATGGCAGCTTTACGCCAAAATGCCTTGAAAATAAAAATGGTATGCCTTGAAAATAAAAATGAAATGCCGGCATCTGAAAATGAGCTTAGAACTGCAATTATGGAAGGTGTTATTGTTTATAATTCCTGGGGACCTTTTTATTTAAAAAAAAATAATTTGTTTGAATTTATTTTTTGTAAAAAAATTTTTAATGATAAAGGCAAGTTTGCCCCAGTTTTTGATAATAATAAAAAACTGGAACTTTATTGTGATACTGTGCTTGTTGCAGCTGGTCAAATTCCAGATTTTTCATATTTAGAAAATGACACAGAAATTAATATTTTCAAAGGACTTATTAAAATTAATAATTCCTATAAAACAAATATAAATGGAGTATTTGCAGGGGGAGATGTTGTTACAGGACCTAATATTGCTGTTAATGCTATAAAAGCCGGGAAAGAAGCAGCCCTTGAAATTGATAAATGGTTGATGAATAAAAATAAAAAAAAGCACAATCAAACTGAGAAAAACTTAAATTTTCCAGAAAAAATACCTTGTTTAAAAATTAATGCTTTAAATCGAAAAAACACAAAAAGAGCAAAATTAGAGGAACAAAATCCAAAAAAGCGCATAAATAATTATCTTCCTATTGAAGAAGAATTAAGTATTAATCAGGCTCAAAAAGAAGCACAAAGATGTCTGAGATGTGATATTTGTATTGGATGTGGATTGTGCCAGTTTATTTGCAGTGAAATAGGTATCAATGCCATTAATCTGACAATATGTGATGATCGTTTTGTTTTTACTGATTTTACTAGTTTTTCAAATAAATGTATTTCCTGTGGAGCATGTGAAAAAGTTTGTCCAACAGGAGCAGTTAAAATTATTCAAAAACAAAATTTTATAAGAACAGAATTTACAGGAACTTTTCTTAATAAAAATACCATGCTTGAATGTGACCTGTGCGGTAAATTAATAATGCCTGATTTGTATTATAAAAATATTGAAACAAGACTTGATTTAAAAACTAAAACTTTTGCCATTAAACCAGAAGCTATTGAACTTAAATCAGAAACACCTGACATTAGAAAAAAAACTATTGATATAAAAAATTTAAGTGAAAATTTAAGAGTTTGCCCCGCCTGTACTAGAACTAAATATGCTGAAAACCTAAAAAAATTTTTGTAAATATTAAAAATAAATTTAAAATCATACTTGACAAATAGCTGTAATGTATCTAACAAGTAGCTAAATTGTATTTATTTTTTAGCTGGTAATGATTTTATAAGATTAAATCCTTGGAATAAAAAATGAATCCAAGAATAAGTAAAGTAATTCCTCTAGAAAATCATAAATTAACATTATTTTTTACAAATGGTGAAAAAGGCATATATGATTGTTCTAAATTATTGAATTTTGGAGTTTTCAAGGAGTTACAAAATGAAAATTATTTTAAAAAAGTCTTTGTTTTAAATGGAATTTTATATGAAATAACTTATAACTGCTTAATATTCTTTTATGTTTCATTGTGAGACAGACCAAACTATATCTGCCTCTGGCAGTTACTTGGCCCAATGAACAAGGTATTTGTCCAGATACTCTTTATATAGATTCTATTAAACAAAAGTAAGTATTTATTATTATATTTATTTTTATTGCGAAAACTATAAAGGGCATAAAATTTATCAGTTAATAAAGAAAATATAACAAACAGAAAAAAGAGCAATTAATGAATTATACAAATGAAATTAAAAATAAACTTTTTAATCTGGGAAGTGATCTAGTTGGTATTGCTGATGTAAAACTTTTAAAGGATATTGAAACTATTCCTGAGAATCTTCTTTCTCCTTTTACAAGGGCTTTATCAATTGCTGTTCAACTGCCTATCTCAGTTTTTGAAATGATTGATGATAAACCAATTCCAATTTATGCATCAGTATATCAAACTGCAAATCGTTTACTGGATGAAATTGCCTTTAAAATATCAGTAGAAATTCAAAAAAACGGATATTTAAGTGTTCCAATTCCAGCCTCCCAAATTATAGACTGGAAAAACTGGCTAGGTGCAATAAGCCATAAAGCAGTTGCCCGTTTAGCTGGCATTGGATGGCAAGGTAAAAATCTCCTGCTCATAACTCCCCAGTATGGTTCCCGGGTTCGCCTTGTAACTGTACTTACCAATGCTCCATTAAAACCTGATGCTCCCATAAAAAATCGCTGTGGAAAATGTACACTGTGTTATGATGCCTGTCCTGTTGGGGCAATCAAAAATGTAACTGCAAAAGAACATTACAAAAACAGAAATGAAGCTTTGGATTTTAATAAATGTGTAAAAAAACTTACAATGGATTTTGCAAAGCTGCCTGATATTGAAGTACCAATATGTGGAATTTGTATAAAAGTCTGTCCTTTTGGTAAAAAATTGAAAAATTAAGATTTAAAAGGTGAATTACCATTCATAAATGGTAAGCCCCTTAAAGGTTATCAATTACTTTTAAAGTTTGAAAATAATGAACAACGAATTTTTGATGCAACTCCATTCTTGGAACAAGGTAAATACATAGCATTAAAAAACATTACATTATTTAATTCAGTAAGAATTTGTTTTGATTCTATTCAATGGGCAAATAAATTAGATTTTGATCCAGAATTTTTATATGAAAAAAGTATATTAATAAAAAAATGACAAAATCAAAACTATTGATAAAGAGTTTTATAGGATGCGGTTCAATATATTATCTTTAAAGGAAGATTAGATGAAAACATTTAATGTGATAATTGAACGAGATACTGATAATTTTTATATTGCAAGCGTTCCAGAGTTAAAAGGATGTCATACACAAGCAAAATCTTTGGATTTATTATTAGAGCGGATTAAGGAAGCTATTGAATTATGTATTAAGGTTGAAGATATTCCAATTACTACTGAATTTGTTGGTGTTCAGAGAATAGCAGTATAATTCTATCTAACTTTCTAATATCAAAAAACTAATTTAGAAATATATCGGACATATAAATGAAAAAAAAAATAATAAATAAACAGGAAAAAAATCAAATTAAGTCCAATGAATTTATTTTACAGAACAAGGTAAAATTTGAAGTTTTTGGACATGAAATGATTGAAAAGCAGGTTAATTCCAGTGGAAACAGTGGAAGGGTTTATTTGCCTCCTGCATGGATTGGCGCAAAGGTAAAAATAATAAAATTATAATGGTGATTTTTATTTAACCAAGTGTTTTTTATTATTTTTATGCATAATAATAGTGAATTAAATAAAATCTAAAAAATAAAAAATAATTTAGTATGATAATTTAATTTAAAGGAGGAAGTTATGGCAATAGAGCAGTTTCAACATTGGTATGAAAATAGACATATATACCAAAAAGACTGGAAAAAAAGAACAGGGGGAAAAATGATAGGTTTTTTCTGTACCTATGTTCCAGAAGAAATTTATTATGCCTTTGATGTTTTACCAGTTAGAATTCTTGGATCCCATGAATTACAGGATGTTACTGAACCTCATATTTTTGCAATGTTTTGTCCCTTTTGTAGAGATGTACTAGCCCAGGGTCTTAAGGGAAAATATAATTATCTTGATGGAATTACAATTGGACAATCATGTATTCATCTAAGACAAGCATATACTTCCTGGGATCAACATCTTAATCCAGGATGGAGTCATTATCTTCCCATGCCAAGTCATGTTCAAAGCCCAAGCTCTGTTCCATTTCTTAAGGGAGAATTTGAGCTTTTAATAAAAAAACTTGAAACTCTTACAGGAAAAACCATAACAGATGCTGACCTTGAAAAAGGTATAGAAATCATGAACCAAGTTCGTCAAACCATGAAAAAGATTTATGAATTTAGAAAACAAGAAAATCCTCCTATAACAGGTGAAGAAGCAATGTACATGACATGCTCCCAATTTTTTACTGATGCAAGAGAATGGCTGCCTGTTGCAAAACAAGTATTAAAAGAGCTTGAAACAAGAAAACTTGATAGAGACCCCGGTAAAAGGCTTATGCTTGTTGGCAGTGAAAATGATGATATTGCATTTATTAATATGGTTGAACATCTTGGTGAAACAGAAGCAGTTGGCGCAACTATTGTTATTGAAGAACATTGTACAACAACAAGATATTTCTGGGATGAAACTCAAGAAAAAACAGATGATCCCCTTAAAGCTATTGCTGCTCGTTATGTTGCAAGAACTCCCTGTCCTTCCAAAGATTGGCCCAAAAGAACCAGACTTGATAGAATTTTAAAATTTGCCAAGGATTTTAATGTTGATGGAGCAATTGTATTACAGCAAAAATTCTGTGATCCTCATGAAGCAGATATTCCCTTTGTAAAACAAGCCCTTGAAAAAGCAGGTGTGCCAACATATTTTCTTGAATTTGATGTTACAACTCCTGTGGGCCCATTTTCAATAAGAGTTGAAGCATTTCTTGAAACTTTGGAAACAGAAGATGATCTTTTTGATTAAAAAAAATGGCGTTGTAAAAAATCTTCATCATATATGAAGCTTTTTACTTAGCTATTATATCACTTATTTAGACTTTTTACTAAATTATCAACTATTTAAGGATGTACAGGAGAAATAATAAAATGGCAAAATATCCTACAGAGCAGCTAAAATGCTGGTCCAAGGCAAAGGAATTACGAGAGGAATTTTATAAAAACTTTGCCCAGGCAAAAGATAAAGGCGGACTTCGCTGGATGGGAAGTGCCTGGGCTTTTGATGCTGTGCCATCAGGTCTTGGTGAAGATGTATATTGTGTTACAGGAGAACCCTATGGTGCAACTTGTGCCTTTGACCGCCCTCTTTCACAAAAATTTTTAAATGCTTCAGCAAACTATGGATTTGCACGGGATCTTTGTGCATATATGAGAAATTACTGGGGATCAATTTTATGTAATAAATATGCCTTAGGTGGTAAATTTCCCAAAGCTGATTTTTCCTGGTCCCAGCATATTTGCTGTTCTCATGCAAAATGGTATCAAAATGCTTGTGAACTTGAAGGTGGTGTACCTCTTTATTGTGTAGATGTTGGAGCAGGAGCCTATCCTCCGTTTGAGCCTGAAATGTATGCTCATAGAATAAAATATGTTTCAGACCAGCTTTTAGAAGGTATTGAATGGCTCCAAAAAGTTACAGGAAGGGAATTTAATGATGAACTTTTTGCAAAGGCTGCATGGAATGATATTCGTTCCACATATAAATGGGCTCAAATATGTATGTTAAACAGAGCAACACCTGCACCACTTGATGAAAAAAGTATTTATTCTTTTTATGTTTTTGGAACACTTCAAAAATCCAATAAGGCTTTTGCTGATTTTTATGATGAACTTTATGATGAAGTAAAAGATCGTGTTGATCGTGGTATTGCAGCAGTTCCAAATGAGCAAAAACGAATAATGACTGATACACAGCCACCTTGGGGATTTCTTAAAATTTACAGGTATATGGAAGAATGGGGAGTTGTATCTATAGGTTCTTTATACACATTTGGACTTGAAGGTATGTGGCTTTATGATGATGAAAAACATGAATTTACTCCCCGGCCAATGCCGGAACAAAAACCTAGAACAAGAGAAGAAATATGTACAATGCTGGCTGACTGGCATCTTTCAAAACCTGAATACCAGCATTTTTATCATCCTGAATATAAAACCAAGATGATGGATTCCATTGCAAAAAATTGGAAAACTGATGGAATTATTCTTCATTATAATAGAGGATGTGAAGGCTTATCTGTTGGCATAGCTGAAAATCGCCTTGGACTTATTGAACGGGGAAACAAAGTTATGGCATATGAAGGCAATATGGGTGATGCTAATGAATTTGATGAAGCAGCAACAATAAAACGCCTTGATATTTTCATGGAAAGTTTAGGGTTGTCAAAACCAGCCTAGTAAACAACTAAAATAACTGCCATAAGGCAGATCTGATTTTTAGTTTCTCTGGTTTGCCTTACAACAAAACATGAAAGAATATTAAATAATTACAAGTTCTTTTATATAAATAAATTCGTAAAAAGTTAAAACGGAGGTTTAATATAATGATAACAGCTGGAATAGAAAGTGGTGCAAAAAATACAAAAGTTGTGATCATGGACAATGATAAAATCCTTTGTAAAAATATGGTTTTAACAGGATTTGATCAAAGATTGGCTGTTAAAAGAGCATTTGAAGATGCCTTAAAAGCAGGAAATCTTTCAAAGGATAAAATAGAAAAAATTGGAGCTACAGGATCTGGCAAAGATTTTGTGGAAATTGCAGATGTAAATGTTAATGATATAAAAGCCATGGGAAAAGCTGCTAATTATTTTTTCAGCAATGCAAGAACAGTGGTTGATGTAGGCAGCGAAGAAGGAAGAACTGTAAAAATTAATGAAAATGGTGATATTGAAGACTTTGTTATTAATGAAAAATGTGCTGCTGGTGCTGGTTCTTTTATTGAAGCCATGGCAAGGGCTTTGGAAGTTGATTTAGAAGAAATGGGTCCCCTTGCCCTTACATCAGATAAAGAAATAGGCATGAATGCACAATGTGTTGTATTTGCAGAATCAGAGGTTGTTGGGCTTATTCATGCAAAAACTGCTACAAATGATATTAGTCGGGCAATTCATGATTCAATGGCAAGCAGGATTGTATCAATGATTCGCAGAATTGGTGTAAATGAAGATATTGTAGTTATGGGTGGTGTTGGCCGCAATCCAGGGTTTATTACACCTATTCAAAGAGAACTTAATGTTGAAAAAATTTATGTGCCAGATGAGCCTGAATTTGGACCAGCATTAGGGGCAGCATTAGTTGCAGCACTGTAAATTATAAATTTTAAAAAACAATCCTGAAATAACGCTATATAGGAGATAAAAAATGACAGATAAAAATAATCAGGAACTTTGGAGATGGACAGAGTCCAATTGGGCAAACCCTGATATTAATTTTAAAAAGGCAAAATATATTACAGCTGGAATAGATGTTGGATCAGTAAGTTCTCAGGCTGTTGTTATGGCAGATGGTGAAATGCTTGCCTATGGAAATATGCGAACAGGTTCTGACAGCCCAAACAGTGCTAGAAATGCCCTTAACTTTGCTTTAAAAGAATTAGGAGCAGATGAAAGTATAATTAATTATTGTATTGGTACTGGATATGGCAGAGTCAATGTACCTATGGCAGATCGTACACTTACAGAAATTGCCTGCCATGCAAGAGGAGCAAATTATATTTATGGTTCTGAAGTTCGCACTGTTCTTGATGTTGGAGGACAAGACATAAAAGCTATTAAATGTGATGAAAAAGGTAAAGTTTCAAATTTTTTAATGAATGATAAATGTGCTGCTGGAACAGGAAGGGGCATGGAAGTTTTTTCAGATCTTGTTGGTGTTTCCATTAATGAAGTAGGTGATCGTTCCCTTGATGTAGAAAAAGAACCTGAACCAGTTTCTAGTACCTGTGTTGTTTATGCAAAAACTGAGGCAACAGGTCTTTTGCGTGCAGGTTGGAGTACAGAACAAGTCCTGGCTGCCTATTGCAGGGCAATGGCTGGAAGAATATTTGAGCTTATTGAAAAAATAGGAATTGAAAAAGGATTTGCAGTTACAGGTGGAATGGCAAAAAACAGAGGTGTTATGGAAAGACTTATGCCAATGGTTAAACTTGATTTTATGAAAACTAAATGGGATACCCAGCTTGCAGGAGCTGCAGGAGCTGCACTTTTTGGAAATGCCCTTTGCAAAAAAGGAAAAGGCAGAAAAAAATAATATACTATTAATGATAGCATTATAAAAAATTTAGAAAAAAATTCTAAGCATTTTTATAATGCCATTAAAATTAATAATTATAAATTTTATTAAAAGGTGATTTATGTTTGCAAATTATGGATATAAAGATGCTTCAGGAGATTATTTTATAACTATTGATACAGACAAATGTGATGGTTGTGAAGATTGTGTTACAGCATGCAGCCTGGGAATTTTTGAAGTTCTGGACGAAGATCCCAATGATCCCATGAGGGATGAACCTGTGGCTATTGTAAAAAATGATAAAAAGAAAAAACTGAAATATGAATGCAATCCATGTAAGCCTAAGGATAATGTTGCCCCCCTGCCCTGTGTTGCATCTTGTAAAAATCAAGCTATATCTCATAGTTGGTAACAAAAAATATAACTGCCAATGTACAAATCAAAAAAAGACCTTTTATAAAAATCAACTAATTTAATGATGAAATTTATAAAAGGTCTTATGTTAAACAACATTTTATTAGTCATTCATTACAACTTGCAGATATATTAAAATATAAAAAAAAAGCATAAACACCTTTTTGAAGATTTATGGAAGAAAAGCAAATATCCTAAACAATACAAAAAAGGATAAAAAATACTAACTTATCATATTTTACGATGTTTAACTCTAACTATAATCTAATATCTTTTATGACAAATAATCACTTATTTTTTTACTTAAATTTACGATATTTTTTCAATACTTTCCTGAAAATTATTAATTAAAGCCATAGTATCAGATAAGGATTCAATTTTTGAAAGAGATCTTCTAAAATTTGCTGCATTGGGCAATCCCTTGACAAACCAGCTAAGTCTTTTTCGCATTATTTTACAGCCTTTATTTTCCCCAAAATATTCAATAGATACAATTAAAAGCTTTTTCATTATTTTAAAAATATCATTGGAATCAGGATAAAAACATTTTTCATTTTTTAAAAGAGATTCTATTGATGAAAAAATAAAGGGATTTGAAATAGCTCCCCTTCCTATCATAACTCCATCGCAATTAGTTTGCTTAATCATATCCAGAGCATGTTCTGGATAAAGAATATCTCCATTTCCAATAACAGGCAGGGAAATTTGTAATTTAATTTTTTTTATTAAACTTAAATCAGGTTTGCCCTTAAAACCCTGGGTTGCTGTTCTTGGGTGAACACAAATTGCATTAACTCCATTATCTTCTGCTATTTTAGCAATTTCAAATGCTTGAATTCCTGATCTGTCCCAACCTGTTCTGATTTTAATTGTAAGGGGTATTGATATTGCTTTTCTAACAGCTTTTATTACATTTTCAGCATTTTTATGATTTCTCATAAGAGCAACACCTGCTCCTGTTTTAACAACTTTTTTTACGCTGCAACCAAAATTAATATCAATAATATCTGCTGTTTTTTCTTGTTCAATAATTTTTGCAGCCTGGGCCATTATATTAGGATCTGAACCAAAAATTTGTACTGATAAGGGGCGTTCTTGTTTTCTTGAATCAAACATCATTAAGGTTTTGTGGCAATTATTAAGAATTCCTCTGCTGCTTATCATTTCACTGCACACAAGGGCACATCCACATTCTTTAACAATAAGCCTAAAGGGAAGATTTGTTATTCCTGCAAGAGGAGCAAGAATTGTTTTTCCCTTTAATCTAAGATTTCCAATTTTCATGGTTTCCACTTTTTTTTATTAATTACTCAATTTTAAGAGATATATTTATAATTATAATCTATGATATTTTAAGCCCTTTGCACAAACACATTTTTTATAAAAATACTTTAAAAAACATAAAATATTTTTTGATTGTTAATTTAAGACCATCAAAGAATAATTGAAAAAAAACAATATTTGTTCTATGATTTTAAGGTTAAACTTTTTTTAAGTTAAGATATTTTTTAATGAAAATTTATTGGAGATATCAAATGAAAAAATTCAAATTTTTTTTAGGAACAATTATTCTGATATTTGCTGGTGTTGGAATTTATCAAAATCAAGCTTTTTTCTTTGAAAAACATGCTTTATCATTTCAATTTTGTATTAAAGATTGGGTTTGGACAACACCTGATATTTCAATTGTTTTTTATTGGTTAGGATGTTTGATTCTAGGATTGCTTATTACCGGCTTTTTTCTAGTAACATCAAAATTAAAATCAAAAAAATTAATTAAATATCTTAATCAAACTATATCTTCTTTAAAAAGTGAACTTCAGGCATTTAAAAGTGATCCATACCAAAACCAAACTTCTAAACAGGAAACAACAACTAAAGAAGAATCTCCAAAAGAACAAACACTGGAAAAACAAGATCCAGAATAAATTCTAGTATTTGATGGCATTATAAAGGCTTTCCATATACTTTCCCCTAGATTTTTTTAAGATTTTAAAAATACTATAGTTTTAAAGCTAGAATATTTGCTAGGTTTTGGGATTAATTTTTAATTATTTGTGGGTCACCACACAAGCAATTTTTTATAAGTTTATTAATCTTATCATTTAAATATCTTTACTATGACTGTTCAAAAAAATACTCCAATGATGGAACAATATTTTTCCATAAAAGAAAAATATCCTGATACAATTCTTTTTTATCGAATGGGAGATTTTTATGAAATGTTTTATAAAGATGCGGAAAAAGCAGCTCCCCTCCTGGACATAGCCCTTACTTCCAGAAATAAAAACAATGATACTCCAATACCAATGTGCGGAATTCCCTTTCGTTCCGCAGATACATATATTGCTAAACTTATTAAAAAAGGCTGCAAAGTTGCTTTGTGTGAGCAAATAGAAGATCCTGCTCTGGCAAAGGGACTTGTAAAAAGAAAAGTAGTAAGAGTTATCACCTCTGGCATGATTTTAAATGAAAATCTTCTTGATAAAGATTCCAATAATTTTCTTTTATGTATTTGCATAAACAATAGGTATGCAGGTCTTTCATTTCTAGATATTTCAACTGGTTTATTTTGTACAACTGAGATTAATACAGAAAATGGCAGAATTCCTGATGCTTTAATTAATGAGGCTTTAAAACTTGATGCAAGTGAAATTATTCTTCCTTTTTATTTTAAAAAAGATCCTGCTTTTAATTATATAAAAAAAGTTTTTTCCAGCAAACAAATAACATATCTTGAAGATAGTGTTTTTAACTTTTCTGAAGCTAAATTAATTCTTACAAAAAAATTTAAAACAAGAAGTCTCCAGGGATTTGGTTGTGAAGATTTAAGAGCTGGGGTTGTTGCAGCTGGTGCTATAATATCATATGTTGAAGAAACACAACTACAAACAACAGACCATATATTATGTTTAAAAAAGTATGAGCTTAATAGCTATTTGCTAATTGATGATAAATCATGTAGAAATCTTGAACTTTTAAAAAATATACAAACAGGAGATAAAAAAGGAACTCTTTTAAATGTTCTAGATAAAACTGTTACAGCCATGGGAAGCAGGCTTATTAAGACTTGGATTAGACATCCACTTATAAAAAAAAATGACATAGAAAAAAGACTTTCTGCTGTTAGTGATGCAAAGCAACAAAAATTTTTAAGACAAAGTATTATAGGTAATTTAAAATCTGTTTATGATTTGGAAAGACTAGGCACCAGGATTTCTATGGGGCATGGAAATGCAAAAGATTTAATTTTTCTTAAAAAATCCCTTTTTAAACTTCCTGATATATTTAATGACCTTAATAAATTTTCATCTATTCTTTTTAAAGGCGGAAATATTGAAAATAAAGACAAGGTACTTAGGGAACTTACAGAACTTGCAAATTTAATTCATAGGGCAATTAGACAAGACGCACCTCACACCTTAAATGAAGGTGGAATAATAAATAATGGTTTTGATGAAGAACTTGATGAGCTTTTGGAAATTGCAAGACACGGCAGAAAATGGATATTAAAAACAGGAATAAAGGAAAAAGAAAAAACAGGATTAAGTTCTTTAAAAATAAAATATAATAAAATTTTTGGATATTTTATTGAGGTTTCCAAGATACAGGCAAAATCAGTTCCAAATAATTACATAAAAAAACAAACTCTTGTAAATGCAGAAAGATTTATTACAGATGAGTTAAAACAAGTTGAGTCAAAAGTTTTAAATGCCCAGGAAAAAAGATCTGCATTAGAATATCTCTTATTTTGTAAAATAAAAAATCAAGTTACTAAGAAAACAGAATCAATTCTTAAAATAGCAGATTTTCTTGCAAGTATTGATGTTTTGTTTTGTTTTGCCAAGATTGCAGATGAGAATAATTATTTAAAACCTGAAATAAATATTAAAAAAGAAATTTCTATTATAAATGGAAGACATCCTGTTATTGAACAAATGATTACAGGAGAAAGATATGTGCCAAACACTGTTAATCTTGATAATGATGAAAATCAGGTTTTAATTATAACAGGTCCTAATATGGCAGGGAAATCAACTGTTTTACGTCAGGTTGCAATTATCTCTTTAATGGCACAAATGGGATGCTTTGTTCCGGCAGAAAAGGCAAGTTTATGTATAATTGATAAAATATTTACTAGAGTTGGTGCATTAGATAATCTTTCCCAGGGTCAAAGTACTTTTATGGTGGAAATGGAAGAAACAGCAAATATTTTAAATAATGCAAAAGAGAACAGCCTTGTAATTCTTGATGAAATAGGAAGGGGAACAAGTACATTTGATGGCATGAGCATTGCGTGGGCTGTGGCGGAATTTCTTATTATCATGAACTTACAAGACTTGAAAAAATAAAACCCCGCATAAAAAATTTTAATATTGCTGTAAAAGAATTTAAAGATAATATTGTTTTTTTAAGAAAACTTGTAAAGGGTGGAACCAACAAAAGCTATGGAATTCAAGTTGCACGCCTTGCTGGAGTTCCTGATAAGCTTATTATTAAAGCAAAAAAAATTTTAGCTAAAATTGAAGAAAATGCTGAAAATTCGAGAAATAAAAAATTAAAAGTTAAAAAAACCTTAAAATCAAATAATTCTCTGGGGCAGCAAATGGATCTTTTTAAGAACAGCAATAATAATAAAATTATAAATATGCTTGAAAAAATTGACATATTATCCATAACTCCAATGGAAGCTCTTAACTTTCTTCATAAAATAAAACAAAAAATAGTTGTTAAGTAAAAATTAATGTTAAAATTAAAATTATTTATATTTTTTAAAATTTTTCTACTGAGTATTATTGGATCAGGTTTTATTTTTCCTTTGGATACATGTTTAGCAAATACAGAAAAAAAATATGCTAATGCAGAAACTTGTTATTTAAATCTTAAGCAGGACCCAGTAAAACAAAGATATAGGCATTCATGGCAAAAATGTATTAATAAGTACAAAGAAATTTTTAAAAATGCTGGGCCATCACATGCATGGGCTGCTGCTGGAATGTACAGGTGTGCTGAAATATATATAGAACTATATAAAAAATCTTTTGATCCCAGTGACAAACTAAAAGCTATAGATCTTTTTCAAAGAATTATAAATAGATATCCTTTGACTATATATAAAATTAGATCTGAAAAAATTTTAAATAGAATTAAAAAAAATAAAATCTCAAAAAAAATTGAATCTCAAAAAAAATTAAAATCTCAAAAAAATAATAACAAACAAAAAAACAAAAAATTACATGCATCTAAAAATGTTTCTAAAATATCTCGGGATATATCAAAAAAAACAGCTATTATTACAGGCCTTAGATTTTGGTCAAACCCTGAATATACAAGGATTGTAATTGATGCATCTAGAGAAAGTTCTTTTACTTATAAATTTCTTAAAAAAGATTTTTCCTTAAAAAAACCCCAACGGTTGTACATTGATTTCCATAAAACAAAACTTGGGAGAAATGTTTCTAAACACACAACTATTAATGATAATCTTCTTATTCAATCAAGGGCAGGACAGCATGCCCCAGATTTAGTTAGAATAGTTGTGGACATCAAGTCTTTTAGTCATTACAAAATATTTCCATTACAAGATCCTTTTAGGCTAGTACTAGATGTCTGGGGAGAAAAGACTGGAAAACAAAAATCTATTGGAAAATATAAAACTTCATCAAAACTAAATATTTCTTCTAACAAAACAACAAAAATTTCATCACCAGACCTGGCAAAGCAATTTGCACTTGGCGTTAAAACAATTGTAATAGATCCTGGGCATGGCGGCAAAGATCCTGGAGCGCTGGGGTATCTTAAAAATGTAAGGGAAAAAGATATTGTTTTAAAATTATCTAAAAAATTAGCTCTAAAAATCCGTAAGCGTCTAAAATGCAATGTAATATTAACAAGAAGCAAAGATAATTATCTTACCCTTGAGGAAAGAACAGCAATTGCAAATACAAAAAAGGCAGACCTTTTTATATCTATTCATTGTAATGCAGCAAAAAGCAGAAAATTAACTGGAATTGAAACATATTACCTTAATCTTGCAACAGACAATCAGTCAATAGCAATAGCTGCAAGGGAAAATGCAACCTCAAAAAAAAATATCAGTGATCTTGACTCTATACTTAATGACCTTATGAAAAATTCAAAAATCAATGAATCTTCAAGACTTGCAAGTGATATTCAAAATTCCATGTATTTAGGAATTAAAAAAAAGTATTCAAAGATTAATAACCTTGGAGTAAAACAGGCACCATTTTATGTTCTTATAGGTGCAACAATGCCATCTATACTCATTGAAACAGGATTTATAAGTAATAAAAAAGAGTGTCAAAGATTAATTGATGCAAAATATAATGACATCCTTTGTAACTCTATAGTTAATGGTATAGAAAAATATATAAAAAATCTTAAAAAATAATAAAATCTTATTTTAAGACCTTTACAAAAGGTCTTAAGCCAAAATAATCTACAAGGTAATAATGCCATCTTTTTATTGGACAATTTAACCTTTTTTAATAAAATATAAAACCAGACTTTTTCCAAAGACAGGATTTAAAAGCTTATCTAAAAATTTTGTTATAAAAGGTTTTTTCATTAAATCCCATACTAAAAATTTATGATAAAGATTTACCAGAACAGAATCTTTTTTCTGGGGTCCAATAAAACACTTAAGCCACCAAAAAAAAGAATGAAGACTGTGATTATAATGAGTTTTTATCAGTTTAAATCCATTTTGTTCTATTTTTAAAATAAGGTCTTTTTTCTTATATATTCTAATATGACCTTGATTTACATTAAAATATTCATTTGAAAGCATCCAGCATATTTTTTCAACCCAAAATCTTGGTACACTTAATGCCAAAACTCCCTTAGGTTTTAAAATTCTTGTTATTTCATTTAATGCCTTTTCCTGTTCATAAATATGTTCTAAAACTTCAGAACAAATAACAATATCAAAACCTTTGTTTTTAAAACAAATATTTCTAATATCAGTGTTTACAAGGGACCACATTGATAATTTATTGGGTTTTAATTTTTCATGAAGCTTAATTTTTTTTCGAGATATTAAAAGATCTGTATAGCTTATATCAGCACCAATACAAAATATATTATCATAGTCCAGAGATTTAGCAGTATGCCTTGCTTCACCACATCCAATATCAAGAATTTTATAACCTGATTTTATATTAATGTAATTAAAATCTATTGTAATCATTTATTATTTCTCTATAGGCTTCAACTGTTTTAATACCTGTTTTTTCCCATGTAAAATGTTTTAAAACCCTTTTATAGCCTGCGTGTGCTAATCTTTCACATTCTTTAGGATCATCAAGAAGTTCTTTAATAGCTACCTCCAAAGCCATAGAATCTGCTGGAGGTACAAGTTTTGCTGCATTGCCTGCAACTTCGGGAAGAGCTCCTCCTGTTGTACATATTACAGGAGTTCTGCATGCCATAGCCTCCCCAACTGGAAGTCCAAAACCTTCATATATTGAAGGTACAACAGCAATTCCTGCTCTGGCATATTCTTTAACAAATCTTATATGATGAATTCTTCCTGTAAATTTAACATGATTTTGTAAGTAAAAATTTTTTATTAATTTTTCAATACCACCATTTTTTCTAGGGGAACCAATTATAGTAAGTTTAATATTTCGTTTTTTAGATATATTTTTTATAGCATGGAGTAAATAATAAAGCCCTTTTAAAGGAATATCGGAACTGTTGGTTACAATCAAACGGTTTGGCTCTTTTTTGATTGTATCTATGGGATGAAATATTTCTGTGTTTATTCCAATGGGAATAACTTTAAATTTATTTTTAGGTATTGAAAAATCCTTTGAAATATCGTTTTTAGAAGATTTGGAGACCGTTATTATTTTTAATAATCTTTTTGCAACATATTTCTGCATTTCTATAAAAGAATACCATCTCATATGTTTAAGTTTTTTTAAAAAAGATCTAGTGCTTTTAATTGCTATTCTTCGGTCTATGGTTATTGGATGGTGTATAGTTGCAGTAACAGGAAGTTTTCTAGCAAGGGAAAGTATTGCATAGGAAAGACTTTGGTTGTCATGAAGAATATCGTATTTATCTGTTTTTTTTAAAAGATTTTTTTTTATTCTCATACCAAATGTTAAAGGCTCAGGATACCCCATAGTTGATATACTAAGCCATTCAATAAGATTAACAGGATCTTTTAATTCATGAAGTTTTGGAGTTCTGAAAAGATTTTCAGGATTGTAAAAATCCATGGTTTTAATCATAGTAAGTTTTGGTTTACTTGTAAGAAAAGGGGCAGGAGGACCTGCTATTACTTCAACATCATGACCTAATTCACAAAGTGCTTTGCTTAAATTTCTGACATAAACCCCCTGACCTCCGCAGTAGGGATTACTTCTATAGCTTAAAATTCCTATTTTTAATCTAGTATTTATCATAAGCATAAAATGGTGCGCCCGGCTGGAATCGAACCAGCGTTCTTCAGCTTCGGAGGCTGACGCCTTATCCTCTGGGCAACGGACGCAAAAAAAGATATTACTATTTTATATGGATGTAATATTTCTAGGATTTTAAATCTTTTATAATTTTTTCCCTTGCTTCACCTGCAACATAAAGAGAGCCTGCAACACATATACAATCATAATCAGATAGATTTTTTATTGCATATTCAACAGCCTTTCCTACATTTTCAATTATGATAATTTTAGAATCTGTAATATTTTTACTAAAGTCTTTTAAAATTTTTGGATCAAGACTTCTATTAATTTCAGCCTTTGTAAATATTATTTTGTGGGCACAGGGAATAAGTTCTTTTACCATTGATTTATAGGGTTTATCATCTAGAATTCCAATTATAATGGCAATTTTTTTTCCCTTTAATTCAAACTTAAGATATTTTCCAAGATTTTTAGAAGCCTCAAAATTGTGAGCACCATCTATTATAACCATTGGATTATCCATAATATATTCAAGTCGTGCAGGCCAAGTTGTTTTTAATATGCCATGTTTTATATGTTTTTCCGAACTTTCAGATAAAATTATTTCTGATGCAGCAATGGCAAGGGCAGCATTTTCAATTTGATGGGGCCCAAGAAGTTTTGTTTCTAATTTCTGAAACTTATTTTTATTACTTGTATATGTAAAAAAATTCCCTTTATGGGATTTTCTTGTTTTAAAATCTTTTTTATATAAATAAAAATCAGCAGATTTTTTTTCAGCTGTTTTTCTAAGTACAGAAAGTGCTGAAGCTTGTTTTACTCCAGTAATAACTGGAATATTATTTTTAATAATACCAGCCTTTTCCCTGGCAATATCTTTAATAGTATTTCCCAAATAATCTGTATGTTCAATGGAAATATTAGAAATTACACTAAGCTCAGGTTTAATAACATTTGTTGCATCAAGCCGTCCTCCCATTCCTGTTTCTATTACTGCCCATTGTACATGATTTCTAGCAAAAAGGTAAAAACCCATAGCAGTTGCAAGTTCAAAAAATGTTGCTTTTCTTTTGCCTGTATCTGCATTTTTAACAGCTATATATGATTGTACAATATCATCATTAGATACATCTTTTCCATTTATGGAAAATCTTTCATTAAATTTTATAAGATGGGGAGATGTGTAAAGACCTGTTTTAAAACCTGCAGATTTAAGAATGGACGCAATATATGAGGCTATAGAACCCTTCCCATTTGTGCCTGCTATATGAATGCTTTTAAATTTTTTTTGAGGGGAGCCTATATTTTTTAAAATATTAGTAATTGTTTCCAACTCAAGTTTAATTCCAAAACGGTTAAGTTTATACATTTTATCAAGACATTGTTTATAAGATATTTGTTCCATAAAAGTATCCCAATTTGAAATATATATACAAAAAAACCCGACAAATAAATAATAGTAATTTAATATCTGTCGGGTTTTTTATGTTTAAAAATAACTGCCACAAAACAAATCTGATTTTTAGTTCTTGATTTGCCTTACAACAAAACATGAAAGAATATTAAGTAGTTATAAGTTCTTTCATATAAATTATTATCAATTTTATTTATTATAAATTAATGCTCATTATATTTTTCGCGAACTTGCAATTTTTTGTCTTCTTATTGCTTCTCTCATCTTGCGCCGTCTGTATTGACTTGGTTTTTCAAAATATTTTTTTAGTTTAAGGTGTTTAAAAAGACCATCATTTTGAATTTTCTTTTTCAAAATTTTCATAGCTTTTTCAACATCATTGTCAATAACCCTGACTGTAATTTCTTTCAAATCCACCGCCCCTTTATTGCCCATCTATTTAAGATGGTTTATTTTTAAATAACTGCCATAAGACAGATTTAATTTTTAATTCCTAGTTTACATCACAACAAAATATGAAAGAATATTAAATAGTTATAAATTCTTTCATATAAGTAGATGGTTGTATATCAAACACAATATATTTGTTCAAGAAAAAAAACTTGAAAAAACAATAATTATAGCCTTGAAGGCTAACAGTGTTTTATTAGTAAAATCAGAAGATTAGATTACAAAGGCTGCTCTATTTTCATTTTTCTAATTTTTTCAACAAGGGTAGTTCTATTCATTTTAAGAAGTTCTGCTGCTCGAGCTTTAATCCAATTAGTTTGATTAAGTGCATAAAGAATCAAAGATTTTTGATATTGTTCAACAGCGTCATTAAATCCCAGACCATTTTTTAAAAGTGCGGATATAGAAATTGAATCGGTATCTAACAAATTATTATTACTATATTTGGGAAGATTTAGAACCTTTTTTTGTAATTTTTTATTTAAAATATCTGTTTGTGATTTTTCTCGAATATATTTAGGAAGGTCTGGAGATTTCACTATATCTGTCTCTGTTAGAACAGAAATGCGCTCCATTAAATTTTCTAATTCCCTTATATTACCGGGCCAATTATATATAGATAAAAGTTCAATAGCTTTTTTTGAAAACTTTTTTTTCTGATAATCATGTGTTCTTTTCATGAGTTTTTTTTGAAAACAATTTAATAATATAGGTATATCACAGGTTCTTTTACGCAAAGGCGGAATGTGAATAGGAATCACATTAAGTCTATAAAAAAGATCCTCACGAAATTTTCCATTTTTTATTGAAGATACAAGGTCCTTGTTTGTGGCTGAAAGAATTCTTATATCAACTTTAATTGTGCGAGTACCACCAACACGCTCAAATTTTCTCTCTTGAAGAGCTCTTAGAAGTTTAACCTGAAGGTCATGGCTCATGTCACCAATTTCATCAAGAAAAATTGTTCCTTTATCAGCAAGTTCAAATCTGCCAATGCGTAATTTATGAGCACCTGTAAATGCTCCTTTTTCATGACCAAAAAGCTCACTTTCAAGAAGTTCACCCGGAATTGCCCCGCAATTAATAATCACCATGGGACCTATATTCCTGGAACTATTCTTATGTATAGCTTTTGCAACAAGCTCTTTTCCTGTCCCACTTTCTCCTGTAATCAATACAGATGATTCTGAAACAGCAACTTTTTTTATTTTGCTTAAAACATTAATAATTTCCTTACTTGAACCTGCAATATTATTACAAATATTTTTTTTTTCACTAGTTCTCATAAGTTAAAATATCTCTTTTTTTATAAATAAGGTTTCACTACATATTGCAGATATTATGAGACCTTTGCACAATGCTTAATTTTGTTCAAATTTTATAGTGAGGATGTATTGTAATACCTTGAACCTAAAATTTAAACAAAAGATAGCATGCCCTGTTTACAGGCATTTACAAACATTTTTTATATTAAAAATCAAAAAAAGATATTTTATATTTTTAAAAATATTTTTATAAAAAATGCGTTTGTGCAAAAAGCTTATTATATAAAGCAGATGCTAACATATAGTACTATATATTCAATTAGTTCTGTGTTTGTAAGTATTTTTCTATGTATATTAAATACTTTTTTTTATCAATATAAAATAGCTCTATCAATATACTTAATATATTGATGACATTGCAAAAATTCTTTATTTGCTTTGTTTAAGTATTTTTTTTTAAATTTTTAAGTACTATATATGAGGCTTTATTATTAATGAAATACTATATATTGCATGTTTAGATTGATACAATGCCATTTTTTTTTGCTAAAATTAATTTTTTAAAAATAAAAAATTTTAAAAATTATATTTTTGTCATATCTTGCAGGAAAAGATTTTATTATGATAAAATTAAAAATTGCATATATTTTAGACTTTAAAAAAATTCTAATAACTAAAATTCATGACCTTATAGAAATTCTCCAGATCTGCCTTATGGTAGCTGCCTAAATACTTAAAAAGGATATTTAACAAATGCCAATGTCAAATGATTTTAAAACAAGACTTGATTCTATTATAAAAAAAATTGCTGATCATTTTGGAACTCCTTTTCATATATATGATGAAAAAGGAATATTAGAGACTGGTAATCACTTAAACCAGACATTTTCAAAGGTTAAAGGATTTAGAGAATATTTTGCAGTCAAAGCTCTGCCCAATCCATCAATAATGAAAATTATGCAAAACCTTGGATTTGGATTTGATTGTAGTTCTTGTGGTGAAGTGCTTCTTGCCAGAAGCATTAAAAGCTATGGAAATGATATTATGTTTACATCCAATAATACTAGCATGGAACAATTTGAAATTGCTGGTAAAGATGGAGGCTGCATACTTAATTTAGATGATATATCTCTTGTTCCTAAAGTTCCTGTTATGCCTGAAATGATTTGTTTTCGGTATAATCCTGGCTCTCAACGCACAGGAAACAAAATTATTGGAAATCCAGTTGAATCAAAATATGGAGTAGATCATACTCAAATTGTTCAGGCTTATAAAGATGCAATAGCAAAAGGAGCAAATAAATTTGGTATACATACAATGCTTACATCAAATGAGCTGGATTATAAATATATGGTTGAAACAACTCAAATGCTTCTTGATATGGTTGATTATATTTCAGATTTACTTTTAATTAAATTTGAATTTATCAATATAGGCGGCGGATTTGGAATACCATATAAACTTAAAGATAATAAAATTAATGTTAAATCTATGGGCAGAGAAATTACAGAACTCATACATAAATTTAAAGATAAAAAAGGCTGGGCACCCAAACTTTTTATGGAAAGTGGAAGATATATAACAGGTCCGCATGGAGCTCTTGTTACAAAGGTAATAAATCACAAAGATATATATAGAAAATATATAGGAGTTGATGCATCAATGTCAGCACTTATGCGTCCTGGGATGTATGGTGCGTATCATCATATTCATGTTGTTGAAAAGGAAAATTCCAGTAAAAGAGAACTTGTAGATGTTGTTGGTTGTTTATGTGAAAACATAGATAAATTTGCTGTCCAAAGAGAGCTTCCAAAAACAAAAACAGGGGATCTTCTTGTTATTCATGATACAGGTGCTCATGGACATGCTATGGGTTTTAATTATAATGCAAACCTGCGGCCCAAGGAACTTCTTTTAAGACAGGATGGAAAAGTTAAACTAATTAGAAGACAGGAAAACCTTGATGATTATTTTGCAACATTAGAATTTGAAAAAGATATTTTAATAACAGCAACATAAGAAAAGTTATAAGAATCACCATAAAAAAGTACAAAAGAAAAAATATTAGAAAATAGCGTTAGGAGAGAAATTAAAGTAGTCGTACAAGACCAGCTATGGAGAGATAAATATTCACAAAAATACGTGTGTCCAATTATAAAGATAAGTGAATCATGAAACCATCACATAACACGTTGCTCCACCTGACTCAAAACAGCGATGCGGTTTTGCGCAGATGAGCTAATCGTTAGGTTTCAGGAATACAATTATGACAAAATATATAGCATTATAGGTTTAGCCACCGCAATGTTCTTATTAGCAATAACACCTGGGCCTGGAGTTTTTGCCACAGTTTCCAAGGCACTCTTCTCAGGATTTAAATATGCTATCCCTGTAGTTATAGGTATAGTTGTTGGTGATCTAATATTTCTATTATTTGCAATCTATGGACTTTCAATGATCGCAGAAATTTTTAGCGAATTATTTATACTTATCAAATATTTAGGAAGCGGGTATTTAATTTTGTTGGGTATCAAGTTGTGGCGTACAAATCCATCAAGAACTGATATTACAGAGTCAAAACTACAATCAAGAAAGTACAACTTTTGGGGTGGATTATCTATCACTCTTGGCAATCCCAAAGTAATCCTTTTCTATCTTGGTTTTTTACCAACTTTCGTTGATCTTAAAATACTTTCAAGCCTTGATGTAGCTATAGTAGGGTTTATTGTTTCTTTAGTTCTTGGCTCTGTAATGTTGTTTTATGCATTCACAGCTTCACGAGCTAAACTACTCTTCAAAAGCGAAAGCGCACAAAATAAAATGAATAAAATAGCGGGCAGTGTGATGATTGGCACAGGTACAGTATTGCTATCAAAAAAACCTAACTAAGCAAATTAACATAGACATTTTGTTCCGTTATGCTCCACAAAATCCCAGTTATTTGCAACATGAGGTAAACTAATAACTACTAAAAACCAGATCTAACTCATGACAGTTATTAAATTTTATAAATAATTCTTTTGTCAGTTATTACTATATCTACATTGTATTTTCTAGATTCCATTTGTATCTGGCGTACCATTTGTTCTTCAAACGCAATTGAAATTTTGCGGGTAGTTTCAGGAAGTCTTGTTATTAATCTACTATAAAATCCTTCACCAAATCCAAGTCTCCCGCCTTTTTCATCAAACCCAAGTCCAGGAATAACAGCAATATCAATCTGATCAAGTTCTATTTCTTTGCAAGTTTCAGTATTAGGTTGAAGAATATTATAATTATTTTTTACAAGATCAGTATCATAATCATTAATTTTAAATAAATTAATTAAATGTTTAGATTCTGAAATTATTGGAATAATAACATTTTTTTTAAGTTTAAAACATTTTTTTATTATATTTTCTGTTGGGATTTCATCACTTTGTTTTGTATAAAGAAGAACAAACTTTGCCTCCATAAAATTAGCAAATCCCATAAGATTATATTCTATCCTATTAATTTTTCTTAATAATTGTTGATCTGTAAATTTTTTAATTTTTTCAGAAATTTCACTAAGTATATTTTTTTTATTATATTTTTTTATATTCATATTTTTTTATATCTCCATGTAAAAATTTATAAAACAAGTTATTAATAATACCCTATTAATTCCCAATTTGCAATAATTATTGACTGGTTACAATGCACATGATAATTTTTTAAGGTTGTAAGTTTATATACAAAAACACAACTTTCATATTTCCTTGTAAGGCAAACCAGAATCCATATCTGTCTTATACCATTTTTAAAAAAAATATTTCTCAAAAAAAGGGATTAAAATGATAGAAATAAAATATATTAGAGACAATATAGATAAAATAAAACAGGGAGTTAAAGTAAGAAAAGCTAAAGCAGATTTTAATGAATTTTTAAAAAAAGAAAAAAAAAGAAGAGAACTGCTTAATAATATAGAAAGTTTAAGGCACCATAGAAATACTGTATCAGATAAAATTGCTGAAATTAAAAAGTCTGGTCAAAATGGAGATTCAATTATTAAAGAAATGCGTCAGGTTTCTGAAAAAATAAAAGAGCTTGATAAAGAACTTTCAAAAACTGAAAAATTTCTTGATAATTTTTTAATAAATCTTCCCAATGTACCTCATGAAGATGTGCCGTTGGGAGATAATGAAGAACATAATCAAATTATAAGAAAATCAGGAAATCCAAAAAAATTTGATTTCACAGCAAAAAATCACTGGGATATTGGCGAAGACTTAAAAATTCTTGATTTTGCAAGGGCTGCTAAAATAACAGGTTCAAGATATCCTTTGTATTTTAAAAGCGGTGCAAAACTTGAAAGAGCTCTTATTAATTTTATGTTGGATATTCACACTAATGAGCATGGATATACTGAAGTTCTTCCTCCATTTATTGTTTCAAAAAAAAGTCTTACTGGTACAGGACAATTACCAAAATTTGAAGAGGATTTGTTTAAGTTAGAAGGCTTAGATCATTTTATGATACCCACATCAGAAGTTCCACTTACTAATATTTATGCAAATGAAATTATCCCTATAGAAAATCTTCCAATAAAATTTACTGCTTATACACCTTGTTTTAGGTCTGAAGCAGGCTCACATGGAAAAGATACAAGAGGACTTATAAGACAACATCAATTTAATAAAGTTGAAATGGTAAAATATACAACTCCAGAAACATCCTATGATGAACTGGAAAGTCTTGTTTTAAATGCAGAAGAAATTCTAAAACGCTTGGAACTTCCCTATCAGGTTATTACTTTATGCACTGGAGACCTTGGTTTTTCAGCAGCAAAAACATATGATATTGAAGTATGGATGCCAGGGCAAAATAAATATCGAGAAATATCTTCATGCAGTAATTGTGAAGCATTTCAAGCAAGAAGAGCAGGCATTAAATTAAGAAGACAGGGACAGAAAAAATTAGAGTTTGCACATACTTTAAATGGTTCTGGTCTTGCTGTTGGACGATGTGTTGCAGCAATTCTTGAAAATTTCCAAAAGCCTGATGGTTCTGTTAAAATTCCCAAGGCTCTAGTACCTTATATGGGAGATCAAAGGATAATTTCCAATGAAACTAGATAATTTCCCAAAAGATATAAAATCTTTTCTTATTCCTAAACCTAAACCATATCTTTATTATAAATGTCTTGGTTGTTTACAAAAATTTTCAATAGCAAAACTTTTATATGTTTGTCCAGAATGCGGCAAAGTAATGCTTCTTCAAAACAAAAAATTTGAAGATTTAAAAAATATTGATGGGAAAAAATGGCAGAAAATTTTTGATTATCGCAAAATGCTTAATATACCTGCACTTAAAGGAATTTATAGATATCATGAATTTTTAGGACCTGATATTCCCCTTGATTCTATTGTATATCTGGGAGAAGCACATACTCCTATTGTTGAAGCAAATAAAAGACTTCAGGAAAAAGTTGGTATTAAATTTTTCTATAAAAATGATGGGCAAAATCCAAGTGCATCATTTAAAGATCGAGGCATGGCAAGTGCTCTTTCATATATTAAATTTCTTATCAAGAATAATTTTATATCAGATGTTATTGCTATATGTGCATCAACAGGAGATACATCTGCCTCTGCTGCCCTTTATGCTTCATACCTTCAATCAGACATTAAATCTGTTGTACTTTTACCCCACAAAAAAGTAACTTCTCAACAACTTTTACAGCCCCTTGGAAGTGGAACAAAAGTTTTTGAAATTCCCGGTGTTTTTGATGATTGTATGAAAATTGTAGAAAAACTTTCTGAAAAATATTCAGTTGTACTTTTAAATTCTAAAAATGCCTGGCGCATACTTGGTCAAGAATCATATTCCTATGAAATTGCCCAGGATTTTGAATATAATATGAAAAACAAGGTTGTTTTTGTGCCAATTGGAAATGCAGGAAATATTTCTGCTATAATAAATGGATTTATTAAATTCTTTCAAGCAAACATAATTAATGCTCTTCCCAAAATAATTGGTGTTCAATCAGAACATGCAAATCCAGTATTTCAATATTATCTGGAACCTGATAAAAATAAAAGACAATTTAAACCAATAACTGTAAAACCAAGTGTAGCCCAGGCAGCAATGATTGGTAATCCTGTATCAATGCTAAGAGTAATTAGTTTAGTAGAGCTTTATAATAAAACTGCTGGAGCGAAAAAAATATTTTTTATCCAGACAACAGAACAATCAATTATGGATTGGCAGCTTCAGGCAAATAGAAATGGACATATAGCCTGCACTCAGGGTGGTGAATCCCTTGCAGGGTTGGTTGAGGCTTTAAAACAAGGTATTATTTCAAATAATGAAACAGCAATTCTTAATGCAACGGCCCATGCTATAAAATTCTCAATGTTTCAAGAACTCTATTATAAAAAAAAGTTTTCCAAAGAATATAATATTAAATCTAATTCTAAATTCATTAATTATCCAAAACTTCTTATGCCCCATAATCTAGATAAAATTCCAAGCCAAAGCAAACCTCTCTCAAAAAAAGATTTTAAAATATTTGTAAATCAAATCTCTTCTAAAATCGCAAAAGAATTAAATCTAAGAACAAATCCATAAATCTATATAATAACTGGCATAAAGCAGATATGGTTTTTAATTCTTGGTTTGCTTTACAACAAAACATAAAACAATATTAAGTAATTATAAGTTCTTTCATATAAAAGGCAATACAATTGAGACCTTTGATTATTTTTCTGATTTCATTTTTTTTTCTTTCATCCTGTGGTTTGAATTTAAAACATCACCGTAAAATTGCCCTTGCCACAAAAAAATTGGGTGAAGCTTATCTAACAGAAGGGAATTATACCGGGGCATTAAAAGAATTTCTTGATGCTGAAAAAATTATTCCTAATAATTGCTTTCTGCAAAATGATCTTGGACTTGTATATATGGCAAAACAAAGACCTGATCTTGGTGAAATTCATTTTAAAAAAGCTGTAGAACTAAAGCCAGATTATATACCTGCAAAAAACAATCTAGGCACAGCATATTTGAAACAAAGAAAATGGGATTTGGCAATAGAAATTTTTAAAAGCATTTCAGACAATCTTATTTATGCAACTCCCCATTTTCCATTGTCAAATTTGGGATGGGCATATCTTGGAAAAAAAGAATACAATTCTGCCAAAAAATATTTTTTAAAAGCTTTAAAAATAAAACCTGATTTTATTAATGCCATTCACGGACTTGCTAATGTCTATATTAAAACAAAACAATTAAATATTGCTTTAAATATTATTAATCAGACAATTAAGGACAAACCATCTTCTGTTATACTTTATGCAGATCTTGCAGAAATTTATGAGGCAAAGCAGCAATTTTTAAAAGCAAAAAAATCATGGGAGCAGGTTGTAAAACTTTCACCGAAATCTAGACTTGGCAAACAAGCACAAAAAAAATTAAAAAATGAAAGATATTAAAGAATATACAAGAAAAGAACTTGGAGAATGGTTTAAAAAAAGAAAAATTAAACCATTTAGAGCAATACAAATTTTCAAATGGCTTTATATACATCAAGCAAATAGTTTTGATGAAATGACAGATATTAGTAAAGATATGAGACTAATGTTAAAACAAAATTTTTTCATACCAAGACTTAAGCTTGAAAATTTAGAAACTTCCATTGATGGAACAGAAAAACTATTATTTAAACTTAGAGACAATAAATATATTGAATCTGTTATTATACCAGGAAAAAATCGCCATACACTTTGTATCTCATCACAGGTAGGCTGTGCTCAAAAATGTAAATTTTGTCTTACTGCAAAAACTGGTTTGCAGCGAAATCTTACATGTTCAGAAATTATTTCACAAATTAGTGAAGCCAGACAAATATTTATCAAAAAAAACAAAGATAAAGACAAAGATAAAAAAAAGACTATTTCAAACATTGTATTTATGGGCATGGGAGAGCCCCTTGCAAATTATGCCAATGTTATTAAATCTATTGCAATAATAACTGATGGTGATTATGGCATGAAAATTTCTCCAAGAAGAGTAACTGTATCAACATCAGGATTTGTCCCTCAAATTAAAAAACTTGGCGTAAATACCAATGTAAATCTTGCTATATCTCTTAATGCAACAGAAGATAAAACAAGATCAATGCTTATGCCAATTAATAAAAAATATCCAATAAAAAATCTGCTTCAAGTCTGCTCGGAATTTAATATAAAACCAAGAAATAAAATTACCTTTGAATATATTTTAATTAAAAATATTAATGATACAAATAAAGATGCAGAAAAACTTGTAAAAATGCTTTCTCCGATTAAGGCAAAGGTAAATCTTATACCATTTAATGAGCATGAAAAAAGTAATTTTAAGCAGTCTTCAAGTTCTAGAATCAGTCAATTCTTTAAAATTCTTCTAGACAAGAACATTACAGCTATAATAAGAAAGAGTAAAGGTGCAGATATTTCAGCAGCTTGTGGTCAATTAAAAGGAAAGTTTGAGATAAAACAATAACAGACCAGACATTTTGTAAAGGTATTTTTATGGAAATAGATTTGATTATACTTTTTATGGGGATGGGTATTGTGTCTTTTATCCCAAGATGGATACCGCTTTTTTTTCTTTTAGGAAAAAAAATGCCTGGCCTGGTTTAAAGAATGACTTGAGCTTATTCCAGTTGCTATTTTAAGCGCTCTTGTTTTACCAGAACTTGTTACTTCAACATATCCAGGAAGTCTTAATATTTTTAATATAAAATTTGCTGTTGCTATTCCAACTTTTATTTTTGCATTAAAAACAAAATCAATAGGAGGAACAATTGTCTTAGGTATGTTTCTTTTTTGGATATTAAAAATAATGTTGTGAACAACATATTAATAGATTTATAAAAAATTATTAATAAAACAAACTATAAAATTTCAGCTGCCACTAAAAAGTCTAACAATATCATTGTAAAAAACAAAAGCCATTAAAATAATAAGAAGTGTTATTCCTATTTGATTTGATTTTTCTTTAACTTTATCACTTATTACTTTTCCTGTTACAGCTTCAATTCCAAAAAATAAAATATGGCCTCCATCTAGAACAGGAATGGGAAACAGATTTATAATACCAAGATTAATACTTAACATGGCTATAAAAAAAGCAAGACTTGTGATGCCGGCTTTTGCCTGTTCACCTGCCATCTGGGCAATCATTATGGGGCCACCAAGATTTTTTGCAGAAATACTCCCATCAACCATTTTAATAACAGATAAAATAGTTAATTTTATAATATACCAAGTTTGTTTAAGCCCTTGAGATAGTGCCTGAAAAGGATTAAGCGATTTATGAAAACTCTCCCCTGTAGCTGAAATACCAATAATATATCTTTTAATATTTTCACCAAAGATATTTTTGGTCATTTTTGTCCCTGGTTTAATTATCACAGAAAATATTTTATTTTTTCGTTCAAGCAAAATCTTAACATCCCTGCCTTTACTATTTTTGATAATTTCAACCATATTTTCCCAAGAATGAATATTAATACCATTAATTTTTTTTATATGATCATTTTTTTTAATACCTGCTATAAATGCAGGACTATTTTTATCTACGCCTCCTACAATGGGTTTTATAAGATAAAGTCCTGAAAACTGAAAAATAAAATAAAAAATTAAAATTGCTAATAAAAAATTAAAAACAGGACCTGCTGCAACAATAAGTATTTTTTCATAGGGTTTTTTATGGGAAAAGGATCTTGAAATATCTTGTTCAGCAATTACAGTATCAGGATTTTCTCCAATCATTTTAACATATCCTCCCAAGGGAATTATGGAAAGACAGTATTGGGTTAAACCCAGCTTTTTTTTATATATTTTTGGACCAAATCCAATGGAAAATGTTTCAACCCCAACATTAAAAAATCTTGCCAGTAAAAAATGACCAAATTCATGAAAAAATATTAAAACACCCAGTACAATTATAAATGATATTATTGAATAACCCATAGTTCCTCTTTATTTAAAACTATATAGTATTTAAATACTACTTTGTTTAACACTTATAAAGTTCCTCAACAAAAAACTATCCTTGAGTTCAGCTAATCCTCTTCCTTTCCAATTAAAATTTAATACTTCTTTTTTTAAATTTTCTGATAACTGATTGATTTTCTTTTCTATTAAATTTGTGTTTATATTGTTGCTTCCACAATTTTCATATTAAACTTTGTGAAATTTGCCTTGCCCATATATCTGCATCAATAATATCTGAAAGCTCTGGGTTATGAATATTTTTATGAAGTTCCATGGTTTTTCTAATTATTTTAAAAATATCTGGAAAATTTATTTTTTGTTTTAAAAAATTATTTACTGCAATTTCATTTGCTGCATTCATAACAGCAGGTAAGGTACCACCTTGTTTACAAGCTTCAAACGCAAATTCTAGGGAGGGAAATTTGCTAGTATCAGGTTTTTCAAAATATAATTCCTTAATTGATGTAAAATCAGGAAATTCTAATTCTAATTCTAATCGCCTGGGAAATGAAATAGCATATGATATTGCATTTTTCATATCTGGAATTCCCATTTGAGCAATTATAGAGCCATCTTTAAAGCCAACCATAGAATGCACAATACTTTGGGGATGAATTAAAACTTCAATGGAGCAGGGATTAAGATTAAATAAATGAACTGCCTCTATAATCTCAAGGGCTTTATTCATAAGAGTTGCAGAATCAATTGTTATTTTAGGACCCATATCCCATGTAGGATGATTTAATGCATGTTTAAGTTGAATATTTTTAAATTCTGAAATTGATTTTTTTCTAAAGGGGCCTCCAGAAGCTGTAAGAAAAATTTTTTTTAAATCTTTTTGTTTGTTTCCCTGAAGGCACTGAAAAATAGCACTATGCTCACTATCAACAGGATATATTGTAACATTTTTTTCCTTTGCCTTTGATATAATAATATCTCCTGCCATTACCAGGGTTTCTTTATTTGCAAGGGCAATATTTTTCCCTGCCTTTATAGCTGCAATAGCAGGCATAAGACCAGCTGCTCCCACCATGGCAAGAAGCACAATATCTGAATTTCTATAGGAAGCAGCATTAATATATCCTTTGGTTCCAAACATAATTTCTGGTCTTTGATTTTTTTCTAGTAAAGACTCAAGTTTATGGGCATGAACTTCATCTAGAACTACAACCATTCTAGGTTTGAATTTTTTTATTTGTTTGCTAAGAAGAATAATATTTCGTGCTGCTGCAAGCACAGTAATATTAAATTTATCAGGATGCATTGCTACAATGGAAAGTGCATTTCTACCTATGGAACCTGTGGAACCAAGAATGGATAAGTGTTTCATACTAGATACTTAAAAAAATATGTAATGGGAAGAGCAAAGATTAAACCATCTAGTCTGTCAAGAATTCCTCCATGGCCTGGAAGAATATTTCCTGAATCTTTTATTTTACCTGCTCTTTTAAGAGCTGATTCAAACAAATCGCCAATTTGTCCTGCAATACAAGCAATTAAAATAAAAATAATCCTGTTTATAATGAAAATTTCTGGAATAAAAATAGAGCTGAAAATCAAACCTGCAATTAGAGATGCCACAATTCCTCCAATTGCACCTTCAATAGTCTTATTAGGACTTATATTAGGCAAAAGAGGTTTTTTACCAAAAAATGTTCCATAATAATATGCTCCTGTATCGCTTGAAGCAATAATAAGCCAAATCCAGATTATCCAGATAATTCCATTTTCTGAATTTCTTATAAATACAAAAAATGAAAGAAAAACAGGAATATAAATAATTCCCTGTATCTGCTTGGCAACTATATCTAAAATAGAACTTTCCAGGGAAAAATTACCAAGAATAATAATAGAAATAACTATAATATAAAAGGTAAGAATTCCCATGATAATACCAAAAGAGCCTACATGGGCACTTGCTATTATTCCCAGACAAGTTAAAAGTCCAATAATTTTAATTTTTAATGGGATTTTCCCAGAACAGGAAATAATTGTAAAGTATTCTGTCATTGCAATAAGCGTAATAACAGATACAAAAGCAGAAAATAAAAGTGTTGTTCCCTTTAATAGAATTAAAAAAAGAAGGGGAATAAGAACGAGCGATGTAAGCCATCGTTTAAGGTGCATAAACCTTTCCAAATTTGCGTTCACGAGTTTGATAATTTTTTATTATATCAATAAATTCCTGTTTGGTAAAATCAGGCCACAAAGTCTCAGTAATAAAAATTTCAGTATATGCCATTTGCCATAAAAGAAAATTACTAATGCGCATTTTTCCACTTGTGCGTATTAAAAGATCAGGCTCCGGCATATTTTTTGTGTAAAGATGCTCTGCAATCATATTTTCTGTAATTTCATTACAGGGTATTTTTTTTTTAAAAACTTTTTTTGCTATCTCTTTTACAGCCCTTGTAATTTCTTCCCTGCCTCCATAACTTATTGCAAGGGTAAGAAACATTTTTTTGTTATTTTTTGTTTTGTCTATTGTTATATCAAGTTCTTTTCTTACATTTTCTGAAAGTCTCTGCTTTTGCCCTATCATTTTAAGACAAATTTCTTTTTCAAAAAGTTGTTTTCGTTCAGATTTAGCAAATTTTTTTAAAAGATTCATTAAAGCCCGAACCTCATAGTCTGGTCTTGCCCAATTTTCTGTGGAAAAAGCATAAAGTGTAAGAAATTTTATTCCAAGTTTCAAACATATATTAACAATGGAACAAACAGTTGCTGAACCTTGTTCATGACCTTTGATACGATTCATAAATTTTTTTTTTGCCCAGGTTCCATTGCCATCCATAATTATTGCAACATGGCATGGAACACGGTCAATATCAATGTCATATCTAGAGTTCAAGAATTTCCTTTTCCTTTGCAATAAACATGATATCTATCTCTTTAATATATTCATCAGTAATTTCCTGAATTTCTTTTTGAGCTTTAAAATTATCATCTTCAGAAATTTCTCCACTTTTTTGAAAAGATTTCAGTTCATTATTAGCATCTCTTCTAATATTTCGTATGGCAATCTTAAAGTCTTCACAAGTATGATTAACTGTTTTTACAATCTCTTTTCTTCTGTCCTCTGTAAGAGGAGGAATAGAAATCCTGATTAGTTTTCCATCATTGGAAGGTGTTAATCCAAGATTAGCTTTTAAAATAGCTTTTTCAATCTCCTTGATAATGCTTATATCCCAGGGTTGAATAGTAATAAGCCTATTTTCAGGAACAGCAATAGATGACATTTGATTCAAAGGAGTCAGAGTACCATAATAATCAACTTTTACTCCATCAAGTATTGTAAGAGATGCTCTGCCTGTACGAACTTTTAACATCTCTTTTTCAAAAGCCTGTAAAGATTTTTTCATTCTTTCTCTGCTTTCTTGATATATTGTTTTTATCATAAATACTCCTAATTTTTATTAATTGTTATATATTCGTGTGCCAATATTTTTCCCACAAACAGCTTTACAAATATTACCTTTTTTATGAAGATTAAATATTTGAATAGATAAATTATTATCCATTGCAAGAGAAATAGCTGTCATATCTATAACTTGAAGTTGTTTTTCAAGAATATTCATATATGAAAGCTTTTCAAAAAAAACAGCATCTTTATGTATAATAGGATCTTTGTCATAAATACCATCAACTTGTGTAGCTTTAAATAAAATTTCAGCATTAATTTCCTGGGCTCTTAATACTGCTGCTGTATCAGTTGTAAAATAAGGATTACCTGTACCTGCTGCAAAAATAACTACTCTTCCTTTTTCCATATGCCTTTCAGCTTTTTTAGGAATAAATGGTTCTGCAATTTTATTTATCATTATTGCGGTCTGCACTCTTGTTGGGATACCATGTTTTTCAAAGGAATCTGACAAAGCAAGACTATTAATAATGGTTGCAAGCATGCCTATATTATCTGCAGAAGTCCTATTCATTCCAGCAGAGGATCCCATGACCCCCCTAAAAATAAGTTTAATCAAAACTCTATTGAATTTAGGTATTTTGCTGTTATCCAAATGTTTATTCTCCAATTTGAAAGCGTACAAATCTTTTTATCTGAATATTTTCACCAAGTTTTGCAATTATTTCAGTAGTTATTTCAGCAATGGTTTTTTGGGTATCTTTAATATAAGCTTGATTTATAAGACAAGATTCACTAAAAAATTTTTTAACCTGACCTTCTACAATCTTATTTATAATTTTTTCTGGTTTACCTTGTTCTATTGCCTGGGAACGAAAAATTTCCTTTTCTTTTTCTATAACTTCTTCAGGAATATCTTCTGGATTAAGGCCTGAAGGATTAGAAGCTGCCACATGCATTGCGATATTTTTAGCAAAATTTTTAAAATCTTCTGTTTTTGCAACAAAATCAGATTCACAGTTAATTTCAACAAGAACTCCAAGTTTATCTCCAGGATGAATATATGAATAAACAATACCCTCATAAGTTGTTCTTCCAGCTCTCTTTTCTGCCTTTGCAAGCCCTTTTTTTCTCAAATAATCAAAGGCTTTTTGTTCATCTCCTTTTGTTTTAATAAGAGCTTTTTTGCAATCCATTATTCCACATCCAGTTTGAGAACGAAGTTTTTGTACCATTGATGCTGTTATATCAACCATTTTTTATACTCCTTATATTATACCGCCGTAAAAATTTTCCATCTATATTTAATGAAGAAGATGAAAAATTTTTACAATGCCATCAATATTAATAACTGTCATGTGACAGATCTGTTTTTTAATGATTAGCTTGCCTTACAACAAGACCTTTGCACAATGCTTGATTTTGTTTAAATTTTATGGTGAAGATGTATTGTAATACCTTGAACCTAAAATTGAGACAAAAGAAAACAAGCCCTATTTATAGCCATTTACAAACATTTTTTAGATTAAAAACTAGAAAAAAACATTTTATTTTTTTAAAAGTATTTTTATAAAAAATCCGTTTGTGCAAAGGGCTCAAAACATGAAAGAATATTAAGTAATTATAAATTCTTTTATATAAAATTATTCTGTAACTGTTTTTCTTCTAATTTTTTCAACAACAGGACCATCTGAGCCATTGGAAACAATTGTTTTTTCAAAATGTACAGGTCCAGCTTTTTCTTTTTCTGTTTTTTCTTTGTCAGTTTCTGCTTGTTGCTTTTCTTGATATTGTTGTGCACCTTTTATAGAAGCATCTGCAATTCTTGAAGTAAAAAGACGAATAGATCTAATAGCATCATCATTGCCTGGAATTACATAGTCAATATCATCAGGATTACAATTAGTATCTACAACTGCTGCAATTGGAATTCCAAGTCTTTTAGCTTCATTCACAGCAATTATTTCATTTTTAGGATCAATAATAAACATTGCACCAGGAAGAGATTTCATATTACTAATTCCACCAATATCATTCTCAAGTTTATTTTTTTCCTTATTCATTTTAATGCGTTCTTTTTTGGGATAATTTTCTATTGTTCCATCATTTTCAATTGTATTTAAATATTCAAACCGAGTAATATTTTTTTTAATTGTCTGGAAATTTGTAAGTATTCCTCCAAGCCATCTATTTTGAATATAAAATTCTTCAGCACGGTTAGCCTCTTCATAAATTGTTTCGCGAGCTTGTTTTTTTGTTCCAACAAAAAGAATACTTTTCCCTTGGGCTGCTGTTTCAAAAATAAAGTTGTATGCTGTTTTAAATAGTTTTAAAGTTTGCTGAAGATCAATAATATAAATACCGTTTCGTGCACCAAAGATATATTTTTTCATCTTTGGATTCCATCGTTTAGTCTGATGTCCAAAATGAACTCCTGCTTCAAGAAGTTCGCTCATTGCAATATAAGACATAATTTTTCTCCCTGGCCTTAAATGGTTTTTTCCACCATCCCTTTCTTCCCCAATATCAACTTTTTTAAAAAGATATCAACTTTTAAAAAAGCACCTGATATTAAGTCAAGGAATGTGAGTGATTATAAACACAATAATAAAACATAAACTGGATTTATATATCAAAGAGTTGTTTTATTGGCAATATTTTTTTAAATAAGGGAGATATTGACGGGAAAAATAAAAAAGTTGAATTAGTATTAAAAATAGGATTGATAAATAAATCTCAAAATAGATTTATTTTAAATTAAAAATTATAACCACAAAAAGCACTAAAACACACAAAAAAATATAAAACTCCCTTTTTTTCTCATTGTGAGTCTTGATGGTGTGAATATTCACATAGACACTCCAGTGTTATAGTTGCCTATGTTAGTTTTTATAGCAATTTTTATGTTTAAGAAACTTTTGGTTTTGGGAGTGATTTAAAGTGATCTTGCGATAAAAAATTTATGAGAAATGAGAAACTTTTTTTGTGCTTTAGTGGTTAGGGGTCTGTCTTTATTGATATTTTGGTTTTTTAAGTATTTTTTAAACAAAAAAAAATACGCTTATGAATTAATAACTTATTCAATAACTCTTAATATTTTTTATACTTTTAATTAAGATGACATTATTCTTTTACATTTTACTTTTTGACTATTTATATCTTCATATAAAACATCATACCAACTAAAAACGCCTTCCATACATCTACCACCCTCTACAATTCTTAAAGTGAAACCTGTAAAACTCCTTAATTGAGGATTCTTGTTTAGCATATATCCAACAAAATAGTTGTCAGAATAAAAACCAGTTATCTTAAATGCTCTTGTTCTTTGTCTTTTCTTCCCAGATGCATCATATCTTCCTCCTGTATCATCCCCGGAGATCATATGACTTTTTTGTTTTAGTTCCATTATACATTTATCAATTCCTTGTTGATGAGTTAATGTATATTCCCATTCTCCAGATATATCTAATCCTTTATATATTATATTTTGATACCATGGGATAAAAAAATTTTTAAAAAGAAAAACTAAAAAATATAAAAAAACTGATGTAAGAATGCCACTTACAACTCCAATTCCTATTAATGCCCAAATTTGTCCTTGTCCTTCCATTAAATATTATTATCCTTTTAAACAATTTACATACAATACGAGATCTTTTGTAAAGGTTACATATTTCGCGATGATAGAAATTGCAATAATAAAAGAAAATCAATAAATCAATTCAATAATTAGATTTTTCTAGGCACCTGATGCTCTTTTTAATATTTTTTTTGCAGCTAAAAGACCAGTGGCAGCAGCAGAGACAATATTTCCTGCAACTCCAGGACCATCTCCTGCTACATACATTCCTTTTATAAGTGTTTCAAGATTATTGTCTGTTTCTATTTGAGTTGAAAAAAACTTAATTTCAGGAGCATAAAGCAATGTTTCATCATTTGCTACACCGGGAATAACAAGATTTAATTTATTAAGTCCTTCTATAATATTAGATAGAATTCTTTCTGGAAGAGCCATGGCAATATCACCACATACAACATTTTTCATACTAGGCTCTATATATCCCTTTTTTATTCTGTTCTGTGTTGACCGTCGTCCTTGTTTAAGATCTCCAAAACGCTGAAGAATAGGTTTTCCCCCACCAACTATTGTAGCAAGTTTACCTATGGATTCACCATATGCCTGATTATTTGTAACAGGAGCTGTAAAAACTACTTTAGAAAGAAATGCAAAATTAGTATTATTTGATTTTTTATTAGAATAGGCATGCCCATTAACACAAACAAAATCCTTATAATTTTCCAGAGAAATAAATCCTCCGTAATTTGTGCAGAAAGTTCTTGTTTGATCATCATATTTCGAAGTCTGAACAAAAAATGTTGGATCATATATAATTTTACACAGATCAGCCATAATATCATTGTGAACTTCAACACGAACCCCTACTTCTATACCACGCTGAGAAAGACTAATGCCATGTTTTTGTGCAAGCTTTGCAACCCAATTAGCACCAATACGACCTGGAGCTAGAATAACATTATTTGTTTTATACTCATCTTTATTTGTTATAACTCCTGTAATTTTATTGTTTTTAGTAGTGATATTTTGAACTTCTTCTGATGTATGAATAGTAAGACCTTTTGATTCAATGTAATCAGCAATATCTGCAATATACCTAGGCAGATTATCACTACCAAGGTGTTTTTGTTTTATTAAAAGAAGATTAATTCCATGTTTTTTTGCATTTTTGCGTATATCATAGGCTTCTTGCATATTAGGAGGATAAACAGAACCATCCATTTTAAATCTTGTAAATATTTCTTCAGTTTCATCAATAAGATTTTGAGCCTCAGGTTTTGACATAAATTGGGTAAGATCTGTTTTACCAAGTGTAGGTATAAAATTAAGCTTACCATCAGAATAAAGTCCTGCACCACCTATACCTGAAAGAATATTACATGGTTCACATTGTATACATTCTTGAATATTATGGTTTGGGCATTTTCTTGAAGAAGGTTTTTTACCCTTTTCAATCATAAGAACTTTTAGAGAAGAGTTTTCCACAAGATGTATTGCAGCAAAAAGACCTGCTGGGCCACCACCTACAATAATTATATCGTAATCCATTTTTTCCCCTTATATGTATGTCATTAGGTTGTTACGAAATTTAAAATGATCCAAGCGGGGGCTACAACATATAGTATGTTTTTGTCAAGCAATATCTATATATTGCACTCAAGTACTTTTTTAATTTTGTAACAACTTAGCATGCTTGATAAAATTAATTCTTTTTAATAGTCCTGTAAACTTACCATCTATTTTGTTCTAGTATTTTTTCAAGACTTTAACATACTAGCTATTAAGAATTAGCTATTAGGGTTAGAACAGGGGTAGGACAATATAGAATGATAAAAAGCAAAAAATGCCTTTATCTTTGAAAAAATAATAGGTCTTGTATATGGGATTTGGTACAATGCCATCTATATCTTAAATTTCTACAGGCTGTTATATAATGCTATTTTTCCTAATCTTTGCCTTATAAATAGAGAGCTTTAAATAAAATAGAACGATTGTGCAAAGCTCTTTATATATAATCATATTTTTNAAAAAAACTAGTTATTCAAAGGTCTTAAATAAATTTTAATGTTTGAAATACTACTGATAAGTTAGTATTTTTATCCTGCTATTTTTCTAGCAAACTTTATTGCTTTATCTTTAATTTTTGTATCCATTTCTTGAGGTGTAGTGCATTTGTCAAGAAATAATTCTCCTGCTTTTATGCCTTTATAAAATTTTATTATTCTATCAAATGCTGTAAATACAGGTTCTGCATTATTTTCATAGGCTCCCCCTCCAGTTACCAGTAAAGCCTGTTTTTTATTCTCTATAAGAGAGGCATGGTTTGGCTGATGATAATTAGTTACAAGGCTGAAACTTCTATCAATTAAAGCTTTTATTTGTGCTGAAAAACCCCAGAAATAAAGAGGAGACGCAAAAATAGTTAGTTCAGCATTAATTATTTTTCCTAGAATTTCAATTGCATCATCATTTTGAATGCACCCTATTTTTTCAGTGTGTTCCTTGCATTTAAAACAACCAAGACATGAATTTATCTTTTTTGAATTTAAATATATGGATTCAACTTCATGACCAAGAGATTTTAATTCTTTTTCTATCCAATCAAGAAAAGTTGCAGTATTACCTTTGCTTCTCGCACTTCCCAGTAAAGTTATGATTTTCATAAAAATTTCCTTTATATAGCTTTCTGTATAACTGCCATAAGGCAGATCTGGTTTTTGGTTCTTAGTTTCCCTCATAACAAAATATGAAAGAGTATTAAATAATTATAAAATTTTTTTCTGTGGTTTTATGATTTAAAATAGATAAAAAGAACAGATTTTACTTAATATAAACACAATTGTTAATTACATAGAATAATCTAATCAAAATGCCCTGTATCCGATATAATAAAAAAATATTCTAGGCAAGGAAAATTTCTAATCTATTTGGTTATAAATTTATCCTTGTAAAATATTAAAACCTATCATTTGTGAACTTTTGAGGGTAGGTTATCAGCTTTTAAAGGATTTTATTGCCCTTAGTATGTCCTAATCTTTTAATTCCATAGTATCTTTAATGGGACATATGGTTGCAGGTGTTGGAGTCCAATAAAAAGAGCCCTTTTTTACCTGCACAATAATTTTCCTGATAATCTGATAAAAGGGTTATTTATGGTCTTTCTTTAATTGGAATATAATCTGATGTAGAGTTGCCCATATATATTTGCCTTGGTCTGCTGATTCTTATGTCAGGATCCAAAGAATTTTCCCTCCATTGAGCTACCCAGCCAGGAAGTCTTCCTATGGCAAACATTACAGTAAACATATTTGTAGGAATTCCTATTGCCCTTAAAACAAGTCCTGAATAAAAATCAATATTAGGATAGAGATTTTTGGCCTGAAAATAGGAATCTGATAAGGCAGTTTCTTCTAACTCCAGGGCAATATCTAGCAAAGGATCATTTATTTTGTTTTTGCTTAAAATCAAATCACACATTTGTTTTATTATTTTTGCGCGTGGATCATAGGTTTTATAGACCCTGTGACCAAATCCCATGAGCCGAAAATTATTATTTTTATCTTTTGCCTTTTTAATTACATCAGATATTTTAAGATTTTGATTCTTAATTTTTTTCAGCATTGTAATTACCTCTTGGTTTGCTCCTCCATGTAAAGGTCCCCATAAAGCTGAAATACCAGCAGAAATAGTAGCATATATATTTGCCTTTCCACTTCCCACAACCCGAACAGCAGCTGTTGAACAATTTTGTTCATGATCTGCATGGAGAATCCAGAATACATTTAGGGCTTTTTCTATATCAGGATCAACTTTATAGGGGATAACAGGATTTTCAAACATCATATAAAGAAAATTTCCACAATAGGAATAATCAGGACTTGGATATATTGTGGCATGGCCTCTAGATATTTTATATGCCATTGCAGCCATAGTTCTTACCTTGGAAATTAAGCGTAAAAATGTTCTATCAAGACTTTCTTCAATATCAACAATTTCTGGATAAAAACTTCGCAAGGCATTTACCATGGCTGAAAGTATTCCCATAGGATGAGCCTTAGATGGAAAATTCTGATAAAAGGTTTTCATATCTTCATGAAGCATTGACAAATCATTTAAAAGAACATTTATTCTAATTAGCTCTTCATTGTTGGGAAGCTTCCCTTTTATTAAAAGATAGGCAGTTTCAACAAATGATGAATGTTTTGCAAGTTGTTCAATGGGAATGCCTCTATATCTTAATATACCCTTTTCCCCATTCATATATGTAATGGAGCTTTTACAGGACCCTGTATTGGCAAAGCTTGGATCAAATGCGATATACCCTGTTTTCTTTCTTAAACTTGTTATATCAATAGCTTTTTCTCCCTCTACTCCATTTATTATTGGTAATTTGTACTCTTTTCCATCAATAACAAGTACAGCATATTTACTCATTTAAATCTCCTTAATCAAAACACTGGCATAACTTAAAATACTAGTTTAACTATTCAGCATTATATTTGTTTTTCTCCCATAAAAATAAAATTACCTTTAAGGGAGTTATGTTTTTTCATGTGTTTTAGTATTTTTTTGTAGTTGTAGTTTATAATTTAAAAATCTTACTTTAAAAATTTTCAATCTCTTGTTGCTCCTGGTATAGTATATGTTGAGCAGGAACCTGAAGAGCAATTCCTTGTTTGTTTTGATGGACTATCATTATTGTGATTGTTGCCCATAACATAATTGGTTGTGGAAACAACTCTTTCAAAATCAACATTATTACATTTTGGACATTTGATTTTATCTTCTTCATCATTATTTAATACAATCATTTCAAAAAATTCCTCACATTTTAAACATTTAAATTCATAAATCGGCATAATATTTTCCTTTTTATATTTTTACGATAACATTACTTTTTCCAGCATTTCCCTTGCATGGTTAAGTGTTGTATTTGTTATTTTTTCTCCTCCTATCATTCTTGCAATTTCTTTAATCCGCTGATTTTTTTCCTTTAAAGGAGTTATAAAAGTAAAAGTTCGTCCCTTTAAAACAGATTTTGAAATATTAAAATGACTGGAACCATATTTTGCTATCTGGGCAAGGTGGGTTATGCATATAACCTGATATTTTAATGCAAGTTTTTTAAGTTTTTTACCTACTTTTTCAGAAATTTTTCCTCCAATACCTGCATCAACCTCATCAAATATAAGAGTTCCTAGAGATTGAGTTTCAGAAAGTATGGCCTTTAGGGCAAGAACAACTCTTGAAAGTTCTCCGCCGGACGCAATACGGTTCAATGGTTTTAGTTCTTCTCCTTTACTAGATGCCATTAAAAAAACAACCTTATCAATTCCTGTTTCAAAAATTTTTATTCCATGTAAAGATGCTATATCATAATTTTTAACATCTGCCTTAATTTGATTAATTGATATTTTAAATATAGTCTGCTCCATTTCAAGTTCTTTAAGTTCATTTTCTGCAAGAATGATGAGATTTTTTCCTGCTTTTATTCTTTTTTTTGATAATACTTTTGCTTTTTCATATAATTTTATTAAAAGAAATTCTGCTTTTTTTTCAAGATCTTTAATTGTCTGATTTATATTTTCCTTTAACAAAAGACTTTTTTTCATTTCTTTATATTTAATAAAAAGATTTTCAAGATCTCCATTATATTCTCGTTTAAGTTTTTGTATAAGATCAAATCTCTGTTCTGTTTTTTCCAAAATTTTTGGATCAAGTTCAATATTTGCTATATATAATCTTAAATCTTCAACAATATCTTCCAATTCAAATAAAATTTGTGATATTTTTTCACTTTTTTGCCCAAGTATGGGATCAATTACAGCATGTTTTTCAAAATCTACTTTAATAATTCCAAGTTTTTCAATTATAGAATTATCCCTTGTATATATCTCTTCAATAGTATTATTTACTGTTTCAAATATTTGAGCTCCATTTTTTAAACGATTTTTTTGAATTTCAAGTTCCTTATCTTCATTTTCCAGTATCTTTGCATTTTCAATTTTCTTAATTTGGAATTTTAAAAATTCTTTTTCCTGTCTATTTTTACTAGATTCTTTTTGTGAATTTAAAATTTCTTTTTTTAAGCTAACAAGGTCATTAAACATTTTTTTTATTTGATTTCGTAGAGCATAGGTTCCAGCAAATTTATCCAAAATATCAAGATGATTTTCTTCTTTTAAAAGTCCCTGGTGTGCATGTTGACTTGAAATTTCAGCAAGATTTTTTGTTATAAGTTTCAAAAGCTGCATACTTGCAAGTCTGGAATTTATAAAAATTTTATGTTTTCTCTGGGCAGATATAATTCTTCTGATCATAAGTCCTTCCTGAGGGTCAAAATCTTGCTGTTCCATAATATTTGCAGAATTGGAATCAGGTCTTACCTCAAACAAGGCTTCAAGCTCTGCACTATTTTTTCCCGTGCGAACAAGATCAGCTGATGCACGACTTCCAAGAAGAAGATTAACAGCTTCAATTATTATGGATTTACCTGTACCAGTTTCCCCTGTAAGCACAGAAAGCCCCTGGGCAAATGATATTCTTATATCTTCTATTATTGCAAAATTTTTTATAGTAAGTTCTTTTAACATTAAATAACCTTTAATATTTTTTCCAGGCTATTGTGCAAAGCTCTCTATTTGTTCCTTGCTTTCCACCATTAGCTTTTTAATCAGCTGTTTTTATATAAGGCATAATAAAAAGTTTATCATTTCTAGAAAATATTTGAATTCCTCCATTAATATCAGTTCTATATATATTACAGCCTATCTTCGTATATTTTTTAATTACTAAATCTCTAGGAAAACCAAACCTATTTTGTTTCCCACATGATATTATTACATTTTTAGGAGACACACTATTAATAAAAATATCAGAGTTTGATGTTGCACTACCATGGTGGGGTGCAATAAGAATATCAGAATTAAGGCAATGGCTTTTTTCTGCAACAAAGTTTTATATTTTTTTGTGCAATTATTTCCATAAGTTCAATATAGGAGCTTGATTGTTTTTTGTCACAATTTTTAATAAATCCCAAAACATTAAAATTTTGCAAAATATATATAAGCCCATTCATATGATCAGCTTCAGGATGACTTAGTATAATTGAATCCAAAGTCATTATCTTTTTTCTCCATAAAAACGGAGCAACAATGCTTTCACCAGTATCAAAACTTGATATGGAAGAAAAACCTCCTCCATCAATAAGAATTCTTTTTCCCAAAGGCATTTCAATCAAAGCAGAACTTCCCTGTCCTACATCAAGGATTGTAACATAAAGATTTTTATTAAAAAACCTACGTTGTATCCAAAAGATTCCATTAAGTGAAAAAATTATTAAAGCAGAAAAAATACATATTAATCCTTTTTTCTTTTTATTATTTAAAATAAAAAACACACCGGCAAAAAACATATAATAACAAATAATTTCTAGCATGTCAGGAGTTACAGTTCTTGTCCAGACAAAGGAAAGTTGAGAAATATAGTTAATAAATAAAATACAATATTCTAGAATAATACTAGCGGATTTTAAAAGCAGTGAAGAGATATTAATAAAAAAAGGAAAAATAAAAAAAGCAAATATCCCTAAAGGAACAACAAGAAAACCTATCAAAGGAATAATTATTAGATTTGTAAATATTCCTGCAAAAGATACCATGTTAAAATAATACATAACTATTGGATTAGTTCCTAGAATAGCAAACAATGAAATAAATACAAATAAAAGTATTTTAGTTTTAAAATTTCTTTTTTTAAAAAAGGAAAGTTTTTTTATAAAAGAAAATCCCAGAATAATAAAAAAAACTGCAACAAAAGAAAGTTGAAATGAAATTGAAAAAACTGCTTCAGATTCCAATAAAAAAATAGCAATACCAGCTGCTGCCAGAGAGTTTAAAGGATCATCCTCTTTTTCAATTATAAAAGAGAACATAAAAATTAAAATCATTATAAAAGCTCGCCTGGTAGATGGAGAAAATCCTGATAAAAAAGCATAAAAAAAAATAGGAAACAAAGTTAAAATACCAGCAATTTTTTTTGTCCATCCCCGTATTAAAAAAAAATTAGAAAAGCAAAGAATCCTATTAAAAAAATAAAAAAAAAATGATGCAACAATGGAAAGATGAAGCCCTGAAATTGCAAGAATATGGCTTGTGCCTGTTTTGGCAAAATTATTTCTTAAATCTTTGTTAATACCATTTTTTTTCCCTGTTATAAGAGCACATAAAACTTGGGAAATATTTTTATTTTTAATAATTTTAAAAATATAATTAGAAAAATTCTCCCTATAATTTTCCATAAATATAAAAGGTTCCATAAAAAAAGAAGAGGATTTTTTATGATTTAAAATAGTAACATTACCAGCCTTTGCCCATGCTCTGGCATAAATATTTTTATGATTCATATATTTTTTATAATTAAATCTACCTGGATTTTCAAAATTATATATAGATTTTATTTTGCTTTTTAATTGTATTTTATCTCCATATTTAATTTTATTAGAATCTCCATAAATGGTTAATATAATACTTCCTGTTACAGGAATAATCTGTAATTTATTTTTTCCAATACTTAGGCGTGAAAGGATAATTTTTTTTCTTTTTTCTGAAGTTTTTGTATAAGAAGAGACTTGCCCCTTTATCAAATATTTATCTTTATTAGAATACTTAGATATATGATTTTTAGGGAGAAAAGGGGAAAGAGAAAAAAATATCAAAATATATCCCAAAAGAAAAAAAATAATTATAGGGAGAATCCCAATTATTATTTTTTTAAGTATTATAGAAATAAAAAAAATAATTATAAAAATGCCCAGAGATAATTTAAAATCAAAGGCAAAAATATTACCTAGAATAATCCCAAAACCCATGGAAATACATAAAGGGATTAAAGGTCTAATCCATAGATTTTTTAAAGGCAATAAGTTGGATAACACAAAATATGTTCCTATATTAAAAAATTAGAAATAATAATAATTTAAAAAAAAATTCCATATTCTAATATAATATAGATTTTTTAAGATTTTAACATACTCATAATTTTGTATACTAGTATCCACAGTGTTTTATGCTTGTTTTGTTAAAAAATTAATTTAAAAATATTTTTATTTATAACCTATATTTTTTATGAAAAATCAATTATTTAAAGGTCTCATACTATATGTATGCTTTTATTTTTAATAAAATCCTATAATTTGTATATAAAATTTTTTACCTGATTATTTATATTTAAAAATCAAATTTTTCATAGAATTATTAAGGACTTAATAAAAAAATCCTTTGCTGTAAAAAAATCTAATGGTATAATTAAAAAAACAATTAAAGAATATTCTATGAGCCCTTTGCACAAACGCATTTTTTATAAAAATACTTTAAAAAACATAAAAAAAAAATTTATATTTAATAGTTTTTATTATGTTGCAGGAGATTTTATTTTGTCAGTATTAACTAAAACTAAAATTATAAAAAAAATTAAGGTTGGTCTTAATTGTTCAAAAAATGTTGCTTCTGATATTATGGAAGATCTCCTTAAAATAATAAAAGAACCTCTAGAAAAAGGAGAGGATTTAAAAATTAGTGGATTTGGCAAATTCTGCATAAAGAAGAAAAAAGAAAGATTAGGAAGAAATCCTGCAACAAACAAACCAATGGTTCTTTCCGCAAGAAAAGTAATTGTATTTAAATGCTCTGGACAACTTAAAAAAAGTATTAATAATCAATAACTGCCATAAGGCAGACCTGGTTCTTAATTCTTAGTTTACCTTACAACAAAACATAAAATAATATTAGGCAGTTATAAGTTCTTTCATATAAATTAATAAGATTATTTATTTTATGGCATAGCATTTTTTAAATACTTCAAAATATAAGTCAAGGAACAAAGAGGGTCAAGGTATAGTTTTGCTCTAATCTTATTTTATATAAACCCTTTATAAAAATACTTTAAAAACATAAAAAAAATTTCTAATTTTTAATCTAAAAAATGTTTGTGAATCCCTATAAACAGAACTTGCTCTATATGTTCCTTGTTTATCTCTTATTTTTTTTTAAGATTTCAGCCTCCTCTTATAGTGCTTTAATTATAAAGGTTAAACTAATTTAATGATGAAATTTATAAAAAATATCTATTCCCTAACAACTGCCATAAGGCAGATCTAGTTTTGGGTTCTTAGTTTGCCTTACAACCAAACATAAAAGAATATTAAGTAGTTATAAGTTCTTTCATATAAATCTGCCAAAGCTCTATTGTCTTTTTCAAGATATAATAGCGTTTTTCTGCTTTTTATATTCTGCTGTATCTTTCTTTTATGTTCTGCTCATAGTAACTGCCCTGCCATAAGGCAGACCTGGTTTTGGGTTTGCATTAGACACATAGACACAACAAAACAAGAGCTTTGCACAATCGTTGTATATAGAATAAATAATAATTAGGAGGACTAGCTGGATCATGGATTATTGTTTGGAGAATAAAAAATGAAAAATAAATCAAAAGATAATTTTTTAATAGATGATTTGAAAACTGGAGAATCATGGAGATTATTTAAAATCATAGGGGAATTTGTTGAGGGAGTTGATGCTCTTAATAATATTGGTCCTGCTGTATCAATATTTGGATCTGCCCGCACAAAACCTGACACACCTTATTATAAAAAAGCAGAACAAATTGCCTTGTTTTTTGCAAAAAAAGGGTATGGTGTTATTACAGGTGGTGGTGGAGGTATAATGGAGGCTGCAAATAAAGGAGCTTCTAAGGGCCGGGGAATTTCAGTTGGTCTTAACATAAATCTTCCCTTTGAACAGACTCCCAATAAATATACTGATATAAAACTTGAATTTAAATATTTTTTTATTCGCAAGGTAATGTTTATAAAATATGCCCTTGCATATATTATAATGCCAGGTGGTTTTGGAACTATGGATGAATTTTTTGAAGCAATTACCTTAATCCAAACCAAAAAGATTAAACCTCTTCCTGTTATTCTTGTTGATACAAATTATTGGAGTGGTCTTATTAAATGGATGAAAACACAACTTATTCAAGATAATATGATATGTCCCGGGGATCTTGATATTATCCATGTACTTGATAAACCTGAAGATATAGTAGAAACAGTAATAAACTATACTCATCCCAAAATGGCTTGCAAAAAATAAAAAAGTTAAACAATGAAAACTCATCATTTAATTTATCTGGCAGATTCTGCTATTTTTTACTTTATCCCAATCATGCAAGAATTATTTCCTATATGACAAAAATTGGTTTTAGCCCCATGCCTTGTATTATCTGGAGAAAACAAACTAATGCACCAAATAAATTTATGGGTTCAGGCACCTTGCCAAGTGGCGCATATGTTACATTGGAGCATGAATATATTCTTATTTTTAGGAAAGGTCATAAAAGAAAATTTATACATGATAAAGATAAACAAAAAAGAAGGGAAAGTTCCTTTTTCTGGGAAGAGAGAAATCAATGGTTTTCAGATGTCTGGTTTGATCTTAAAGGAACTGTACAAAATCTTACAGAAAAAGAAACAAGACAAAGAAGTGCAGCTTTTCCCTTTGGCCTGCCCTATCGCCTTATTAATATGTATTCTGTAAAGGGAGATACAATTTTAGATCCATTTTTTGGTATAGGTACTACAATGCTTGCTACCATGACAGGGGCAAGAAATAGTATAGGTTTTGAAATACAAAGTGATCTTATAGATTATAGTATTGCAAGGACAAAAAAAGTTTTTCCAATATTAAACAAAGAAATTTCTAAAAGACTTGATAATCATATTGAATTTGTTAAGAACAGAGAAAATCAAAAAAAGAAATTAAAACATTTTAATTCAATATATAAATTTAATGTTGTAACAAAGCAGGAAAAATTTCTTTTTTTTAATAAACTTAAAAATATAAAATTTAATCATCTTAAAAAAGAATTTAATGTTTCCTATTTTGATGCAAAAAATAGTTTTTTTGAAAAAGAAAAAACACTCTTTAATTGGGAGCGTTAACTTAACTTTGTCTATTTTTAAAAAAAATAAAAAATTTTATATTGTATTTTTTTCTGTCCTTAGTTTTAATGCTAATACATTATAGTAAGTACGCTAAAGTCTTAAAAAAATAGAGACTTTGTTTATATCAAAGAACTTATAACTACTTAATATTCTTTTATGTTTTGTTGTGAAGCAAACCAAGAACTAAAAATCAGGTCTGCCTTATGGCAGTTAATATGAAAAAACTTATAACCAGTTAATTTTCTTTTATATTTCGTTCTAAGACAAATCTAAAACTAAAAATCAGATCTGCCTTATGGGGCAGTTGCTGGAGAATTTTTATAACGCCATCAAATAATGGAGAAAACAATGACATTTGAAAACCTTATTTATCAGAGTTGTTATTCTTACAGGAAAAGGTGAAAAATCATTTATTGCGGGAGCTGATATTTCTGAACTTGCAAAAATGGAAAATGTGCTAATGGCAAAGGAATTTTCCTTAAATGGTCAAAAAACACTTTCAAGATTTGAAAGTCTTCCAATCCCAGTAATTGCTGGTGTTAATGGATTTGCCCTTGGTGGAGGAACTGAAATGGCTCTTGCCTGTGATTTTATATATGCCTCTGAAAAAGCAGTTTTTGGTCTTCCTGAAATTACCCTTGGAATAATTCCAGGCTTTGGCGGAACCCAGAGATTAACAAGACTTGTTGG
>NBLN01000022.1 GCA_002084425.1 Desulfobacteraceae bacterium 4572_130 | reverse complement strand
TTTTTTTTCCTTTTCATCATGACACCACATTAAACCTTTGGAAAACTGCTTGTCAACTGACATTGTGTCCTCTTCCAGACACAGTTAAGTTAACGCTCCCATAAAATATGTTATAGTATGCATTCGACTTTGACTAACAAAATATATAAGGAAGAAATATTATGCAAGAAAGTCAAGCTGAACAAACCATAATTGATGTAGATGAGCAAGAAGAAGAAAGTGGAGTAACTATTTATGATATATCAAGTTATGGCGCAGACTATGATGTTGAAGGACTTATTAGAAGATTAAAAAAAGGGGATATTTATATTCCTCACTTTCAAAGGGACTATGTTTGGAATCAATCAGAAGCCTCTAGACTAATTGAATCCTTATTGTTAGGCCTTCCTGTGCCTGGAGTTTTTTTGGCAAAAGATATTGAATCGAATAAGTTATCTGTTATTGATGGTCAGCAAAGATTAAAATCATTACTATTCTTTTATGATGGATATTTTAATCCAAAAGGAGGAGATTCAAGGAAAAGAGTTTTCCGATTAAAGAATGTACAATCAAAGTTTGAGGGGAAAACATATAAAGAACTGGAAGAAGAAGATCGAATAAATTTAGATGACTCCATAATTCATTCTACAATAATTAAACAAGAAACACCAAATGATGACAATACAAGTATTTACCACGTTTTTGAAAGACTAAATACAGGGGGAAGAAAATTAACACCACAAGAAATTAGAACCGCCATATATATAGGTAAGTTAAATGACTTAATCTTAGAGCTAAACGATCACCCGGCATGGCGTGAATTGTTTGGCAAAAAAAATATCCGACTCAAGGATCAGGAAATGATTCTTCGATTTTTTGCAATGTATAATCAGTTGACAAATTATACCAAACCCTTAAAAGAATTCTTAAATCAATACAACAGTAAAAATAAAAATTTACCCGAAGATAAATTAATAGAATTCGCGTCTCTTTTTAAAGATACTACTGATACAATTCTTAAGGGATTTGGGAGAAATGCTTTCAGACCGGATAGGGTATTTAATGCATCCGCTTATGAAGTGTTAATGGTTGGGGTTGCAAAACGGATAAATAGCGAGGTTAATTTCAAGACATTATCATCTAATATAAGAAGCCTTTACAAAGATCAAGAATTTATAGACTCTATAACCAAAGGGACTTCCGATGATAAAGTTGTGGAGTTAAGACATAAATTATTTAATGATTTTGTTGAAAAACATGTTTAGTAATCAAGAACTAAATAGACAATATAATAGGATTATATCATTAATTAGTTCTACAAAGAATTTTGAACCAGATGATGAGATGCGATCACATTTAACAAAATACATTTGTGTAATCTGTTCTGGATTTATAGAAAATTCAATTTATCATGTGTTTTATGATATTGCGGAAAGATCAACAGAACAATCAGTTGTATTAACGTATGCTAAATCCCAATTATTCAAAATACAAAATACTAACAGTAAAAAAATCAGGATTTTAACAAAATCATTTAATCCAGATTGGCATGATCCTTTAAGAGATTTTTTACAAGAAAATAATCGTAGCACAGCCATAAATTATATTTTAAAAGAAAGGCATAATATTGCCCACGGTCGCGATTCAACAATTACTATTAGAAAATTGGAAGAAAACCTTAGTAAAACTATTGAGGTCATACAATATATAGAAAACATCACATAATATGGCGTTTCACTGGATTGCAGGGGTCTCAGCCGCTTTGAAAAGTTTTGGTTTAACAAACTTTATTGTCACAAACAAGTTTTCTGGAACCCCCTGCAACCAATGAACTTGTCGTTGTGAGTACAAAGGAAGTAGATAAAATGAACCAAATTAATATTCAATATTACAAAACAACAATTGGAGAACTGATACTTGGTTCTTTTGATAAGAGACTTTGCCTACTTGATTTCAGATATAGAAAAATGAGAATAACCGTTGATAATAGGATTAAAAACGGGCTCAAGACTGAATTTATAGAACAGGATGATGAGATTTTAGAACAGACAAGAAAGCAACTTGACGAGTATCTTAATGGCGACAGAAAAGAGTTTGATATCCCTTTATTGATGGTAGGAAGCGATTTCCAAAAGAGTGTTTGGAATGCGTTAATGAAAGTTTCTTATGGTGCCACATCAACATACTTACAACTGGCAAAGGATATTAACAACAAGAAAGCTGTTCGAGCAGTTGCCAGCGCAAATGGAGCAAACTCAATCGGTTTAATAATTCCTTGCCACCGTATAATTGGAAGCGATGGAAAACTGGTTGGTTATGGCGGTGGATTGCCTGTAAAAAAACGCCTGTTAAAACTGGAGCAAAACAACAGCGTTCTAAGCGATGATGAGAAATACGAATTTATTGGTAAAAAAGATACAAAACATGATGATCTATTTTTTACTGCTGTAAAGACAACAGGAACATTCTGCTTACCCTCATGCAGCGCTAAAAAACCGAATAGAGAAAATGTCATATTTTATAGTACAAATAATGAACCTTCCCCAACAACAGTTTTTTGGGGAAGGTTCAGAACTTAGTTTTTTGTAAGTGAGTAAAAATTTAAATTGTTAATTATTTGCTAGGATAAGTTTAATTTATGTGGGTAAATCATTATGATTTATATAGTTATTCAAATATTTTTTCATGTGCTGCCTCTGATTCTTTTGTATCATATTCATTATTACGAGTTTTCTTGATATTTTTATTTTGCCAATATTTTTTATACCATTAAGCTTAATTTGTTCTTGGTTTAATAAATACTCAAACATCTGTTTTTTTATTATATAATTATTATTTTATAATTAAACAGAGTTACTATAGTAATCAAGAATAGACTTTACAAGCCCTGAAATAGTATATGACTCTGCTATAATTTCAGGTTTAATTCCATTTTCAATAGCAGTTTGTGCTGTTATGGGTCCTATGCAAGCACTAGTAATATTAGATATAAATTTTTGAAATTTATTATGAGGTATAAGAGCCTTAAAGTTTTTTACAGTGGAGGAACTAGTAAAGGTTACTATATCAATTTTGTTTTCTTCTAAAAAATCAATTAAATATTTTTTATTTTCATGTACTATTTCTGTTTCATAGGCAGGAACTTCTAGAACATTCGCTCCCATTTTTTTAAGTTCTTGTGGTAGTATGGGTCTTGCTTTTTTTGCTCTTGGAATAAGAATTTTTTTATTTTTTATTTTAATTTTAGAAAAGGCATTTATAACAGATTCTGCTTTATAGGTTTTAGGAAGAATATCAGAAATAATTCCAAAGTTCATAAGTTTTGCTTTTGTTGCAGGACCAATACAAGCAAATTTTAAATGTCCCAGTATTCTTACATCCATTTTTTCAGCAAAAAGTGTTTTAAAAAAGAATTTAACTCCATTTATACTTGTAAAAACAACCCAATCAAATGAGTGTATTTTATTAATAGCTTGTTTAAGTAAAGTTTCATCTTTATCTTTAGGAGGAATAATTTTAATTGTTGGAATTTCAATACATTCACCACCTAAATTTTCAAGTTTTGTTACAAGATCGCTTGCCTGATTTCTTGCCCTTGTTACTATAATTTTTTTCCCAAAAAGAGGACGAGATTCAAACCATTTTATTTTATTTCTTAAAGAAACAACTTCTCCTATAATAATAACTGCTGGAGGTTTAATTTGAGCTTGTTTAATTTTTTCAACAATATTTTTAAGGGTGCCAGTTATTGTTTTTTGTTTTAAAGTAGTTCCCCATCTAATTAAGGCAATAGGAGTATCAGCAGGTTTTCCATTTTTAATGAGATTGTCTATAATATTTGAAAGATTTTTTACACCCATAAGAAAAACCAGGGTGTTTTTGTCTTTAGCAAGTAAATTCCATTGAATACTTGTTTTTTGTTTTAAAATATCTTCATGGCCTGTAACAATAGATATGGAAGATGTGTATTTTCTGTGCGTAACTGGAATTCCTGCATAGGCAGGTGCTGCAATGGCAGATGTTACTCCCGGTACAATTTCAAAGGGTATTTTTTCAGAAGATAGAATTTCTGCTTCTTCACCTCCCCGTCCAAAAACAAAGGGGTCTCCACCTTTAAGTCTTACAACATTAAAGCCCTGTAAGCCCTTGTCAACAAGAATAGTATTAATTTTATCCTGGGCAAGGGTATGATCTCCTCCTTTTTTCCCAACATATATAATTTCTGCATTATCTTTTGCATATTTTAAAAAATAAGATGCTGCAAGGTAATCATAAACAATAACATCTGCATTTTTAATACATTCCATTGCTTTTATGGTTAAAAGTCCTGGATCTCCAGGCCCTGCACCAATAAGATATATTATTCCTTTTTTATTCATTTGGTTTTTAAGTTCTCCAATATTTTTTTTCCGCCCTTGGAAAGAAGTTGATTTGCTAGATTAATCCCTGCTTGTTTTGCAAGACTTATGTGTGTTGTTATACTATCTTTTATAATTTGGTCTCCATTTTCTGAAGCAATAAGACCTGTTAAAATTATTTTTTCTATTTCAATTTTTCCAAAACATGCAACAGGTATATGGCAATCTCCTTGTATCTGTTTTAGAAATGCTCGTTCGCCAGATATTGAAATTTGGGTTTTAGAATGATTTATAGTTTGTAATATTGATTTAATATCTTGATTATCTTGTCTTGATTCAATACATAATGCTCCTTGTCCACAAGCAGGAAGCATTGTATTCTCATCAAAATATTCAGTAATTTTATCTTTTATTCCAAGACGGATAAGCCCTGCTGCTGCAAGTAAAATCCCATCAAATTCTCCTGACTCCATTTTTTTAATTCTTGTATTAATATTTCCTCTAATAGATTTAATTTTTAAATCAGGTCTTATATGTTTGATTTGGGAAGCCCGCCTCATGCTGCTTGTCCCTATTATTGCTTTTAAGGGAAGTTTTTTAAGAGAAATATTATTTTTTGAGATTAGTACATCAAAGGGATTTTCTCTTACTGGAACAGCATCATTAACAAGTCCTTTAGGAAGAATGCCCGGCATATCTTTCATGCTGTGAACTGCAATATCAATGGTTTTTTCAAAAAGTGCTTTTTCAATTTCCTTAACAAAAAGACCTTTTCCGCCAATCATTGCTAATGGACGGTCAAGAATTTTATCACCTGTTGTTTTTATTTTAATAATTTCAATTTCAAGATCTGAAAATTTTTTTTTAATTTCAGATTTAACCCAATCAGCCTGCCAAAGAGCAAGTTTACTTCCTCTTGTTCCTATTTTAATTTTTTTTTTCATAATTTTATCAACTAGCTGCATGTAGAACATGATGTTGCAGAACATCCTGTACATGAAGATGCAGGCATGGATGGACTAGTTTGGTTTGAATTTCCCTTTGATGAGTTAGTAACAAAACTGCACATGGAAATACATGTTTCAAGATTATCACTATTACATTCAGGACATATAGGAATTTCCTTTCCTAGTATTAATTTTTCAAAATTATTTTCACAATTATTGCATTTGTATTCGTGTATTGGCATTTCTTCACTCCATTATCATGTATTTTTTTGATTTCTAATGTAGAATAATTTTTATTATTAATCATCAATTATTAATCTTGCTCTATTTTTTCAATAACTCCTGCTGCAATTAAAGGAATAAGAATTTCATGGTGCCCAGTAATATTGTATCCTTTACCTCCTTTAAGTGTTGGACGATTTACAACATTAGTTATTGGTCTGTAATGGCGAATAAAATCAAGATTTACACTTGTAAAATTATTAAGATTAAAACCAAGATTGCGTGCAAGAGTCAAAGCTTTTAAAAAAATTTCAGGGAGAATTACAGCAGAGCCTGCATTTATATAAACACCTTTTTCAAGTTTTGTAATTTGAGATGCAAAAATTCTAAAATCAAGATGAGATGCTTTGCCGCAACAACCTGCATCAAACAAAGGATGCATATGAATAATATCTGTTCCAATAGCAACATGGACAGTAGCAGGGATATTAAAGCTTGCACATGTGGCAAAAAGACTCATATTTCTAAAAGGAAGTTTTTCTTTATTTATCATTTCTCCAACAGCTCTTCCAAGTCCCTTTGATTTTTTGGAGGCATTTTTTATGGCTTGACTTAGAAAAGTTGAAGTTTCTTCTGCCATACCAAAATTGCCATCACCAATAGATGCTGCAACATCTTCAGATGTTTTTCCTGTCATGGCAATTTCAAGATCATGTATAATACCTGCTCCATTCATGGATATCATTGTTATAATTTTTTTTCTTATAAGCTCTGTAATTATTGGATTAAGCCCTACTTTAATTACATGAGCTCCCATGGAGAAATATATTTGTTTTTTTTGTTGTGCTGCTTTTGTGATTGCAGAAATCACAGATTTCAAATCTTGTGCTCCAAGAATAGATGGAAGATTGTCCAGAAAATATGAAAAATTTTGTCCTGATTTCCATGGTTTTGCAAAATTTTTAATATCAACTTTACTTTTTCTATCCATTATAGAATATGTAGTAATTTTTGAAAGATTTATGGGTTTAATTGAGTTATCCATCAAAAAGTATCCTTTCTGTTAAATCACATAAAATATGAGCAAGAGTTATATGTGTTTCCTGAATTCTTGCTGTTATTTTAGAATCAATACAAAACGCAATATCAGAGATTTTTTTTAGTTTTCCTTTTGTACCTGACATACCAATGATTTTAAGTTCCATAGATTTTGCTTCTAAAGCAGCCTTAATTACATTTAAAGAATTACCACTAGTACTCAGGCAAATAATAATATCTTGTTTTTTACCAATTGCCTGTACCTGTTTTAGAAAAATATCATCAAAAGAATAATCATTTCCTATGCTTGTGATAATTGATGTATCGGTAGTAAGGGCAATAGCTGCTAAAGGTTTTCGTTCCATTTGAAATCGATTTACAAATTCTGCTGCAATATGCTGGGCATCAGCTGCACTTCCGCCATTTCCAATTAAAAGGATTTTATTGCCTTGCTTTAATGCTTTTGCCATCATTATAGCTCCTTTTTCTATTAGAGCTATATTTTCCATTATAAAATTTTGTTTAACTTTAACGCTTTGATTAAGAATTTCCAGTATGATTTTTTCCATTTTTTCCTCATGGAATGATTTTTATTTAAAAATTTAATGATTATTTTAGCATGTTCAGATTATATATATTTCTCAGCTCTTATCTGGCAAGTCCTGACATTGAACCTGCATCAAAGGGATTTAGTTTTACAGCTTTTTTATATTGAAGAATTGCTTTTTCATGATTGTTTTTTTCAAAAAAAAGATCACCCATGATTTTAAAAGAAGTGGATATTTGAGGATTTAATTTTTCTGCTCTTTTTAGATGAATTAAAGCCTGGTCAATTTTTTTTTTTTCATAAAGTAATTTTCCGGCTGTAATTTCTATTTCAAATATATTATTATTGATATTACTTGCTTTTTGGATATATTTGATTCCTTTTTTGTGATCATTTAGTATCGTATAAATAAGCCCTGCATTATAAAGAGTCATTACTTCTTTAGGGTCAATTTTAATGCCTTTTTTAAATTCTTTTTTTGCCATTTCAAGCTTATTCATTATACCAAAACAAACTCCAAGACTATTTATAAGATTGATATTATTTTTTTCAATTTCAAGTCCTTTTTTATATTCAAGGGAAGCATCTTTTATTTTACCTAGATGATACAGCCTGTCCCCACTAATGTTAAGGGAAACTGCATCAAAAAAAGTTAAGGATCCATTTTCCAAAAAACATGCATGATCAAATGCTTTTAATACATTATAAAAAGTATCCTTTTTTGAAAATTTCATATAGGGAAACCATGCTGCTCCCATTTGGATATTTGTTTCTGTGTTTGAACTTATTTTTTTTTTAATTTCTTTAAGTATTTTTAAAGTATTTTTTTTGTTAGAATTTTTTATTGCTAGAATAAAAGTTTTTTTATCAATTTTTTCCCATATACTATGATTTTTTTCTATTATAGAATTAAAAATATTATTTAAAAATATTTTAGTTTTTTTTTTGTCTGTATCAAAGGGCTTTTTAAAAACAGCACAGAGAAATTTATTTCCTATATTTTGTTCAACCTGTTTTATAAAGGAATTTATAAAATGATTGTCAGAAAAAATCATGTCTGAAAGATATTTATTAGGTGCAACTTTTGTTGCTTGACAGTTTTTAGAATTAGTTTTTAAAAAATGAATTTCCCTGGAAGAAAAGCTATTGTCATCAAGGGAGGTCCTGTTATTGTTTTTTATCATTTTTATTCTTTACTCTATTTTTGTTTTGTTTAATATTTTTTCAAGGGCATTTAAAACAATATCTTCTTGTTCTTTTTTTAGTGTTCTGGGATCAATAATAAATCTATTATTGTCAATTCTGCCAATTATACTAGGTTTATTTAAACGCATTTTTTTTTCAAGTTCTGCTAGTGATATAAGTATAGGGTTTACAGCAACACATCGACTTGGAAGAGAAAGTTCAGGAAGAGCACCTCCACCTGCCAGAGATGATAAATCAACACACTCAAATTCAGCAACTCTTTTATCAGTAATTTTATTTTTAAGATGATCAAGCATTTTTTCAGATATTTTTGCTGTTTCTTTAAATGATTTTGTTAACATATTTAAGCAGGGAATTTTTTTGATTGCTTTATTTTCATCTCTATAAATATTTAATGTTGATTCTAAAGCTGCCAAAGTAAGTTTATCAATTCTTAATGCCCTTGTAAGAGGATTTGCTTTAATTTTCTTAAGTAAAGATTTGTTTCCAAGAATAATTCCAGCTTGTGGCCCTCCAAGAAGTTTATCACTGCTAAATGTTATAATATCAGGTTTTGATGCTAGTACTTCTAAAACTGTAGGTTCTTTTCCAAGTTTATATTTTGATAAATTAATAAGAGTGCCACTTCCAAGGTCCTCCATAACAGGTATATTTTTATCTTTTCCAAGGGATACTAAATCACTAAGAGGTACACTAGATGTAAATCCTTGTATTTTGTAGTTGCTTGTATGAACTTTTAAAAAAAGTCCTGTGTCTGGTGTAATAGCTTTTTCATAGTCTTGTATATGGGTTCTGTTAGTTGTGCCAACTTCTTTTAATATGGATCCGCTTTTTTCCATTACATCTGGAATTCTAAAGGAGCCTCCAATTTCAACAAGTTCCCCTCTTGAAATTATAACTTCTTTTTTGCTGGCAAGAGTATCAAGACAAAGAAGTACAGCACCTGCATTGTTATTTACTGCCATGGCAGCTTCTGCTCCTGTAAGTTCACATATAAGCTCTTCAACAGCATTATATCTTATACCTCGTTTTCCCTTTGCAATATTAAATTCTAAATTAGAGTAATTAAATGCAATTCTTATTATATTATCTATTGCATCTTTACAAAGCACAGCTCTTCCAAGATTAGTATGAAGCACAATACCAGTTGCATTGATAACAGGAACAAGTTTTGGTGATATAGTTGTTTTTGCATGTTTTAATACTTTTATTAAAATTTCTGATTTTGAATTTTCTTTTTTATTGTTATGTAATTTATTTTTACCAAGGATTTTATTTCTAATATTAGCAAGAATATGTCGAATAGATGCTTTAATAACTTTTTCTGGAATTTTATTAAAATCTTTATTTTTTTTTGCAAGTTCCCAAATAGAATCTACCCCTGGAACAAGACTTAAAAGATGATGTTTATCTTTATTTGGCATTATTCTTTTTATCCTTAAATAACTGCCACAAAGCAGATTTGGTTTTTAATTTGGGATTTGTCTTATAACGAAACATAGAAAAATATTAAGTAATTATAAGTTATTTGATATAAAGATGTTTAAATTGCATTATTTTGTTAATGCATAAATTTAACTAGAGTATGATTTTCATCTTTTAATTCAGTTTTAATAATTTTAGAGATAACATTCCAATCACCTCCAGCTAATCCAGCACCTATTAAAGGATACCCTATTTTTTTACCATGAAAATTTTTTTTAATAATAGAGAAAACCTTTTTTATTGCATTATAATCAGCTTTACAACCATTGCCCCACCAATGAAACTGGGTATATGCATTTACTATTATAATCTTATGGTTATTTTGGTTAACACAAACTGAAGAATAAGTGCCTAATTTTGTTTTATCACCTTTTTCAGTGGTTAAGTCAGCTTTAAAAGCCTCAGGGAATTCATTTTTTATTGATTTAGCTATACCTGCTTCCATGGTGCAAAAACAATTACATCCATGAATAATTACATCAAATTTACCATCTAATGCTAGTTTAATTAAATTACCTTTAATTATATTCATGTCAAACCTTGATGGCAACAGCATAAGCCTGCCATTTTTTTAAAAAAAAGATAAGTGCAAAATATTTTAAAAGTCCTTATCAAAGAATTAGTTGACCTTTATAAAAGTTCTTACAATAACTGCCATAAGGCAGATCTATTTTGGGGTTATTTTTTGATTTGCATTACAACAAAACATGAAAATTATTAAGAAATTATTTTTTTTATATAAATTGATTAATACTTGATTTTGCAATAGGTGCAGCTTTTATTATTTCTTCACCAAGCTGAGACTCTATTTTTATATCAGTTATATCTCCAATTTTTGTTTTTGTATAACTAGCACAGATGGACGCAGCTTGTTTTATAATATCAGGTGTGGCTTTAGAAGAAATCAATAAAACAGGGCTTGGCAAAAACGCATGTTTTATTAAAATATCTTTTTCTTCCTCATAATTTTCTAAAATTTTATCATTATCATCTTTTGATCTTCCCACAACAATTTTTATTTTTTTATTTAATCTAATATGACGACCATATCTTAAAAGATAGAGATCTTTTTTTTTATATTTTTTTTGGACAAACATAAGATCATGAAGTCTTGCAGAAAAATTTTTATCAGTAAGAAGACAACCACCAGCAGGAGCAGGATAATCTTTTATTCCAAAATCATCAGCCATTTTAATTTGGATTTTTCTTGAACGACCTGATATTGAAAAAAGTTTTTCACGGTTTACAATTCCCTGTTTTTCAACAACTGTTTTAGGAAGAATTTTAGCACTTAAGGGACGAAGAATAAATCCTGCAAACCCAGATTTTTTTTCTACATATCTTAGTGAATTCTTATTTTGAGATTTAGGTCTTTGCCCTATAACTTCACCACTAAAAAGAAAATCATAATTATATTTTTTCATAATTTTTCCTGCTTCAGAAAACATCAAAGCATGACAATCCATACAAGGGTTCATGTTTTTTCCATAACCTGCCTTGGGATTTTCAAGCATTTTAAGGTAGATATCAGTAATATCATTAATTATAATGGGTATTTTTGTATCTTTAGAGGCTTTAATTGCTTGGTTGGAAGAAAAAAAAGGAGTTTTAAAACTAATCCAGATAACATCAATCCCCTGTTTTTTAAGAACTAATGCTGACAAAATACTATCAAGGCCCCCAGAAGAAAGACCAAGACCAGTTACTTTATTTTTTTTAAAAGAAGAATTAACATTCATAGGGGTGTTAAAAGAGGTAGTTAACAATGAATAAAATATATATCAGATAGTTGATGATAAAATCTTCTTTTATTATTGCAATTTTATCATCAAAATATGTAACCTTTATAAAAAGTTTCAATCAATTTAATTTAAGTATATATTATATTTAAAAAATCAATACACTAAATATAAATAATATCTATAAAAATATCAAAATCTTAGTTAAAAGACAATGGAATATAAATATCTATATTAGAAAAAATAGGAAAAAAAGAACAAATATTTTAGAAAGTAATTAGAACTCTTAAAATACTAGGCTAAAATAGAAGAAGAGTTTTTACAACCCCTTCTTAAATATATTAAGGAATTTTTATATTTTATAAAGGAGTGGAAGGAAAAAAGAAAAGAAATCCAATTTTTTTGGCTCCCCAGCACGGACTTGAACCGCGGACCCATTGGTTAACAGCCAATTGCTCTGCCAACTGAGCTACTGGGGAACAAATTTTTTAATATGCTCTTAAAAAACCGAATAAATATAAACTTTTGGTAAGGATTTTGTCAAGAAAAATTCTTTGTTTGTTGTTTTTAATAAAAGGGGATATTTTAACTAAACTTAAAACAGGGTTTAAGTAAGAACTTGACACTATTAAAGCCTTTTGATATTTTTTATAAGTTTTTTAACTGTTTGTTTTGACATGATTAATTTTGATTTTTATTTGAAATTTTATTAGTTTGTTTTTTATAAATCATTAAAGTTTTTATGTTAAAGTCTTTAAAAATTTATATGAAATTATTTAATAACTACTTAATATTCTTTTATGTTTCCTTATAAGGCAAACTAAGAATTAAAAATTAGATTTACCTTATGCCAGTTGCTGAAACAAAATAGATAATTTTTTATATGTCATCAATAATAATATGACTGAAAAAGATAAAAAAAATAGTATTATAGAGCTTACAGATATTGTTGAGCAGGATTCTACAAATGAATCAAAACACGAAATTAATAAATCCTTTGATTTAAATGATAGAGTTTTTAAAGCAGCTATTGAAAAAATTATTAAAGAAAAATTTGCTCAAAAGATTGAACCTATTTTTTTTGAAATTGTTGAAAAAGTTGTGAAAAAGGAGATTGCAAAAGTAAAAAAAGAATTATTAAAAAAATTTTAAAAACTAATATAACTATAAAAAAATTTAATTTAAAATATCTAGGGATTATAAAATAATCCCTTTTTTTATATGAAAGAACTTATAATTACTTAATATTCTTTTATGTTTCTTTGTAAGGCAAACCAAGAATTAAAAATTAAATCTGCCTTATGGCAGTTATTAAGGGTTTGTTAAAGAATAAATATTTAAGTTTGATAGTGTTATAAAAACTAAGGCAATAAAATTATAAAATATAATATGTTATGCAAAGGCAAAGCAATTAGTGGTATATTCTACAAAAAAGTTTTTTCTATATGCCACCAATAATAATTTTAGGAGTTGTTTATGAGTTGTGATTCAGAATCACTTAAAAAAGAATATAATTCTTTTGAAATTGAGGGTAAATGGTATGAATATTGGGAAAATCAAGGTTATTTTAAAGCCTTAGACAAGAGTGAAAAATTTGGATATTCTATTGTTATTCCACCGCCTAATGTTACAGGTGTTTTACATATGGGGCATGCCTTAAATATTACAATACAAGATATTATGTGTCGTTACAGAAGGCTTAATGGCGATAATGTTTTATGGATGCCGGGCACTGACCATGCAGGTATTGCAACCCAGAATGTTGTTGAGCGAAATCTTGCTAAAAAAGGTATTACAAGAGAACAGATTGGTCGTGAAAAATTTATTAAAGCTGTGTGGAAATGGCGTGAAAAATCAGGCGGAGCTATTATTAACCAGCTTAAAAGAATTGGTGCTTCTTGTGATTGGGCAAGGGAGCGTTTTACTATGGATAAAGGGCTTTCCAATGCTGTTCGTAAAGTTTTTGTAATGCTTTATAAGGATAATCTGATTTATGAAGGTGAATATATTATTAATTGGTGTCCTAGGTGTAAAACAGCTCTTTCTGATCTTGAAGTTGAATATGAAGATAAGGATAGCTTACTTTATTATATAAAATATCCCTTTGAAAATGGTAAAAATAGCCTTGTTGTTGCAACTACAAGACCTGAGACAATGTTTGGAGATACTGCTGTTGCAATTAATCCGTTTGATAAAAGATATGAAGAACTTAGTAATAAGAATGTGATTTTGCCATTAACTGATAAAATAATTCCTGTTATTAAAGATGAATATGTTGATACAGAATTTGGAACTGGGGCTCTTAAGGTAACTCCTGCCCATGATCTTAATGATTTTAATCTTGGAGAAAAACATAATCTTACAAAGGTTAAAGTGATTGATGACCATGGTAATATGACAGAAAATGCAGGAAAATTTGTTGGGCTTGACAGATTTGAATGCAGGGAAAAAGTTATACAAGAATTGGATAATCAAGGGCTTTTAGTTAAAAAAGAGGTTGTGAAGAATAGCTTAGGTCATTGTTATAGATGTAAAAATGTTGTTGAACCTTTTCTTTCCAAGCAATGGTTTGTAAAAGCTGCTCCTCTTGCAAAGCAGGCAGCCAATGCAGTACGGGACGGCAGAACAAGAATTATTCCTGACTCCTGGACAAAGACATACTTTGACTGGCTTGATAATATTAGGGATTGGTGTATTTCAAGACAAATATGGTGGGGACATAGAATCCCTGTGTGGAAATGTTCTATTTGCAAACAAGTTATTGTTGAGGAAAATGATCCTGATAAATGTACTTCCTGTGGCAGCAAAGATATTATTCAGGAAACAGATGTCCTAGACACTTGGTTTTCAAGTGCTTTATGGCCATTTTCCACCATGGGATGGCCTGAAAAAACAGATCTTTTAAAGACTTTTTATCCTACTTCTGCCCTTGTAACAGGTTTTGATATTCTTTTTTTCTGGGTAGCTAGAATGATGATGATGGGAACTCGTTTTATGGGAGATGTTCCTTTTAAAGATGTATATATTCATGCTTTGGTTAGAGATGAGCATGGTAAAAAAATGAGTAAATCTAAGGGAAATGTTATTGATCCAATTAAGATTATAGATAAGTTTGGTGCAGATGCATTTCGTTTTACTTTGGCAGCTTTTGCAGCCCAGGGTAGGGATGTAAAAATGTCTGAGGAGCGTGTTCAAGGCCATCGTTATTTTGTAAATAAACTATGGAATGCAGCAAAATTTGCTCTTATCCACCTTGATGATAAACAGGAAAAAATAGATTATAAAAATCTTGCTATAATAGAAAAATGGATTCTTTCAAGGGCATTAGTTACAGCAGAAAAAGTTAAAAAAGGTATTGAAACATATAAATTTAATGAAGCTGCTAACAGTGTTTATCAATTTGTATGGCATGAATTTTGTGATTGGTATCTGGAAGCTGTAAAGCCTTGTTTGTATGGAAAAGATAAAACAAGGTCAATTAATGTTGTTAAAAGTGTTCTTGCAAAAGTATTAAAGGATATTCTTATAATGCTTCATCCTTTTATGCCTTTTGTTACAGAGGAAATCTGGAGTGTTTTACCAAATGTTAAAGGATCAGTTATGAGAGCTGATTTTCCATGTATCAATGCCAGAGTTTTAAAAATGCCTGATTTGCAGGTTGAAAAAAACATGGAATTTGTTTTTAGTTTAATATCAGCTATAAGAAATATCAGAAGCGAAATAAATATTAAGCCTTCTATAAATTTAACAGTTAATATGGAAACTATAGATGATAAAGAAAAAAATCTTATAAAACAAAATAGTTTAATTATTCAAAACCTTGCAAGACTTGAAAAACTAGAAGTTTTAAAAGTTGTTAATAATAAAAATTCCTGTACAACTTCTGTTTTGGCAAATACTGTTATTTATGTTTTTTTAGAAGGTGTGATTGATCTTGCAAAGGAAAAAGAGCGCCTTGAAAAAGAAATTGAAAAAATTACAAAGGAACTTTTATCTGTTTCTAAAAGGCTTAATAATGAAAATTTTCTTGAAAAAGCACCTGAAGATGTTGTGGAAAAAGTAAAAAATCAAAGAAAGTTTTTTGAAGAAAAAAATGATAAACTTAAAGGTAATTTAGATAGAATTAATCAAATACAAAATTGATTGAAATATGGATTTTTTAACAAAACTAATATCTCTTGCTCTTTTTGAAGATTCAGGTCTTGGTGATCTAACTTCAGAAAGTATTTTAAGCCGAAAACATTGTGGCAAAGGTGTTATTATTGCAAAGGAATCAATGGTTATTGCAGGTATTGATGTTGCTCATAAAGTTTTTAAAATGCTTGACCATGATTTTAAGATATCTTCTTCTTTTAAAGATGGTGATTTAGTTAAACAAGGTGATATTGTTTTTCAAATTAAAGGTAATCTTATAAATATGCTTAAAGGTGAAAGAGTTGCTTTAAATTTTATGCAGCGTTTATCTGGAATTGCTACATATACTCGTTCTTTTGTAAATGTATTAAAGGATTTTAATGTGAGAATTTGTGATACAAGAAAAACTATTCCAGGGTTTAGAAGTCTTGAAAAAGCTGCTGTCAGGGCAGGAGGAGCTTTTAATCATCGTATTTCTTTGTCTGACAGCATTTTAATTAAGGATAATCATATTGCAGTTGCAAAGGGCACCTGCGGAGCTATTACTCATCAGGCAAGGGCTGTGGATTTAAGTATGAAAATTAACTTAGATGAGCAAGTTATAGCCTAAAAGATAAAATATGAAAAAACTATCCGAAAATCATATTAGAGAATTGCAAAATACAATCATTACTGCACAATTGAATTACGAAATATGCTGGGCTTTAAGAGAGAAAAATAATAGAAAGAGATATGTTGATACAATGAATGAGTATCCAAATTTTTTTTGCACATCTATACACGCTCATTTTGTTGCAACAGTTATGGCTTTATATAAGCTTTATGAAAAACGGAAAGATACCATTAATTTACCTAAACTAGTAAGAACAATCAAAGCAGAGAGTTCTATTCCTCCACACGATATAGCAACTTTTGAGAAAGAGATAGAAGAGCTCAAACCGCTTTGGGTTAAAATATCTATCCTTCGAAATAATCTATTTGGGCATTATTCAGATTCTATTGAGAATGAAATGATCTGGGAAAAAGCAGATTTAGCATATAACCAAATTAAAGAGCTAATTGAAGGCTCTAAAATTATTTTCAACAGTATTTATTCTAAGTGGAAAAAAACTCAACATGCTTTTAATCTTTCAGCAACCGCGGATATAACAAATCTATTAGAGGACTTAGGAAAATTCAACAATCGGCTATAACAAATCAATAAACTCTAACTAAAAAAGCGGTGCTTCTTTAGCAGGTTATCTCAACCGTTATAAGTTTTTTCATATAAATTGCTATTGGTAAGGTTCTCATTACAATATAAAAGTTAGAATAGTTAAAAATTTAAATATACAAGGCAGGAAATGTGAATATTAAGCAGGAAAATATAAGAAATTTCAGTATTATTGCCCATATTGACCATGGAAAATCTACATTGTCAGATAGAATGATACAGATTGCAGGAATAGTATCTGATCGTGATTTTAAGAATCAGATTCTAGATACTATGGATATTGAAAGGGAAAGGGGCATTACAATTAAAAGTCAAACAGTGTCTTTGCCTTATAAAGCAAAAGATGGTCAAGAATATCTTCTTAATCTTATTGATACTCCAGGCCATGTGGATTTTTCTTATGAGGTTTCCAGAGCAATTGCTTCTTGTGAAGGAGCTTTTATTCTTGTTGATGCAAGTCAGGGTGTTGAAGCTCAGACTTTAGCAAATATGTATCTTGCAATGGAGCATGATCTTGAAATCATTCCTGTTATTAATAAAATTGATCTTCCTTCAGCAGAAATAGATTGGGTTAAACAACAAATTGAAAAAGATTTAGGGCTTGATAAAAAATCTATTCTTCTTGTTTCTGCAAAAAATGGTACAGGAGTAAATGATTTATTTAAAAGTGCTGTAGAAAATTTTCCTGCACCTGGTGGTGATTTAGATGCTCCTTTTAAAGCCCTTATTTTTGATTCTCATTATGATTCCTATAAAGGTATTTTGGTTCATTTGCGTATTTTTCAAGGCTCTTTAAAACCTGGTGATAAAATTGTGTTTATGTCAAATAATTCTGAATATAAGGTAGAAGAGGTTGGACTATTTCAAATTAAGAGAAATCCAGTAAAAAGCCTTCAAGCAGGACAAGTAGGGTACATGATTGCAGGTGTTAAAATGATAAGTGATGTAAGATGTGGAGATACAATAACACTTGCAAAAAATAAAAATGATAAGCCAATGTCAGGATTTAAAGAGCCAAAACCTGTTGTTTTTTCTTCAATATATCCTGTTTCTTCTGATGATTATCCAGAGCTTTCAGAAGCTTTGGAAAAATTAAAATTAAATGATGCATCTCTTGTTTTTGAAAAGGATTCTTCCCTTGCATTAGGTTTTGGATATAGATGTGGGTTTCTTGGGCTGCTTCACCTTGAAGTTGTTCAAGAACGTCTGGAAAGAGAATATAATCTTTCTTTGATTCTTACTTCACCTTCTGTACAATATAAAATTATAAGAAAAGATGGAAAAACAGAAATAATAGATAATCCTGCTTTGTATCCAGATCCCATGGAAATAGAAAGTACAGAAGAACCTTATATTAAAGCTGCTATAATTATTCCTGATAAATATATGGGTGCTGTTATGCAGCTTTGCATGGAGCACAGGGGAACAAGTACAAATTATCAATATCTTACAAACAATAGAATAGAGATGAAGTTTGATCTTCCTCTTGCTGAAGTTGTTTATGAGTTTTATGATCGTTTAAAAAGCGTTACCCAGGGCTATGGCTCTTTTGATTATGAAATAGCAGGATATCATAAAACAGATCTTGTAAAACTTGATTTTCTAGTAAATGGAGAGCGGGTTGATGCACTTTCTCAACTTTTGTATAGAGATAATGCTGTTGATCGAGGAAGGAAATCTTGTAAAAGACTTAAAGAAGAGATTCCAAGGCAGATGTTTAAAATAGCTATCCAAGGTGCTATTGGAGGAAAGATTATTTCCAGAGAAACAGTTTCTGCTTATAGAAAAGATGTTACTGCTAAATGTTATGGTGGTGATATATCAAGAAAACGAAAACTTCTTGAAAAGCAGAAAAAAGGTAAAAAAAGAATGAAAATGGTGGGATCAGTTGAAATCCCTCAGTCTGCTTTTTTATCAGTTCTAAAATCAGGAGATTAGGTTGTTATGATAATATTTTATTCCTTTATAAATCAGGCAGGGCTATATCAACAACAATCTTACCCACAACACTAATAAAGCCTGCAACAGAATTTATAACATCAGCAATATTATCAAGATTTTCCTTGGTTTTTTTTAGTTTTTTTGTAGTTTCTTTTAGCTGCTTTTCATTAGAAATTAGATTGTCTTTAATATTTTTTAGTTTTGCATTTTCTAGCTTTAATATTGCCAGTTGAATTTGAAGTTTACAAAGATTTGATTTTTCACGAATTTCTTTTTTTTCTTCCCTAAGTTCTAATTCCCAGATTGTAGATGCCATTAGTGTGCGAGTATCATATAATTCATCTAATGTTTGTTTTTTTAGATTCATGGGTGATGTCATTTTGATATCCTTTTGTATTTGGTTTGTTTTCAAGTTTATTCATCTTCTTGTACTTCATTTTCATCTGTTTCCTTTAGTGTAAATGCTTTGGCAAGTTCATTAACAGTTATACTAAGATTTTCAATATTTCCACTAGTTAATTGTCCTTTTATAATGGCAATAAAATTTAGCCTTAGAAGTTGTGCTGATTTTTTTGCAATAGTAAAAGGTGATATTTCTGTAGCATTAAGGAAAATTTGTGTTCTGGAACTTATCCAATTTTCTGAGATGGTTTTATTATTATCTATAAAAGGCATATTTATATTGTTTTTCATTAATTGGGTTTGAATTGTGTTGTTTTCTTTAATAGCAGTTTGTTCTAACAATTTCATTATACCTTCAAAAAGTGCTAATTCTCGTTCAATAAATTTTCCATTTTTTTTAAGTTCTAATTCCAGTGCTTTAGTTTTTATTCCAGAGACAATATATTCTCCTGCTTTTGGTATTATTTCTTTAAGCGTTGCTGCACCATCAAATGCTTTATTTGTAAGTTTATTTTTCATATCCTCATTTATTTTACTAATTTCAAGGAGCAAAGATGTTGTTGCTTTTTCAACACTAGTGGGAGCATCACTAGATGCAAGATATTCTAAAGCTATAAAATATGCTTTAAGAACTTTGGCATGTTTTTTAATATCTTTAAATAATTCTGCTCTTTTCATAAGCGCATTATTTTGTTTTTTTAATAAAAAGAATTTTTCTTTTATTGTTTTTGATACTAGAAAAGACCTTGTTTCCAATAAAGCTTGTGAATCAATTTGTATAGATTTTTTAAATGATTCATCTATAACCAAGGGAATAGAATCTGAAAACTCTATCCCTGCCTGAGCAAATTTTTCTGCATTATTAGTTAGTTGCGTTGCACACCCATTAAAAAATAATAGAGTTGATACCACACAAAAAATTAATTTAATCTTATTCATAATCGCATCTTTTTTTATAAGAATTTGAAA
>NBLN01000024.1 GCA_002084425.1 Desulfobacteraceae bacterium 4572_130 | reverse complement strand
TTTATTAAACTCATATTATCCCTCCTCAACATTTATTTCTTTGGGTAATTCTGTTTCTGCCATTGAAATATTAGAGAGAATTTCTGCTTCTTTTGCTTTGTATACTGCTTTTAATGCGTCTGGTATAGCGTTCTTCATAAATAAATCAAATTCACTTTCGAATATTAATTGTATATATTTATAAACTGTTCTTAATTCTGTGGTTTCTTTTCCTTCTTCATCTAAAATAGGAGCTTCTTCCTGAACTTCTTGGATATTGTAATTAAAAGCGTATTTTACTTTTGTTCTTCCTTTTCTAACATCATCAGTAACGCTAATTATTTGAATTTCAGAAGGTTTTACTGAACTTTTTACCATTTAATTCACCTCCGTAATAAAAAAAAGACCCTTTTCAGGTCTCATAGATAATTTCATTTTATACTTTTTCTATTCTATGTATTTTTGGATAAATTGAAACAAGAATAGGGAATTTTTTGCTTATTTCTTTTAATATTTCGTCTTTATTTTGAATAATATCATTATGATCAAATTTTTCTTCGATTTTTAAAGATTCATCTACTTCTTGTCCATAATATTCCTCATTATAAATTTTTATAGAATCAATTTTAAAGAAAATCTTATATTTTTCTTCATATTCATAATATTCCTCGTTGTTATATTTTATAGTAATTTTATAATATAACTCATCTTCAGTTATTAAATCATAAAGAAATGCTTTTAAAAGGAAAAAAGTTAAAATAGGAGATACAACAAAAGTTTTGCTATTATCTTTTGATACAAAATCAAAATAATAATTATAAACTTCATTATAATCAAAATAATCATTAACAAAATCACTTTCTATTCTTCTAAATTCTTTTTTTTGAATGTTTTCAAGTAATTCAATTAATTCATCTTTTTTATCAATTAAAACCTCAATGTTAAATGCTGCTTTGTTAGATAAATTAATTAAATCGAAATTTTTTTCATACCAACCTTCTTTTTCTGACACTTTAATATATATTTGAGGCTTTGAAGCTTTTTTGTTTCTTTTATGCTCTTTAATTTCGCTCCACATAAAAATAATTAAAGAGAATATTAATGTTAAAGAAGGGAGTATCCAATCATAATTATCTTTAAATTTTGCAATTATGAACAGCAGTAAATCATTTGTTCCACCATAAAAACTAAGAAAATATACTAATCCTAATAAATTAAAAACCACAGTAATAAATACTACAAACCAAAATATAATCCTTTCTTTAGAATTCAATTTAATCCCCCCTTGAGATAATTATACCTCAAAAGAGGGAATTTTTTATGCAAATTTCAATGTTCCATTGTCAAATAATTCTTGAACTGCTTTAGCTAACCACTCTTTAAAGTTGCTTTCGCTATCAAAGATATAACAATAATTGTATTATTTACAACTTCCGGACCACTTCTTTGAACTGTTGAAGTATATTGACTCTGATAAGAATTCTCAACGTTCTGATCTACATTCATATCAACTTTTGCAATTTTTTCATTAGCTTCTTTGACAATTTGACCAAAACTTTTCACTGCTCTTTTCCCAATATCAATTGCTCCAAATGTCAACCCTTTAACTACATCTGAAACTATGTTATACAACCAATTAAAAGCACTTGCGATCATTCCAAATATTACATAAAAACCTTGCCCGAGTGGAACTAAAACACTATTATAAATCCAAGTTAAAACTACTCCAAGAGCTTGTAATCCAGCAAATAATGGCTCAAGTAACGGTACTAATAATGTTCCTAACATTTGACCAAAAGCTTTTAATATATTCACGAATGGTTGTAAAGCTGAATTGATTAAAGGACCAATTACTGCCATTAAACTTTCCACAATAGTTGTTATCGGATTTAAGATAGCTACTACATTGCTAAGGCTGAGAACTGCTTGAATAACTGGACCGAATATATCTCCAAGTAATCCTGTTATACCACCAAAAACATTTTTAAGTCCGTCTAATATAGGACCGAAAATAGGATCTAAACTTATTTGTGATCCTAATTCTCCCATCGCATTTCCAAAACTTGAAAGACCTCCGCTAATAGCATTCCCAGCTGATTTAGCATTACTTTTAATCCAATTCGAAATATTTTGTGCCCATGATGTTTTCATAATTCCATCAGCAACTAAAGTTCCCACATTTCTTATACTTCCAGTTAATATATCAAATCCACCTTTGAATATTTGTGTTAAACTCCCCGCTTGACCTTTCTCAAAATCATAATATGTTTTTGTTTCTGGATATAATCCTTGTGCTAATTTTACATTTTCTTTCAATTGTTCTAACATGCTTTTTTGTGTTTCATTGCTTTCTTCGCTTATACCTAATATTTGATTTATTGTATCTACAATTAAATTTCTTTGTTCCTCTGAAGCTGGAACGTAAGATAGAATATAATTAAGCATTTCTGGAACTGTTTCCTTTATTGTATTTACATCGTTTCCTATTTCTCCAAATATTCCGCCTAACTTATCAAATATATCTTTTTCTGCTGCACCTGCTACTCCTGCATTAAATGCAACAGCTCCACCTTCTGCATAGCCCCTTCTTTTTACTTCAAGAATTTTTATCAATTCTGGATATTCTTTTACCATCCATGCTGGTATTACATATTCGCCTTTATGAACTATCCCAGCAGGTTCATGTTTTCCTCCTATTCCTGTGTATCCTCCTGTTGCAAATCCTAAACCTGCTAATGCGTATTTAAGTATTTGTTCCATTGCCATTTCTGATAGAATTGGTGTTGTTACAGTCATTTTTCCCTTTTAAGATATCTACGAATAAGGTTATTGTTTTTTGCCATGCATTAGCAAATAAATCACTCATGAAATCCCATATTTTCTTTGCTCCTTCTGCAATGTTAAAAACAACATTTACATCTAGATTTCTAACTCCTGATATAATCCAATCGTATAAGGCAATATATGCGAATGTAATTTTAGCTGTAATTTCAATTAGATTATTAAGGAGCCAACTTGATATTTTGTTCAAATTTTCTGCAAAATCAATTGTTACTGTTATTGCTTCATTTAATATCCATGCTGATATTTTGTCTAAATTTTCCAAGAAATAAACTACTGCTTCAAAACTTTTTTTGAATGCATAATCCACATAATCAGCTACTACTAAAAAACCCCTAATTACCTTGTTGGCTGTCCAATTAAAGAATTCAATTATTGCAGTAAATCCAGTTAATATTTTTTCAAAAATAGGTTCAAAAAATTCTATTACAGCCTTAAACCCTGTAATTGTTGTTCTTGCTAACCATGTAAAAAATTCTATTAAAGCTAAAAATCCATCTACTGTTTTCCCAGCCAACCATTTAAAGCTTGTAACGGTTGCATTTATAGCGAAATTCAATACTGCTTTTAAAGCTCCACCTAATAATCCAATTAGCCACTCAAAAAAACCTTTTTCTTTTATTAATGCAAATTGTTTGCCTAACCATTTTATTGCATTACCTATTCCATTTATAATCGCTTGAATAACTTCTATTCTTTTAGCCTTATCCAAAGAAGCAAACCAGGCTATTAATATACCAAATAACCATGTAAATGGATTTGCTAATGCTTGAATAATACTTCCCAATTTACTCATTACATTGATTATCATATTGAATATTACAACTGTTATTAAAAGTCTTGTTATTGCACTAATAAGAGCAATAAACTTTTCCTTATTTTCATCAATCCATTTTGTTAATCCTTGAATCCATATAATTGCTTTTTGAACCCATTGCCCTAATGTACTTTTAAATACGTTATAAATACTTTGCTTTAAATTATCAAAAACAACAAATAATTTTCTTAACTGAAATTCTAAAGTTTGTGTCTGTTTTAAAAACATTTCATTTAAGGCAGAAACATCATCAGTTACTGAATTTGTTATCGTTTCTAAATCTTCAAAATTATTCACAAGATTTACAATAGCTCCTCTTGCTGTATCTGATAGTTCTAAGCTATTTATAAATTCTGCTACTTCTTCATTTGTTTTGCCTTTCAATTGATTTCTTATTTGTTCTAAAACTTTTACAAACCCAATAAATTTCCCATTATCATATAATTTAATCCCAGCTTTTGTAAGGTTTTCTGATTTTTGAGTTAATTCATCGTAAGCATTTTGAAGCGCATTAGCTGCTTGTGAAGCATCTGGCATATATTTTGTTAGTGTTGCAAATGTTGCTGTTGCTGATTTCCAATCTTCCCCTAAACTTCTTGCAGAAGCAGCTATTTCCGGAATATATTGTGCAAGTTGATCATAAGTCAGAAGACCATATTTTACAGCTTGAAACTGTACGGCATAAACTTTTTCTAAATCATTTAAACTTAATCCAAAACCTTTGATCTGTTTTATTGCTCCTGTAAAAGCTGTTTCTATATCAGCACCACCTGCAACAGCTGCTTTTGCAGTTTGTTCTAAAACTGCAGGAACATTTTCTAAAGATATACCGGCGCTACCTAATGCGTAAGTTGCGTCCCACATTTTCTTTAAGGATATTCCGTATTGTTGTGAAATCTTTGCAACTCTACTTCCTAGTTGTTTTTCAAATTCTTTTCCTGCTACACTAAACATTGTAGAAGCATTCGCCATAGCTTTTTCTGTATCTTTACTAAAAGCAACGATAGCTGTTCCTGTTGCAGTTATTGCACCTAAAGCATATTTTGCATATCTTGCCATTTCATTCATATTCGTTTTGAATTCCTGGAAACTTCTATCAGCTTTTTGAGTTGCACTTTCTAATTTATTCATTGCTCCTGTGACTGCATTTAAAGCTTTAGAAGCGTAATCTTTTGCTTGTAAAATTATACTTAAAGTTGCGGCATTAGCCATTTATCTCACCGCCTTGTTTTTCTTATTATTTTCTTCGTTGATTTTCTCGATTAATACTTTTCTATATTTACTTAAAAAGTACATATATTTTGCATTCTGGTCTAATAAGCCACCTGAATCAGGTAAATTGATTAGGTTACCTCTATGATCAAATAAATTGTTTTTGATTAAAAAGCATTCTTTTAATTGCTCTTGCTCTTGTTCATTAAAACCATCAAAATTCAATTTTTCTACAATAAATGAAGTCCTTATAAACGCTTCAAGGGTTAATACATTAATACCTGTAATTATTAAATAACCTTCTATAGTTTTATTTAATATCGCTTCAATTATTTTTGGTTTTAATAACAAAATATTTCTTATATTTAATTCTCTTTTTAATGTCCAGTTAGTAATTAAAAAAGGCAAGGCTTCAATTTTTCTACCTTGCCTTCTTAATTCTAATGTTCTTAATGTATCTTCTTTTAATATAAATATTTCTCCTTCAAATTCCAATAGCATTTTGATCGCCAACTTCATACATTTCTAATAACTTATTCCAAAGATTTTGTAAGAATTTTGGATTAACTTTTGTTTTTAAAATTTGTGCTGTTGGCTTTTCTGATTCACTCCAATTTACAATTAATTTTACCAATAGTTCCACTGGAACTTCTCCCATTTTTTCTGTATCTAATTCTATTTCATTTGTTCTTGCATTCATTTTTATAGTTTTAGGTTTTATTGCTTTTCTAATTTCTTCAAG
>NBLN01000008.1 GCA_002084425.1 Desulfobacteraceae bacterium 4572_130 | reverse complement strand
CATAGTTAAAGATACACATGTTAAACTTATTAATATAATAATATAATAATATAATATAATTTTTTTAATCATATTCTTAACCCATAGTGTCTTATTTTATGTAACCTAGGAAAGCTTTCTTTACATTAAAAATTGGGTGGCGTTTAAATGTAACTTTTAACCAGCTTAATACAGTTGTTTAATGATGAAAAAATTTTAAGATGATATTAATTTTTATTAAATATATATTTACTTACAAGAGATTCAATATCAACAGAAGATTCTGTATTAAATATTATATCTCCTTGTTTAAGAATTATTTCAGAACCTCCTGATAACAGATTTATATATTTATCTCCAATAATACCTGATGTTTTAACAGATGCAATTACATCTTCAGAAAGTATAATATTTTTATTGATATTTAATTCAATTTTAGCAAGATATTGTTTTGTGTCTAAAATAATATTTTTTACATGTCCAATTTTAACACCTGCTATTTCAACATTTGCATTTTTCTTTAGCCCTGAAACAGAATTAAAATATGCATAAATAGAATAGTTGTTTTCCCCCATTATATCAAATTCGCCAAGCTCAGTTATAAGATAAAATGAACATACAAGACCAATAATAACAAAAATTCCCACATATAATTCAACTATTTTTTTTTTCATATTTGCAAATCCTTGGATATTTGTGCAAAGTTCTCACTTTGTTCCAGTATTTTTCAAAATTTTAACATATTATCTTCTAAATAGAAATCCACAAATTATTCCTTTGGATTAATAAAAAAATGTATTTTTTTTGTTTGATTATTTTTAATCTGTTCTGGGTTTCCTTCAAATATTATTTTACCATTATCAATCATAGCAATTCTTTGTGATATTTCAAATATTTCAGGAATTTCATGGCTTACAATAACTCCTGTAAATTTAAATTGTTTTTGATAGTTTTTAATCATTGTATGTACATTTTTTTTTCTTATGGGATCAAGGCCTGTTGTAGGCTCATCAAAAAGAACAATATCAGGTTCTGTAACAAGAGCTCTAGCAAGAGCAACTCTTTTTTTCATACCGCCTGAAAGTTCACCTGGAAATTTTTTTTCAATGTCTTTTATTTCAAGATGATCCATTTTTGTCATAACTCTTTTTTTGATTTCCTGTTTTTTAAAAGATGATTTTTCAATTAAAGGGAGTGCGATATTATCATAGACATTTAGAAAGTCAAACAAAGCATTATCCTGGAACATATAGCTTAATTTTTTTCTAAATTCTTGTTTTTCTTTTTTTTTCATATTTGAAATATTATGGCCTGAAATTAAAATAGCTCCTGAATCTTCATTCATAAGACCTATTATATGCTTTAATAAAACACTTTTTCCACAACCACTTTTTCCTATTATAGCAGTGATCTCTCCTTTATATATGGAAAGGTTTATACCTTGCATAACATGATTTAAGCCAAAACTTTTTTTTACATTTTTAAATTGAATAAAAGGTGGTTTCATATTTATAAATCAAACAAGGAAAAATGTTATTATATAATCACAAACAAGAATAAAAACACAGGAATTGACAACAGCAGTTGTTGTGGAAAAACTTACGCCTTTTGCTCCAAAACCTCCCTTGTTTTGAAGATGCGTAAAAAATCCCTGACTGCAACATATAGTTACTACAACAAGAGCAAATACAAATGATTTAATAAATCCTCCTATGATATCTGCCATAACCACACTTTCCTTTACTCGATAAAAATAAAGACCGGAATTAATTTTAAGCATTAAAGAGCCTGCAATATATCCTCCAAAAATTCCAATTACATCAAATAAAGCTGTAAGTAGGGGAAAACTTATTATAGAGGCAACAATTCTTGGACTAAAAGTAAATCTTATAGGATTGATATTCATAGTTTCAAGTGCATCAATTTGTTCTGATACACGCATCATACCTATTTCAGCAGCCATAGCAGAACCAGCTCTTGCAGTAATCATAATAGCACAAAAAACAGGACCAAGTTCTCTAACCAAACTTATTGCTACAGCAGAGCCAAGCATTCCTTCAGAGCCAAATCTTACAAGCGTATAATATCCTTGTAAGCCAAGGACCATACCTGTAAAAATAGCAGTCATAATAATAACAAGCATTGATTTTGTACCAATAAACCATGTGTGCTCAATAATTTTTTTTGTTTGAAATGGAGAAATAAATATATAAAAAATGCCCTGAGAAAAAAAGATAACTATTCTTCCAAGATTTTGAAGAAGAACAATAATCCATGAGCCTAGATTTTCAATACTATTTTTAATCATAATTTTTTGTTAAAAATCGATTTTTTTAAGCTTACTAAATATGGGATAGATTTCTATAAAAGAACTTATAACTATTTAATATTGTTTTATGTTTCATTGTAAGGCAAACCAAGAACCAAAAATTAGTTCTGCTTTGTGGCAGTTGTTAGAAAATACAAAATCAAATAAGCGCATATACAACATATAGCCTGTTATGTGTCAAGCATTAGCTATATGTTGTATTTATAAGGGTGAAAAAAATATAATTATAAAATAAGCTATTGTTTTGGAGTAAATTTTTATTTAATTGCTATCTTATAAATTTTTCTAACAGGTGGAAAAATCCCTTCGCTTTTAAAAATCATCATTGCAATCATTGCCATACCAAAAATAAGCATTCTAGCACTTGCAAAATCCCGAAACAGTTCAGGTAAACCAATAATTAAAAAAGATCCCAAAATAACGCCTTTTATATTTCCAGAACCTCCAATTAAAACTATTGTAAATAAAATAACAGATTCCCAGAAATTAAAAGAATCAGGAGAAATAATTGTCATTTTTGAGGCAAAAATAGCTCCTATCATTCCTGCCCAAACAGCACCTATTACAAATGCTATCGTTTTATATTTTGCAATATTAATTCCACTTCCTTCTGCTGCTACTTCATCTTCTTTAATATAAACCAATGCTCTTCCAAATTTTGAGTTTTCAAAGCGAGAAAAAAGCAATACAGTTATGCTAAGTAAAAAATATATAAGATAAAAAAAGTGAAAAGGAGTTTTTACTATAAACCCAAAAACATTTGGTCTGTCTATACCAAATATTCCATTTGCTCCTCCGGTTAACCCAAAAACATTATTTACAAGTGCAATTCTTACAATTTCAACAATTCCTATTGTTACAATAAGAAGATAATCTCCCCTAAGATGAATAATCGGTTTTGCTATGATAAAGGCAAAAATTCCAGCAAAAATTCCAGCAACAGGCATAAGAATAAGTATTGGAATATTGTATTTTACATTTAAGATTGCTGCTGTATATGCGCCAACAGCGTAAAAAGCAGCATGCCCCATTTGAAATAATCCGCAATATCCTAGAATAATATTTAAGCTTAAACTTAAAATTGCATAAATTCCTACATTAACTAGAACATCAGTCCAATACATATTTAGAAAAAATGGAGAAACAAATAAAGCTACACATATTAGAACATCTATTATTTTTTTATTTTTCATATTTTTTCCGCTACTCTTTCGCCAAGAATTCCGGTTGGTTTAAAAATTAAAATTATAATCAAAACAAAAAAAGCTATTGCATCTTTCCAAGCTATGGAAAAATAAGCTGCGCCAAGGGCTTCTATTATTCCAAGACTAAGCCCTCCAAGCATTGCTCCCGGAATATTTCCAATTCCTCCTAAAATTGCAGCAATAAAAGCTTTTAATCCATATGACCAGCCCATTATAAAATTAACTTGTCCATAATAAAGACCAACCATTAAACCAGCAGAGCCACCAAGGGCTGGACCTATAATAAAAACTATCATAATGATTTTATTTACATTTATTCCCATAAGTTTTGAAGCAATATGATCAATAGAAACAGCTCTTATAGCAACTCCTGTTTTTGTTTTTTGTATAAAAAGATATAATACAATCATTAATAAAAGTGAGGTTGCAAAAATCAAAACTCTAACAATAGGAATATGCAATTCTAATATATTAAGTGTGTAAGAAGGAAGAATATTTTGGGGATATACTCTTACTCTTGCACCATAAATAAGCATTACTGCATTTTGTAGAAAAATAGATGCCCCAAGAGCAGAAACAACAGCAGAAAGCCTGGGAGCTTTTCTTAGAGGTTGATATGCTATTTTTTCAAGTAACACACCAATAACAGCAACTAGAATACAAACCATTGCTGCAAGAGTGATAAGACCAATAAATGTGCCAAATTGCTTTGTTATTTCAAGGGCAGTAAGCAATGTAAGCCCTAGATAGGCACCTATAGTAAATAAATCACCATGAGCAAAATTTATTAGCTTCATAACACCATAAACCATAGTATAGCCAAGGGCAATTAAAGCATAAATACTGCCTATTGTAAGACCATTTGTAAGTTGCTGAAAAAAAAGCTCCATTATTAGATTCCTTGATACAAAGATTTTTGATTTTATACTAACTATACAAGACCTTTCACAAAAAACTAAAAAAAAATATTTTCTGTTTTTAAAATTTTTATAAAAAATATGTTTGTGCAAAGGTCTTGTAAAGTAAAAATCAATCAAAGATAGCTATGTCTATTAATTACATTAATAAAAAAATAATAAAATTTATTGTTATTGAAGAATAAAATTACCATGATCTACTTTATAAACACGATAAACATCGCCTATTCTATCTCCCTTTGCATTAAAGGAAATTTTTCCTGTAAGCCCTGGAAAATCTTTAAGTTTATTATGTAGATAATCTGCAAGCACATCAGAATTTGTGGAATTAGTTGCTTCTAGTGCTTTTACAATAACTTTAAAAGCATCTCCTGCAAGAACTGACCAAATAGAACTTGGATCTGATTTAAACTTTGTTTTGTAATTAGTCATAAACATTTTTGCTTTTTCATCAGTTAAATCAGTTGGAAGAAGTGGACTTGTACATTGAAAACCCTGTACTGCTTTTTTCCCTGCAATTTTAATAAGATCTAAATTATTTGTAGCATCTCCACCTATAAAGGGAACATTCCATCCCATTTCTTTTTTTTGTTTAAGGAGCAATCCTGCTTCACCATAATATCCTGTAAAAAATACAAGGTCTGGTTTTTGAGATTTTATTTTTGTTAAAGTAACAGTATAGTCATTTTCCTTGGGTGTTAAAGCATCATTAAAAACAATATTCATACCTGCATGTTTAAGGTGCTCAACAGTTTCATCTGCAAGACCTTTTGCATAGCTTGAATTATCATGAAGAACAGCAATTCTTTTTGCACCGCTTTTTTGAATGGTTTGAAAGGCAACAAGACCTTGACTGTCATCTCTTGGTGATGTTCTAAAAAAATATTTAAGCCCTTTTTCTGTAAGTCTTACAGCAGTAGAACCTGTGGCAACTTGAATAATTTTTGACTCATCATATATATTTTGAGTAACCTCTGTGTTGGAAGAACCATAGGTTCCAATAACAGCAATAACATCTTTTGTTATAAGTTTTTGTGCTGCCATTGCAGAAGTTTTTGCATCACTTCCATCATCTGCCACAACAATCTCAACTTTAGTGCCATTAATTCCATTTTTTGCATTTAATTCATCAGCAAGCAGCTCAACAATTTGCTGCATATCCTGGCCTTCACTTGCATAGGCACCTGTTAAGGGACACATTAATCCAATTTTAATAGTTTTTTTTGCAAAACAAGGATTTGCTAGAAAACAAATACTTAGAAACAATATTGACAATAAAAATAAAAATTTTCTCATGGTTTTATTATTCTCCTTTTAATAAATATAAATATTCCTTATCTAAAAAACATCCCTTATCTAATTGATAAAGGATTTTTGAATACTTGCTTAATAAAATTAATGAATTCAATAAAATAGATGGTTATACAAGATATAGTGTTTTTTTAGCGGTGAAATACTATATATTGTATAGTAAAATTAAAAAAAATACTACTTAAAATACATAATGAGTTTATGATCTAATCAAATTTAATATGGAAAATTTTAATATACTATAATTTTCTTGCTAAATTAATTTTTTGCAACTACATCATTTTTCAGTGGAAAAAACAAGAATATTTAAAAGCTCTAGGTTTAAGATTTAGGTATAGTTTTTTGATTTTGCTTTAACCTTAAAAATATGTGATTTTAAACATCTAAAAAATAAAATAATTACTAGTATATTTTGTTAAAAATATAGAAAAACAGGAATTAATAATATGTTTGATTTTTTTCAATCTTTTTTAAGTAAACCCAATAATACTATGTTAACTGGTATTATAGTTGGTGTAATAATAACAACATTGTTTTTTTTCCTAAAAAAGATAATGCAAAAATTTAATAAAATTATTTTAAGATTTTTTTCATGGATTTATAAATATATTATTATTTCATGGCTCCCATCCCCAATTGCATATAGCAGATATAAAAGAAGAATATTAAAATCAGATCTTGCAAAACTTGAAAATCCTGTAGGTCCTTCTTTAAAAATTCCTTTAGAACAATCTTATGCTCCTTTAAAATTAATTTCTGAACATAACAAACAAGATGATTTAGAATTATTTAATTATGTAAATTCCAATAAAAAAAAGCGTTTTATAGTTCTTGGAGGAGCAGGAACAGGAAAAACAACTTTAATGAAAAGTTTGATTATTAATATTATTAATAAAACAACAAGCTCAAAAATTGATAATTTAATTCCTGTATTTATTTCTCTGCGAGAACTTGCCTCAAAAAAACATAGTATAGAACAAGCAATTATATCTAGTTTTGATGATTATGATTTTCCCAAGGCAGAAAAGTTTATTAAAGCCAATGCTAAACAAGGAAATTTATTAATAATACTAGATGGATTAGATGAAGTAGGTATTAAAAGACAAGCTGTAGTTTCTAATATAATGGATTTTTGTAAAAAAGATGAAATACAGGAACACAAAAATTTTATTATAGTAACCTGCCGTGAATACAGCTACAAACAAAAACAAGAACTAAGAAATCAAATACCTGATATGGTTTCTTTAGAACCTTTTACAAATCATCATATGAGAATTTTTTTAAAAGGTTGGCCCAAACATAATAATTATGCTTTAAATTTATTTGCTGATATACAAAAGAATGATGAAGTTAGAGATATATGCAGAAATCCCTTAATGCTTACAATTTTAACAGGGCTTTACATGCAGACTAAAGATTTTTCAATTCCTAAAACTCGTAAAGATTTTTATAAAGAAGCAATTGATGAATTATTAATTAAACGACCCGGGCGTAAAAGAACAAAACAAAAATTCAGTAAAAAGAATAAAGAAAAAATTTTAAGAAAAGTTTGTTTAAAAACTATAAAAGATAAAACAGATTCTGAAGCATTAAGTTCTAAGGATATGGAAAAATATGCTAAAGATCTTTTATGGGGCGATAAATCATTTAATATAGATCTTTTTCTGGAAGAACTGCAAAATATAAATGGAATTATAAAACCATGCGGACATGATGATGATAAGTTTACCTGTGCTCATAGAACAATACAGGAATATTTTGCTGCATGGGAAGCACATATAAATTATGATAAAAAACAAGTTATTGAAGAATTTTCAAGTCGTGATGATTTAATTAAAGTTTTATATTTTTATTGCAGTATGATTCATAATACTAAGGATGCAAGTTATATTTTAAAGCAATTAATTAATAAAAATAAATATATTGAAGCAGGAGAATGCCTTTTAAATATGACTGTTGTTCCTGATAAAATAAACTTAATTAATGATATAGGAGAATTTCTTAAAAAAGAAATACTTGAAAAAACACAAATTCATGTTGAATTGGAATTATTATCTTCTATTTCTTTAAAAAATGATAAAGCATTTATAAAAATAAAACATGATTTTCAAGAATGTATGGATAAAATAGAGTTAAATGATGAAAAAGCATCTGCACTAGAATATGTTTTATCAACTTCTCCCAGTATTGCTATGAAACTTATACCGGGATTTTTAGAAAATGCTTCTAATAAATGGAAAAAAACTGGTATTAAACTTTTGAAAAATATCAGTACAGATGAAGGTCTTGATACATTAATAAAGCTGCTTAAAAACAAAAATAAGTTAATAAGAACACAAGCTGCCAAAGTATTAGCAGATTTAATTAAAACTCGTAACAAGGATTTAATAGAAAGAAAAGAATTGCTTAAAGAACAAACAGACCTAGAAATATGGCCCCTAGAAAATTTTTTTCCGGGACAAATAGCAATACCTATTGCAAAAGCTTTAAAAAATGAAACAACAAATAATAATGCTATAAATTATGCAGCAAAAGCAATAAAAGCAAAACAATCTAATAATTCAGAAGACTATGTTTTTCTTAAAAAATGGAAAAAATTAAAAACTCATTTTAAAATTAAAAAATTAATGAAAAATACAGCAAAAGGTTTTAGATTGTATTCATTTATATCAACTATATTAATTATTTTAACATTATTATTTATGAATCTTTATAGTTGGAAAAATAATTGTGTGATTTTAATTAATATTTCTCCTTTAAAAATAGAAACTCAAACAAATAAACCTATAAAAGAATTAATAAAAAATGCTGATATTATAACCTCATATATAAAAACTAAATATACTAAAGAAATTAAAGGAGTTTTTAAAATTTTGCCCTGGAATTGGAATGTGAAACCTGATATTTCTAATGATTCTTTCAACATTTATAATAAATTAAAAATTTATTTATTTCAAAATTTAACACCTAAAAAAATAGAAAATGACTTAAAAAATATTAAAAGCTTAAAAAAATATGTAAAAAAAAGTGATTTTAATAATTTTCAAAATGCAGTTAATCAATATAAATCAGCTTTTACTTACAACAAAAAAAATATAATTTTTTTGAATTATAATTTTTTTCATTTATTTTTTGGATTTATATTTATATTTATTATTTTATTTTTATTATATATAATTTTAACAGAAGATTTAAATTTCACTGCGACCATCCCCGTCGCCATCACCTTCGCCGCTGCCCTCGCCATCGCCATCGCCGCCGCCGTGATCGCCATCGCCGCTTCCGCCTTCATCATCATCGCCTTCGCCGCTGCCATCGCCTTCGTCATCATCGCAGCCGCCTTCGTAGCTGTCCCAATCCTCTTAAAAAATTTTGTCATCACCTTCAACATCAGCATTGAGAAAATTCTCTTTCTTTTCTTTGCCCTAACCTTATTAATCCCAGCTATATTTTTTTTAAGAATAAATGAAATTATATTATCATATATAACAATTAATATTCTTGTTCCATTAATTATAATTTCCATTCCCTTATATTTGAATTTCCCGAAAAATTCTTATGAAACAGTTGTTAAAGATATTGGACGCAAGGATTTATTAAAAAAATACAAACTAAGTTTTGAAAGATATTAAAAAAAACTTAAAAAACTTAAAACATAAAAATTTTATGTCTAAAAATAATAATACATACAAAAAACATTATCATAAAAACAAAAAAGGAATAAGAGTTTTTAAGGAAAATGAAGATTTTTCAGATATTTTCAGGGAAGAAGAACCAGATTTAGATGATTCTAAAAAAATTAAAAAAGAATTTATTCAAGAACATAAAAAAGAAAGAAAAAATAAACATGGGATTTCCATTTTAGATGATTCAAAAAGTCTTTTAAAAATTTTTGAAAAACAAAATACAGAAACAAAAAATGAAAATACAGAAACAAAAACAGAAAAAAAAACAAAAATTACAGAAAATTATCAAAAAATCCTAGAAAATGATAAGAAAAATATAGAAAACAGCAAAGAAAACATCAAAGAAATTTTTTCACAACTTCTTGATATTTCTTTTGAAAATAAAAATATAAAAGATTTAATGCATCAAAAAAAAGTTCATGATTCCTTTAAAAAACCAATTTCTTTAAAACAAAGACTTAAACAATATCCCTTACCTGAAAAAGAACTTGATCTTCATAGAGTTACAGCTCAACAAGCAAATATAAAAGCTGAATCTTATATTAGAACAGCTTTTAAACAGGGCATATTAACATTAAGAATTATTGTTGGAAGAGGTCTTCATTCCCATGATGGTATTGCTGTTTTGCCGGACTTAATTGAAGAGCTTTTAAAAAAGCTAAAACAACAAGGCATTGTTTTATGGTTTGAATTAGAAGGGGAAAAAAAATCAACGGCTGGGGCATTTATAGTTTATTTAAAACAATTTAATGATTAAGCTGATATTTTTTAACAGCTTTATTATGGTCCCATATATTTTTTGAAAATTTATGGGTTTTATCTTTTTTTGATACAAAAAACAGATAATCTGTATTTGCAGGAAAAAGTGCTGCTTTTAATGATTTAGCTCCAGGATTTGCAATAGGTCCTAAAGGAAGTCCTTTTATTTTATAAGTATTGTAGGAAGTTTTAGTGATTAAATGTTTTTTTGTAATATTTCCATTATAATCTGAAATACCATAAATAACTGTTGGATCACTTTCAAGGCGCATACCTTTTTTAAGTCTGTTATGAAATACAGAAGATATTAAAGGGCGCTCTGGTTCACTGCCTGTTTCCTTTTCAATAATTGATGCAAGTATTACAATTTCATGCACAGAAAATCCCATTTTCTTTGCTTTTTTTTTCCATTTTTTAGTAAAAACAATATTAAATCGCTTTATCATTTTAATTATAATATTTTTTAATGGTTCATTTTTTTCAAAAAAATATGTTTCAGGAAAAAGGTATCCTTCAATAGAATCTGCATTTATTCCCATTTTTTTGATAAATTTTTTGTTTTTGCTAAGAAAAATAAAATCTTGTTTTGTTCCAAACCCTTTTTTTTCAATTTCTAGAGCTGTTTGTTTTAGATTATAACCTTCTGGAATTGTAAGTTTATGAAGTTTTGTTTTTCCTTTTACAAAAATTTCAAGTATTTTCTTAGGCGACATACACGCACAAAGAACAAATTCTCCAGCTTTAACTTGATTTGAATATCCTTTAATATTTGCAAAATTTCTAAATAAACCATTGTCTTTTATCAGATTTTCATGTTGTAAATTTTTTGATATTGTATAAAGGCTTTGTCCAGATTTAACATAAAATATTTTATTATTTGCAGATAAATCAAGGGGAATATCAGCAAATTTTATTATATGCAAAAATAAAGATAAGCCTATTATTCCAATAAACATAAATAAAATAATAAATATTTTAAAAAAAGAATTCATATATTTTTCATCACTTATTTTTATATAAAACTATCTAGGATTTTTTACTTAAATTTTTTAAAATATGCATATTGCCTCTTTTAAATTCCTTTACATTATAAGTTTTGGCTTTTAGGCATTTTTTTAAATATTTTACAGCATCCCAGGGTTTCATATCAAAGCTGCATGTAAAAATATCAATGGCAGCATAATTATACTGGGGCCATGTATGAATACTAAGGTGGGATTCTGCTATAAGTACTATTCCTGATACTCCAAAAGGGGAAAACATATGGAATTTAGAGTCTAGGACATGGGCTCCGCTTTTTTGGGCAGCTTTATACATATATCTTGGGATTGCATTAATATCATTTAATATTTTTGAATTGCATTCATATAACTCCAGCAATATATGTTTTCCAATATATTTCATTTTATTTAAACTTTTTAAAGATTAAATCAAGAATTAGAAGCTGACAAATATGCTTGATCAAACCGTTTTTTAATATATTCAATATTTTTTTCATTATATTCATAAAAATCAAAGCAATATCCATCTTCTCCCATCATACCTTGAGGTATCATATCGCCCAAGTCCTTTGGGTCATTTATCATATCTTCATAAAAACATATTGACAGCCATCTTTGGTTTGGTTCGTCATCTATTATATCAATAATTGCAAAAAACGAACGATTTTTTTGATTTTTATGTTTTAAGCGTAAAGAATAACTAATTTTAGGTCTTGCCTTAAATTCAAAACTTATATCTTTCATTTTAATGATATAATCCATAATAATCATAAATGCTTTTTTTGTTTGGGCTTTAGAATCTTTCCATTTAATTATTAATTTTTCTAGTTCGCTCATGTTTTTTCCTTAAGTTGTATGGCATTATAGATTTCTATTATAGAAATTTTTGTTTTTGTTTATAAAGATTTATCATATATGTTTTTTAATATAGTCAAGTTCTGGAAATATCAGTGCTTTACATGTAAATTTACATATTTTAAAATTTTCAGGCATGCAAAAAATAATGATATTATTAATAATACCTGCTGTTGCCCTGGAAAAGATAGCATTAGAATCAATTTGTTCATAACTTAATTGTGTAAATAAATGCTTAAATGAAGAAATTTTTTTTTCAAAAAATGGTTCAACTGCTTCTATTGTAAGATCTCTTGAGCTGATTCCTGTACCGCCAAATATGAAAATTACATTAGGTTGGATCTTATCAAGTACATGTTTTATTAATTCCTGAATTTGAACAATTTCATAGGTAACTATTTGATGAAAAATAGTTTCATGCCCATGTTTTTTAATTTGTTTTTTAACCCATACTCCTATTTTATCATTTCCAAGTTTTTTTATTGTGGACACTGAAATAATTGCAATTTTCAGTTTTTCTTTATTTTTTTTGTTATATGAAAATATATTCATTTTTTATAATCCTGTTAAATAATAACACTTTTGCACAATGCTTGATTTTGTTCAAATTTTATGGTGAAGATGTATTTATTTTAAAGCCTAAGCCTATATTTATACCATTTTCCTGAGGGAAATGCGAGAAGATTTAATTGTCTATTACAGGGTCATCCATATAATTTTTATCTGGCTTAATTTTGTATGAGGAATTTTAAATAGATAATATCTAATATTTTAAGTTTGTTTTTTATGATGCCATTAGTTTTTGTTACTATTATACCATAATATGAATAAAATAATTACAAGTGAAAATATACCAATTAAGCTTTGGCTTGATCATCTGGAACAAGGTGCCTTGGAACAGGCAAAAAACCTTGCTAATTTACCTTTTGCTTATAAACATATAGCAATTATGCCTGATTGTCATGTTGGATATGGAATGCCAATAGGTGGAGTTATGGCAGCAAAAGATGTTATAATCCCAAATGCTGTGGGAGTTGATATTGGTTGTGGTGTTTGTGCTGTTAAAACAAGTTTAAAACACATAGAAAGAAAAAATTTAAAAAAGCTTGTTGCAAATATTAGAAAGTTAGTTCCAGTTGGATTTAACTGGCATAAAAAAGCACAATCTAAGGGGAAAATGCCGCCAATAAAACAAAAAAATAATTGTCCTATTGTGCATCAGGAATATAAAAAAGCATTGCGTCAATTAGGAACACTTGGAGGAGGAAATCATTTTATTGAAATTCAAAAAGGTTCTGATGGACATATCTGGTTTATGGTTCATACAGGCAGCAGAAATCTTGGTAAAAAAGTTGCAGATCATTATAATAAAGTTGCCATTAAAATTAATAAAAATCTTACCTTAAAAGTTCATGCAAAGTTACAGCTTGCATTTTTACCATTAAATATTGCTGAGGCTAAATTGTATAAAAATGAAATGGAATACTCAGTTTTATTTGCTTTGGCTAATCGCAAATTAATTGTCCATACAGTAAAAAATGCTTTTTCTCATTTGTTTCAGCAAATAACTTATAACCAGACAATTGATATTGCTCATAATTATGCACTAGAAGAAAAACATTTTAAAAGATCTGTTATAATTCATAGAAAAGGTGCGATTAAAGCAGAAAAAGGTCAATTAGGTATTATTCCAGGGTCCCAGGGAACAAAAAGTTATATTGTTTGCGGAAAGGGAAATCTTGAAAGTTTTATGTCTTGTGCTCATGGTGCAGGAAGAAAACTTGGAAGAAGACAAGCAATTAAAACTCTGGATTTTAAAAAAGAAATTTTTTCATTAAATAAAAAAAACATATTGCATTCACTTAATAAAATAAAGGATCTGGATGAAGCACCAAGTGCATATAAAAATATTGATATAGTGATGCAGAATCAAACAGATCTTATAGATATTGTTCTAAAATTAAGTCCTTTGGCAGTAATAAAAGGCTGAATTTAAGGATTTGTTTTATTAATTTTTTTTATAATTCCATGAATTTTCCCCTTGAGAAATAAATTTAATGATATTATTTAATCATGGTTTTTAAATTATGATAAGGAGATTTATTATTGAATATATATTATGTAAATGGTGAGTTTGTTGAAAGAGACAAGGCAGCAATACCAATTGATGATCTTGCTGTGTTAAGAGGTTGTGGTGCATGTGATGTTATGCGTACATATAATGGAAAACCTTATCTTTTAAAGGAACATATTAAAAGACTTAGAAGATCAGCAAAGGAAATAGGGCTTCTAGTCCCTTGGTCATCCAATGATATTGAGAGAATTATTTTTGAAACATTAAAAATAAATAAGCTTACAAGAGAAGCAACCATACGAACAATTATTACAGGTGGCTCTAGTACAGATTTTTGTATGCCCCAGGGAAAATCCCGCCTTCTTGTACTTATTACAAAAATACCTGAATTCCCAAGACAATGGTATGAAAAAGGCGTAAAAATAATAACAATATCTGCACAAAGAGACATTCCCAGTGCAAAAAGTATTTCATATATTCCTGCAACTCTTGCCTTAAAAAAAGCACATACCCAAAAAGCAGTAGAAGCTCTTTATGTTAATAAAGATAATTTTGTAACAGAATGTACAACAAGTAATTTATTTGCATTTATAAAGGATAGTTTAGTTACACCTGAAAAGGATGTATTAAATGGCATAACCAGGCAGGTTATTTTATCTATTACAGAAAAAAAATTTAAAATAGAAAAAAGACAAATTCATTTACATGAACTTCTCATGGCAGATGAAATTTTTATTACAGGAACTAATAAAGGTATTGTGCCGGTTGTAAAAATAAACAAAACAGTTATTAATACAGGCAGGGTAGGGGAAAGAACTAAAAAAGTAATAAAAATACTAAGTAATTATGTTTTAGATTTTAAATAACTACCATAAGGTAGATTTGATTTTTAATTTTTGGGTTTGCTTTATAGCAAAATATGAAAAAATATTAAGTAGTTATAAGTTCTTTCATATAGAAATACCATAAGGCAGATCTAATTTTTAATTCATGGTTTGCCTGATAACAAAATATAAATTTTTATAGGGTCTAAAAAAAATAAAAAATCTCCATCTATTTGCTAGATGGAGATTTTTTTATAATGCCCTTAAAAAATTTAAGGCTTATATACTAAATCTGGATTAACATCTTCTGTCCATACAGCACCAGAGTTTTTCCAGCCATTAACAATTCTTCTACCATTTTTATAACTTATGGGAAGATTTAATTTGTCACCTTCAAAACCATCTATAATATTATAAACTTTTGTAAAACCAGCCTTTGCCAGCATATCAACGGCAACAGCACTTCTTGCACCTGATCGCCCCATAATCATTATAATATCAGAAGTTTTAAATTTCTTTTTTACTTTTTCGACAAATTTTTTATTTAAAGACATAATAGATTTGTCTTTTTTAAAATCAATTTTCTTTTTTAAAAATTTTACTGGAATATTTACTGCCATTGTTGCATGGCCTCCCAGCATATATTCTTCTGGAGTTCTAATATCTAGTATGATTACTTTATCCTGATAACGATACCAATTTGCAAATGCTTCCTTAGCAGTAATATATAGTCCCAGGGATGTTTGTTTTTCCTTTGGCAAATCAATTTTTGTTTCAGTAGCTTTTTCAACATTTTGTTTAAGGTTTTTTTTAGTATTTTTTGTGACAACATCCTTGGCAAAGGAAAATGTAGTAAAACTTAATAGTAAAAATAAAGCAATTAACATCCCAAGTAGTTTTCTTTTCATGTGTTAACCCCCGTGTTTATAAAATAATTAAAAATAAAATTTAAAAGATAGATGGTATTAAAAAACTTTATTTGCAAAATATAGTATTTTGGGAACCTTGAAATTAGAATAAGGAAGATAAAATTTTTTTAGACACCATAAAAATATTAAATAAATAACCTTATTTATATAGCATAAAACAAATTATTTTTAAAAAACAATTTTAAATTTTAAAAATAGAACATAATAAAAACACTAAAAATATAAAGTTTCTTTGTGTAATTTCGTGTTTTTTTGTGGTTAAAATATAAAGGCGAACTTTTCATAATAAATTGATTTAATACATAATAAAATGAAAATTTTTATACCATTAAATTAAAGGTTTTATTTTAATAATACAACGATCATAATTTCCAAGGGAAAGAGTATATTTATAAATTGACATATCAAAATTTCCCTTTTGAAAATTTTTTATATTCTCTTCTTTTTTTCCCCAATTAGATCCTTTCATAGCAAGAACAAATCCATTTTTTGATAAAAACAAACAAGCTATTGGCAGAAATTTTTTAAGGGATGTAAATGCCCTTGAAACAACAATATCAAAGGATTGTTTAAAATCTTGTTTTTTTGCAAAATCTTGCGCTCTTCCATGAAAAGCATTAATTTCTGCAATATTTGTTGTTCTTATAATATGTTTTAAAAAAGAAGTTTTTTTTCTTGAAGCATCAATCATAACTACTTTATTTAAAGGTTTAATAACTTTTAATGGGATCCCTGGAAAACCACCTCCAGAGCCAATATCAAGGATTTTTATATTATCAGGAACATAACACCCAAGAACTGCTGAATCAATAAAATGCTTTATTGCAACTTCAAGGGGATCAGTAATAGATGTAATATTAAATTTTTTATTCCATTTAATAAGCTCCAATCCATGAATAGCCATAATATCAAGTTGTCTGGAACTAGGAAAAATACCAAATTTTTCTATTCCCTGTTTAACAGTTTTTTTCCATTTTTTCTTAAAATTCATATTTTTTACAAACTATTTCAAATGTTTTTTAAAAAATTATTTATAATACGGTTATTGAGCCTGTCGAAGTATTGAGCCTATTAATTGGTTACTGAGCTTGTTGAGATATTATTTTAACGATTTTTTACAAAATTTCAATATTTTTTTCTATACCCCATTATATTTGATTGTTTTATAGGTATCAGGTATTTTGTCGGATATAAATTGCTTTAAAATTATTTTTAAGAATCAGTAGAATTTTTCAGGGAGAATTTTCGTATGAATCATATTAAAAAACAAACCTTTACACTGCTTCATATATCAGATCTTCATATTAATACTTAAGGATGAATTTTTCTCATTGCCATGCTTCAGCCTGACAATGCTTAATGCTTACATGGGCTGATTAAGGTGTTTACTGATTGGAGTTAGAAATTAAGCTAGGCAGGTATGACGCTGGAGCGTCCGTTTATACCCACACATCTCCACGCTGGAGCATGGAGATGAGAATAAAGAAATAAGCTTTCTCATTGCCATGCTCCAGCGTGGCAATGAAAATGATGATTTTTATTATATTAAAGAGGTTTTATGGAAAATAAATTCAACAAATCAAATGATAAATGTGTAAAAATTTTAAGTGATCATCCAGAAGAACAAAATGTTGAGTTTGGTTTTAGTGCTTATGTAAAAACAATTGCTGATCTTATTGCTTTTAATAACAATAAAACACCTTTTACAATTGGGATTTATGGGTCATGGGGCACTGGCAAGACAACCTTAATGAAAAGTATTAAACAAAGTCTTGATAATGATAATAGATTTGAAAAAGATCCGCAATATAGATTATGCAAAACTGTTTGGTTTCAGGCATGGAAATACAATAATAAAGAAGAAATTTTTGCAGCACTTATTGAAAAAATTTTTAAAACTATGGAATCTGATAATGATTTTTTTGTTGAGTGCAGAATTAAAATTGAAAAAATTATAAAAAGTCTTGATAAAAAAGGAATTGCAACATCTCTTATTAAAGCTATGACAGGTGTTAATGTTAATCAGTTTTTTAGAAATCTTAAACATAAAGATAAACTTGGATTTTATGATATCTTTCAAAATTTGTTTGATGATCTTATTTGGACTTATTTAAATAACTCAGAAACAGAATTAAATAAAATACATGAAAATGATGATTCAAAAGGAGTGCTTGTAATATTTATTGATGACCTTGATAGATGTCCTTATAAAAGAATTATTAAGGTACTTGAAACAATAAAGCTTTTTATGGACAAAAAAAGCTGTGTTTTTGTTATTGGTGCTGCAAATGAGATTATTACTAGAGCTTTGGCACTGGAAGAAACATATAAGGATAATGCCAGTGATTTTATGGAAAAAATTGTTCAGGTAACATTTAATCTTCCCAAAATTCCTGAAGATGATTTTCAGACATATATTAAAAAATTAGAAGATTATAGCATAGAAGAAATATTAGAACATATTCCAATTCTTATTCCTGTTCTTAAAAACAATCCAAGAAATCTTAAACGGTTTTTAAATGATATAAGCCTTATGGAAGTTCTTCTTGCAAATAAAAAAGTTAAAATAGAAAAATCATATCTTTTTTTATGGAAAATTATTGAGTCTAGATTTTCAGGATTTTTAAGGTTTATTAAAAAAAATGAGCATGGAAATATTAAAATCATGCAAAAAATAATTGATTCCCATAAAAAAGATACAAATGATTTAATAAATATTAATGAAATTTCAGAGGAAATTAAGGGTTCAATTCCAGATGCTTTAAAGGATTTTTTTAAGGATAATGAGCTTGTTCAAATAATTGACAAGTTAAGATGCAGTAAAGATGAACTGGAGCAGTTAATTACTTTAACACAAATAGTTGAAAGAAAAGACATAAAAAAAGAAAAAATAGATGATAAAACCACTTTTTCACCAGAAAAAATGGTAAATATTAAAGCAGGGAAATTCCTGTATGGACATGATAAAATTTACGAAAATATAGATTATGATTATGAAATTGGGCTTTATCCTGTAACAAATAAAATATATAGAAAATTTATTAATTCTCATGGATATTTTAATAAAGAGTTTTGGGATAAATCTGGTTGGGAATGGAAAGATAAAAATAATATTTTTCAGCCCCAATATATTTCTGATAAAAAATTTAATGATCCTTACAAGCCAGTTATTGGAGTAAGTTTTTATGAAGCTTGTGCTTTTTGTAAATGGCTTAGCCAAAATAAAAATAATGGTTTTAAATACAGACTTCCTAATGAAAAAGAATGGGAAAAAGCATCAAGAGGTAATGATGGTCGTGTTTACCCTTGGGGAGATGAATTTGATAAAAATAAATGTAATACTTATGAATCAGAGATTAAAAAAACAACAAAGGTTTTTACATATTCCAATGGAACAAGCCCTTATGGTTGTTATGATATGGCAGGAAATGTGTGGGAATGGACAAATTCATTTTATGATAATAATAAGGATAGTTATGTCTTGCTCGGTGGTTCTTTCTACAACGGTAGTGGTGTCTGTCGGTACGCTGACCGCAACAACAACGACCCGAACAATCGGATCAGCACTGTAGGTTTTCGTTGCGCTAGGATTATTACCCTTTGATTTTTTACTCTTTTACCCTTTTTTGTTTTTAAAAAAAATTCTCATTGCCATGCTTCAGCCTGACAATGCTTATATGGGCTGACTCAGGTGTTTACTGATTGGAGTTAGGAAACTAATATAGGCAGGTATGACACTGGAGCGTCTAGATACATACATCTCCACGCTGGAGCATGGAGATGAGAGCAAATTCAATATATGCAGGTACATCATTTCTAGGCTGGAGTTTCTAGACATATACATCTCCACGCTGGAGCATGGAGATGAGAGCAAAGAAACAAGTTTTCTCATTGCCATGCTCCAGCGTGGCAATGCCTATATAGGCACTTTAGCGTCTATTCTGGGCTTTTTACAGGAGTTCACTAATATACATAAACCAGGAAACTATAATGGGTAAAAGCCAGTATAGAATTTATGAACCATCAGCACCACATTTTTTAACTTGTACAATTATAAACTGGATTCCAATATTTACGCGCCCATCAACAGTACAGATTATTTTAGATTCCTGGACTTATTTACAAAACAAAAGAAATTTAAAGTTATATGGTTATGTTATTTTAGAAAACCATTTACACTGGATTGCTCAGGCTCAAAACTTACATAGAGAAATTCATAGTTTTAAGTCTTATACTGCTAAGATGTTAGTAAGGTATTTTGAAAAGCATAAAATTCAAAAAATTTTAAATCAATTTGCTTATTGCAAAAAAAAACATAAAATAGATCGCAAGTATCAGGTTTGGGAAGAGGGAAGTCATGCTCAATTATTACAGAATAATAAGATGTTATTACAAAAATTAGATTATATTCATCAAAATCCTGTAAAAAGAGGTTATGTGGATAAAGCAAACCATTGGCGTTATTCTAGTGCTAGAAATTATATGGGAGAACAAGGTTTGATTAAGGTATTTACTGATTGGAGTTAGAAACTAATCTAGGCAGGTATGACACTGGAGCGTCTAAACATACACATCTCCACGCTGGAGCATGGAGATGAGAGCAAAGAAACAAGCTTTCTCATTGCCATGCTCCAGCGTGGCAATGTATAAGTTGTCTGAATATGGAGTTTAACATGAAAAAATACATATTTATTTTTTTTATATTAATAATCAGTTTTTGCTTTTTACATGGTTTATGTTTTGCCTCTAATATAAATGGTGTAAATAATAAAACTATTCCAGCAAATATAAATAATATAAGAAATCCATTGTTTGCAGGAACATTTTATCCTGATAATAAAAAAGATATTAAACAATTAATTAAACATTTTAGAACAAATTTTTGTAAATACAGAAAAAATTATTTTGGGAAAAAGCTTAAAGCCTTGATTATGCCTCATGCAGGTTATGTATATTCAGGCATTGCAGCATCTTATGCAACTTTTTTACTTGATAATGAAAAATTTAAAAAAGTTATAATACTTGGGCCTGACCATACAACAGGTTTTGCAAAATCTCTAGTAAATTGTGCAGATAAATGGCAGACTCCTTTAGGTTTTATTGATATTGATAAAAATGCTTTAAAACTTGTTAAAAAATATTCTTTTTTTAATTATGAATCTCAAAATTATTTAAAAGAACATTCCATTGAAGTTGTACTTCCTTTTCTTCAGTTTTCCTTAAAAGATTTTAAACTTATTCCTATTATAACAGGTCGGGCAAATCCTGATAATATAGCAAAGGGTTTAGATGATTTAATTGATAAAAACACTCTGCTTATTGCAAGTTCTGATTTGTCCCATTATCTTTCTTATGCAAAAGCCATAAAAAAAGACCATAATACAATATCAAATATTTTAAATTATAAAGACCATGAAATTTTAATGGATAATAATAATGCCTGTGGAAAAATTCCTATAGCTACTTTACTTAAAATTGCTCAAAAAAGAAAATGGCAGCCATATCTTTTAAATTATTATAATAGTGGTGATGTTACAAAAAATCGTGAAAGAGTAGTAGGTTATTGTTCTATTGCATTTTTTGAATCAGATTTAAAATCAGAAAAAAAAGGGCTTATAAAAAATATGAATAATGTATTTACAGCAAATCAAGGACAAATACTTCTTAAACTTGCAAGAATAACAATTGCAAAACAACTTGGTGCAGAAATTAACAAAAAAGAAATAGAATTATTGGAAAAAAAACTTGATACAAAAGATTTTAAACAAAAATCAGGAACTTTTGTTACTCTTTATAAAAATAACAACTTAAGAGGCTGTATTGGAAGTATTTTGCCTGTGGAATCAGCAAGAAAAAGCATAGAAAACAATGCAGTAAATGCAGGATTTAATGATCCAAGGTTTTCAAATATTAGACAAGATGAGCTTAAAAATATAAATATAGAAATAAGTATTTTATCTAAACCTGAAAATCTTGAATATCTGGATGCTAGAGACCTTTTGTCAAAAATAAGACCAAATATTGATGGGGTAATAATAAAAAAAGGAATAAATAGTGCAACATTTCTTCCTCAGGTATGGGAGCAGCTTCCATTAGCTCAGGATTTTCTGTCACATCTTTGTTTAAAGGCAGATCTTGATCAAAATGAATGGGAAAATGGCAAACTTCAAATTATGACATATCAGGTTCAATCTTTTAAAGAAAATCATTAAAAACATTTCTAGTTCTCTAACACTCTATCCATGAACATTGTATTTAACCCAATTGGGACAATTGCACATTAAAATTTTTTTTGTAAAAAAACAAATATAACAAATATAATGCTTAGTAATTACGAAAAATTATTAATTAAAAAAAAATTATTATATATTGTAATTGCAACTGGAATATATTCTGTTACAGCACAGCTTGTTATAATAAGAGAATTTTTATCTCTTTTTGCTGGCAATGAATTTATTATTGCAATAATTTTTTTTAACTGGCTTGTTTTGGGAGGAATAGGAACTAGCTTTCAACAAATATCCACAAAATTTATTTCTCCCTCTTTGGCTATTCTTTCATTTTTATCTCTTTTTTTATGTTTTACTGGTTTATTTACAATAATTTTTTTGCGCATTTTCCATAAAACATTATTTTTTTATGGGTTTGAACCTGGATTTTATAAAACATTTATTTTTACTTTTCTTTTATCTGCACCATATTGCCTTGTTTTGGGATTTTTACTTCCATTTACTCTTTATATTATAAAAAATATTTCCAGCAAGTTTTCATCTATACAGGTTTACATGGCTGATAATATAGGTGATGCTCTTGGCGGTGCTTTGTTCTCCTTTATTCTTGTATTTTTTTTTACTCCTGTTTTATCTGTTTTTTTGTCTTGTATTCCTCTTATGTATTTTTCTTTTATTCTTATTTTAAAAAATAAAAAAACAAACATTAAAATTATTTTATGTGTGATATTTGTATTTGTTCTAATATTAATGGGCTTAGGTTTGAAGTTTGAAAATTTTACTTTAAACAAAAAAAACTGCAATCTTGAGTTTTATAAAGACACTCCCTATGGCAGAGTTGAAGTACATAAATATATGAATGATTATACATTTTTTGCAAATGGGGTTTCTTTGTTTAATAGGGAAAATACTAAACTGGCAGAAGAAATTGTACATTATGGTCTTTCACAAATTCAAAACCATAAAGATATTTTATTTGTTTCCTGTGTTCCCAATGCTTTTTCAGAAGCAATTAAATATGTTCCTGAAAATATTGATTATGTTGAAATTGATCCTGAAGTTTCCAAGGCAATGTTTAAATTCTCATTTTTGAAAAAATTTGATTCTGTTTCAAATATTAAAGATGATGCAAGAAAATATTTAAATAAAACAAAAAAAAAATATAATGCAATTATTATGTGCATGGAAAATCCTGATACTTTTCAGGCAAACAGATATTATACAAAACAATTTTTTGTTCTGGCAAAAAAACATATTAAAAAAAACGGGGTTTTTGTTTTTTCCATTAAAGGATTTGATAATTATCCTGAAAAAAATCTTTTAAAAAAAATATCATGTCTTTATGCAACTGCAAAAACATGTTTTAAAAATATTATGATTTTACCATCTTCTGAAACATATTTTATCATGTCTGACAAACCTCTTAATGATGACATTCCATTGCTGTTATCCAAGAAAAAAATTAACACATTATATATTAAAAATTATTTTTACGGTGATATTACAAAACAAAGAATAAAAAATCTTTTAAATATGATTGATAAAAACGCCATGTTAAATCTTGATTTTGAACCTAACATAATAAAATATTCTTTTAATCATTGGTTTTCAAAATTTAATTCATCTCCATTTGTTTTTGGTTTAATTTGTTTTGTAATTTTTATTTTATATATTATTTCCCTTAGAAAAATTGAAACAATTCTTTTTTTTACAGGATTTGCAGCAATGTCTTTTGAAATATTAATTATTTTTGTATTTCAAATTCTTTTTGGATGTATTTATCTTAAAACAGGAATAATAGTAACTGTATTTCTTACAGGACTTTTTTTTGGTGCCTTATTTGGGGAAAAATGGTTTGGAGGAAAATGCTTTATAAAAAAAATAAATAAAACAGATTTTAAAAAAATACTTTTAAATCTGGATATTTTAATTGTTTTATTAATTTTAATTTTTGCAGGTATGATTTTTTTCTTTAAAGAAAATCTGCATTATTCAATATTTTTTTTATATTCTTTTGTTTTTGCATTTTTTTGTGGATTACAGTTTTCCATTGCATTAAAAACAGAGTCATCCTTATTAAACATAGACTCATCAAATAGAGTAGCTGGATTTTTTGCAGCAGATCTTATGGGAGCAGGGCTAGGACTTATTTTATTCAGCTTAATTTTTGTGCCTTTTCTGGGAATATTTAAAGCTGTTTTATGTTTGTGTTTAATAAAAATAATTAGTTTGGGGCTTGTGCAAGCAAGAACATAAAAAATTACTAAATCCCTAAACTACTATTTGTTCCTTGCAACAATTTTATGCATCTTGATATATACAAGCATCCAATAGTCCAAGAACTTTGTCCAAAGTATTATTTGATGCTTTTTCTATAAGTTTAATTTTACGGGTTTTATAATCAACTGATTTTACTTGCTCTACCATAATATACCCAGTTAAAAGGGATTTGTTTGATATTTGAACATGAAAAGGGATGTTACGATTTGTATTTGTTATAGGGCAAACTATGGCAAAACCTGTTGCTTGATTAAATAGTTTATTACTTACAATAATTGCTGGGCGTCTGCCTTTTTGCTCATGACCAGATTGAGGATTAAAAGTAAGAATTACAAAATCTCCTTTTGTGGGAATATATTTGGACATTTACCATACCTCCTGTCCCACAGGTTTACCCCAGTCTTCTTCTTTGGCATTATAGTTTTTTGGCATTTTTTTAATCAAATTTTGTATTTGATATCTACCATGTATTTTTCTTCTAGGTTCTAGAATAATTTTACCTGCAATAGTGGTTATATTAACTTCATCCCCAATTTTAATATAAGAGTCTTTAAGCAGACTTTTAGGAATTCTTATACCTTGACTATTTCCCCATTTTTGAATTTTGGATAACATTATTTAAACTCCTTTATTTGATTCTTATGAATGTATATCCATGGTATATACGACCTATTTTAAATTACAAGTATTTATTTTAATTTAAAATGAATAATGCTCAACATTTGCGGCTTGATTCTCAGTATATTTGTTGTTTAGATTGTGGTTTCTTGTTTTTAAAATTAAGATAATGTATATTTTGAATTTTAAAAAATCAAACAAGTGTCAAGAACATACTTGACCCTATGTCTGACTATATCTTATTTATGAGATACATAAATGTAATACTTATTTTTTAACATACATTAAGATGGATAAAATGAATTCTTTAACAAGAAGACAGCTTTTAATTTATGGTAGTGCTTTTATAGGCTCTGCTTTTATTTCTCCTTGTTTATCCAGAGGTTTATCACAGGAATTTTTAAATAATACCAAGGGAAATAACACAATAAAGGGAAATGTTTTTTTAAATGATGGTCCCTTAAAATTATGGAAATGGTCAAAAAAAGCATATTATTTTAAAAAATTAAAAAACAAAAAAATAATGTGCACAACATGTCCTAATACTTGTGTGCTTGGCCCGGGAGACAGGGGGATATGTCGTTCAAAAATTAATATTAATGGAATAGCTTATACAATTGCCTATGGTAACCCTTGCTCAGTTAATATTGATCCTGTTGAGAAAAAGCCTCTTTTTCATTATATGCCTGGATCAAAAATTTTTTCCATTGCAGCAGCAGGATGCAATTTTAGATGTTTAAATTGTCAAAATTGGGAAATATCACAAAAAAACCCTGAAGATCTTAAATTTTATGATCTTTTTCCTGAAGATATTTTAAAACAAGCAGTTTTGTCAAAATCTGCTGCAATAGCATATACTTATTCAGAACCAACAACTTTTTATGAATATATGGCAGATACAGCAGCTTATGCAAAATCAAAGGGACTTGGTAATTTATGGATATCAAATGGATATATAAATCAAAAACCTTTGGAAAATTTATGCAATCTTATTAATGGAGCTAATGTTAATTTAAAATCTTTTTCCAATGAAATTTATAAAAAATTAAATGGAGGAAGACTTAAACCTGTTCTTAAAACTTTTAAAACTCTTTATAGAAAAAAAGTGCACTTTGAAATAACAAATCTTGTAATACCTGGATATACAGATGATGAAAAAATGATGAAAAAAATGTGTACATGGATATTAGATTTTCTTGGACCTGACCATCCTCTTCATTTTTTAAGATTTTTCCCAAAATACAAACTTAAAAGAATTCCTCCAACACCTGTGTCATTAATTACAAGATTTAGAAAAATAGCTCTTGATATGGGAATAAGATATGTTTATGTGGGAAATATTCCAAATCATGAGGGCAATAATACATTTTGTCATTCTTGTGGTAAGCTGCTTATAAAAAGACATGGATATAATATTGTAAAAATAGAAATAAAAAATTCAAAATGTAGTTTTTGTGACAGTAAAATTCCAGGAGTGTGGAATAGCTAGAAGTATGAACTAAGAACAAAAAAAGAGTATGATTATATTTTTGTTAAAGTGTTTAAACTAGGATTAGTTTTATATTTTTTACATATAAAAAGAAAGTTGTTGACTTAAAATTAAAACTTAACTATATTTCTAATTTCGAAAAAATTATTGATGCGGGGTGGAGCAGTCTGGTAGCTCGTCGGGCTCATAACCCGAAGGTCATTGGTTCAAATCCTTTCCCCGCTACCATATAATAAAAAAGGTCTCAGAATTTTTCTGAGACCTTTTTTATTCTAAAAATTTGAATTCCTCTAGCGTATTCCCAATAAAGTTTAATGTTTTAAAAGATATTTACAGGTAAAGCCTAAAGACTTAATCACTATTAAACTTTTGGGGGCATACTTAACTTATAATTTTTTTAAAATTATGATTTAGTATAACCCCCCGATTTTAGTTTAATTTTCTATATTTTTAAACTGGACCTGTACTCATAACAGTGCTTAACTCTTCTATTTTTTTATTTTTAATTCTCCATTTATATATTTCTTCCATATCTTGATATACTTGAAAAACTTGAAAAAATCCATGCCAATGTGCATAATCAGGAGCATTCATAGCAGTGCCCTGTCTTGCTCTTCTGCCTGTGTGATGCCATAAATAATACATAAGCTCTTGAAAGCCGTCTTTCCAGGGATCTTTTTTAAGTAATTTTTTTGCTGCAAGTTCTTTTTTCATTTTAACAGCGCCATCCCAATATTTGTTATATAATGCAACAGCATTATCAAGAGTTCCCTTTACGCTGTTTGTATGACTTTCTCCATGACAATTAATACAAACCTTGCGCATTAATTTATCACCTTTTTCTCCATCTCCTCCTGCTCCACTTCTTATTACAGATTTTTTATGAACTAAATCCCATTTTAACCGTTCCTTAACATCATGGGTTGTTTTTAATTCTCCTATTCCACTTATATGACAAACTGCACAAGTTGGTGCAGTATAGTCTCCTGGTTCCCAAGCATCAGGAGCACTATCCCATTCCCATTCATCGCCATGAGCTAAAAATTGTTGTCCATGCTTGCTTTCTAAATAAATTTCAATGTTTGGATGATCAGGCCCTAGATGACAACTTGCACAAGCTTCAGGTTTTCTTGCTTCTGCAATGGAAAATTCATGGCGTGTATGGCAAACTGTACATGTTCCAACAGATCCATCTGGATATAGTGTACCAACTCCTGCAGGCCATGTTCCTTCAATTGGTTTTCCATCTTTTCCAACCTTAACTTCAGAACCATGACACATTTGGCAGCCAGAAGGCCTTGAAGCCTCATTAATTTTTGACCCTTTTTAAATGCCCATAAATGCTCCACCTTCATAGTGAAGTTGCAATGCAACAAGTTTACCATCTGACTTTGTTTTATCATAAACAGCTTTTCGTGCAGGATCAGAATGAGCACTGTTTAAAAATTCTTCAACTTCTGCAGGATGACATCTTGAACATGTTTTAGAAGAAACCATTGGGGAGATATAAGTATTAGTTCCCTTTACTCCTTCACATTGACTTGCGCCATTAAAGAACTTTTTTCTACTTTATGACAATCTATACAGGAAATTCCAGAATGCCCCATTTTGCCAAGTTTCCAGGATTCTATAATTCCAGGTGTTTTTTTAGCATGACATTCAATACAATTTTTAGCTTCATCAGTCATAGCTCTTTTTACAATAAACTCTTTTTTGCCTGCCAAAGAAGGCGTTTCAGCAAAGGATATAGTAGTAAAAAAAACTAGTGATAAAACAAATAAATAAATAAAAGCTATAGTAAAGATTTTAATTTTATTCATAAACAAATCTCCTTAAAAAAATAAATTAAGATGATAATTATATAATAAATTAATTTTTTTTCAGGCTTATTAATATAATCTTTTAATGAAACCATTTGAAGATTAGCGATTTCTTCCTGAGAAATTTCTGGTGCCAGATATGCCAATGCTCCATCAAAAAGATCATCTTCATCATAAATAGAACATGCAAGACCAAAATCCAGAAGTTTTGCTTGATCGTTATTAATAATCATAATATTTTCAGTATTAATGTCTTTGTGCAAAATATTTTGTTGATATGCATAATCAATTGCCTTACAAATCTGAATTAAAAATTTTACTGCATCATCAACTGGAATTCTTTTTTTCTGAGCAAGCAATTCCTTTATAGATTTACCATCAAGATATTCCATAATAATAAATACAGTTTGAAAGCGTTCTATTCTGTCAAATATTTTTATAATATTTTCATGATTAAACTTAGTAACAATTTTTGCTTCATTACGAAATTTTTCCAGAAAATCAGGATTTATAACTATATGATGGCGCATCATTTTTATTGCTATATCTTGATTTGTAGATGAATTAATTCCTTTATAAACAATTGAATATCCACCCCTGCCAATAATGTCCGTTGCTATATAGGGTCCTATAGTGCGATCTGATATAGGTCTTTTTGAATCAAACTTAGCAGCAATGATTTCAATTAAAAATTCCCAAAGACCTGGATTGTTTTTTGATATTTTTTCAAAAATTGATTTTTTCAACACCCATAGTTCCATATTTGTTTCTGCTTCAATATGGGAATTAACAGGCTCTCCAGTGAATAAAGCTGGCATTAATAACATATCACCCTCGCTTTTGTGATCCACAGGATAAAGTTCTTCATTTTTTTCAACCAGAATAATACATGAACCTTTTTTAATGATATAGGCATGGTCTGTTTTATCACCTTGAGATATAAACCGTGTAGATTTTTCAACAGTTTTAATATCAAGATTATTTAAAATGGAGTGGCAAGTATAGGGTGGCAAAAATCGTATGAGTTTAGAATTAAAAGGATGTGAAAATTATGAAAAATAAAGAACCTATCATTAAAAATTTGGCACAAACACATGTTGCATTTGTTTCATTTACTGGAAATTATATTGCTAATCTTGAAATTTTTAAAAATTTGTTTGATAAGCTTTGTGCCTGGGCTTACCCAAAAGGTTTGATTACTGGGGATTCAGTATTTTTATCAGCTTATCAGGATGATCCTCAAACTACTCCTTTGGACAAACTAAAATTAGAAGTATGTATAAGTGTTCCAGATGATACTATAGTAGATAAAGATATACAAAAAAAAGTCCTGCCCGGAGGAAGCTATATTGTAATGAATGCAGAGTTAAAGAGTCCTGAAGAGTATGGAAATGCGTGGAATCTTGTTGTTGAATGGATTAAAAAAAATAATTATGAAATTGATATGTCACGACCTAGTTATGAGATTTATTTGAACAATCCAGAAGAACATCCAGAAAAACATCATATTGTTGATATATGTATGAGTATTAAGGAAAAATAGATGGCATTATAATAAAAAACTCCATATACTTTTTTTCTGGTATATGGAGTTTTTTATTTATCCATTTGTTTTTGAAATTTAGACTGATATAAATAAGCCCCTGAAATTATTAAACAATATCAGGTTTTTATTATACTATCATAATTTATTTGTTTTGAATTTCTAGACTCCAAAAGATTGTTCTAATATATCCTCAACACAAGTATCTCCATCCATAATAGCATCCATTTTACCAAGAGTTGAAGGAAGGATTGTATTTATAAAAAACTCAGCTGTTTTTATTTGGCCTGCATAAAAAGCAATATCTTTATTTTTTAAAGCTTTTTGAATAAGTATTTCTTTTTCCAGAGACCCCGCTTTTTTTAAAATTTTTTGACTTGCAACACATGCTCTCCAAAGAAGCATCCATGCCATTGTTACATCACCTGTAACTTCAAGAAAAGGATGGGCAAAACTAAAGGCATTTAATATTTTTTCAGAACCCATTCTTTGTTTGATATCCTGGGCTGTAATCTCAAGTTTTGAAACTGCATGAGCAAGATTTTGAGTAATTTTTTCAAGTCCTTTAATTTTTTGTGATGTTTTAATAGTATTTTGAATTTCCTCAATAAAATTATTAAAAAGTTTTCCATCTTTCATTCTAAGTTTTCTGCCTACAAGATCTATTGCTTGTATTCCATTGGTACCTTCATAAAGCATAAAAATTCTTGAATCTCTCATTAGCTGCTCAACTGGAAATTCCTTAATATAACCATAACCTCCAAAAATTTGAATTCCATGACTGCATATTTCTAATGCCTTGTCTGTACCATATCCCTTTACAATAGGAGTTAATAATTCAATCATATCCTTGTATTTTTCTTTTTCCAGTTCATCATTAGTGGTTGCTGCAATATCAGAACATTTTCCATTAAAATATATAAGGCTTCGCATTCCATCAACCCATGCTTTCATATTAAGAAGCTGGCGTTTTACATCAGGATGTTGAATTATTGGAACATTTCCATTTTTTGGTTTAAGTATGTTTTTCCCTTGTATTCTTGTTTTTGCATAATCAAGAGCATACATATAAGAAGCACTTGCTACTGCAAAGCCTTGAAGTCCTACAAAGGCTCTTGCCTCATTCATCATCTTAAACATTGCTGGCATGCCTTTATTTATTTCACCTAGAAGTGTTCCTGTGGTTTTTCCCTTTTCTCCTAAAGAAAGAGTACATGTAGCATTTCCATGTATTCCCATTTTTTCTTCAATGCCTGTGCATATAACATTATTAAATTCACCTAAACTGCTATCTTGATTTACATGATATTTTGGTACAAGAAAAAGAGAAATTCCTTTTGTTCCTTCAGGAGAACCCTTTATTCTGGCAAGAACTGGATGAATAATATTATCGCAAAGATTATGCTCACCTCCTGATATAAATATTTTTGTTCCTGTTATGGAATAAGTGCCATCATCATTTTTTTCTGCACTTGTTGTAAGAGCTCCAACATCTGAACCTGCTTCAGATTCTGTAAGAAGCATTGTGCCTCCCCATTCACCTGAAAACATTTTTTTCATATAAAGTTTTTTTTGTTCCTTTGTACCAAATGCTTCAACAAGTTTTGCAGCACCATGAGTCATAGCACTATATAGTAAAAGAGCTGGATTTGCCCCTACAAGATATTCATTTGCTGCAAGGCTTACAAGCTTTGGCATGCCTTGTCCACCAACTTCAGGGTCATCAGCCATGGCAAGCCATTCTCCTTCTTTATAAAGCTTCCATGGTCTTTGAAATGATTCAGGAACTTTTACATTACCATTTTCAAGAATACATCCTTGTTCATCACCAGGTTGTTGTGTAGGTAATATTTCTTTTATAGCTAGATTTCTTGCCTCAGATATAATTAAATCCACTGTTTTTTTATTAAATTCTTCAAACAATTCATGATCAACAAGTCCTAGTTGTTCATGTAAAACAAAATCAATATCTCTGCGATCTGAAATTAGCTGTGCCATAATTTTTCCTTTATAATTTTTAAGTGTTTTATCATGTGCATTTTTTTGTTAGAAAATATTCATTTTTATTGTACACAACTATACGTTTCCTTGCTTTATTCACGCATTTTTAGAGCAGCTTCCATGGATTGATCACATTCTGATGGCACACGGCAAAATCGTCTTCATTCCGTGTAACAATCATCATTTGATGCGCTGATGCAGTGGCGGCAATATATCCATCGATAATAGCCATTTTCTGTCCGGATATTTCCGCTTGAGTTTGTAATGTTCCCCATGCCTCTGCCACTGCAAGATCAACTGGAACAATACGATCCTGATAATCAGTCAATAATGTTTCAAACCACACAATAAGGTGTGCTTTTTTCTTTGACTCCGGTAGTTTCATAATCCCACGCTTAATCTCGCCAACAGTTAGTACACTGAGAAACAGTTGTTCAGGGGGAATTGAGGCAAGCCATTTAATAACTGATGCCGTTGGGATGGGCTTGATAAGTTCTGACACCACACATGTATCTAGCACATAATTCATAAATCAAGCTCCGGCGGATACTCTTTTTGCCGTTCAAACGGGTCTTTACTGTGAAGTTTTGGACACTGAAGCAAGAAGTCAGTAAATGAGGGCTTGTGTGATATAAGGTGTTCATATTCTTTCACAGACAGCACCACAACGGTATGAACACCTCGTTTAGTCACATATTGCGGCCCATTTGACATCGCATTATTGACCACTTGACTAAATTTGTTTTTGGCATCCTGAAGTGTCCAGCTTGGTTTCATTATATCTCCTTATGAAATGACAAACAATATTCTGTATTCCTTATTCACCCTTTTGCTTGGTGGAAGAGTTTGATAAAATATTTCCATACATTTATCTAGCTCATCTAGCCAAACGCACATTTTTTGTCAAGCTCTTTATTTATGCTTTCAAAAATCCTACTCATCTGGCCTTTTTCCGGAATAACTTCTGTGTATATAAGGAGTTTTCTAATGCTAGCATTATCGGATTTTTAAGGAGCAAAGCCACGAAAAAGTCTGGTATATGTATTTGTTAGTGAATTTAAGGAATTAGAGTAAAGTGTGCAATCTTTGTAATACTTGTTCAACAAATTCATTATCAAGTTTACAAATGAATTCTGTATTTCTGATTTTCCAATCCATACTTTTAGCTTGGTCTGATAATATAACACCACTTACTGACAATCCTTTGGGAATCTGGATTTCAAAAGGATATCCTTTTTTTTTGCTGGTGATTGGACAAAGAATGGCAAGTCCAACTTTTGAGTTATAGTTTTTGGGCGTTAGTATCAATGCTGGTCTTTTACCAGCTTGTTCATGACTTGGACTTGCTTGCGGATTAAAGTTGATCCAAACAATATCACCACGATTTGGTATATAGTCAATCATTACCAAATCTCCTTACCAACAGGTGTTCCAGCATCAATTTCTTTGTGGATGTTTTCTTTTGTAACTTGGCTTAATAAATCATCTAAAGCTATTTTTTTATTTTTTATTGGTTTTATTTGAATCTTGTTTTCAAACAGCACTAAGTCAATTTCAGAACCTTGTGATAAGTCAATTTGAGTGGCAAATGACTTTGGGATTCGTATTGCAAGACTATTACCCCATTTTTGAACAGTTGATTTCATAATTCCTCCTGTATTATGTATAAACAAAGTGTACACAATGCAGCAGGATTCGTCAATAAGATAGAATTCATGTTCTATTTTCACTAATGCTGAGTTGATCTGTAACGGTTCAAATCACCAGCAGGCAAAGCGTAGCGTGTTTTTGTGCAATAATTGAGCGATAACGAGTGCGTAAAAATACGCGTAACTTTGACTTGTTAGCCATTGTTTTCCTCCCTTCTTTTTCTGTTTGCTACCATAGTTTCAAAATATTTAGAGTATGTTTCTTCTTTAGTGAATGTTTCTAAGTCTTTTATATCATTAATGTCATATTTCATCCGAATATTAACAAACAAAAACATTGCGAGAATAAGACAAAAGATCAGTGAAACTACTAATAATAGCACCCCTTTAAATGAGGTGAGTATTAGAATAATTACATCTACACCTAATGATAGTACAACTTCTCCGTCAGATGGCATTGGAAGAAAGCTAATTGGGTATATTACACCTACAAAAAATAATAATGTAATTAAAAGTAATGCATAAGTTATTTGTGATGATGACTCTGGATTATTAGCAATAGTATCCAGGTGGTTTTTTATGTCTCTGGACTGGCTTTTTATATTTCTTAATACCAAGTTAATTTTATCAGCTTCTTTATTTAGCCGGTCAGGGATAGCGATGCTTGCTGGCAATGAGGCAATGCGGGATGCCGTTGGCATTATTAGATTATGTTTATTTGCTTCCCTTTCTTTTCTTCGCTTTAGTTCCCACTTTTCAATCTTTTTAGTAATTTCATTAACTACAATTTCACGACATACATACCTTGAGAAATTTAGCTTTTCATAATATTCCTCAGCTGAGAGTGCATCATCTTCATCCCATAATTTATGAAGCTTTATATATTCTTTTATAGAAGTTCCTTTTATATACCATTCAAACGATAACGATTTTGCATCATCAATAAGACGCTTAGACTTTGATAGTAAATCATTTGTTTTTTCGCGTTTTGTTGTGAATGTAGTTTGATTAGATAAAATCTTTGTGACTATAAAAGCACCAAATATTCCAACAATTGCTGCGGTAGATTGGGATAGTGCGCTAAAAAACCAGTTCCAGTCCATTTATATATTGACCTCAACTCGGCATTACAGCCGCTGCAGGCGGCTGTAACAATTATTATTTAATATAATCAGCAAATATGATTAATATTCTAACAAATATCAACAAGAAAGTTTGATAATAGATTTGTTTTGTTGATATAAAAGAAAAATGTTTGATAGCTAAATATTAATATTAAAAATCAATGTGTTTTTAAAAAACATTAAATCTTACAATAACTGCTATAAGGCAGATCTGGTTTTTAATTCCTGATTTGGCTTATAACAAAACATAAAAAAATATTAAATAATTATAAGTTTTTTTATATAAATTTATAAATAAGCTTATATAAAAAAACAATCTGTAAAATTTTTAGGCAAATACATGCTAAAATTTGTTTAAAATACAATTCTATTTATTGTTAATCTTGCATAGATTCAAATTTTTATTATCAAATAAAAACAAATAGTTATAATTAAAAAACTATATTAAATTAACAATGTCAAAATTTAAATATGGCTTTATTACAAAAATGAATATTTAAAATATTAAAACAAATTAAAAATCATGTGTTTTAATTGAATAAAAATATTATATTCTATAAAATATACTGAAAAAGGTCATTGTTTGTTGTTTTCAATATCATTAACTTTTTATAAGAATTATTAAATATTATGAAACATGAAAATATATCTATTATTCTTGTAGAGCCTCAGGGTCCTATTAATATTGGTTCTGTTTGTCGTGCAATGATGAATTTTGGATTTTCTGATTTAAGGCTTGTAACTCCATGTAAAGATTATTTATCGGAAAATGCTGTGAAAATGGCTTTAAAAGCACAACCAATTCTTAAAAATGCAAAATTATATAATAATCTTAAATCTGCTCTTGCAGATTTTCATGTTGCTTTTGGAACAACCAGACGATTTGGAAAATACAGAAATGATTTTTTTACTCCTGAAACTTCAAGCAAAAAAATTGCAGATATTAAAAACACATATAAATGTGCTCTTGTTCTTGGAAGGGAAAATAATGGACTTCACACATTGGAACTTCAACTATGCCACCACTTTATAACTATTCCAACTAATAATAATTTTCCTTCAATGAATCTTTCTCATGCTCTTACTGTATTGCTTTATCAAATTTCAAAAGCATTAAAGAAAAAACATGCTATAGAAAAAATATCTGAAAAAAAATTAACTGGTATAAATGTTGAAACTGAAACCAGAGCAAATATTAAAGAACTTGAACAAATGTATAGTCACATAAAAAAAACACTTTGTAATATTGATTTTCTTGATCCTCAAAATCCAGATCATATTTTACATTTAGAAAAATATTTGGAAGGGCAAAGCTTTATAATAGAGATGTCAGGATTATTCGTGGACTTATGAGTCATATTGCATGGATAGATAAACAGAGAAAATTTTAAAAGAGATTATTTTTTTAATATGCAAAACATATAAAGATTTTTTTATAATACTATTAAAATATCCCGCCATTTACTCCAAGTACTTGACCTGTAATATATGAAGCCTGCTTTGAACATAAAAACATAACTGCTGCTGCAACTTCTTTAGGAGTGCCAAATCTTTTTACAGGTATAGATTTAACAATTTCATCCATTAAAATATTTTTTGTCATTTCAGTTTCAATAAAACCTGGAGCAACAGCATTAACTGTAATATTTCTTGATGCAATTTCTTTTGCAAGGGCTTTTGTTGCACCAATAAGCCCTGCTTTTGATGCAGAATAATTAACTTGACCTGCAGCACCTGTTTGTCCGGAAGTTGAAGTTATATTTATAATTCTGCCAAAACGATTTTTAATCATATTTTTTACTATTAAACGGGAAACATTATAAAAACCTGTTAAATTAGTATTAATAACAGACTCCCAATTTTCTTGTTTCATTCTAACCATTAACATATCATCTTTTAAGCCTGCATTATTAACAAGAATATCAATTTTCCCATTGTTTTTAATAATATTTTTTATATTTTTTTCAGTTTCTTCTTTTTTTGAAACATCAAACCCTAATATTTCTCCCTGATCTCCATTTTTTTGTATTATTTTAAGTGTATTTAAAGCTGCATTTTTATTATTCTTATAATTAATAAAAACATATGTTTTTGTTTTGGACAAAGCAATAGCAACAGCTTTTCCTATGCCTCTGCTTGCACCTGTAACAAGGGCAATTTGATTTATATTTTTATTCATATAAATTTCTAATATGGTAATTTGTTTATATAAAAGAATTTATAACTATTTAATATTCTTTTATGTTTTATTGTAAGACAAACCAAAAATCAAAATTAGATCTGCCTTATAGCATTTATTTACAATTAACCAGTAATAGGAAGTGTAATAGTAAACTTTGTCCATTTTCCCTCCTGGGATTGAACAATAATATTTCCACCATGGTCTTTAATAAACCCATAACAAACAGAAAGCCCTAATCCCACACCTTGAACACTTTCGGTTTTCGTTGTAAAAAAAGAATCAAAAATCTTTTTAATATGTTCTGGTTTAATGCCTATCCCTGTATCTTTAATAGTAATAGAAAGATTTTTTGCAACAATTTGCGTGGATATTGTAAGATTACCACCATCTTCCATAGCATACATGGCATTGGAAAACATATTAATAAATACCTGACGCAATTGGTCCTTGGATGCAAAAATGCCTTTGGGATTTTCAATAAGGTCAAGCTTTACCTTTATACTATTTTCCCTGAATCGTTTTTCATAAAGCAGCATAAGTTCATCAATAACCATATTAACATCTATTTCTATGCGTTTATCTTCATCAGGTTTTGAAAAAGAAAGCATTTTTTTCAGCATATCTGCTAACCGTTGAATTTCCGACAAAGACATATCTAAAAGTCTTCGTCTTTTATTTTGAGGAGAGATTTCCGTTTTCATTAATTCCAGAGTATTCATAATACCAAACAAAGGATTATTAAGCTCATGGGCAATCTGGGAAGTAAGCCCTCCCATTGCAGCCAGTTTTTCCGATTGAAGCAGATGTTGTCTTGCTGAGCTAAGTTTTCTTTCAGTTTGAAGCAGTTCTTTTAAATCTGAAAATATTGCCACAGACGCAAGTTCATTTCCCTTTTCATCATAAACAATACTTGCAGAAAGATTTCCTTCAACTAGTTCATTGTTTTCTTTTTTTAAATTCAGTGAATAGGAATTTAGTTTACCTTTACCTCCGAATTTTTCATCTCGCATCATTTCCATGACTTTTTTTGCTATTTTTTTTGAATAAACTTGCTGAATAGTCATCTTTTCCACTACTTGATCAGATTTAAAACCAAAAATTTCTTCTGCACTTTGGTTCCACAGTTTAATCACACCTTTCATATCCATTGCCATAATGGCATTGGGTGAACATGAAATAATTTTATTTAAAAAATCATGGGCTTTTTTTATTTCATTTTCCTGTTTTTTTCTTCGGGTTTGATCTACAACAATACCTTCATACCCTATAATTTTTCCATTTGTATCATAGCGAACATTACTTGTTAAAAGAACATTTAAAATATTTCCATCTCGTTTTCTCCATTTCACCTCATAATCAACAACTTCACCTTTTTTTTCCATAATTTCAGTATATTTCCGCCTGTCATCAGGACTTAAATATACATCTTTTGCAAGATCAAGGGATAAAAATTCTTCCTTGTTTGTATAGCCAAGAATTTTTAAAAGTGCAGGATTAACATCAAGAAAGTGCCCTTTTTTACTACTGACAAATACACCACACCCAACATGTTTAAAAAGTCTTTTATAATTTGCTTTAGATGATTTAAGTTTTGCTTCCTGCTCTAGACGATGGGTAATATCACGATATATGGAAAGTTTAGATTTGGTTCCATCATGGTTTGTTACAGGAATTTCTGACAGGAAAAAAGTTTTATCAACGGATTTAATATAGACTTTACTATGGTGGGTTTCATTTTTAATAAAAACTTCATTATATTTACACCAGTCACAAGGTTTATCAGAGCCTGTCAATACTTTATGGCATTTTCCCCCAGTTCCATCTCCAAATAATACCTTCATGAATTTATTCATGTATTCAACTGTATAATCATCATTAATAATATAAATACCATCTTCAAAAAAATTCAATGCATCCATGATTTTAGGTGTGTGTTCAGTCATGGCATATCTCCTTTTAACGCCATCTTAATTGTTTTTAATTTTTTTATTACAATGTTTGCACACAGCTGCTCTTTTTTTAATAATTTCTGCACAATAAGGGCATTCTTTTGTATAATATTTTTCATGGAGTGCTTTAACACAGTTATCCACTGCTTCTTGAAGCTTTGGAAACGGGAATTTGTGATTTACAAGGGGGTCTATTGCTTCTACACCACCAAGTTCCTGGATCATATCAACAGCTTTAAGTCTTACTTTTGGCGGATTAGTTGGATCAAGCAGCATTTTTAAAATTTCATCCCATGCCTTTGATATATAAAAGTCAGTAAGAACTATAAAACCTTGTTTCATAGCTTCTTTATATGCTTTTCGTATGGCAAGTTCATCATTATCTAATATTTGCCCCTTGCCACCCATGGGACTGAAAACAGGCATATATTCGAAATTGTCTGTTCCAGGAGAATTAATACATCTATAGGAAGCATTATATTCTGTAGTTTCTTTAAGATTATCCCATCCTTCTTTATATGCTGAACATTTATCATTAAAACATACAAACATATAGGGAGTTCCCCAGCCCAAACCATCACTGAATGTTATTTCAGGTACTTCCCATAATGTCATTTCAGTTTTGCAATGAGGGCACTCAGGTTTTTTCATATTTAGTATTTTATGTAAAATTTCATCTTTAGTTTGAAATGCCATATATATTTCCTTTAATGTGATTTTTTTTATTAAAATAAGGCAATAAAAAACCCCCAGAGCATTATATGCTAGAAACGAATTAGGCTTTTTATGGAATTTATATAAAAAAACTTATAACTACATAATATTTTTTCATGTTTTAAGTTCTTTGAACAAACACATTTTTTATAAAAACATTTTTAAAAAATAAAATATCTTTTTCTAATTTTTAATTTAAAAAAAGTTTGTAAATGCCTATAAACAGGGCTTACTCTTTTTTGTCCAAATTTTAGGTTCAAGGTATTACAATGTGGAAAGATCTTGTTTCATTACTAAAGCAAACCAAGAATTAAAAATTATATTTGCCTTATGGCAGTTATTAAAATTTATTTATCTATATAATTTTATGAAGAGCTAAAAAAACAAGCTGCTTATATAAAAATATAGCAGCCTGTTTTTATTATTCAAATGCTTATTTATTCAATTACAGCAAGAACATCATCCTTTGCAACGGAATCTCCTGTACTGAAATTAATAGATTTTATAACTCCATCAATTGTTGATGGTAATGAGTTTTCCATTTTCATTGCCTCAAGGATAACAACAGTATCACCTTTTTTTACATTGTCCCCAACATTTTTTTCATATTTTATAATCATGCCGGGCATGGGAGCTGTAATTGGAGTTCCTGAAGCTGAAACATTTGATTGAATATTTTTTGGAGTAGAAGGAGATGATACTTTAGGTGCTGAGACAGATGGAGATGGAGCAGGCGGTGTAGATACAGCAGGTGCAGAAGGAGGAGGTGGTACTTTGGTTCCCTGAAAAGGAACAGTTGCCTGGGGAACTGGTTGCTGTACATTAACAGGATTTGCATAGGCAATTGCAGGAGAGCCCCCAACTTCATCAACTCCAATTTCAAAATACTCATTGTCAATAAACACATTAAACGTGCGAGCAGCCTCACTTTTTTCAGGCATTTCTGATAAATCTTTCTTTTCAATAAGCTTCCCAGCCTTTAGTTGTTTAAGAAGTTTCTCTTCTTTTTCCACATCATCAAGAGTAATTGCCTTCATTGCTGCAGGAACTTTTTCTTTTCCATATTTATACATAAGATATTTTTTACCAGTAACAGGGAAAAGTGTATAAAGAAGTAAGTCATCCTGATCAACTGCCAGATCCTGGATTTCCTGTTTGGATTTTTCAAGTTCAGGTTCAAGAACTTCAGCAGGTCTGCATACTATTGGTTTTTCTCCTCTAATATAACCTTTAAGAGCTTTTTTCTGTACTTTAGGATCAATGGGAACACTTGTTTTGCCATACAAGCCATAACAAAGATCTTTTACCTGAGCTGTTACCATTTTATACCGTTCATCAGGTGTGTCAAACAAGACATTGTTTACAGTCTGGATACCTACAATCTGGCTTGTTGGTGTTACTAGAGGAATTTGACCAAGCTCTTTTCTGACCCTTGGCAATTGTTTATAAACTTCATGAATCTTATCTAATGCATCCATTTCTTTTAACTGGTTCACAAGATTGGAAAGCATTCCACCTGGTGTTTGATGGAGCAGAACATTGATATCAATAATTGAAATTTTGGAATCATCCAAAAGATGCTTATATTTAGGCATTACATCTTTTTCCAGAGTTTCATTGATTTCTGCCAGAGCTTTTATGTCAAAACCTGTATCCCTGCTGGTACCAAGCAAAGACATTACAAAAGGTTCCAAAGCAGCATGGGATGTTCTGTAAGCATAAGGAGTCATACAGGTATCAATAATATCAACTCCTGCTTCTATTGCTTTAAGGTGAGTCATAGGTGACATGCCTGAAGTAAAATGACTGTGCAGGTGAATCAATGGTTTGACATTTTCTTTTAATGCCTTGACAAGCTCATAAGCATCATAAGGTGCTAAAAGTCCAGCCATATCCTTGATACAGATACTATCCGCGCCCATATTTTCAAGATCTTTTGCTTTTTCAATATAATAGTCAATATTATATACATCTCCACCAAGTCGTGGCTCAGTTAATGTATAGCACATGCAGCCTTGAAAATGAGCACCACACTCCTTGATTACAGGGACAACAGTTTCAAAGTTACGATAATCATTTAAAGCATCAAAAGTTCTAAAGATATCCATACCATTGTCAGCAGCTCTTTTAACAAAAAGTTTTGCTACATCATCTGCATAGTTTCTGTATCCCACAAGATTTTGGCCTCTTAAGAGCATTGAAAAAGGAGTCTTTTTAAAATATCTTTTAAGTGTCCTGAGCCTTTCCCAGGGGTCTTCTCCCAAAAAACGATGCATGGTGTCAAAGGTTGCACCGCCCCAGACTTCCACAGCCCAGAATCCAATCGCATCCATCTTTTCTGCCACAGGAATCATGTCTTCAGTTCTTCCCCTTGTAGCAAAAAGAGATTGATGTCCATCACGCAATGACAAGTCTTCAATTTTAAGGGGATTTTTAGCTGCAGGTCTATCTTTATTATATTGCATATCACACATTTCTAATTTGTCATGTTCCATTGTTTTTTCTCCTGTAATCAGATTTTTTTATTTAAAAACTCGCATTTGCATCATAGTGTTAATTTGCATTTGCTCAGTTCTTCCTAGAGTTCCCCAGATATTAGATGATTTAATACCTGAATCCCTGGCAGTAACAATAAGATTTTCTTCACCAGGGCTGGTTATACTAGAAAATATTTTTTCTTCCTCTGTTTTAATATATGTAAGAACTGCTGTTATTGCTGCAGCAGTTTTTTTTCTATCTATAGTCATGTTGGAACCTCACAGAAAATTTATATATAATATTTTTTTAAACTGGAATATTGCCATGTTTTTTTGCTGGCCTTATTTCTCGTTTACTAGATAGTGCTTCAAGCGCATCACTAATGCGAGATCTTGTTTCAGCAGGTCTTATAATTGCATCAATATATCCGCGGTTTGCAGCACAATAGGGATTTGAAAAAAGTTCTTCATACTCCTGAATTTTTTCCTTACGCTTTACAATAGGATCATCAGAGTTTTTTATTTCCTTTGCATGAATAATATTAGCAGCTCCTGCTGCTCCCATTACAGCGATTTCAGCAGAGGGCCATGCAAATGCCATATCAGCTCCAAGATGTTTTGAGCACATGGCAAGATATGATCCACCATAATCTTTACGAGTTATTAAAAGCAATTTTGGAACTGTTGCCTCGGAATAACACCAAAGCAATTTAGCTCCATGCCTGATAATTCCTCCCCATTCCTGATTACTTCCAGGTAAATATCCCGGTACATCTGCAATAGTAAGCATGGGTATATTAAAGGCATCGCAAAATCTGATAAACCTTGTTGCTTTATCTGAAGCATTAATATCAAGACATCCTGCAAGGCAGTTTGGTTGGTTTGCTATGATCCCAATAGTTCTTCCATTTATTCTAGCAAAACATATTATAATGTTTTTTGCATAATATTCATGGGGTTCAAAATATTCTCCATTATCAACTATAGATGTTATAACATCTTTTATATCATAGGCTTGATTTGGATTGTCAGGAATAATAGAATCAAGGGATTCATCAATACGGTGAGGATCATCACCTGTATTTATAATAGGAGGATCTTCCATATTATTTGATGGAAAATATGAGAGAAGTTCCCTTATTTTAAAAAGTGCGTCTTCATCAGATTCACATGCAAAATTAGCAACTCCGCTTTTTTCATTATGAGCCATGGCTCCGCCAAGTTCCTCAAATGTTATTTCTTCTCCTGTAACAGATTTAATTACCTGGGGACCAGTAATAAACATATAACTGGAATTTTTAACCATGAAAATCCAGTCAGTCATGGCAGGAGAATAAACTGCACCGCCTGCTGTTGGTCCCATAATAGCTGAAATTTGAGGAATAACTCCTGATGCTGCTGAATTTCTAAAGAAAATTTCACCATATCCCGAAAGAGCATCAACACCTTCTTGTATTCTTGCACCTCCTGAATCATTTAATCCAATAATAGGAGAACCAGATTTTAATGCCATATCCATAACTTTGCATATTTTTTTTGCCTGCATTTCGCCAAGACTTCCAGCCCTTGATGTAAAATCCTGGGAGTATGCAAATGCAACTCTTCCATTAATCATGCCATGACCTGTTACAACACCATCAGCTGGAATATCTATTTTATCCATTTCAAAATTTGTACATCTGTGCGTTACAAACATATCAATTTCTCGAAAAGTGTCTTTGTCAAATAGAATATCAAGTCTTTCTCTGGCATTGAGTTTTCCTTTTTCCCGTCTTTTTTCAAGGGCTTTTTTACCACCCATGCCAAGAATTTTTTTTTCTTGTTTTTCCAACTCTTGAATTTTATCTGCTATTATTCCCATGATAAAATAACCTTTTTTTGTTTTAACTTTAAAAATTTAATTCTAGGTTGTTGCTACATATTTTGTTTGAAATACAAAACTTTCAGTTAATTAGTCAATACTTTATTAATTGTTGGTTGCATCTTAAAAATTTTCTATCTACTTTGTTTTATTGATTTTTTCTAGACTAGCATTAATTAAATGGTTCCAAATATTTCCTGCCTGATTTTTGGTTCTAACTAGATCTTTTGTATTATCAATAATAAAATCTGCAAATTGTAATTTTTCTTCAATGGGCATCTGAGACTTTAAAATATTTTCTGTTTCCTGTTTTGTAATATTATCTCTTATAATTACTCGCTGATTTTGAATATCACATGGCACATAAACAATAATAATTTTGTCAAAAAAAGACATAAGATTAAATTCTATAAGAAGAGGAATAACTACCTGAACAATTGAATTAGGATTATTATTAGAGATCTTTTTAAGATGATTAAAAAAATTTTCATATATAAAAGGATGTGTAAGTTGTTCAAGTTTTTTTCTTTTTTTAATATTATTAAATACAAGTTTTGAAAGTTTTTTACGATTAATATTTCCATGGAAGTCAAGTATTTGGGTGCCAAAATAATCAATTATATTTTTAAAGCATTTGGTACCTGTTTCCATTACTTTATGTGCAATAATATCAAAATCAATAGTTAATGCGCCCATTTCTTGAAAAATATTGGCAACAGTTGTTTTACCACTTCCAATTCCTCCAGTTAATCCAACAAATAATTGATTAGATCTATTATGAAATTTTGATATATTGTCCCAGCTAAATTCTTTTACCATATTAAAATCATTACCTTATTATATAAAAAAATTTATATTTACTTAATATTTTTTTATGTTTCAGTTTAAGGCATTTTTAGGAACTAAAAACCAGATCTGCCTTATGGCAGTTACTAGGTTATTAAAGTAAATTTCCAGGCACAATACCATTCCCTGGGATGATCATCCGGGGGACAGCCAATACATTCTGTAGTGATTTTTGAGTCAATAGTTCTAGCAAAGCTTGGATATTCAACAAGGCCTCCTGATTTACAAGGATAATCATCAAGTTTTTTTCTTTTTCTGGCATTTTGAACTCTGCATTCATTCATGGAAAAAATAATAGTATTTTCATCAATATCTTCAATGGATTGTTTATTAATCATGGCATACATTCTAAATAACAAGGCTTTTTTAAGACCAGCAATACCACAATTATTGGATAATTGAAGAAGTTCTTTAATTCTTTGAGCTTCAAAGGGTGAATACCTTGACCAGCAAGTATCATTACATCTTTTGGCATCATTCATTCCAAATTCTTTTTCCACAGCTTGGAACCATATGCCATCATTTGCCAGCCAGTTTATTCCTAATTTCTCCAAAAGATTTACAAGGGATTCTTTTGGCATAGTTTCAAATATGCTTGGAACATTATTTTTTATTTCAAATCCAAAAGTTTTGCTTAATCTATTAAGTTGATTTGCAAAACTTTTATCCCATACCTTACTTTCTATTTCCATTGCTTTTTCCATGCCAAGTTGGTGCTCTACCTGGGCATACCATTGACCATAGTGAAATAAAATATTACGAAATGAATTAATAACCATTTTTACTAGAATATCATGATCAGCTTGTTTAATAATACTAGTTATATCCTTCATATTCTACCACCTTATATATTGTTAAATATTAAAAGATTGTGGATTAAAAATATAGTAAATTAAAGATAAATTTTAGAGATAGTTAAATAAATAAAAAAGATTGTCAAGTTCATAAAATATGGCATGATAAAAATTTTATAATGCAAAATTGACAGGCAAATTATATTCTGTATAATTATATGAAAATACGAATTTCATACAAAATTTTTAAAGATAAAAAGGAAAACAAATGACTTTAACAAAAGTAAAAACCCGTCATCAAATTACATTACCCCGAGTTTTTAGAGAAGAACTTAATATAAAAGAAGGTGATTATTTGGAGATTATTAGGCAAGATGATAAGCTTGTAATTATACCCAAAACAACTATACCCAAAACTCAGGCATATTTTTGGACAAAAAAATGGCAAAAAGGAGAAAAACAAGCAGATAAAGATATTAAACAAGGAAATGTATCAAAAGTTTTTAATAATGCAGAAGATTTTATAAAAGATTTAAAGAGCTAACTATGCAAATTTTAAGCACTAAAAAATTTAAAAAAGACTATAAAAAACTTCTACAGGAAATTCAAAAAGCTACTAATAAACAAATCATACAATTATTAGAAAATTCTAGGATATCATGTTTGAATTTAAAAAAAATGCAAGGACATCCTAATATTTGGGAAGTAAGAATAACAAAAGAATATAGAGCCACTCTCCAAATAGAAAATAATTTATATGTTATGCGAAAGATAGGAACACATGATATTTTGAAAAATCCTTAAAATAATAATTATAAAAATTATAGATGGTAAAGATAAAAATTGGGATTTTAGAAAATGAATAATTGAGGGGCTATTGTTTTTGTTATTCTTGACACAATATAGTCAATCCTGTATCAAAGGATGCTATTATTTTAACCCCGCTATTTTTTCTTATTAATACTTTAAATCTATCTTTTTTTATTTTCCAACAATTAATGCCAGATAAATATTATGAATAAAAAAATAAATATAAGCCAAATAAGAAATATTGGGATAATGGCACATATTGATGCTGGTAAAACTACAGTAACTGAACGTATCCTTTATTATACAGGAAGATCCCATAAAATTGGTGAAGTCCATAATGGCGAAGCAGTTATGGATTGGATGATAGATGAGCAGGATCGTGGAATAACCATTACTTCTGCTGTAACAACCTGCAAGTGGAATAAATCACAAATTCAAATAATAGACACTCCAGGACATGTTGATTTTACAATTGAAGTCGAACGCTCCCTTAGAGTGTTGGATGGTGCTGTAGGAGTTTTTTGTGCTGTGGGAGGAGTTGAGCCACAGTCTGAAACTGTATGGCGTCAGGCTGATAGATATTTAGTTCCCAGAATAGCATTTATTAATAAAATGGATAGAATAGGAGCTAATTATTTTAATACTGTTAAAATGATAAAAGAAAAACTAAATGCTGTTCCTTTAATTCTTCAAATACCTATTGGAGAAGAAGAAAATTTTTCAGGGGTTATAGATCTCATAAATATGAAGCATCTTACTTGGGATGATGAAACACTTGGTGTTAAATATACTATAAAAGAAATTAATCCTGAACATAGGGAAAAAGCTGAAAAATTTCATGAAGAATTTATTGAAGCACTTGCAGATGTTGATGATAATATAATGGAAAAATATATTTCTGAAGAAACTATTTCTGTAAAGGATTTAACTCTTGCCATACGAGATGCAACAATTAAAAGAAAACTTGTGCCAGTATTATGTGGCAGTGCCTTGAAAAATAAAGGAATACAACTTCTTTTAAATGCAATTGAAAATTTTTTACCAAGTCCGGTTGATATTTCATCTGTAAAAGGTATTCATCCTGATACAAAGGAAATTATAAATTGTCCTGCAAATAAATCAGCACCTCTTTCAGCTCTTATTTTTAAAATTTCCATGATTGAAGGAAGAAAACTTTCCTTTGCTAGAATTTATAGTGGTACCCTTGAATTTGGAACAGAGGTTTATAATCCTAGTTTAAAGAAAAAAGAAAAACTTTCCAGAATACTTAAAATGCATGCTAATAAAAGAGAAAGAATTCAACAGGCATTTGCAGGTGAAATAGTAGGAATTGTTGGGCTTAAAGATTCATCCACTGGCAATACCCTTTGCTCTGAAAAAAATCCCGTTCTCCTTGAAAAAATAAAATTTAATAAACCTGTAATTTCCATTGCAATAGAACCAAAAACCCATGCAGACCAGGAAAAGCTTGATACAGTATTAAAAAAATTTATTATTGAAGATCCAACACTTGAAATTAAAACTGATGATGATACAGGTCAAATAATTTTGTCAGGCATGGGTGAACTTCATCTTGAAATAATAATAAGCAGAATGATACGTGAATTTAAAACAAATGTTAATGTTGGTAATCCCCAGGTTGTTTATAGAGAATCAATAGAGTCTATTTCTCAAGCAGAAGCTTTATTTGAAAAGGAAATTTCTGGGAAACAGCATTTTGCCAAAGTAGTAATTGAACTAAAACCTCTTGCAAGGGGCAGAGGGGTTAAATTTAAATCTGAAATTTCTATAAATAAAATTCCTGAAAAATATATTTCTGCCATTGAAAAAGGAGCAAGGGATAGTCTTGAAAGTGGCTGTTTAAAAGGATATCCCATTGTTGATATTCAAGTTATATTAAAAGATATTTCCTTTAATGAATCCCAGAGTTCTGAATTAGCATTTTTGGTGTGTAGCTCTATGGCATGTAAAAATGCACTTGATAAAGGTTCTCTTTTTTTATTGCAGCCTATAATGAATCTGGAAATATCCCTTCCTGATACTTATATAGGAGATGCTATATCAGATTTAAATACAAGAGGGGGGAAAATAGAGTCCATTGCTCCTAGGAAAGATATACAAATTATTAATGCAACAGCACCCCTTGCTAGAATGTTTGGATATTCCACTGCACTAAGATCTGCCACCCAAGGAAGAGGAACATTTACTATGCATTTCTCTCATTTTGATAAAGCTTGATAAGGGTTAGTCTTTTATTTTATTCCAGTATTTTTTTAAAAACTATTAAGACTAGAGTATATTATATATGTTTTTTTATATTTTAAGAGAAAAATAAAAAAACAAGGCAATTGGGTGAAAAGGATTAGTTTTTATATAATATTTTGAAATATATTCATTTAATCATGTTTAATTCTGTATAAAAAGAGTTGATTATAAAAATATTTTTTGATATACTAATATGATTTTGTGTTGTAACATATTTTGTTTTTGTTATGATTTGATCTTGCCGATATAGCTCAGGTGGTAGAGCATCTCACTTGTAATGAGAATGTCCTCCGTTCGAATCGGGGTATCGGCTCCATGAAAAATGGTGGGGTTCCCGAGTGGTCAAAGGGATCAGACTGTAAATCTGACGGCTCAGCCTTCGGAGGTTCAAATCCTCCCCCCACCACCACAGAACTTATGTAGGAGATCTTAGAGTTTTTTAAGGGGTCGCATACTGCATTGAATGTATGCTTCAAAGATATGAGCGGGAGTAGCTCAGTTGGTAGAGCTTCAGCCTTCCAAGCTGAATGTCGCGAGTTCAAATCTCGTCTCCCGCTCCACCTCTATTGTAAAAAATTCAGATCTTAACCTTTAATTTTGATAGTCATAGTTCTGGTAAAAAGTTAATTTTAGAGAATAAAGATGACATTGTTTTAAACTTCAAGAGCTTTGCATAATTGTTCTATTTTATTCTTTGTTTAAATTTCATGGTGAAGATGTATTGTAATATATCTCGACCTGAAATCTGAACAAAAGAAGACGCCTTTGTTTGTGGGTATTATTCATAAAAAAATATTTAAATTAATATTATTTTTTTATAAAAATTTAATTGTGCAAAGGTTTTTTTATAATAGGCTGGAATCAGGTGGAGTTTTTTGCAATATTATTAATTTGCTTTGTGGGAATATTGCCCATGTAGCTCAGCAGGTAGAGCGTTTCCTTGGTAAGGAAGAGGTTCACCGGTTCAAGCCCGGTCATGGGCTCCATCTATATTAGCTATATTAGGCAAGGAGGTATTTCAAGATGGCAAAAGAGAGATTTGAGCGTACTAAGCCGCATGTAAACATAGGTACAATTGGACATATTGATCATGGTAAGACCACTCTTACTGCT
>NBLN01000016.1 GCA_002084425.1 Desulfobacteraceae bacterium 4572_130 | reverse complement strand
GAGGCTATGTGGGAGAGTAGGACATTGCCGAGTTATTTATTTAAAGCCCTGGTCATTGTAATAAACAACATATGATCAGGGCTTTTTTATTTTTTTATATAAATCATATATATAAATAATGTATAGATTATTTTATATTTTCCCGATATTTACTGTTACTTCTAGGATTTATGCTTTCTTGACTGAAACTTTTATTATTGATAATTAATCACCCATGATAAATAAACAAGAAAAAAAATTTGAAAATTTCCGAAAAGATATGGTGGAAAAACAAATTATTGCCCGGGGAATTAATGATCAATTAGTTATTAATGCTATGAATAAAGTTCCAAGACATTTATTTGTGAGCGAGGTTTTTACTGCTAGTGCCTATGGAGATTTTCCTTTGCCCATAGGTGAAGAACAAACTATTTCCCAACCTTATATTATTGCAGAGATGACCCAAGCCCTTGAGCTTAAAGGAAATGAAAGAGTTCTTGAAATTGGGACTGGATCAGGATATCAAGCAGCTATCCTGGCAGAAATAGTTTTTAAGGTTTATACTATTGAAAGAAATAATACTCTTTTTATGAAAACCAGAAAACTTTTTGATCAGCTTAAATATCATAATATTGTTACAAAATATTCAGATGGAACCAAAGGATGGGAACAAGAAGCACCTTTTGATGCAATTATTGTTACAGCCGGAGGAACAAAAATCCCTAGCCCTTTGATTGATCAGCTTGCCCCAGGAGGACAACTTGTTATGCCTGTGGGAAGTGATTCTATTCAAGAATTAATAAAAATTTATAAAGATAATGATGATATTAAAACTATAAACCTTGGGGCATGCAGATTTGTAAAGCTTATTGGAGAGTATGGATGGAAAGAATGATGGCAATTAAAAAAATTCTTTCTATTTTTAATTTTTATAAGGTTTTTAATGATTAAAAAGCTCTATGATTGGATTCTTTCCTGGGCAAAAAATTCCTATGCCCTGGTTGCTCTTTTTATTCTTGCCCTTTGTGAATCATTTTTTTTCCCTATCCCCCCAGATGTACTTTTAATTGCCCTTGCAATTGGTTTTCCCAAAAAATCCTTTAGGTTTGCTTTAATTTGTAGCATAGGCTCAGTTCTTGGAGGATGTATTGGGTATTTTATTGGTTTAAAGTTCATGGAAATAATTGGTAATAATATTATAAATTTCTATAATTTATCTGAGCAAGTCAATTATATTTCATTGCTTTACAATAAATGGGATTCTCTAGCTGTATTTATTGCAGGATTTACACCAGTTCCCTATAAGGTTTTTACTATTTTTGCAGGAGTATTTAAAGTTAATTTTCCTGTATTTGTCCTGGCTTCTGCATGTTCAAGAACTCTTCGTTTTATGCTTTTGGCAGGATTAATATATTATTTTGGTCCTAATATTAAAAAATTTATTGATAAATATTTTAATATTCTTGCCTTAATATTTGTTGTTCTTGTTATTGCTGGATTTTTTGTTATTAATTTTTTTTGAATATGTAATTAATAGTTTAAATACTCTACATTACTTGTCTGTTCAATCTAGTATATCAAAGCTTTTAGAAGCACTTGCAACATCATCCGGGCAAAAAACAAAAAGGCATTTTGCCTTGTCCCCTGAAGCAACTGATCCATAAACATAATTAATATTTATTCCTTTTTCACCAATTTTTTTTGCTATTTCAGAAAGTTTTCCAGGAGTATTTTCAAGATGAATTGCAATTACTTCCTGGGTATCAAAAATATAATCATTTGCTTTAAGAAGTTTAACAGCGTCATCCGGCTTATCTACTATAATACGAATAAGTGCAAATTTTGCAGAATCTTTACGAACAGAATTATAGCTTGCATAGGATGCTATTCTTTTTAAGGATTTTCCCCTTGCCTCAAATAAATTCTGCACATATGCTGATGCATCTTGAATGGTCATTGCATCAATATTGATACTGGCTTTTCCAAGAAAACCAGTTAATCTTCCAAGTTCGCCTGGAGCATTTTTAAGAAAAAATGAAATCTCAGTTCTAATCATTGTTTATCCCCTAGTTTATAAAGTTACATCAAGATTATTTTGTGTCTGCTATTTTTAGTCCTTCATTAAATGCTTTAATATTTAAAGGAATAAGTTTTGGTTTTGATGCAAATTCTTCCTCCACACATTTACAAAGAATGTCAATATCAACCATTTTGCTTTTAAAAGCAAAGGCACTTAATGCAATAATATTAGCACATCTTACATTTCCAAGATTTGCTGCTGCCTCATTTGCCGGCACAATTAATTCTGTAATATCATTTCTTTTTGTTTTTACATGAATAAGTGAGCTATTTATTAAAATTACACCATCAGGTTTTACATCTGGTGCAAATTTTTCAAGGGATGGTCTGTTCATTGCAACTAGATGAGCAGGATTTTTAATAATAGGCGAACCTATAAGTCTATCACTTACAACAACAGTACAATATGCTGTTCCTCCCCTCATTTCAGGGCCATAGGATGGAACCCAGGCAACCTCTAATCCTTGTTCCATAGCAGCATATGCCAGAAGTTTTGCACTAAGCAAAATACCCTGACCACCAAAACCTGCAAACATTACTTCTTTTTGCATATATATTCCTCCAAAAATAATTCTATATTTGATGAGTCTGCAAACATTGTTTATTAAAATTGATTTTTTGCAAGTTCATCATATTTATTTCCATTAATTACAATCACGAAAAGCACGAAAAAACACAAAAAAATATAAAGTCCTTTTTGGGGGAATTTTGTGTGTTTCGTAAAAAAAAATAAAATAGATAAAAATAACATTTTAATTTAATATATAATAAAATCAGAATTCCTATACTATAAATTTATTGTATTTAATCAAATCCCAGGCAACTTTATATAAATAGATATTTTTTGATTACAGTTTCCATGCCTCTTTAAAATATGTTTTCTTAACTTTTTCTGCCTTATTTTTTGCCCATGCTTCTAATCCCATTTTTTTAATTAAGCACAGATTAAAAACCTTGGTATTGTGGGGAACTTCTGATGCTTTATCAGCATAGGGATGAAGATAATCACAGGGAAAATCTTTACACTCACTGCAAAACTCAATTTTTTTTTCTTTAATACATTTATAAACATTACATGGTTCTGTCATACCTATAAAAATAATTTTGCCTTCCATATTTCTACACCCATCACAAGATGTATGTTCAATAGGAATTTTAAGTTTTTGTGAAATCATAGATTGCAATTCTTTATTTTCCTTTGCCAAATACATTGGACAATTAAAACAATCCAATCCACAAGGTGCGGTCATTTGATTATAATCCATTTTATCTCCTTTTTTTAACAGGTTGTTATGGAATGGATATTTTTTTCAAGTTTAAGGCATAAATTAATACAAGTAGTATTATAAGGATTAAAATTTATAACGCAGAAATTGGAAAAAATAGGACACTTTTATTTATGAGCATTACATACAAAAAAATATTAATATTAATATTTTTTTTTTTAATCAAAAAACCTGTTTTTTTATAAAAATTTAATTGTGCTAATGTCTTATTACATAACAACTTGTCCAGCATAACTTAAAATTAAATCTGCCTTATGCTATTTATTCAGGAGTTTTAAATTCACCAAGGGGATAATAAGGAAGAAGAGTGTCCTCTGCCCATTTCAATGCTTTTTGAGGGGTCATACCCCAATTAGTTGGGCAGGTACTTACAACTTCAACAAAAGTATAACATTTTTTTTCAATTTGATATTCAAAGGCTTTTTTAATAGCTTTTTTTGCCTTGTTTATATACTTGGGTTTTAAAACAGTCTGCCTTGTAATATAGGCTTTAGTTTCAAGACTTGAAAGAAGTTCACACATTTTTATGGGCATACCAGTTTCTTTAACATCCCTGCCAAATGGTGCAGTTGTTGCTTTTTGACCTGGCATGGTTGTTGGTGCCATTTGTCCTCCTGTCATTCCATAAATGGCATTATTAACAAATATTGTTGTAAATTTCTCACCTCTATTAGCAGCATGAATAATTTCACCCATACCTATACTTGCAAGGTCTCCATCTCCTTGATAGGTAAAAGCAATAAGATCAGGTCTTACTCTTTTTATGCCTGTAGCCATGGCAGGAGCACGACCATGAGCAGCTTCCTGAAAATCAAATGTAAAATAATTATATGATAAAACAGCACATCCAACCGGGGCAATTCCAACAGTTCTTCCCCTAATTTCCAATTCATCTATAGCTTCTGCTACCAAACGATGAATAATACCATGGGTACAGCCTGGACAATAATGTGTATAAGCATTAGAAAGTGCCTCTGGTTTTAAAAATGTTTTTCCCATTATATAAAATCTCCTTATAAATCTATCTGGCAGATTTTTTTATTTAAGTAAAAGTTTTATGTGATTAATAATCTCTTCAGGGGTGGGAACATCACCACCACACTTTCCATACCAGGAAACTTCTTTTTTGCCCTTTACACATCTTTCAATATCTTCCAGCATTTGTCCCATGTTCATTTCTATACTTACAACTTTTTTACAACTTTTTTTACAAGCTGCATCATAAACAGCTTTTTCAGGAAAAGGAAAAAGAGTTTTTGGTCTTATCATTCCAACTTCTATACCTTGAATTTTTAGATTATCAATAACAGTTTTACATACCCGACTCATAGTTCCATAACTTACAATAAGTATTTGATAATCAGAATCAGTATTATATGCTTCAAATCTAATTTCTTGTTTTTTCATTTTTTCATACTGGGATTTAAGAGTAAGATTATGATCATTTAAAACTTTGGGATCAAGAAAAAGAGATTTTACAATATTTTTTTCCTTACTCTTTCTTGTGTCCATTCCATTGGTTGCCCAATGATCTTTGTTTGTTGGTTCCTTATTTAAGTTATTAGGAAATTCAACAGGTTCCATCATTTGACCAATAAGCCCATCACCTAGAATCATAACAGGATTTCTATATTTTTCAGCTAAAGGAAATGCAAGCATTGTCATTTCAACAGCTTCTTGAACTCCATCAGGTGCCATAACAAGCATTTTATAATCTCCATGTCCTCCACCCTTTGTTGCTTGAAGATAATCACCTTGGGAGGGAAGAATTCCTCCAAGTCCAGGTCCGCCTCTCATTATATTTACAAAAACTGCAGGACATCTTGCTCCTGAAATATAACTGATAGCTTCGCTCATAAGACTTATGCCGGGACTTGATGAAGTTGTCATAACTCTTTCACCACAAGCAGCAGCTCCAAAAATCATATATCCAACAGCAACTTCACTTTCTCCTTGAAGAAAAACTCCATTTACTTCAGGCATGCGCTTTGCCAGATATTCAGCAACCTCAGACTGGGGAGTAATGGGATATGCAAAATAATTTAAACATCCTGCTCTTATTGCAGCTTCGCCAATAGCTTCATTTCCTTTCATTAAGACCTTTGCCATCAGTTAACCTCCATTTCTTCTTTATCAGTTTCTATAATTGTGATGGCAACATCAGGACACATAATACAGCATAAAGTACATTTTACACAATCATCAGGTCGTGCCTGAAATACAGGGGAATATCCCTTTGCACTTACTGTCTCAGATATTTCCAAAACTTTTTTTGCACATACAATTACGCAAAGACCGCAACCTTTACATCTTTCAACTTCAACAACATGTTTTAACGCCATAAATTTAACTCCTCTTCCATGGTGGCACAAGTTTTCTTGTAATGGGTAATACAGGACAATCAAAATTTTTTAAATTAAGTATAGATAAAATTTTAACATCTGCTGTAATAAACTCAACCTTAATTCCTGTTTTTTCTGACAATTTTTCTATTAATTCATATCCCTTATAAATATTATCTATAGTTGTATCATCAATAAGATTTGCATTGCTTACCAGACCAGTTATTTTTAATTTAGAAGAAGCCTCTATTTCTTGTTTGATTTTAATACATCCTTTAATATTTTCCGTAAAAGGTCTAAAGGGATTTACTATTTGCAACATATTAACTTTTTTTTTTGATAAAAAATCATTTAAAGCTGCAATCACATTAACACCTGCATCATCTCCTCCAGCATCAAGTATTGTCAAACTTTTATCATTATAATTAGATTTTTTTATTATGGCTGCAACTTTTGGAGTTAAAATAGGAAGGTCTGCATGCATATATTGTTTATCAGGAAGAATAACATTAATATTTGCTTTTGTAAGTATCTCTAGTGCTTGTCTTGTTCTAAAGTATGGATTAACAAGATCAAGATCTGCAATAGAGACATTTAAGCCTTTTTTTTTACTGTAAAAAGCTAAATTTACACCTGTTTCTGTTTTACCGCTTCCATAATTTCCCGTAATTATAACTATACCATTTAATTTAATATCTAACATATTTATTTTGTACAACTATCCTTTTATATTTTTTAAAGAATCATTATTATTATGGAGCAATATATTCGCTGTGATGACTTCTTTGCATTCCCACATATTGCCCATAATCTCCTTTAAGCAATCCTTGAAAAGATAAGTCTTCATCTAAATCAGGCCAATGAAGACCATACGGAGATATTTCAATATTATTTAGCTGTTGATTTGTTCCATTTATAAGTTGTTTATTCTTGCTTATGGGAAATTTTATTTCCACTCCTTTTTCCATGGAAATAATAATATGACCATTTTCATAAACTGCAATTATTTTATTTTTAACCAATGTGCTCATACCATTTCTCCATAATTAGGTTACGCTCTTTTTGAGCAAACTTTTGAGCCTTTTTTATCTCGCTTATTTTCATATTTTTTGATTCCCGAAGTTCAACTATATCTTCCACCTCAAAAACAGCTTCTCCTCCACCATAACGAACATGCACATGAATTGGCAAATGTTCATTACTGTAAAAGAAAAATTTATAACCCTCTTTTTCAAAAATTGTTGGCATTATAATTTCCGTTTAAAATTGTTATTTTTACTATTCTCTGTAACTCATAGGTAATAATATAGCAAAAGACATGATAATTTTAGCTATCAGAGTACATGCGGTTGTTATTTTTTTTTTGTTCGGCAAAATACTTTTTTGCTTCCTTAATATCAATTTTCGCTCTATGTCCATGCTTTTCAAGTAAATGCAATAAATTGCTACCGTTTAAAAGTGTTAATGGCTTTCCTTTAGCAAATTCGTAAGCATCAGGACCATAATCTGCTGTAGTAACAAGAATTCCCTTTGTTGCACCTTCATTTACTGTTGTGCCAAATAAATCCCTTACAGCAGAAACTCCAACAACATTTGTATATCGCTTAGCTTGAATTACAATTTTTCCACCTCGTATCGGATCTGGATCAAAGGCAACCGCATCTACACCGCCATCCCGACTTGCTTGTGTTATTTTTACTTCACCGCCAGAGCTAATAAATTTTTTTTCGAAAATCTCGCGAATTAAATTTTCAAAATCCTGCCAATCCATTGTAGCAAGATTATCAGATTCATCCATCCCATTTACCACATCATAACCTGAAACAAAACGCCGATCCTCTTTATCTATACTGATAATTGGTGCGATAGGTGATAACCCATGCAACTTAGTGCTAGCAACTCCTTTTAGTTGTTTAAAACATATTTTGGGATCAATTTTTGCTAAATTAATTACTAAAAACTCATCTTTAGCTACTTGAAGAGACATTACGCAGGAATTTATATTATGTCCAGTAGCTTTATCTATTGAATTCACCCATCCATTAAACACAACAGAATTAATAGAATTTATTACATCTGCCTCATATAGCTCATGAATTGTCCTTAATGAAATTTGATAAAGAAGCCCATCATATAATTTGTTTAACGCGGTGTTTGATAAATTAGTTTTTGTAAACTCGTCCTTTGAAATAATATATTTTACAGCTTTAACAGTTGGTAAACTATTTATATTAGGAAGAGAATAATCAACAATTAAAATTTTTGTGTTGGCTTGATAATCAATGTCCCATTCTTGAGGGAAATAATCTGGATATTTAGAATTTGCTAATACCATTTCACAGTAATCAGAAATTGCATCTGGCTCTTTTTTATTTAGGTACTGACTTTTCTTTTCTAATATTTTTTTATTAGTTTTCTCCTGTCTTTCTTTATACTTAAGTTTACTCAATTCCCAATTCTTAATAGTTTTTTCATGGTTTTCATCGTGCTTAAGTTTCCCTATCTCCCATTTTTTAACTCTTTCCGTATAATTATCTTCTAATTTCTTATTTTGTTGATCAACTTGGTGTTTTCTTTTCTTCCAAATTTTATGATCAGAAATAAATCTATTCTCTGCCTCTTCTTCTTTTTTGTTTTTTAATTTAGGAAATAATTTATCCAAGATTCCTATATTCAGCTGATAGTTTGTGTCGGATATATTAGGTTCAGGACGAATAAATGCAAAATTGGGCTTAACTGGTTTTTTTGTTAAATATTTTTTTACAGGTCTTTGTACGGGATATTGCTTTTTGGATAATAAATTATTCCAATTAATTACATCATCTATTTTTAATGTATGTAATAAGATTGATTCAAGTTGATTAATGGCTTTTTGTGCTTTCTTTGTTTTAGTTATTGCTAATTTTTTCTTTTCTTCTTTGTTCCTAATTTTAGCTTCTTTATTCCTTTTCTTTTGTTCAGCTAATTGTTTTTTTCCCACATTTCATCCCAAACAAGTTGTTGTGCATTTGCCTTTTGCCTCACGATATATTTGTCTGTTCCTTTTATATGACGGTATTTGTTCAATCCTTCATGACGAACTTCAATCTCCCACATTTCACGAGCCATACTATAATCCTTTCTGTACATATTTTTTACAATTTCTCAAAGTATTACAATATCATTATTTGTCTTTGTTAAAACCTCTAGTCCATTTTCTGTAACAAGAAAAGTATTTTCAATACCAACTACACCTTTTTCAGGAATAATAGCTTTTGGCTCCAAAGCAATTACCATATTTTTTTGAATTACAGTTTTTTGTCCCTTGGCAATAAAGGGAAATTCATCTAATTCCAGTCCCACACCATGTCCTGTGAATCTGATTTTTCTATCTCCAAATCCCATAAAATATTTTTCACAGCCTTTATCTTTTGCCATTGTTATCATCATTTCATATAAATCACCTGCTAAAACTCCAGGAACTGCTTTGTTTTTTGCCATTTCTTGTATTTCAAGCATTACATTATGGATTTTTAAAAACTCATCTGAAATACCTGAAATACAAAATATTCTTGTTTGATCTGCAATATATCCATCTAAGGCAAATACATAATCCACAAGAATAGGTTCATTTTTCTTAATTTTATTAAATCCAGCACCTTGTGCCATAGCAGAATTAGCACCAAACCCACCTGTTGGAGAAGCAAGAAAACTTGGTATTGAAGCTGATTTTCCTGACATAATATGTCCATAAAAAAGCTCACTTCCCCAGAGCCTCATTCTAACAATTCCCTGATGTCCCAGACTTCTTGCATATCCTTCAACTTGCCCTGCAAATTCTAGTTCAGTTTTTCCTTGTTCTAGAAATTCCGGCACTTTTTCTGAAACTTTATCTGCCATTGCTGCTGCATTTCTTAATATTTCAATTTCATAATCAGATTTTATTGCTCTTATTAATCTTATATCTATTGAAATATCTATAATTTTAGATTTTTCAAAAATTTTTTGGTATTGCAAATATAAATTTACAGGTAAAACATCTAATTCCATTCCAAGAACTTTTGGAATGGAATATCCCATTTTATTTAATGTTTCAGGAATTTTTTTTGGGCTTACAAGGGAAATAACTATATTTAAATCTGATTCTGATACTGCTCTTTCAAAGTCCTTAAAAATTATAAGAACAGGTTCACCTTCACTTGGAACATATAGCCATCCTTGCTGTATTGTTCCTGCAAAGTAAAAAAAATCAGATTTTTGAATAATTAAAATACCTTGGATATCTTTTTTTACTAGAATATTTTGCAGTTTTTTAATTCTTGCATTTAATTCTTTAAAAGGTACTCCCTTTTTGTAAGCTTCCATATGTATGTTTCTCCATTGTTTAATAAAACCAACATCAAATTAAAAAGCTGGCATTAAGCTAAATTCTATATATTAACAAGTATGCCTATTTACTACATAGATTACTACATTAATAATTATTTATATTCGTAAAAACCTTTTCCTGTTTTTCTTCCAAGCCATCCTGCTTCAACATACTTTTTTAATAAAGGACAAGGTCTGTATTTTGAATCTTTAAATCCATCATAAAGTGTTTCCATTATTGCCAGACAAGTATCAAGACCAATTAAATCTGCTAATGCAAGTGGACCCATTGGATGATTCATTCCAAGTTTCATTACAGTATCAATATCTTGTGATGTTCCAACATTTTGGTATAAGCAAAATATTGCTTCATTTATCATAGGCATTAAAATTCTATTAGCAATAAAGCCTGGATAATCATTGGATTCTGCTGGTATTTTTTTTAATTTTTTAGAAAGTTTCCAAGTTGTATTAAAAGTTTCATCAGAAGTTGGAAGTCCTTTAATTACTTCAACAAGTTTCATTACAGGCACAGGATTCATAAAATGCATGCCAATTACTTTATCTGGTCTTTTAGTTTTAGCAGCAATTCTACCAATGGGAATAGAAGATGTATTTGTTGAAAGAATAACATTAGAAGGGCATATTTTATCTAGATCCTGAAAAATCTTAAATTTTAAATCCTGTTGTTCAACTGCAGCCTCAACAACAAAATCAACAGACTCCATATCCTTTAAATCTATTGTTGTGTTTATTCTATTAAGAACAGCAGTTTTATCACTGGGTTCAAGTTTTCCTTTTTTTACACTTCTTTCAAGATTGTTTGTAATTGTTTTAATGCCATTTTCACAAAATTGGTGTTTTATATCACTCATTAAAACTTCAAGCCCGTTCATGGCTGAAACATGAGCTATACCATTACCCATTTGACCTGCACCTATTACTCCAATTTTTTTTATATCCATGATTTCTCCCTCGTTGTTTTTTTATTTGGCTATATTGATATTTGAAAGTTAAAATTTTAATGTCTTGAATTTACTTATGTATTATATTTTGACGCTAAAGTGTCTATATAAACATTGCCACGCTGGAGCATGGCAATGAGAAAAATTTTGCATTTTGTAACAACCTGTTAATAGGATCTTTACTTACTTTTTGCATTTAATAATCATACTCCTGTTGATAAGAGAACCACCATAGATTCCAAATTGATTTCCAGCAATAATATTACCTTGATCACTGCTCTTTTGAAGAACTTCGTATCCTGCTGACCCACAAATTTTTCCAGCTTTTTCATAACACATGCCCCAATTTAATGCACTTCCAGAACAATTAATACTGTATCCTTCTTTTCCATTAGATGTATAGGTCTTCTTTGCAATCGCACAGCCACCTAAAAAAATGGCAATTACTACAAATATAAAGATATTTCGCATATAATCATTTCCTTTTAGTTTTTTATACTATCACTAGGCAATCAAACATAATTAGGGTAGACATCTGAGCATGGCAATGAGAAAAAATTCGTAAAGTATAGATGGCTAAGTAAAAATCTATAGTAAAATATTACCATGCTATCTATCTATTTAAAATAAGTGCTACAGCTTCTCCACCACCCAGACAAAGGGATACAAGCCCTTGTTTTACATCTCTTTTTTCCATTTCATAAATAAGCGTTGTTAAGGTTCTTGCTCCACTTGCTCCAATGGGATGACCCAATGCCACACTTCCACCATTAACATTAATTTTTTTAGTATCAAGTTTTAAAACTTTGTTAATACCCACAGAACTTCCAGAAAATGCTTCATTTATTTCAAAAAGATCTATATCAGATATTGCAATTCCCTGTTTTTTTAAAACCTTTGGAATTGCATGTATAGGTGCCATAAGTACATATTTCATATCAATACCAAAAGATGCTTGCCTACCTATTTCCACCATGATTTTACACCCAAGCTCTTGAGCTTTTTCCTTGCTCATAACAATAACAGCTGAAGCTCCATCACTTATAATAGAAGCATTTCCAGCAGTTCCAACACCATCTTTTTTAAATGCTGGTCTCATTTTTGATAAAGCTTTATAACTTGTTTCTTTGGGGCATTCATCTGTATCAAAAATTAGTGGGTCCCCTTTTCTTTGTGGTATTTTTACAGGCACTATTTCATCTTTAAATTTTCCCTGTTTTATTGCATTAAGAGCTTTTTCATATGAATTGGCTGCAAATTCATCTTGATCTTTTCTTGAAATATCCCATTTTTCACAAATTAATTCATTAGACATTCCCATGTGAAAATCATTAACAATATCCCAAAGCCCGTCATGAACCATATGATCCTCAATTTTTCCTGGGCCCATCCGATGTCCCCATCTTGCCTTATCAAGATAATAGGGAGCCATACTCATATTTTCCATTCCCCCGGCAATAACAACTTCAGCATCTTCACATTGAACTGCTTGAGCTGCAAGCATGACTGCTTTAAGGGAAGAACCACATACCTTATTAATAGTAATTGCTTCAACTTCCCAGGGAAGCCCTGCCTTTACAACTGCCTGTTTTCCGGGATTTTGTCCATAACCACAAGGCAGAACCATACCCATTATACATTCATCAATATGTTTTTCTTCAATATTTGCTTGTTTAATAGCTTGTTTAATTACATGGGCACCAAGATCTGTTGCTCCGATTTTACTTAAACTTCCTTTAAAACTTCCAAGAGGAGTTCTTACGGCACTTACTATTACAGGTTGTTTCATTTATGTTACCTCCTTAATGGTGTTGTAAAATTAGCTATTTTTTTTATTTTGATATCTAAAATAAAATCCAGCCTAGGGATTTAATATATTAAAAATATTTACCATAAACTTCACTTTTATTATGTATTAAATCAATAGGTTATGAAAAGTCCACCCAAGGTGCGTGAATTTAATTTTTACTGTGTTTGTTTTTGAATTCTTCTGCTCTTTTTATATAGTCAATCAAAACAGTATTTAAATTTAAATCCACTTTTTTAAAAATATTTTTAGACAAACTAATAAATATTCTAATGTCTTCAATTTTAATTGAAACACTTTTTTTAAACTCAGATTTTTTTTCACCTGTCTGACTGATATACTCTTTATCTTTAAATCCTCCATTATGGATAATGACATGCCTTGACGAATACATTTTTGATAAAAAATTGAATGAATCATTGCCTAGATCTTTTTTTAAGTCAATTGAGAATACTTTTTTTAGTTTCTTGTTAATAGATCCCATATTCAAAAACTGATTTCTTGAATCTTTGTAGATTATTTCAAAAATACTTTCACCAAAAAGTACATGTTTCAAATCTAGTATCAACGCATATGTTGTCCTAATATATATCTCAAAATTAGAAATTAATGCTACCAAAGCCTGTTCAATTAAAGCTTTTCTAGCAATTATTTCAATCTTGAAAGATTTATTGCTCGCAATTTTTAAAAACTCTGTGCATTTTAATAAATTGTGTTTAAATGAGGAGCTTGGAGACACTTTCCCACAAAGAACACAATGCCATGGGTTAATATTTTTTGCTTTGGTATAGAAGACAGCATTGTCTCTGCAAAACCCACAAACAAGTGCAAAAGTTTTGTAGCTAGCCCAACTTCGTTGTGAGATATCTGAAGGCCTTTGAAGTGCAAGGCTTATAAGCTTTTCTTTAGTCAGATTATACTTCCCAGACAAATTGGGAATCAATATACAAATCGTTTTTTTATCCAAAGTTCTAAGATATGATTTTGTGATTTTTAGATACATTTTTTTTAATACTTAAGTTCATTATATTATTTTAAGAAATTTAGATTTTATATCAGGAATTGTTAATAATTGTTTGTCATTAGTTAGTAAGATAGCATTATATACAATTGCAGTTGCAGAAATAATAGCATCAGGTATCCTTATTTTATATCTTTTTCTTATTATTATCGTTTGCTGTTTTATTTCTTTTGTTAAAGAAATATTATTCATTTTGGATAAAAGCTTATGTAATTGCTGTTCATCTTTTGGGGAAAGGTAAGGATATGATAATAATTCAATTTCCGTAATTACAGAATAACCCAAAGCTTTGTCTGGTAAAGATTCTTTTAAATTTCCAGCAAAAAGATGAATAAAAATATTGGTATCTATAATAAAATCTAGTTTCATTATTTTTACTCCCTATCCCATTCAGATCTTATTTCTCTCTGCCATTTAACAGGGTCTTTTATCTTAGTAAAACTTGTGATTTTTCCAGCATACTTCATAATATCTTCAGCTTTATATAAGTTATTTTTTTCTTGTTTATGTTCAATAATCTTAATTTTTTCATCAGGTAACTCTTTTAGCATAGCTAACAAAGTTCCATATAGATTATTTTCAACTTTTAAATGCAATGTTTTCATAGTTTGTTCACCATTTATAAACTCATAAAAAATCTTAATTTAAATAGATGGCTAATTAAAAAAATTCATCTACAAGGCCTAGTATTTTTTCAAGGGTGAAAGCATACATCTAGTATTTTGAAGTCTTGAAAAAATACTACAACAAAGTAGATGAAGAATTTTTACGACGCCATCACATATTCCTTCTATACTTACCACCAATCTCATAAAGAGATTTAGTTATACTGCCAAGAGAGCAGTATTTTACAGTATTCATAAGTTCAGCAAAAATATTATTCTTGGAAAGAATTGTGTGTTTTAATTTTTCAAGAGCATTTTCTGATTGGTCTTTATTTTTATTTTTAAAATTTTCAAGTCTTGTAATTTGATCATTTTTCTGATCATTAGTTGATCTTGCAAGATCAAGTTCTGACATTATCCCTTCATAATCAGCATCAGGGTCTTGAAATGTATTTACACCAATTATAGGAAGTTTTCCAGAATGTTTAAGATGCTCATAATACATTGATTCTTCTTGAATTTTACTTCTTTGATAACCTGATTCCATTGCTCCTAAAACTCCACCCCTTTCAGTAATTTTCTCAAATTCAACTAGAACAGCTTCTTCCACAAGATCTGTAAGTTCCTCAACAATAAAGCTGCCTTGAAGGGTATTTTCATTTTTAGCAAGTCCCCATTCTTTATTGATTATCATTTGAATTGCAAGGGCTCTTCTTACAGATTCAGCAGAAGGAGTAGTAATTGCTTCATCAAAGGCATTAGTGTGAAGGCTGTTACAATTGTCATATACTGCACAAAGTGCCTGAAGTGTAGTTCTTATGTCATTAAATTGAATATCTTGGCTGTGTAAAGACCTTCCAGAAGTTTGAATATGATATTTTAGTTTTTGAGAATTTTTATTTCCTTTATATAAATATCTCATTGCAACAGCCCATATTCTTCTGGCAACTCTTCCTATTACTGTGTATTCAGGTTCCATTCCATTGGAAAAAAAGAAGGAAAGAGAAGGAGCAAAAAAATCAATATCCATACCCCTTGAAAGATAATATTCAATATAAGTAAATCCATTAGCTAAAGTTAAGGCAAGCTGAGTTATGGGATTAGCTCCTGCTTCTGCAATATGATATCCAGAAATTGAAACTGAATAAAAATTTTTAATGGAATTATCAATAAAATACTGCTGAATATCACCCATCATTTTCAGGGCAAATTCTATGGAAAATATACAAGTATTTTGTCCTTGGTCTTCCTTTAAAATATCTGCCTGTACAGTTCCCCTGACATTTGAAAGTGCTTTTTGTCTTATTTCATTATTTTCAATTTCATTTGGTTTTCTATTATGGTGTTTTTCAAATTCTTGTATTTGCTGATTAATGGCAGTGTTTAAAAACATTGCAAGCATAATTGGAGCAGGTCCATTAATAGTCATGGAAACTGATGTGTTAGGAGCACAAAGATCAAAACCATTATACAACATTTTTACATCTTCTATGGTACAAATACTTACTCCTGAATTACCTATTTTACCATAAATATCAGGTCTTGTTTCAGGGTCATATCCATAGAGCGTAACTGAATCAAATGCTGTTGAAAGCCGTTTTGCAGGATAAGTTTCAGAAAGAAGTTTAAATCTTTTGTTTGTATCTCCAGGTCCTCCTTCTCCTGCAAACATTCTAGTTGGATCTTCATCAACTCTTTTTAAAGGAAAAACTCCTGCTGTATATGGAAAACCTCCTGGAACATTTTCTTTTTTCATCCATTTTAATATTTCACCGGGATCTTTATACTTTGGTATGCAAACCTTGGGAATTTTCAAATGACATAAAGATTCTGAATAAAGAGGTATCTTAAACTCTTTATCTCGAACTTGATAAGAAAGCTCATCCTTTGAATAAGTTTCTTTAACAGTTTCCCATTCTTGAAAAATAGAATTAGTTTCTTGTTCAACTTTTTTTTCAAGTTCTTTTGCAGCAATTTTAAGATTCTCAATCGCGTCATTGGAACAAAATTTTTCAAAGGTTTTTCTAGAATATTTTAAATGCCAAAGTTGTCTTAATATATCTGCCTGGGTTTTTGTGTTTTTATGGTATGAGCGGACAGTATCAGCAATTTCTGCTAAATATCTTGTTCTTTTAGCAGGGATTATTATGGTTTTTGATGTTGAAAATTTAATATTTGTTTTAGAAATTAAAGATTTAAATTTTAAATTCATTTTATTATTTAATACATCTAATATTGCATGGTAAAAGGCTGTAACACCATCATCATTAAATTTTGAGGCAATAGTACCAAATACAGGCATATTTTCTAGTTTTGTATCCCATGCCTGGCGATTTCTCTGCATTTGTTTTCTCACATCTCTTAGAGCATCTTCACTGCCTTTTTTTTCAAATTTGTTAATAACCACAATATCAGCATAATCCAGCATATCAATTTTTTCCAATTGAGATGGAGCTCCAAATTCAGCAGTCATTACATAAATAGAAATATCAACCAGATCAACTATTCGGGAATCACCCTGACCAATACCTGCTGTTTCTGCAATAACAATGTCATAACCTGCTGCCTTTACAACTTCTATTGCTTCTGGCAAAGACTTAGGAAGTTCAGTTTGTGATTCTCTTGTTGCAAGTGATCGCATGTAAACCCTGCCTGTTTCAATGGAATTCATTCTTATTCTATCTCCAAGCAAAGCTCCCCCTGTTCTTCTTCTTGAAGGATCACAACTTAAAATGCCAATATTAACTGATTTTAAATCCCTTAAGATTCGTATAATAAGTTCATCAGTTAAGGAAGACTTACCAGCTCCTCCTGTTCCTGTAAGACCTATTACAGGAATTTTTTTATTTTGTTTGAGCTCACTGATTTTCCCAAGAATTTTTTGAATAGTATTATCATTTTCTGCCTTTGCATCTTGGACAGCAGTTATGAAATTTGCAGTTATATATTTTTCCTTAATATTTAATTTTGAATACTCCAGATTTTTAAAATCAACAGTTGAAAAATCCATTCTTTTTATTTGATCATTTATAATTCCCTGTAGTCCATATTTTGCTCCATCTTCAGGAGAATAAATTCTTTCAACACCATATTTTTCTAATTCCTTAATTTCCGATGGAATAATAACTCCGCCTCCACCCCCAAAAATTTTTATATGTGAGGCATTTTTTTCTCTTAAAAGATCAACCATATATTGAAAAAATTCCATGTGTCCACCTTGATAACTGGATACAGCAAGTCCCTGGGCATCTTCTTCAATAGCTGCATCAACTACTTCAACAGCAGATCTGTTATGTCCAATATGAATTACTTCAACACCAGAATCTTGAAGCAACCTTCTCATAATATTAATAGATGCATCATGGCCATCAAAAAGAGAAGTAGCTGTTACTACTCTTACAGAATTTTTGGGTTTGTAAATTTTATTAGAAATATTCATTATATATCCCCATATTTAATAAATTAACTTTTATTATTAATTTCTTTAAATGCCAGACCCATTATAAAATCAGTCTGATATTCTATATATTCTTTTATTGTAAATTCTCTTGCAATAGACCATCTTCTAAAAGCCCACATATGACCAAGAACAGAAATATTATGGCTTAACAGAAATATTTTCTTTTTATTGAGAAAAGGAAAATCATGTCTTTTTGAAAGATGATTTAATGCCTTAATAAAAATATTAGTAATTCTAAGCTCATTTTCCAAAACTTTTTTGCGCAATTTTTCAGAAAGAAATTTAGTTACTTGATATATTAAAAGTACATGGTCAGTCATTTTATGGCACACAAAAAAATATTCTTTTATTATATCACTAAGTATTTCTTTTCCTGTACCAGACAAAGCATCTTTAACAGATTTTTCAACTTCTCCATGAATTGCTTCACATACAAGATAAAGTACATCTTCCTTTGATCCAACATATTCATATAAAGAACCTATGGAAAAATTAGCTGCCTTTGCTATCATCCTTGTTGTTGTTTTATGGTATCCATGCTTTACAAATAAACTTACAGTTGCATCAACAATTTGCCTTCTCTTTGTTCGCACAAGATTTGGATTTTTTATTTGTGTTGGAACAACACTTATCTGATTATCTATTTTTTTCATTTTTTTAGTTAAAAATTTAATAAATTCTTATAGAGTCAAATTTTATATAAAGGAACTTATAACTACTTAATATTTTTTTATGTTTTGTTATAAGGTAAACTAATAATTAAAAATCAAATCTGCCTTATGGCAGCTATTGTGTCAATTAAGTTTTAAGTGCCATTAAAAATGAATTTTTTTAAAAATTATTCAATAAATCGAACGAACGCTCAGTCAATTGTTCTTTATATATAAAAAAAAATATTGTCAAGCCTAGTTAATGAAATGATTTATAGGCTTAATCAAGTGTTTTTAAATGCCATTATTTATAATTTTTTAATTATTCTTAATGTTAATGCCGTACTAAGCATACCTGTGTTTTTTACTATTTTATTTTAATAAAAATTATATAGTGGATTTAGGGGAAAAGATAGATCTAAAAATATCGTTGATATTTGTATTTTTTTTATGTTTATTTTTTTTAAATTCTTGTGGAAGCTCTGACTCTTTAAAACTTCCCATGGATAAAATCAAAAAAACGCTTATTGATGCTCCAGTTTGTTCTGTTGTTCTGGATGATATGAAACAACAAGGTACTTTTTCTAAAACTTATTTTCATAAATATCTTATTGTAAAACCTAATGATTCTTATAAAACAGACTGGCTTAAGGTTCCTGAAAAATATTTTAAAAAAAATAAGGAATTTCTTGGTATGGCTTTATTAACAAAAAAAGATGGTGAATTTGATACAAAAGTTTCACCACCTGGATATTCTTTTGTTGGAAATTCTGAATATGGACAATGGCGTAAAGATGCCCAAGGAAGCTCTTTTTGGGAGTTTTATGGAAAATATGCATTGTTCACAAGTCTTTTTGGTGGCTGGTTTCATCCCATTGGCATGAATAATTATACAGGATATAGGTCAAACAGAACAAGAAATATGCCATATCTTGGCTCTAATAATGAGTATGGATCATCTGGAAAAATTGTAAAAAATAAAAGACCTAAATTTTATTCCCGCCGCATGGCAGGAAAATCTTCATTTTCTTCTAAAATTGGCAGAACAAAAACTGGTTTTAGAAGTAGAACAGGAGGGTTTGGAAAATGAATGCTTATAATATTATTTTATTTTTTCTAAATTTTATAGGCTTTTTTGCCATGTTTTTTTTAGGCAAAAAAGTTTTTTCTTTTATTACTAGAGATTATAATTTGAATTATGAACTTGTTGAAAATGATAATCCTGCTGTAGCTCTTGGTGTTACAGGATATTATATAGCCCTTGTTCTTGTTATTGGAGGTTCTATTGTCGGGCCCTCAAATGGTATTATTCTAGATCTTATAAATCTTTGTGTGTATAGTATACTTGGTATTATTCTTATAAATTTGTCTATTTTCATATGTGATATTTTTATTCTTTATAAATTTAAAGTAACAGATGAACTTATTCAAGATAGAAATCAGGGCACAGGAGTCGTTGTTTTTGGTTCATTACTATCTTCGGCCATTATTATATTTGCATCTTTATCAGGAGAAGGCGGCAGTATTTTAACAGCTTGTTTTTTCTGGGGCATGGGACAAATATTTTTAATTATTGCAAGCTTTGTTTATAATCTTATAACTCCCTTTAATATTCATAAAGAAATTCAAAATGATAATGCTGCAGCAGGTATTTGTTTTTCAGGAGTTTTAATTTCCATTGGCATTATTTTGGGATTTGCATTAGAGGGAGAATTTATTTCATGGCAGGCTAATATATCAGAATTTTTATTTTATGCTTTAACAGGACTTATAATGCTGCCCATTGTTAGATTTTTTTCAGATAAAATTTTACTTCCCAATGTTAATCTTTCAGATGAAATAAGGGGGCTTAAAAAAGATAAAACAATTGAAAGTCGGGGCCCTAATATTGGTGCTGCATATATTGAATCTTTTTCATATATTGCAGGTGCTTTTATAGTTTATTTATGTCTTTAATGCTAGTGTAGTGAAAATTCTTTATCTGCTTTTTTATGAAAAACCTATTCTTATATTTATTCTTTCCTTAAAATCAAAAATTTTAAACTATATGAGAGTTTTGCACAATGCTTAATTTTATTCAAATGTGCAAAGATCTCAAAATCATATCTATAAAAAAAACTGTAATATTATATTGAACTCCATTTCTTATAATAAAACCCTTCAAATATCACTCTTTGCTACGGGCTGTGCAGGTATAGTTGCTGAGTTTGTTCTTTCAAGTCTTGCAACTTATTTATTAGGCAATGCCATATTTCAGTGGACAATTGTAATGTCTTTTATGCTTTTTGCCATGGGCATTGGAAGCAGAATTAGCAGAAATATAAAAAAAAAGCTTTTTGATAGTTTTATTATTACTGAGTTTGCTCTTTCTGTTTTTTGCTCATCATCAGGTATAATTGCCTTTGCTGGTTTTACTCAATTTAATGGGGTTATAATATATTGCTTTAGCATGTGCATTGGAATTTTAATTGGTATGGAAATTCCTTTGGCAACACGTATTAACAGTGAGTTTCAAGATCTTAGATTTAATATTTCCTCAATAATGGAAATGGATTATTTTGGTTCACTTATTGGAGGTCTTGTTTTTGCTTTTTTTTTCCTTCCCTTTCTTGGTCTTACCTATACTCCTATTATTCTTGGAACTATTAATTTTATTGTTGCTTCATATCTTTTTTTTAAATTTAAAAAATTTATAATAGCAAAAAAAATAATTTTTATTTTATTTGTTTGTGTTCTTAGCTTTCTTATTATTCTTACCTTTTTGGTGAAGCCTATTATTCGTTTTGGAGAGCAGAAAAAATATAAGGATAAAATAGTTCTTTCTAGACAAACAAAATTTCAAAAAATTGTTATTACTAAGTGGAAAAAATGGTATTGGCTTTATATTAATGGAGATGAACAATTTTCAACATATGATGAAGAAAGATACCATGAGCCTCTTGTTCATCCTGCAATGAAACTTGCATCTGATTGTTCAAAAATACTTATACTGGGTGGTGGTGATGGCCTTGCTGCAAGAGAAGTTTTAAAGCATCCAAAAGTAAAAGCTATAACTCTGGTGGATATTGATTCAATAATGACGGACCTTGCAAAAAAAAATCCTATTCTTACTAGGATAAATCAAGGTTCAATGAATAATCCCAAAGTTAGTATATTCAATTATGATGCATCAAAATTTCTTTTAAGTGATTCTTCATTATACAATGTAATTATTATTGATTTACCAGATCCAGATTCCATTGATCTTATGCACCTTTATTCAAAAAGTTTTTATGAAGATATTAGAAAAAGACTTACCAAGGGAGGAATTATTGTAACCCAGGCAACCAGTCCATTTTTTGCAAAAAAAGCATTTCTCTGTATTTGGAAGACCATTAAAAAGGCAGGATTTACAACTCTTCCATATCACAATCAAATACCAACTCTTGGGGAGTGGGGTTGGATTATAGGGGCAAAAAAAAATGATATAAATACAAAAAATTTAAAAAAAATTGCTCAGACAATTAATTTTAATGATATTACTACAAAATTTATAAACAACAATGCCATGATATCCATGATTTATTTTGGAAAGGGTGTATTTGATTCAAGGGACGCCAAGGACATTAAAACAAATAAAATTTTAGATCCTATATTATTGCAGTATTATCATAAAGGTTCCTGGGGGATTTATTGATATGATGTAGCTATTATTAGTGCCCGGTTAAATTTTTATATTTTAATAGTATAGGAATTTTCATTTTATTGCAAAGCTAGAGTTTAATGCCCGGCCGTTTGAGGCAGGGCATTATTTATTGCTTTTTTCAGGTATTTTTTATTACTTTGTTACAAGTAAAAAGTCTTCATATAATTATAGGGAGTTAAAAAGTTTCTTATCAATTATTTAAAAGAAAATTCTGAACAATTTAAGGATTTGATTAAACTCATAAATATAAGGGTTTGCTATGTTTGAATTTGCTGCAATGATTAATAAATCATGGGAGAAGACAGAGGTATTATACCAATTAAAACTGCCCTCTAACACGATATGATTGTCAATAATACAGTATTTGGAATGAATTGGAGAATATGGGATCCGATCATCATTGCACCCATAAGCCAAAGCAACAGATATGTCGGCATGCTGCAAACGCTGAACTGCAGGTAAAAGAGGACGGTTCAACTCTTCTTTCATAGTGTATTCTTTTCCAATATCTCCCTGTCGAGCCAAATGTCCATTTAAGAGCAATTGCACATCCACTCCTCTGTATTTAGCTTGTATCAATGCATCAATAACACTATCATGATGCTCTCCTTGTAATTCTCCGATTAAAAACAGACAGAGTTTAATAGAATATCGTGCACGGTTGATTTCTGAAATAATGGCATGATGGGGAAGATAATATTTGCCGCTCAGGGTTATATGACGCCCAAATGTGTACAAAAGATTAAAATGGCTAAATGGATCAATACCATATTCTTGAATGTAGCCGCCACGCACACTTTGAAAAATATTATCCAGAAGTCGGCAAACTCCAGAGGAATGGAATGTCATTCCAGATTCCCAATTTGCGGACCAGCGCTCAAAAGTAATATTAAAAGATCCTAAAATACAATCCTGATCCCCAAAGATAATAAATTTGGTATGCATGTCAGGGGCAACTTCAATCAGCGGGTGGTCTTGAGGAGTGCAAAAATCTCCCAGCAATTCAACACCAGAGCGTTTCAGACGAGCATAGTTTTCGCTATTAGTAAGCATCATTTTACGCCAGTCAACAATACATTGCACATGAACTCCGTTTTCACTTGCATAAAGTAGATGATTAATAAAATCAGTGTCATCAACACAATCTACGCAGACTTTGATCGTGTGATAGCCTTGGGGGTCTGCATGTTTTTTCCAAATCATTTTATTAATATGATCATGTATAAATTTTTTAGGATGGTAGGGATGGTAGGGACACCCCTTAGTAAATTTTGGAATCAGACCTAAGGAGTTAAAATTATAATTATACCAGTCCGCATCTCTTTGTAAAATGTCGGCATCTAATTCATGGGCTCTATAGGTATTAGGTGTAATCCATTCATTAGTAATTTTCCGCCTATGGTGTTGTTCCTCATTAAAATGATACCCATCCATAAAGATATAGTCATATTGGGAAGGAATGGATTTTTCCTTAAAGTGCACAATATAAGAAAATTTGACAGATTGCACTCGTCCATTTTTTTGGGGAAATGGATGAATAAAGAAATCCCGCGTAACTCTTTTATGAGCATCCCAGCGAATATCGCAAGGATCTGTATCAACAATAAAATGTTCACAGATTCCATTGCTTCGATACACTTTTAAAATCATTTTAATATTTAATTCAGGTCCCCAAAACACATTAAAATGGATTCTTCCCCAGCGAAGATAAAACAACTCTTGAAAGTCATTTTTTCTTAATATACTTTTTCCTAACTCCCCATCAAAAGGGAGCACATATTTTTCGGCAAATTCCATGTTTATTCTCCCATTTCTTTTTAAAATAGGGCATTGGTTATCATATACTGACAGATGGCATAAATTGTAATTTCTTGTTATCCATAAAATTTTTATATGTTAATTCTAAGGCTACCAAGTGGACGCCTCAGCCAATTCCTACTTATAAAAGAAACATTTGATGCTCATATAATTAATATTAAATTAAAATTAAAATACTAAATATTAGTTATTAAGGTTAGAATTAAGAACTAATACAAAATATAAATTATGTTAGCACAACTACAACATATAGTATATTATTGTCAATAAATAGCTACATGTTGTACTTATAATTTTGTATTACCTTATATATGGAGTTTGTTTTAAGGGAATTTAAGACTTTTTTCACGCTTTCAAACGCATAAATAATATCAATTAAAGAAAAGATATTAAAAAAAGGAAGGAGACATCAAAAAATAAAATTTTTTTTACGATATAACTTCATCTTATTTTGAAAGGGAACTAAACAAGCTTGCAGAATATGATTATAACATAGATAAAAAAGGGTAAAAAGCAGATAGTTTATATGAAAAAATTTATAACTACTTAATATTTTTTCATGTTTTGTTATGAGACAAACCAAAAATTAAAAACTATATTTGCCTTATGGCAGTTATTGGCTTTTTAATAGATAAGACAGGATATCCTGTTTCAGTAGAAGTATTTAAAGGTAATACATTCAGATGATTCTTTTAGTTAAAGATCAGATAATAAAATTAACTGATAGATTCAATACAAAAGAGATAGTATTTGCAGGCGATAAAAAAATGCTTAACAAAAAAAATAAAAATTATTGGGAGTATTATTTTAATAGGCAAGTCTGATATTAATAAGCTGATATCTGATAGAGTTATAGAGTTATAGTGGTGACATATTTTGATGAGGACTTAAACGAAGTAATCTTTGAGAAAAAAGGTATTATTAATTAAAAATAGCTTGTATAAGCTTAGGGTGTGTTAAAAAAGTAAATATTTACATTTATACATCTTATATTCAGGTTATCTTTAGCTTGTTTTTAATGGCTCAACTTTCAAAATAGAGCTACTGCTATTTTTTTTAAATTCTGCTTAAAAACAAACTAAATCTAACCTAAATATGAGCGCATAAACAAAATACTTATACTTTAACAAACCCTTAATATATTTTTATTTAACAATGATTATTTATTATAATCTTCTATAGATTTTCTGTTTTAGGACCTGGATTGTAACTTCCTGTTTTAAGGATATCCTCAATAGCAATTGATGCAGTATCTTTTGCATTAAATACATTTACAAGTAAATTAAATACAAAATTTTCAACATCTTTTGCCATTCTTGCTCTTATTTTTGGGGGTTGGCTGCGAAGTCTATTTTCAAAGGGCAAATTTAGTTTTTTAAAATTACCACCTTTTAATCCATTAATTTCTGCATAGGACAGCATCTCATGCCAAACTTCTTCATTAACTCCTTTGTTAGGTACTTTAATAAAATCCCCATCATTATCAAGAATAGCATTACCATAATCATTAACTTCAACTCCCCATGAAATCATTTGAAGGGCTGTTGCAACATTTGCCTTTGTTGTTTTTGTTTCTGATACAATAGCTTTAAGTCTTTCAGAATTATTTCCAGAAGTTCCATGTTGTGCACCTGAAATATTATATTTTAAAAGAACATCATGGATTTGTTTTGTTAATTTTATATCAATGCCTGCATCACTTGTTTCTATTCCATGGGTAGTTCCATTATTAAGAGCAATCCAGTCAGGAAATATATTTTTTTCATTAAGCCCTTGAATAAGATAAAGAGCTTCTTCAGGAGTAGAAAGTCCAAGTTTACCTTTTATTTCTCCAACTTCAGTTTCAAGACCTGCCCATTCAGGAACAAACGGAGTAAGTTCAATATTTGCCAAAAGATTTTCTTCGTCAGACATGTGAGATGCATCAATAGCAATTGATGTAATTCCTGCATCAAAAACAGAAGGAATTTCAATTTTTGCCTGAGCAATTTCTTCTGGTTTCTTAATTCCAAAATGATCTGCATGTATGGCAACTGGAACTGTTATCCCAAGTTGATTACACAAATAATCAACATACATGGCAAGGTTCCAGAAATTTGTTGGGCAGTATGGATTTGTTCCGCCTTCAGATTTTGCTATTTCAATAATGATTGCAGCATTGGCTTTTTGTGCTGCCATGAGTGAACCTTTTAAAACAAAATAGTTTCTCCCATTTACTGCAATAGCCATGGCTTTTTTCTTTTGTATCATTGCTCTGTCAATGAATTTTCCACTTACAATTAAAGCCTGGGAATTAGGAAAAAGTTTTTTTATGTTTGGGGGCCTGCCTTTATCAAGAGCTTTTTTAAAATCATCTAAATTAGTTTTAAAAGATTTCATGCGATCTCCTTTTTTCGTAAATAGTGGTTTTAAAAATTATTTTTAAAGCCACTGTAAATTTTTTTTATTTGTTTTGATGAATTGTTACATAATATAAAGCATAACATACAATATGTGATGCGTAATTGTCAAGCGATGACCGTATGTTGTATCCCCTAAATATTTTTTTGTTTCCCTACAAATTTATTTAATTACACAGTCTCATTTTTACGCTCCAGCGTGGAAATGAACTTATAATTACTTAATATTCTTTTATGTTTTTTTGTAACGCAGACTAATAACCAAAAAATAAATCTGCCATATGGCAGTTATTCGCTATTTTCCTTTAAAGCTTTTTTTGCTTCTTCCCACAAAATATCAATTTCTTTTTGAGAAAGATTATTTAAATTATCTTTTTTTTTTGTAAGTTTTTTTTCCATATATTTATATCGTTTTTCAAATTTGCTTGTTGCCATTGCCAATGCAGTATCAGGATGAATACCTGCAAAACGAGCTACATTAACCATAGTAAAAAGAACATCTCCAAATTCCATGGATATCTCCTTTTTATTTTTTTTTGCAAGGGCATTTAAGAATTCTTGCCATTCTTCTTCAACTTTTTTAAAAACTTGAGTTATATTATCCCAGTCAAAACCTGAATTCACTGCACGCTCTGAAATCTTATAAGATCTTAAAAGAGCAGGCATATTAGAGGGCACTGAATCAAAAATTGATTTTTCTCCTTCTCCTTTTTCTTGTTTTTTTATGGTTTCCCACATTTGTTTTAATTCATATTCATTTTTTATTATAAAACCTTTATATATATGAGGATGACGGCGGATCATTTTTTCAGAAGATTTTGTAATAAGCTGGTCTATATCAAAATATCCTTTTTCAGAATAAAGCTCTATAATAAAAAGAAGTTGGAAAAGAACATCACCTGTTTCTTCACAAATATGTGCAGGGTTACCATGGCAAATAGCGTCCAAAAGTTCATACACTTCTTCTACAAGACATTTCCATATGGTTTCAGGAGTTTGTTTTTTATCCCATGGGCATCCATTTTTACTTCTAAGCTTTTTAATAATTTGTAAAAGTTTTCCTATATCTTGCTTTAAATTACTTTTTTCTATTTTTATCAATTTCAATAGTCCTTTTAATATAGTAATTCTATTAAAAGCTAATGACACCATAAATTTATCATTTTTATTTTAAGCTTTTAAGTTTTCCCTGCCATTCTTGTTTTATGTTTTTTGTAATTATTGGAGATATAATTTTAGAAAAACTTATTACATATGGATAAGACCAAGATTGCGCAACAATTTTTATTCCCTTTGGGAAAAATATTGTAATAATAAAAAAAAGCATAGATATAATAATAAGACCTTTTAAAGCACCAAGGCACATTCCACACAACCTTCCAATCCATCCTAGTAACATGAGTTTTGAAAAATACCTTATTAAAATACCAATAAAATTTACAGCAATAAGCAAGACACAGAAAATTATTAAAAAACTAATAAAGTTTCTATAAATATAATTTGTTATCCATATTTCAAGATATGATGATAAAATATTATAATAAGAATAGGCTCCGTAAAATCCAATAAAAATGCCTGCTATTGAAGAAATTTCTTTAATAAAGCCTCTGAAAAATCCTCTTATTATGCAAAACAAAATAATGACAATTATAATTATATCAATACTGTTCATATGGTCTCCATTTTTTTATTTTTTAAAAAAATTATTTAAGATTTTTGTTTTTCAGTCAAGATTTTTTATTGACCTTTCAATTGATAGAGTGCAATTTAAGAGTTATGAAAAGTATAACATTTGATAATATTGATTTTGTAAAAGAACTTTTTGGATCTCATAATAGTAATCTTACAAGAATAGCAGAACTATCCAAAGTAAAAATTGATGTTAGGGGAAATAGTGTTAATCTTCAAGGCGATAATAATAAAATTATTCTAGTAGAAAAAATTTTAACACAATTATATGAATTGATTAATAAAAATTTTTCACTTTACCCAGCTGATATTGATTCTGCAGTAAAGGCATTAAAAGCTGATGACACTTGTCAGCTTAAAAATATTTTTTTTGACACTATATTTGTAACAGCAAAAAAAAAAGCTATTACCCCAAGAAATTTTAATCAAAAAAAATATATTGATGCTTCAAGAAAACATGACATTATATTTTCCCTGGGACCTGCAGGAACAGGAAAAACATACCTTGCCATGGCCATTGCTGTAGCTGCACTTACTAAGGGTGAAACCAACAGAATTGTTTTAACAAGACCTGCTGTTGAAGCAGGCGAGACCCTAGGTTTTTTACCAGGCGATCTATCAGAAAAAATTAATCCATATTTAAGACCTCTTTATGATGCTCTTTATGATATGTTAGGTTTTGAAAAAACAAAGGAATTAATTGTTCAAGGCATCATTGAAGTTGCTCCTCTTGCATTTATGCGTGGCAGGACTTTAAATAATTCATTTGTTGTGCTTGACGAAGCTCAGAATACATCATCAGAACAAATGAAAATGTTTCTTACTCGTCTAGGATACAGCTCAAAGGCAATTATTACAGGTGATATTACTCAGATTGATTTACCTTCAGGCAAACAGTCAGGTCTTGTGGAAGCAAAAAATATTTTAATACATATCAAAGGATTAAAATTTATTTATTTTCATAGAAGGGATATTGTAAGACACAAACTTGTTTCAAAAATAATTCAGGCCTATGAAAAACTTAATAATATAAAAAAATGAAATTTAAAGACCAATTACATATTATAAATAAATTTATTGGGACAAAAATATGTGTTCTCTGGTGTATCCTAATTATGATCATATTTTTTTTTATCAGTGTTCTTTATTATGGTAACCGGGGAATTAACTATTCTTACCAAAAAGGAGATATTGTAGAAACTGATATTAAATCACCCAAAGATTTTTTTATTGAAGATAAGGAAGCAACTGAAAAAAAACGAGAGGAAAAAGAAAAATCTATTCTTATTACCTATGATTTTGATGCAGGATTATCTCAAAAAATATCAGATAAAATTTATAAAACATTTGAAATAATTCAAAAAAAAATTGGAGGGAGAAAGCAAGGAAAATTTTTAAGCCCTTCTAAAATTCTTCAATTTAAAGAACAATTTGAAACAATGCTGAATGTTTCTATCAGTGAAGATGCGTTTGCTATTCTTTTTAAGAATAAATTTTCATATAATATCGCTGAAAAAACAAATAAAATTTTAATACAAATTTTAACAACTGGTATTGTTGCAAATAAAGAAATACTTCTTAAAGAAGAAAGCAAAGGCATTATATTAAAAACAATTGAAACAGAAAAAGAAACTATTATTACAAATCTAAAAATTTTTCATGATCCAAATCAAGCCAAAACAATGGTTAGAATTGTTGGGAATCCTATTTTAAAAGGAGTTGATTACAGTATTAGAAATGTTATTGTTGAGCTTTGTCAAAATCTTCTTCAACCCAATATTACTATAAATAAGAATGAAACTGAAAAACGGATAAAACAAGCTAAATTAAAAATCAAACCTGTTTTATATAAAATTAAAGCAGGAGAGATGCTCCTAAGAGAAGGAGAAAGAGTTGATGAAATAAAACTAATAAAGCTTAAAGCCATGAAAAATCAATTCAAAGAAAAAAATCTTTTTATGGCACAAATAGGAACAGGTTTTATAATATTTTTTTTACTGCTTGTGATTTATATTATATTATTTAAGGAACATAAAAATCTTCAACGCCATCATAATAAAAATATAATTTTTATCTCATCAATACTGATACTTTTTGTTCTTATTGCAAAATTTACTCTTCCCATTGTAGGATCTGTTAATCTATATATGCCAATAAAAAATCTCTCAGTTCTTACTATTACAGGGCTCCCTTTATCTGCTGGGGCAATGCTTGTATGTCTTTTTCTTGGGTTTGATATTGCTATTTATTTTTCTCTTGTTTTGTCTATTTTTGCAACATTGATATTTTCAAGCAGCATAGAAATTTTTATTTTCTTTTTTTTAAGCTCTATAATTGCAGCATTTTGGACAAAGGATTGCAAAGAACGAAAGGGATTTATAGCAGCTGGATTAAAACTTGCAATTTTCAATTCTGCTCTTGTTTTTTCTTTAAGTATATATTCTGAACAAATTCAATTTTCCATAATTTTAAAAAATTTTATTTTTGCATTTTCTGGGGGAATTATAGCAGGAATTATTACTGCGGGATTAACTCCAATTATAGAAATTTTATTTGACTATACAACAGATATTAAATTTTTGGAACTTGCAAATTTAGATCAGCCTATAATGAAAAGACTGATGATAGAAGCTCCCGGCACTTATAATCATAGTCTTATTGTTGCAAATCTTGCTGAAGCTGCTGCTTCTGCAATTGATGCAAGTACTCTTAAAACAAAAGTTTGTGCCTTTTATCATGATATAGGAAAACTTAATAAACCACTTTATTTTATAGAAAATCAAACTGATGGAAAAAATAGGCATGACAAACTATCTCCATCTATATCTGCTCTTATTCTTATAGAACATATAAAAAAAGGAGTGGAAATTGCTAGGGCAAATAGGCTTGGCATGGAGATTATTGATACAATAAAACAACATCATGGAACTAGTTTAATAAAATATTTCTATAATAAAAGTATAAAAATAAATGGTAAAGATGCAGTAAAAGAAAATGATTTTAGGTATCCATATCCAAAGCCTCAAACAAGGGAGATAGGAATTATAATGCTTGCAGATGTAATTGAGGCTGCAATTAGAACACTGGATAACCCAACCTCAGCCAAAATACAGGGGCAGGTACAGGTACTTATAAATAATATTTTTGCAGATGGCCAGTTAGAGGAATGTGAACTTACATTAAAAGATTTGCATCAAATTGCTAAAAGTTTTAACAAAATTCTTACAGGATTATATCATCATAGAATTGAATATACAGACAAACCACAGGAAAAGAAAAAAGAAAAAAATGAAATTAAAAAAAATTCAGATACAGATTCAAATGAGAAAAAAAGGAATTTTAAAACAAACAATAAACAACAAAACAAAACAAATCTTAAGCGCCTTGGGATATGAAAATAATGAAATTTCTATTGTTATGACAGGAGATAACGAGATTAAAAAACTTAATAATAAATTCAGAGGTATTTCAAAGCCCACTAATGTACTTGCATTTCCTATGCTTAACAATGATTTTTCATTAATTAACCCTGAACTTCTCGGTGACATTGTAATTTCAGTTGAAACAGCTGAAAAAGAAGCACAAAAATTTGGGATTTCTTTGGGAGAAAGAATTTCTCAACTCCTTATTCATGGTATTCTTCATCTTATTGGATTTGACCATGAAGCAGGAAAATTAAATGCAGATAAAATGAGAAAAAAAAGCCTTGAGCTTATACAATTAATTGAAAAAAATTCAAATGTAGAAGTATTTTAAAAGATAATTTATATGAAAGAATTTATAACTAAATAATATTCTTTTATATTTCGTTGTAATGTAAATCAGGAATTAAAAATCAAATCTGCCTTATGGCAGTTATTATGGAGGAAATAATGGCAGAACTTGCTGTAAATGTTGATCATGTTGCAACCTTAAGAGAAGCAAGAAAAGTAAGTTATCCTGATCCTGTAGCTGCTGCAATTGCTGCTGAAACTGCAGGTGCACATGGTATTGTTGTGCATTTAAGGGGAGACAGACGTCATATTCAGGAACGCGATGTAAGAATATTAAGAAAAGTTGTACAATCAAAGCTAATTTTGGAAATAGCATCTAATAATGAAATGCTTGGAATTGCTCTTGATATAAAACCTGATGTAGTAACTCTGGTACCTGAAAGTCATGAAGAACTTACAACAGAAGGAGGGCTTAATCTTATAGCTCATCAAAACACTATAAAAGGAAATGCTGAAGAATTACAAAATGCTGGTATAAAAGTTTGTATATTTATAGATCCAGATCTTGATCAAATCAAAGTTGCCCATACCATTGATGCAGACATGATTGAAATACATACTGGTGCATTTTGCGAGGCAGAAACTGATTTAGAAAAACAGGAAGAATTTACAAAAATTATAAATGCAGCAAAAATTGCACGCAAGCTAAAAATAGGTGTTAATGCGGGGCATGGAATTTGTTATAATACAATACAGAAGTTTAAAGGGTTGGATGAAATAAATGAATTTAGCATAGGACACAGTATTGTTGCTCGTTCTACCCTTACAGGTATGTACCAGGCTGTAAAAGATATGCTGGAACTTATCAAAGAGCTTTGATGGGCTCATGTTTTCTATCTACTCTATGTTTTATTATTTTGAAGATTTTACTACGCATATTTTTAGGGGCATTGTTCATGAATATTTTTATATGAAAGAATTTATAAGTACTTAGTATTTTTTCATGTTCCCTTGTGAGGCAAACCAAGAATTAAAAACCAGATCTGCATTAGATCAGTTATAAAAAAGATTGTCTTAATTTATCCATACTTAAATTTTGTCTGATTCCAAAGCGTGTTAAACTAAAATCATATTTAACTGGATCCTGTTTTGAAATTTGCTTAAATCCTTTTGTGATTTCCATGGCAGTTTTTATATCAGCACTTTTTCGTTTGGTAAATTTAAGCATAAGTCCAATTTTATGCATATGGGTATCAAGGGGAACAATAAGTTTAGCTGGGCTTATTTTATTCCATAGCCCCAGGTCTATGTCATCTTTTCTAACCATCCATCTTAAAAACAAATTACTTTTTTTACAGGCACTTTTTTTTTCTGGATCTCCCATAAGATGCCCTATTTTGCCTTTTTGGGTAATCTGTTTATAAAAAAATGTTAAACTTTGTAATATTGTATCATCCTTAGAACTCCATCCCTTATAAAAACATTTTTTCAAAGATGAGAAATCATTTATAATTTTTTTAATTGCCAGCAATAGATTAGATAAATGAAAATCCTTTGTAAATCTGTATTTAAATCCTTTGAAATCTCTAACAATAGTTTTTTCAGAATTAGAAACTAAATAATTATAGGGTGATATTTTCATTGTTTTAAAAATATTTCTAAGAATTTTCATTATTGAAAAAACTTTGCCATAGGCAAAACAGGCTGCAATTAACCCTGCAATTTCAATATCTTTTTTTTTTGAATAATCATATAAAAATAAAAGAGGATCAGGGTCAATATACTTGTTTTGATTATACATAAAATAAATGTGTTCCAGTTTATTTTTTAAAATTAAATTCATTTGTTTTTATATTCCAAATTCAATAAAAATTTTTTTCTCCAAAGCTTGCCTCCATATCCTGTTAAACTTCCATTTTTTCCAATTACTCTATGGCAGGGAACAATTATTCCAATTTGATTTTTTTTATTTGCTCCACCAATTGCTCTTACAGCTTTTGGGTTTTTAATATTTTCAGCTTGTTTCTGATAAGATATGGTTGCTCCATAGGGAATTTTTTGCAGTTCCTTCCACGCTTTTTCTTGAAATTTTGTTCCAGAAATTTCCAAGGGGATATGAAATATTTTTCTAATTTTTTTTGCTGGGTTTCTATTATTTGAGGGTCTGTAAATTTTAGAATACAAATTCCTTTTTTTGTTGCTCCTGCAAGCATTAGCCCAATAGGAGTTACTATTTTACTAATTGTAATTATTTGTTTCATGGAAGTTTTACTTTGCTAGTTGTTGGCAAGTTTTATTTTGTGGTATATTTAAAATAAAGACAAGCTTTTATAGTAATAAGAGCAATAATGCATCATAACTTTTAAAGAAATCAAAGTAAGTGCCATAAGGCAGATTTGATTTTTAATTCTTGGTTTGCATCACAATGAAACATAAAAGAATATTAAGTAATTATAAGTTTTTTTATATAAAGATTAAATAAAATTTTTGACAGCCCTAGCCTATTTCAGTTATCTAACAAAAGTAATTTTTATAAGAATACATAATAATAAAAAGGTATAATAAATAATATGTCAAAACAAGATGAAGTTAAAAAAAGGATTGAATACTGGGAAAGAAATAGAAGAAAATGGTATAATTTTTATTTTTTTATGGGTATTGGAATAAATTTTCTTTTATATTTTACAAAACCCTGGGGATTTGATCCAAGTGGAAGTATTTTATGGGGGTCTTTTTATGGAATAGCCATACCTCTTATTACAATGTTTCTAGGTGCTTATATTCATGAAAAAATACTAGGATTATGATGGCGTTGCAAACTCATCATATACTTTATTTTTTATGAAGATTTTTATCTAGCCATTTTTTTTATTAAAATTGATTTTTTACAAATTGATTGGGATTATAATTATGCTGATAAGATTATGTTTTTATGTCACAATTTTGATTATATCAATTCATTCACAATTGTTTGCAGATGTTGTTTTTATCCATGAATATAAAAGTGTTGAATATATGCTGGGAAAAGTTGATGGTGAAATTAATTTTGGATATTCTGATAATGTAATGTATATAGATAAAATTACAAAATTTAATGGGAATTTTTTAAAACGATTTTTTGGTAAAGTTAAAACAGGAAGAAGCACTTCAGAATTTAATCTTAAAAAAAATGCAGTTTATGAAATAGATTGGGAAAAAGAATATATTTATAAATACTCATTTGATAAAATTTCTGATCCAAATTGGCATAAAGAAAAAAATAAATTTACAAAACAGGTTAATGAATTTTCAAAAAAAAGATATAAAGTAGATAAGCCTGATATTTTTTTTAAATTTCATAAAAAAAAAGAAATGGTAAAGGGTTACTTAACAAACCCTGTTACAATTCAATTAAATCTTAAAACATTTGATAAAAAGAAAAATGCTGCAAGTATTACAAATATAGAACAAACATTGTGGCTTACAAAGGATATAAAAGGATTGAAAACATATTCTGAATTTAATAATAAAATTTCAGAAAAAACAGGGGTTAATTCCTATAGATTGGGATGTTTAAGTTATATCCTTAAAAATTTTAATAAATCCATTGATTCCATAAAAGAAAATCTTGTTAAGGTAAAAGGATATCCTGTTAAAAGTCATTTGCATGTAAAAGGATCATATATTGAAAATTTAAATACTGAAAAAGAAAAAAAAAGCACTATGGTATTTAAGGATGAAACAATGATTTTAAAGAATGTATTAGTAACAGACAAGTTAGATAAAAAAATGTTTTCTCCACCTTTTAAGTTTGCTGAAAAAATAATCAACTAATCTATTTTATATTTAAACCATAAAAGACACGAAAACCTAAAAAATGGGCTTTATATTTTTTCGTGTCTTTTATGGTTTTTAATAGGTTATAGTTTATAATTTAAAATATATTCTGGAAGTTTTTGATGGCATTTTTTTCTAGTGATTACAAGGACTATTGGGATCGTGTCCACAAACATTTTCACCTATTTCTAGATTGTTTTCTAGAAATGCTGTTACAATTTTTTCAGGTTCTTCACTTGGAGCTCCAATAACAACATTGATATTATTTTGCTGAAAAAGTTGTACAGCCATTTGCCCCATGCCACCTGATATTATTATATTTGTGTTAAGGGATGAAAGCCACTTTGGCAGTACTCCTGGTTCATGGGGTGGTGGAGTCAGCATTTCTTTATTTTTAATTTTTTTTGTTTTTTCATCTACTTCAATAAGGCAAAATTGTCCTGCATGTCCAAAATGCATAGCTAGTTTGCCTTCAGCAATGGGAATTGCGATTTTCATTTTTTTCTTCCTTATTTTTTAATTAAGTTTATATGAAAGAACTTATAACAACTTAATATTCTTTCATGTTTCATTGTGAGGCAGACCAAGGAATTAAAAACCAGATTTGCCTGATATCAGTTATTTAATATATATAATAGTCTTTTAACAATATTGTTTTTATGGCTATTAAAAATTTCATATGTAGCAGGACAAGCGTGTTTTTTAAAGACATCTTTACCATGAAATTTGAACAAAATAGAATAATTGTGCAAAGCTTTTATTTTAACAGGTTGTCGAATTTTTTGAAAAATATCTTATTCTAGCATAGGAATGAAGATAACCACACTATTATATTTCTAAAGTTGTGCCTATAGATCCAAAAAAAAATTTGTCCTTTAATTTTGAATGCAAAAGAGAAGCTTTAGGAAGTCCTGTGCAATGGGACACTCCAACAAGCTCTATTTTATATTCATCAATAACATTTAATGTTTCTTTAAATTGTGCATCACTTGAAAAGCCTAAATGCGTACCGCCTATTATGGCGTAAATTTTATCTTTATTTAGTTTTTTAATGGCGTAATTTATTATATTTATCATCCCTGCATGGGCACAGCCAAGTATGATTATCAGACCCTTGGGGCTATCTATAAGTAAAGACAAATCATCTTGAATTGGGTCTGGTTTAATTATATTTTTATTTTTATCTATGGCATACATATTTAAATCGCCTTTTTCAAACTCATTAAGACGCGGAATTTCTCCTGTAAGATATAGTTCTTTTTCTATTTCTACTAAATCTTTGTTAAATTTAAAATCTGCACCTAGGGATTCTAAATATGTTTGATTAAAAGGAATGCCTATAAATTTTTCTCCCCAAAATCTTTTTATAAAAATATCAGGATGAGCATAAATATTTTTTTTACCACTTATGCTAAGTACTTTATCTAAGCCTCCTGTGTGGTCATAATGACCATGGCTTATTATTATTCCATCTATTTTTGATAAATCTTTTTTTAATATAAGACTATTTTGTACAATGCCAAAGCCTTGCCCTGTGTCAAAGAGATAATTTCCTTGTCTGGTTTCTATGTAACAAGCAAAGCCGTGTTCACCAATCACACCCAAAGGAAGACCAACATAATTTTCACAAAGTATTGTAATTTTCATTGTCTTTTCTCCTACCAATGTCCATCAACATTAGCATTATCTGCAATTTTAAGCTCACCTGCCAAAAATTTTTCCATAGCATTTTTAATTGTGGTTTCTTTGGAAATAATGGCAACTTTTATTCCTTGAGCATTTAAAACATCAAAAGCCTTGGGCCCGCAATTTTTTGTAATCAAAACCTTTGCACCACTTTCTATTATTGTTTTAGCCGCTTGAATACCAGCACCTTGTCTTGCATTTATATTTTGTTCATTCCTAATAATTTTAAAATCCTTAGTTTCAGAATCTACAACAATAAAATACTGAGCTCTTCCAAATCTTGGATCTAACTCAGAATCTAAATTATCACCTTTTGAACTTAATGATATTTTCATTTTCTCTCCTTTTTTTCGTATTAAAGAATTTATAACTACTTAATATTTTTTTTATTTTGTTGTAAGACAAACTAAAAATTAAAAATCAGATCTGTCTTTCTGCCTTATGGCAGTTATTTGATAATTTCCATAATTTTTATATTATTTATGTTATCCATAATTTTTTTTGTTTTATTCCATATATTATAAACTGCTTTTGATGCAGGAAGAGTTGAAGAAAATTCATATATACATTTTTCTTGTATCATAGCTTTAGTTATATTGTCGTCATATGGAATAGAGCCTATAAAATGCATATTATTTTTTTTTGCAAAAATTTTTATTTCAGAAGATAGTTTTTTGTTTAAATCATATTTATTTATACAAAGCATAATAGGAATATTAAAACCCTTGCCAAGTTTTAAAACTCTTTTCATATCATGAATGCCACTTTGAGTAGGTTCTGTAATAATTAAAATGGCACTCACGCCTGTTATGGAAGCAATAACAGGACAACCAATACCAGGAGGTCCATCAATTATAATAAGTGGTATATCTTTTGCCATTGCTTTTTTTTGTGCTTCTTTTCTTAATAAACTTACAAGCAAACCAGAATTTTCTTCTGCTATGCCAAGTTTTGCATGAAACATTTCACCCATTCTAGTTTTAGAATAAAACCAAGTTCCACAAACTTGAGGTTCAAAACTAATGGCCATCTCAGGACAAATTTCAACACAAACTTTGCAACCTTCACAGGAAATAGTATCAACAATAAAATTTTCGCTTATGGCATCAAATGTGCAATTTTGAGAGCATAAACCACAAGATGAACATAAATTATTATTTATAAAAGCCTTGCCGCCACCTATAAATTTTTCTTTTTTTAAAATCTTTGGCTTAAGTAAAAGATGCATATCAGCAGCATCAACATCTGCATCCACAATTATTTTGTTTTTAAAAAGATATGCAAAGCATGCAGTTAAGCTTGTTTTACCTGTTCCACCTTTTCCACTTATTACAAGTAATTCTTTTAATTTTTTCATTTTGTTATAATTTTTGTATAAAGTTGTTTAAATTCTTTTTTTAATTCTGATTTTGCTTTTATCATTGTTTCGCCCCTTGAATAGCTTTCAGCAATTTTTCTATTATTAGGAATTTTCATTAAAATTTCTATATTTTCTTTTTTTGCATATTCAGAAATTCGATTATCACCAATATCTGCCCTGTTTATAATTATACCAAAGGGCACTTTTAATATCCTTGCTGTTTCAACTGCCAAAACCAAATCATTTAAGCCAAAAGGCGTTGGCTCTGTAACAAGAATTAAATAATCTACATTTTTAATGGTACTTATAACAGGACAACTTGTTCCAGGAGGTGCATCAATAATATTTATATCAGTATCAATTATTTTATTTTTTACTGCATCAATAAGCGGAGGTGCCATGGGTTCGCCAATTCTTAACTCTCCATAAACAACAGTTATATTTTTTTCTTGAAAAGTTTTAATTTGTCCAAGATTTTTACTTGAGTTTATAATCGCATTTTCAGGACATATAATTTTACATCCCTTGCAGCTATGGCACATTTCAGGAAAAACCATCATTGAATCGCCAATTTTTACAATTGCATTAAATTGACAAAGTTCTTCACATTTTAAACAAAAATTACATTTACTTTGATCTACTAAAGGAACAAAAACATTGCATAAACTTGAAGATATTTTTTGCTTATTAAAAAAAATATGTACATTTGGTTCTTCAACATCACAATCAAAAAGTTTGATGTTTTCATCTAAAGATTTTGCCAAAGCACAGGTAATACTTGTTTTTCCTGTACCGCCTTTTCCGCTTGCTATTGCTATTTTCATTTTTTTGTTACTCATTTGCTTAGATAAATAAATAATTTTTTATGATTTTAGCAAAGTTTGTATTAATAAACTTTGATAAATCTATAAAACTTCTTTTTTACATTTTGGGCATTTGTTAAGTTTTTTTTCTGGCCACTCATGTTTACATTTTTGACAAAAATAAACCGCTCCATTTTTTATTTTATAGACCCCGCCTTCTATTTTTATTGCCTTGCCATAAATCAAAGCCTCTGCAATTTTTTTTCTTGCACTTTGAATTATTCTGCCAAAAGTAGATCGTGAGATATTCATGCTTTTGCCTGCCTGTTCATGGGACATTCCTAAATAATCGCATAATCTAACAGCTTCTATCTCATCAACAGTAAGGTTTATCTCTTCAAGCTTAAACATTGGAATTGATCTTGGTTTAAAATAAACTTGCGATAAATTAAATTTTACACAGCGGTTTTTTTTAGGCCTCATTTTTTTGCTCACGAAAATTAGTCTTAATTTGAATTTAGTTATGGGCATATACCCATAACTATTTTTTGTCAAATAAAAATTTTCTTTTTTTTATGATTAAGTCTTTTTAAATATATAAATAATTTAATGTTTTTTATCTTACATTTTCCATCTTGAAATCATATTTTTACGGAATTAAAATTCTTTAAAATCAGGGGGCTTGTAATGATGAAAAATATACAAATAATTGCAAAATTTCAAAATTATGCAGTTTTAAAATTGAAAAGTTGTTATTTTCAGTATGTTGCAGAGTTTAGAACGTAAAGTCTGATTTTATAGATTTTTGAAATCAATGCGCTTTTTGATATTTTTCAAAACACCTATTTTTCTTATTTATAGGGTGGGAAAAGTAAGTTTTATTATAAGATTATAATAAAATTTTTTGGTTGGCTTTAAAAAGAAGATATAAAAGGATTGTATAAAGTTCTTTCCTTAAGAATTCTAGCAAAAACATATTTTAAACAATAATAAAAAAGAGCAAATAAATATGGTGAGATTTCTTCTAATAGAGGGATTTTTAATAAAAACAAGTATATAAATAGAATGTTTTTTGGGGGGAGAGGGTGAAGATTAAAGGATTATCTAAAAAAGATATTTCCAGATAAAAATTAAGATAAAATTTTGTTAAAAAATTTCAAAAATAGCTTTTTTAAGTTATCTTGAATTTTATTCTTTGATGGTGCCGAAGAAAGGATTTGAACCTTCACACCTTGCGGCACTAGATCCTAAGTCTAGCGTGTCTACCAATTCCACCACTTCGGCATTTAAATTTTTTATGGGTTGATTAAATTAAAACCAATGGTGCCGAAGGGGAGACTCGAACTCCCATGAACATACATCCACTTGTCCCTGAAACAAGCGCGTCTACCAATTCCGCCACTTCGGCTCTTTTACAAACAATTTATAAATTAAATAACTGCCGTAAGGCAGATTTGGTTTTTAATTCCTAGTTTGCCTTACAACAAAACATAAAAAGATACTAAGTATTTATAAGTTCTTTCATATAAACTGCCATAAGGCAGATCTAATTTTTAATTTTTGGTTTGCCATATAACGAAACATAAAAAAAATACTAGATAGTTATAAGTTCTTTCATATAAATTTATAAAAATGGTTGCTTTGTAATAGAAACTATTTTATCTATATTTGCTTGTGGGTTTTGTCAAGCTACTTATTTTTTAAGATAATAGAATCGTAAAAAGTAAGTTCTTAAAATATAATATGACATAGGTTTTGGTTTTATATATAAGCAGAAAATTTAAATAAAATTTTACAATCCTATTAAAGATTATTTCACAATAACTGCCCTAATGCAGATCTGGTTTTTGATTTTTGGTTTGTCTTATAATGAAACAAGAAAGAATATTAACTAGTTATAAGTTTTTTTATATAAAAAAAGGTAATTATGGAACTAATAGAAAATATTAATGAAATTTCTAGTCCCTTTAGAAATGCAGTTGTTACAATTGGTAATTTTGATGGGGTGCATAAGGGGCATCAAGCTCTTTTGCATCAAATAATTAAAAAAGCTGAACAAATTAAAGGAACTTCTGTTGCTATAACTTTTGAGCCGCACCCTCTAAGAGTTCTTGGCTATAAAAGTCCTCCTCTTATTACAAGAAAAGACCAGAAAATTGAATTAATATCTGCAGCTGGAGTTGATAAAATAATTTGTATTCCTTTTACAAAGAAATTTGCATGTATATCTGCTGAAAATTTTATCAATGAATTTCTTATTAAAAAAATAGGTGTCAAAGCAATAATAATAGGATATGACTATTCTTTTGGGAAAAATAGAGAAGGGAATATTTCTTTTCTTCAAAAAATAGGGAAAGATGCTGATTTTAATGTTATAATAAGTGATTGGGTTAATGATAAAGAATCACAAACAGATAGGATCAGTAGTACAAAAATACGCGAGCTTGTTATAAATGGAGAAGTTAATAAAGTTATAAATTTTCTTGGGAGATTTTATCAGATTAGAGGAAAGGTAATAAAGGGAAGAAAAAGAGGGGGAACTCAAGTTGGCTTTCCTACTGCAAATATTAAACTTCATGATGAACTTTGTCCAAAAATCGGGGTATATGCTGTAAAAGTTGAATGCATTAAAGGAAATTTTAATGGTGTTGCAAATATAGGTTACAGCCCTACTTTTAAAGATAATATTTTTACAGTTGAAGTTCATCTTTTTGATTTTTCTGAAGATATTTATAATACAAGAATTCGTGTAAATATGATTAAACGCCTGCGAGATGAAAAAAAATTTTCAAACATTAAAGAGCTGTCAGCACAAATTGAAGAAGATATTAATCAGGCAAAGCAAATTTTAAAATAAAAATTTGAAGGTACTTAAAAAGTAAATATTATGACAATACTTAATATTCTAAAATATCCAGAAAAATCTCTTGGGGAATCATCATTAATTATTAAAAGAATAAATAATGAAATAAAAGTTCTTGTTGATAATATGGCTGAAACAATGGTTAGTTCCCAAGGTATAGGCCTTGCTGCTCCCCAGGTTGGAATTAATAAAAGAGTAATAATTTATAATCCATGTGTATATAAATCTGATGACAATAAAATTATAGAAAAAGCTCAGGAATTTAAAGCTATTATTAATCCTGAAATAATTTCATCACAGGGAAGTGTTATCTCTAGAAAAGAAGCTTGTTTAAGTGTGCCTGATTATAATTCTGATGTAAAGCGTTTTGAAAAAATTACTATAAAAGGGCTTAATATAGATGAGCAAAAGATTCAATTTAATGCTGAAGGCATACAGGCTGTAATAATTCAGCATGAAATTGATCATTTAAACGGAATTCTTTTTATTGATAGAATAAGTCTTTTAAAAAGAAGATTGTATATAAAAAAGGTTAAAAAAATCGCTCAGTAAAAAAATCATAGTTTGCATTAGAACTAAATATAAAAAAATACTAATTAGTTATAAGTTTTTTTATATAAAATTTTGAATTATGCAGGATTATAAACATTGAAAAAAAAATTTAACATAATATTTATGGGAACTCCTGATTTTGCAGTTCCATCCCTTAAAGCATTAAATAAATATGATTGTGATATTAGTTTAATTATAACACAGCCTGACAGACCCTCCAAAAGAGGCAGAAAATTAACCCCTTCTCCTGTAAAAATAACTGCACAAAATCTAGGCTTTAATAATATTATTCAGCCTCAAACAATAAATGACCCTGAAATAATAAAAAAAATAAAAGCTCTTAATCCTGATTTGTTTGTTGTTGTTGCCTTTGGTCATAAACTTTTCCGGGAAATTTTATCTATTCCATGTATTTATCCTATTAATATCCATGCATCACTTCTTCCTTCTTATAGAGGCTCTTCACCAATCCAAGCAGCAATATTAAATATGGATAAAGAAACAGGTGTTACAACCATAATCATGGATGAAAATCTTGATACAGGCGATATTCTTTTAAGTTCTAGAACTTATTTGTCTAGTCATGAAAATTATCAAGATTTACATGACAGGCTATCTCAGATGGGGGCAGATTTAATAATTAAAACCCTTGATGGAATTTCAAAAAATCAAATAAAACCAAGAAAGCAGGGTCAAAAAAATGCAAGTTTTGCTCCAATGCTTAGGAAAAATCATGGTAAAATAAATTGGAATATAGATTCTGAAAAAATTAATAGTCATGTTAGAGCAATGACACCATGGCCCGGGGCATTTACATATTTAAATGAAAAAAATATAAAAATATTTAAAACAAAATATAAAAAAGACAAAACAGGATTTAAACCCGGAACTATTTTTTTATGCAATAAACAAGGAATTCATGTTGCTGCAGGTGTTGGGTCTGTTGTGATTTTAGAACTTCAAGAAGCATCTAAAAAGCGTCTTTTATCCCATGAGTTTTTAAGGGGTAAAAAAATTGAAATAGGTACGATTTTTGATGATTATAAATAATTCTAGATATATAGCTTTAATGGTTTTACTTGAAAATGATAAAAAAAATATCACTCTTGACCAAAGCCTTAAAAAATTTTCAAGGGAACTTGACAATCTCTCAAAAAAAGACAGGCGTCTTATTAATGCTATTATATATGGTACTTTAAGATGGCGAGAAAATCTTGACTGGATTATTTCTAATTTTTATTCGTATTGGTCTTTATCAGATTGTTTATATGGAAAAAATTCCTGTTTCAGCAGCTGTAAATACAAGTGTAGATATTGCAAAAAAAATATCAGAAAAAAATTCAGCAGGTTTTGTTAATGCTGTACTTAGAAAAGCAGGAGCCTTATACCAAAAAGTTTCCCTGCCTGATATTAAAAAAAATCCTTTCTTATTTATATCAATAACTAAATCTATTCCATTGTGGCTTTCAAAAAAATGGATAAAACAATTTGGCTTTAAAAAAACTTTTCAACTTTGTGATTCAATAAATAAAATTCCTAAAATTACAATAAAAACAAATACTCTTAAAACAGATAGAATAACTCTTGCAAATCTGGTCAAAGAAAATGTGAAACAAATTGAATTTACAAAATATTCAGAACATGGAATATCTTTTTTAAGCCCTGAAATTCCCATTCATCAGACTCAAGAATTTTTAAAGGGTTTTTTCCAAATACAAGATGAAGCAGCTCAACTTATAACAAGTATTCTAAATCCTGGAAAAGGAGAAAAAATACTTGATATATGTGCAGGTTTTGGAGGTAAGACAGGTAATATTGCTCAAGCTATGAAAAATAAGGGAAGTATTCTAGCTACAGATATAAATAAAGATAAATTATTTTACCTTAAAACTGAAATGAAAAGGCTTGGTATTTCTATTGTTTCAACAAAACAATTAGATATTTTAAAGGCAAATCCAAAAGATTGTAATATGTTATTTGATAAAGTGCTTCTAGATGCGCCATGTACAGGGCTTGGGGTTCTTAAAAGAAATCCAGATGCAAGATGGACTCATTCCATAAATGACATTAAAAGACTTTCTAAAATACAGAAGAAAATGCTTTTAAAGGCAGCAGATTTTGTAAAAATAGGTGGTACACTTGTATATGCAGTTTGCTCTTGTGAAAAAGAAGAAAATGAAGAAAATATTAATTTTTTCTTAAAAAAAAGAAAAGATTTTTCAATTAAAGAAAATAATCTTAAACTTTTAGGTAGTGAATTTTCAATCAATCAATTTTTTAAAACATATCCTGATAATCTTTTAATGGATGGTTTTTTTGCTGTTTGTTTAAAAAGAAAAAAATAATTTTTAATACTGAATTTAGAAAAATAAAAGAAAATTAAAATGCAGCTTGATGAAAATCCTATTTTTAGAAAAATCATTATATCCTGGTATGATTCAAATATTTTTTGCTGGATTTTTATAATTTTTTCTACAGTTATTTTGATTTTTTCTTTAATAGGAATAAAAGTTGCCCTAGATAACACCCTTTATAATAATTATGTTTGGGTACCAGGTCTTTTGGGAGGTTTGTGTTTTATTGTTATTGTTAAAATTATAATTAGACTGATAAGGCGGAGTAATGTTTCATATTTTTAAAAATAAAATGCTTTGCATACAATATGTAGTCATTGCTTATCCACGGCGTACTATATGTATAAATATAACTTGTATTCAATAATAATTGTTTGATATATTTATTTAAAATTTTTTTAAATTTATAGATAAAATAAGGAGTTTTTTTATGCTTAACAAAATTAGTTTATTTATTTTATCATTTTTATTTGTTGTGTCTAGTGTTTGTGTATATGCAGCAGAGATTGAAGGTGTAACATTTCCCATGGAAAAACTTGTTGGAGAAAAAATGCTTAAATTAAACGGGCTTGCTGTTCGAAAAGCAATGGTGTTTGTTAAGGTTTTTGCCGGAGGTTTTTATCTTGAAAATCCAACAAGTAATGCAAAGGAAATTATTGAATCAGAACAAGTAAAGTATTTTTATCTTCATTATTTAACAGATAAAGCAACTGGTAAAAAAATACAAAAAGGCTTTATTGAACATATGGAAAAAACAAATTCCTTGGAACTTGTTAAAAAACATCGTTCTAATATTGAATTGTATGCATCGTGGCTTGATGTTGATATGAAGCCTGGATCTACTTCTGAGTCAATATATATTCCTGAAAAGGGTCTTACAGTTATTGTAAATGGTATTGAAAAAGGAACAATACAAGATAAGGAATTTGCTCAAATGTATTATAGATATAGTTTTGGTGAAAAAGCAGATTCAAAACTTAGAAAGGGCTATCTTGGGTTATAACTATATAATATAGGAATTTTCATTTTATAAAAAAATATAAAAAAAAAGAGCTTTGCTTAGCTAATTAGCAAAGCTCTTTTTTTATTTTTTATGCTTTATTTGTTGTTTTTTAAACTTAATTGCCTTGGCTTTAGCCTTTGCTGCCTCTTTTTTTTCCCCTAACTCATCTAGTACAACACTTTTTGTGTACCAGGCTTCTACAAAATCAGGTTTTAATTTAATAGCTTTTTCAAATGCTTTTAAAGCATGTTCTTTTTTATTTAAATTATGAAGAACAATACCTTTGCTATACCAAGCTCTTGCATAATCAGGTTTTAATTCAATGGCTTTGCTATGTGCATTTAATGCTTCATGATTTTTTCCTAGATCATTAAGAATAGTACCTTTGTTATTCCATGATTTAGCATGATTTGGATTTAACAAAATAGCTTTGTTAAAAGCTTCCAATGCTTTATATTGTTTATTTAAATCATCTAAAATAATGCCTATATTATACCATGCTTTATAATAATTTGGATTTAATAAAATAGCTTTTTCAAAAGTTTCCAATGCTTTATATTTTTTATTTAAATCATCAAGAACAATTCCTTTATTATACCAGGCTCTTGCATAATCAGGTTTTAACTCAATAGCTTTGTTATAGGCTTTTAATGCTTTATTATTTTCCCCTAGAGAATTTAAAATAATACCTTTATTATTCCATGCATGGGCATAATTTGGCATTAACTCAATGGCTTTTTCAAAAGCATTTAAAGCTTTGTGTTTTTCGCCCTGATCATTAAAAGCAATGCCTTTCTCAAACCAAATTTTTGTAATATTAAGATTTAATTTAATTGCTTTTTTAAAGGCTTTTTCTGATTCATTTTTTTTGCCCAGGGTTTTTAAAATAATACTTTTATTGTACCAGGCTTCTGCATAATTTGGCATTAATTCAATTGTTTTTTCAAAGGCATTTAAAGCTTTATCTTTTTTATCTAATAAAAAAAGTATAAACCCTTTATTGTTCCATGCTTCCTTAAGATCAGGATTTAACACAATTGTTTTTTCAAGAGTTTCTAGGGCTTTGTTATATTCTTTTTTATGATAAAAGCATTTGGATAGTTTAAAATAAATTGGGTAGGATTCTATTTTTTCTAGAATTTTTTGATAATATGTAATTGCTTCTTTATAATTTTCTTTATAAAAAAAATTATCAGCTTTTTCCTTTAATTCTATTAAATCAGCTTTTTCAATTTTTTGTTTTAAGTTTAAATCTTTTTCAAATACATAATCAGCTTTTTGTTGTAAGATTTCCATAAATCCCAGTAAAAACACTTCTTCTTTTTTATTAAGTTCTGTTTTTAATTTATTATTTAATGGTTGTTTTAACTCTTCTTGTTTTGATGAATTATAGTCATTATTAATAATAATAGTCAAAATTATCATAAAAATAATAATGGCAAGAATTCTTATTTTTTCTATAATTAATTTATTGTCTTGAATTTTATTTTTTATATTATTTTTTTCCATATTAAAATACTCCATAGTTATTTTTCATGGTGTTGTAAAAACTTTTTATCTATGCTTTAAATTATTTTATCAAAAATGTTTATTTTATAACAAGCGATAAGTAATAAAACAGTCAAGTAATAAAACAGTAAATAGCAAGTTTTATACCATGACATAAACTATGAAATTTAGATTTATGTTATTTATGTAAGGTTTCAATTCATTGTAAAAAATATGATATTTTGTCTCTTTAAGGAGATATTAAGTAATTATAATAGGTTGTTTTATATAAAACAAAGGGAAAAATATGGCACAACTTCTTATAAAAAATGGCATTATAATTACAATGAATTCAGCCAGGGAAATTCTTAAATCTGATATTCTTATTCAAGATAATAAAATAAAGGAAATAGGGACTAATATTAAATGTTTTCCAGAAAAAGAAATTGATGCCTCTAATCTTGTTATAATACCAGGTTTTATTCAACCTCATATTCATTTAACTCAAACTTTGTTTCGCAATTTAGGAGATGATCTAGAACTTTTAGATTGGTTAAAAAAAATAATTTGGCCTTTAGAAGCAGGACATTTTTTTGAGTCTAATAAAATTTCTGCAACACTTGGTATTGCAGAGCTTATAATGTCAGGCACAACTTCAATTATTGATATGGGAACTGTAAATCATACCCAGGCAATATGTGAAACAGTAAAAGCTACTGGTTATCGTGCAGTTGTTGGAAAGTGTATGATGGATCATGGTACAGAAGTGCCCAAAGACTTAATGGAAAATACTGAAGATTCCATTAAACAAAGTATAGATTTAATGAATAAATGGCATGATTGTGCAAATGGAAGAATAAAATATGCCTTTGCTCCGAGATTTGTTGTTTCCTGTAGTGAAGACCTTCTTCTTAAAGTAAGGGATATAGCATTGCATAATAATGTTATGATTCATACTCATGCTTCAGAAAATATTGAAGAAATTGCACTGGTTGAAAAAGAAAGAGGCACCCGTAATATAAAATATTTAGAAAAATTAGGACTTACTGGAGAAAATCTTGTTCTTGCCCATTGTGTTTGGCTTGACCAAGATGAAATGAAAATACTTAGGAATACAGGAACAAAAGTAGTTCATTGTCCTGGAAGCAATCTAAAACTTGCATCTGGTATAGCTAGAATTCCTGAATTATTGAATATGAAAGTAAATGTGTCCCTGGCATCAGATGGTGCAGCTTGTAATAATAATTTAGATATTTTTTCTGAGATGCGTTATGCTGCTTTAATACAAAAAGCAAGACTTTCTTCTTCAACAATTTTACCAGCAGAGCAGATATTTGAAATTGCCACACTTGGTGGAGCAAAAGCTATGGGAATGGAACATGAACTTGGAAGTATTGAAAAAGGTAAAAAAGCAGATATTATTTTAATGGATTTAAAAAAAATACATACTTCTCCTGGCATTAAAAGAGATATTATCAGTCAGATTGTTTATTCAGCAACCAGTCACAATGTTCATACCACAATAGTTGATGGTAAAATACTTATGCAAAATCGGAAGCTTACAACAATAAATATTAAAGATACAATAAATCAGGCAGAAAAAATTTGTAAAAAACTTTTTATGTTAAATACAATTGAAGATTTTGTAAAAAGCTGGAAATTTTAAAATACTGTTAAAAAAAATAAAATCAGGAAAAATAAAATCAAAACAATATAAGAGATCCTTAGCAGGTGTTTCAGATGGTCAATATATGATTATTCAGTTTTAAACATCATTTAAGAATAAAAAATCTGGAATTGAGACAATAACTTCTATGGTGGATAAAGATGGTAAATGGAAAGTTATTGGGTACTACATTAAATAATCATGGCAATTTAAACCTGGGATTTATTTTGGGCTTTGGTATTTTTAAAATTTAAATTCAACATACTATAAGGATTATATATTATGGGAATAATAGCACCATCAATACTTTCAGCAGATTTTACAAAACTTGGAGAAGAAATAAAAAATGTAGAAAAAGCAGGAGCTGACTGGATACATATTGATGTTATGGATGGTCAATTTGTACCAACTATATCATATGGTTCAATAATTGTTAAAGCATGTAAAAAAGTTACAAATCTTCCTATTGATGTTCATTTAATGATTGAAAAACCAGATCATATTATACCTGAATTTATAAATGCAGGCGCTGATTTTATATCTGTTCATGCAGAAACATGTACTCATCTTCATAGAACTATACAACTTATTAAAAATTCTAATGTTAAAGCAGGAGTTGCCCTAAATCCTGCAACTTCAATTGAATCAATCAAATGGATAATTAATGATATTGATTTTCTAGTTGTTATGAGCGTTAATCCTGGGTTTGGAGGACAGAAATTTATTAAATCAAGCCTTGAAAAAATTAAAAATCTTAAATCATTAATTAATAAAAAAGGATCCAAAGCAATAATTCAAGTTGATGGCGGAGTAGGCATGTCAACTATTAAAACAATAGCTCAAGCAGGAGCTCAATCTTTTGTTGCAGGTTCTGCTATTTTTAATACTTCCAATTATAAGGAGACTATTTCAGCTTTAAAACAAAAAATAATAGGGATGTAAACTTATCATCTAGTTATATGTTAAAAAGAATAAAAAAAGAATCAAAATGATAAAAAAAAATAAATTAAAAGTTTTAGTTATTCATGGGCCAAATTTAAATATGCTTGGGAAAAGAGAGCCTGAAATATATGGGAAACATACACTTGCCAGGATTAATGAAAATCTTAAAAAACAAGGTGAAATTTTTGGGATTGATGTAATAACTTTTCAGTCAAATTATGAAGGAGCTATTATTGAAAAAATTCATCAGGCATTTAATGAAAATTATAATGGAATAATTATTAATCTGGCAGCATATACACATACAAGTATTGCAATTAAAGATGCTCTTTTAATGCTTTCCATACCAATAATAGAAGTGCATCTTACAAATATTTATAAAAGGGAAAAATTTAGATCTAAATCTGTTATTTCAAGTGTTGTTACAGGACAGATAGTAGGATTAGGTTATAGGGGTTATTTTTTGGCATTAAAAGGAATATCTGAAATGCTTAATAACTGTCATAAGCTAGATAAAAACTAATGAAAACTAATATTATTATACTTGCTGCTACAAAAATGGAAATAGCTCCATTTTTAAAAATTTCTAAGATTATATCTGAAAAAATATCTTGTACCGGCAAAACTATTATTATTGCAAAATATGCAGAAAAAATTATGAAAATTGCAGTTACAGGTGTTGGAATTGTAAATACTGCTCAAACACTTACAAGTTTGCTGGAATTTCATAAACCAGATATTGTAATACAAATTGGAATAGGAGGCATTTTCAAACAAACCTCACTTAAAATTGGTGATATTGGTGTTGCTGATTCTGAAACATATATACATGCAGGAATAGAAACTGGAGATAGTTCATTTGATCTCGCTCCTTTACCTTTTAATCTTTTAAAAGATGATAAATTAACTAGAAAGGGAATTTTTTCAGTTAATTCTGATTTTGCTGTTCATGCCTTTAATATATTATCAAATTATTTTGCTCCAAGGATTTGTAATGTAACAAAGGGAGCATTTATTACAGTATCTTCAATAACTGCAACAAAAAATACAGCTCATAAATTTTTTTTAGATTTTAATGCTTGCATGGAATCTATGGAAGGTTCTGGAGCAGCTCATGTTGCAGCTATTTATAAAACAAATTTTTTGGAAATAAGAGCTGGATCAAATTATGTTGGTAAAAGAGATAAAAGCACATGGAAAATTTCTCTGGCAGCCCAAAGAGCTTCTCAGGCTTTAGCAGTATTTTTAGAAAAAGGAGATAAGTGTTTTGAAAGTACAATCAGGGCAAAATAAAAATTTAAATATTAGTCATTATTTTCTTTTTTTGTTAATAACACTGGCTATTTTTGCCTGCTATAAAATGATATATATTTATCTTAATCCTGTAATTTTTGCCATAATTCTGGCAATTATAACAAATCCTTTATATCAGTGGACTAGGAAAAAGATTAAAAATAAAAATCTTGCTGCTTTTTTTCTATGTATTGTTTTAACCCTTGTAATAATTATACCATTTTTACTGATTATTTCATCTGTAATCACCCAGGGTATTGTTTTTTTTAATTCAACCAGTGCATGGATTAATGCAGGTAATCTTGAAAAATTTCTAGAACTTCCTGTTATTTCTAAGTGTTTAATTTTTCTGGAAAAACATATGGCAGACAGTTTATTTAAAAACATTGATGTTTATTCAATATTACTAAATTTAAGTTCCCATGCAGGAGAGTTTCTTGTAAATCAAAGCGGGTATATTATTAAAAATATTTCCAGTGTGATTGGGAAATTTTTTCTTATGATTTTTGTATTTTTTTTTGTTGTTCAAGAGCAAAAAAGACTTTTTAACTATATTTTTCACCTTATACCTCTTTGTTCTGAACATGAAAATATGATTATAGAAAAAATAAAAACTGTTTCAAAGTCAGCATTACTTGGAAGTATTGTTACAAGTTTAGCTCAAGGAATTGCAGGAGGAATTGCTTTTGCAATTTGTGGTTTACCTGGATTTTTTTGGGGTGCTGTAATGTCTTTTGCCTCTCTTATTCCTATGGTTGGCACAGCCCTTATATGGATTCCTGCAAGTTTATTTCTTTTTTTTATAGGTGCTTGGAAATATGCTGTTTTTATGATTATCTGGTCAATATTTATAGTTGGTATGATTGATAATTTTGTGCGTCCTGTTTTTATGAAAGGATCTTCTGATATGAATACACTTGTTATATTTTTATCAATTATTGGTGGAATGAATTTATTTGGTTTGTCAGGTTTACTTTATGGACCTTTAATATTTGCTCTTACTATGGTGCTTTTATATATTTATGACCTTGAATTCCACTCTTTTTTAAAAAATCAGGATAGTTTATAAATTAAAGAAATCCTTAAAAATATTATAACTTATCAAAATAAAATTTGATAAGCTTATAAAAACTCTTCTTTAAGGCAAATAAAACTTATGTTTGCCTTTATTCCCCTCATTTAAAAAAAATATTTCCCCAAGTATATAATTATAAAAAATTATTGACTCAAAATAAAAAATACAATATTTTGTTGCGCAAGAAATATGTTGCGCAACGTTTTTGTTGCGCAATAAAAATGTTGCTTCGGTAACTAGTAATCAGGAGATTATATAAATGCATAAATTAGTAATTGGTAATGTGCCAAGGGGAAAAGATTATTTTGGACAAAAAGTGCTTATTAAAAATTTATGGCGCAAATTAGAAAAGGATAACATTTTGCTTACTGCACCGCGTCGATTTGGCAAAACAGGTGCTATGTATTGTTTGGCTGATAATCCACAAAAATTTTTTGAGCCAGTTATTTTAAATGTTGAGCCTATTACATCTCCATCAAATTTTATAGTTGAGCTTACAGCAAAGCTTTATAAAAAAAGTTCCTTTCGCAAAAAGATTGTTTCTCTTTGGAATAAGAAAAAATATTTTTTTAGTTTTTTGCGTGATTCAATATCTAATATTGATATTGGAGGATTAAAAATTGAGTTGCGTAAACACACAGAGATTGTTCAAAATTGGGAATCCTATGGTGAGGAACTTTTATCACTTTTATCAACAAACACTCCACGTTTACTTTTAATTATTGATGAATTTCCCATTATGATTAACCATATAGCAAAAAATGATATTAAGGAAGCAGAAAAGCTGCTTCGATGGTTTAGAAGTATTCGAATTGCTTCTGAAACACAAACCAGATTTGTTGTTGGTGGCTCTATTAATCTTGTTTCCACATTAAATAAATTAAATTTGGTTGATACAATAAATGATTTGTTTGTCCAAAAAGTTAATGTGTTTTCCAGAAAAACAGCAGGGCAATTTATTAAAGAAACATTTGCCAATGAAATTATTTCTGGAAATCAAAAATTTAAAATATCAGATGAACTAGTTGATTTTATTCTTGAACTTGTGGGAGCGCCTATTCCTTATCTTCTAGCTGTATTTTTAAATGCTATTTTAGAGCATCAACAGGAAAATAATATTAAAAAAATTACTAAAGATAATATTTTGAAAATATTTGAAGAGGATTTGCTTTCTGGTGCTACTTCAATAACTTTTCAGCATTATAGAAGTCGCATTGATCAATATTATTTTGATTTAGATGGTGATGCTGCAAAATCAATATTGAATTTTTTATCTCAAACTAGCCATTCTGTGAAAAAAGAAACTCTTTATCAAATTTTTCTTAGAAAAACGAATCTTTCACCTGATAACAAGAGTTATGATAATTTTTCAGATTTAATGGCTCGTCTTGAAAATGATTTTTATTTAAAGGAAATAAAGCAGAAATACAGTTTTTTTAGCAGAGTTTTACAATTATGGTGGAAAAATAATTATGGTTATCAGGAGGTTTACTAGTTATGACTCAAAAAATTCCTCTTTATCGTCCCCAGCAAATAGATTCCAATGTTCTTGAATCTATTCTTGTTGCAAGAGAACCATTAGTGAAAAAAATTCTTACAGGATTAAAAAATTGTAAGAACAGCATTTCACGACAACATTATCTTTTTATAGGTCCAAGAGGTATTGGAAAAACTTTTTTAACTCAGATTGTTAAAAATCGTATTATTAAAGATGCTGGGCTAAATAAACAATGGCATACAATTACATTTCCTGAAGAATTTTATAAATTATCCAGTGTTGCAGATATTTTACTGGAAGCATTAAAAATTTTAAGTGAAGAGTTAAAGGATAAGTTTTTAAACCAAATTTATGATGATATACAATATAATGATGACAATGAACAAGTAGTTGACATCAGCTTAGATGCATTTAGAAAATTTTGTTTAAAATCCAATAAAAAAATTTTGTTAATTATTGAAAATGTTAATCGTATTTTTGAAAAACAGATAAAAGCAAAAACAGAAATTCATTTACTTAGAAAAATTTTAATGGAAGAGAACTGGCTTATAACATTGTTTACATCACCTACATATTTAAATGCTGTAACAAAACCTGAAGAACCATTTTTTGAATTTTTTAATGTAAGTTTGATTAAAGATTTAACACAAAATGAACAATTTCAAATGTTAGAAAAAATTTCAGAGTTAAATAAAAATAAAGTTGTTAAAAAACATCTTTATAATGTTCGTTCCAGAATATCAGCAATTTATCATTTTACTGGTGGAAATCCTCGTCTTGCAGTTATGCTTTATGATCTTGTTTCAAATAAGAATATTTCAGGAATTAAATTGGAAATAGAATTTTTATTAGATCAGATAACACCTTTTTATCAGGACAGAATGAATGATATTTCTCATCAAGAAGGAGAAATACTTGAAACTATGGCACTTATGTCTGAAGGCTGCACTCCTAGTGAACTTTCTAAAAAGCTTCGTATGGAATCTAAAAAAGTTCGTAGTATATTATCACGGTTGGACAATTCTGGGTATGTACGCCGTGAAAAGCGTCAAAACAAAAAGACTATTTATATTATACCTGAAAGATTTTTTAGAATATGGCATCAAATGAATCATTCAAGAGCAGCAAGAGGCCAAATCCAGTATTTACTTGAATTTTTTTCTGCTTGGTATGATTCAGAAAAAGAAAGAGATCAAATTTGGGAGGAATTAAATCAAAAACTTCATAAAGGTATTAATGAAGTATCAGAAGATATTGATGAATTTATGGAGTATGTTATTGCTGTTAGTAAGGAAGGAGAAAAATATAACAGAGAATTTGATAGGTTGTCATTAGATTTAGATACTGATGATCTTATATTAAAAATTGTTCGAGATATTGATTATAAATACAAATCAGATGCAAATTATTTTATACATAAAGGTTTTTTTCTAGGGAATAAATTAAAACGACATGATGAAGCTGTAAAGGCTTTTAAAGAGGCATGTTCTCTTGATAATACTAATGTAGTAGCTATATTTAACAAAGCTTTAGCTTTGGAAAAACTTGGACAAAAAGAATTAGCCCAAAAAGGATATAGCAAAACTAAAAATATTTTAATGAATAATGAAATTGATTCAAGTAAAATAATAAATGCAAAACAAGTACTTCTTAAAATTTTGAAAAAAGAAACAAACCATGATGCAATGAGAATAACAGCATATATAATCAGCCAATCCAAAGATGAAAACATGGTAAGAGAATTAGTTGATTTTTTAAATACAACCAAGGAAATATGGAGAAAACAGTACTTTATTATTGTCCTTGGAAAAATAGGTAGTGAAAAAGAGATTGATTTGTTGATTCAATGTTTAAATGATACGCCAAGTAATGTAAGAGGAAGTGCAGCCACAGCTCTTGGTAATATAGGTAGTGAAACAGCAGTTAATTCATTAATTCAATGTTTAAATGATACAGCAAATTATGTAAGAGGAAGTGCTGCCACAGCTCTTGGGAAAATAGGTAGTGAAACAGCAGTTGAACCACTTATTAGATTATTAAATGATAAAGCTATAGTTAACAGAGGAAGTGCAGCTACTGCTCTTGGAAAAATAGGTAGTGAAACAGCAGTTAATTCATTAATTCAAAGTTTAAATGATACAGCAAACAATGTAAGAGGAAGTGCAGCCACAGCTCTTGGAAAAATAGGTAGTGAAACAGCAGTTAATTCATTAATTCAAAGTTTAAATGATACGGCAGATAATGTAAGATGGAGTGCAGCTACTGCTCTTGGAAGAATAGGTAGTGAAAAAGCAATTGATTCATTAATTCAATGTTTAAATGATACAGCAAATGATGTAAGAGGAAGTGCAGCCACTGCTTTGGGAAAAATAGGTAGTGAAAGAGCAGTTAAACTCCTAATAAAAAAACTTTATGACGATAAGACTAGTGTTGGGCAAAGTGCGGTTATTGCAATTGCATTAAGTAAATTAGTTATTAAAAAAAATAAATCAGTATTAGGCATAATAGATATAATTATAGGATATTGGGAAAATCCATCTAAAAAAACCATTCATTATTTATTAAAAGGTGTGTTTTATTCTGGGAATATTAAAATTATACAAAAAGCACTTAAGGCAGCAGAAAAAAAAATTGAGCAAAAAAAAATTTCCTTAAATTTTTTCACACCCTACAAAGTTGCATTGGATTATTTAAAATCAAATAAAAATGCTCTTATTTTAAAAAGACAGCATCCTGAAATGCGGGATGCTGTAATACTTCTTATTAAAATTTTTGATGGTGCAGTTTAATACCAAAAATGATTTTTTTTTAAAAAATTTTGTGTAATTAGTATAATTTACAAACAATTTTTTGTTTTATATTATTTTCGTTTGTTTTAGTATTTTTAGTGGTTGGAGTTTATATGATTTAAAAATAAAATATTGACAAAATACTATTTAATAGTAGATTAAATAGGTTTTTTATTTGAACAAACAAAAAGCCAGGTAAAAGTAAAAACAAATAAGTTTTTGTAATTTTTCAAAAAAATTAAATAGGATTTTTAAAAATGATTTGTACAACTTTAAGAAAAGATGATGAATGTGTATTTATGACTTTAAGGGGCTGTACCTATAATGAAGGTAAATGTATGCCAATAGTTGAACAATGTAATGGATGTAAAAGAGTTGGAAAATATGACATAGGAACATTTTGCAAGGCAGTACCAGATCCCTCATTAAAATGGAAAAATAGTAATTGTAATCTTGCAACACACACAAAAGTTGCTGATGATTCCAAAAAGAAAAAAAAGATTAATCCTATTAAGGCTTCAAAAAGAAGATAAAAAAATAAATAAAAAATATTTATCACAAAAAACACGAAAATTTTTATATATTTCATGTTTTTTATGGTCAAAAACAAATCTTTATTTTTCATATTTTTTTATATGAAAGAGTTTATAATTACTTAACATTCTTTTATATTTTGTTGTGAGGCAAATTAAGAACCAAAAACCAGATCTGCTTTATAGCAGTTGTTCTGCAAAATACAGCTTTAATTAGTTTCCCATCAATTTTAATTCTCATTAAATTTTTGTATAATTATTATTTTTTCTAGAAAAAATTTGTAAAGTTTTTGTTTGATATAAGCTTTTACAAAACTAATAGAATATTTTGAAATAATTAATGTTGGGAATCTAAAAACAACATAATTTATACAATATAAGGAATTATTTTAACAAAATGAATGAACTTGCAAAAAAATTAAATAAAATTATTAAACAATCAAATCCTCATATTTATGAAATGCTTTCTAATATGGGGAAAAATCTTTTTTTCCCAAAGGGAATATTAAGTCAAAGTGCAGAAGCTAAAGAAAAAGCACATAAAATCAATGCAACCATTGGCATTGCAAAGCAAGGTAAAAATGTAATGAGTTTACCTTCTATTGCATGTTTTGTTCATGGCATAGAACCCAATAATTTTCTTACTTATGCACCTTCTTTTGGTATTCCTGAATTAAGAAAAAAATGGAAGGAAATGATTTATGAAAAAAATAAATCTTTGGAAAATAAAAAAATAAGTCTTCCCATTGTAACTTCCGGCATTACTCATGCAGTAAGCACGTTTGCTGATTTGTGGATTGATCCTGATGATACTGTTATACTTCCCCTTATGATGTGGGGAAATTATAATATGATATTTAATGTTAGAAACAGGGCAAAAATAGTTACCTATGATTCATTTAGTTATAAATTAAAAGGATTTAATCTTAAAAATTTTGAAAATAAAATAAAACAACAAGCTGAAATCAGTAATAAAATTATTACAATTTTAAATTTCCCCCATAATCCAAGCGGGTATTCAGTTTCCGTTGAAGAAGCACATAAAATTATTCAAATTCTTGTTAATGTTGCAAAATCTGGAACAAATGTTGTTGTTGCATGTGATGATGCATATTTTGGTTTGTTTTTTCAAGATGAAACAATAAAAGAATCTCTTTTTTCATTTCTTGCAGGAGCCCATAAAAGACTTGTTGCCGTAAAATTGGATGGAGCAACAAAGGAAGATTATACATGGGGACTTAGAACAGGATTTATTACATATGGATTTTCTGCTGACAAAAATTTAGAAGGTTTATATGAAGCTCTGGAGAAAAAAACCGGGGGTTGTATCAGAGGTAATATTTCCAATGCTTCCCATTTAAGTCAATCCATTATTTTAAAATCAATGGATGATGAAAAATATTCTCAATATAAGCAGGAAAAATTTAATATTTTAAAAAAACGTGCAATTAAAATAAAAGATGTTGTTTATGATAAAAAATATCAAAAAGCCTGGGAAGTTTATGCTTTTAATTCAGGTTATTTTATGTGCCTGCGCTTGAAATATGTTGAGGCAGAAAAATTAAGAATTCATCTTTTAAATAAATATGGTATTGGACTTATTACAATTGGTAATAAAAATTTAAGAATTGCATTTTCATGTCTTGAAGAGGAAAATATTCAAATTCTTTTTGATACAATTTTAAAGGGTATTAACGATTTAATAAAATAGTTGAAAAATATGATTAAAAATTATTATAAAAAAATCATTAAACAACTAAATTATCCTGATATTGCAGTTATAGGAAAATGGTTTTTAAATTTTATTCTAGTAGGGATTATTGCAGGTCTTGGCTCTATTCTTTTTCATTATTTATGTCAGATTGGAGTTCATTATTTCCTTGATTTTATGGCAGGTTATAGACCTGACACTCCTGCAGGGGAACATCATCTTATTTCTCCTACAAACACACCATTTAATAGATGGATACTTCTTGTTCTTCCTGCTTTGGGTGGAATTATAAGTGGATGTCTTGTATATTTTTTTGCTCCAGAAGCAGAAGGTCATGGAACTGATGCTGCAATTGATGCCTACCATAAAAAAGGTGGTTTTATCAGGGGCAGGGTACCTATTATTAAAACTATTGCTTCTGCCATTACACTTACAACTGGAGGATCAGGAGGACGAGAAGGTCCTATTGCACAAATAGGTGCTGGGTTTGGGTCTTTTCTTGCTACAAAGTTAAATCTTTCTGACAGGGAACGAAGAATACTTATGGCAGCAGGAATAGGTGCTGGAGTTGGAAGTATATTCCGAGCTCCTTTAGCAGGTGCTCTTTTTGCTGCTGAAGTTTTATACAGAGATCCTGAATTTGAATCTGAGGTAATAATTCCAGCTGGAATTTCTTCTGTTGTTGCCTATTGTATATTTTGTCTTGTTTTTGGCTGGGGTTCTTTATTTGATTCTCCAGGTTTTAAATTTTCTAATCCTTTGGAGCTTGGTCCCTATATTGTTCTTGCTGTTATTCTTGTTTTAACAGGAATATTTTATATAAAGATATTTTATGGTGTAACAGAACTTTTTAAAAAACTTAGAGTCCCAAATCATATAAAACCTGCTATCGGTGGTCTTGTTACAGGAATTATAGGTTTTTTTCTGCCCTATACTCTTGCTTTTGGATATGGATATGCACAAAAAGCAATTTTTAATGAAGTATCTATATTAATTCTTTTTACTCTGGCAATTGGCAAAATAGTTACTACTTCATTTTCCATTGGTTCTGGAGGAAGTGGAGGTGTTTTTGGACCTTCAGTAGTTATAGGCGGTGCAATGGGTGGTGTTGTGGGAAAAATTTTTCACTATTTGCTTCCATCAGTTATAGTAAATCCTGGAGCCTTTGTAATTGTAGGAATGGCAGGATTTTTTACAGCAGTATCTAATACCCCAATCTCCACTATTATTTTTGTAAGTGAAATGACAAATTCCTATCATCTTCTTTTACCAAGTCTTCTTGTATGTTCCATATGTTATCTTTTATGTCAAAAATGGACAATCTATAAAAAGCAGGTAAAAAATCGCGTTGAATCTCCTGCCCATGCTGGTGAATTTATGATGGATATTCTTCAAACAATTAAAGTTGAAGATCTTATGTATCTTGTAAAAAAGAAAAGTATTACTAAGGTAGTAGGAGAAAACATGCCATTTTCTAAATTTAAAAAAATTTATTCCTCTACAAAACAACATTATTTCCCTGTGATAAATAAAGAAGATAAATTCATAGGAATTTTTTCAAGCACTGATATAAGAGAAGTTATATTTGCTACAATTCATATAGCAGATCTTGTTGTAATGGGGGATATAATGACATCAAACATGATAACAACAACACCATTGGAAGATTTAAATACAGTTTTACTTAAACTTACCAAAAAGAATATTAATGCTCTTCCAGTTGTAGAACATAATAATCATGATGTTTTTATTGGGCTTCTTTATAGACGAGATGTAATAGCTCATTATAACTACCACATTCAAAAGATGAGAAAATCACTTCAACAACCTGCTACTTCTTAACAATTTATAGAATAAAAAATTAAGAGTAGTTTACTTGTACTAGAAAAAGTCCATGAGGAGGTGCTGTAGGTCCTGCAAGATTTCTATTTTTTGCCTTAAAAATTTTTTCAAAATCATTTGAATTTATTTTTGATTTTCCTACAAGAATAATAGTTCCAACAATATTTCTTACCATAAATCGTAAAAATCCATTACCTTTAATTTTAAATACAAGTTTATCTTTGTCTTTTTGTTCAATTTTTACAAAAAAAATTTTTCGTATAGTACTTGATTTGGGACTTCCACTTGCCTCAAAAGATTTAAAATCATGATTTCCTTGAATTAAATTACAGCATTGATTCATTTTTTTTAAATCCAATTTATTTTTTATGTGCCAAAAATAATTTTTTGAAATAGCAGGAGGATCAATTCTATTTAAAATATTATAATGATATTCTTTGGAAACAGCATGATATCTTGCATGAAAATCAAAATCAACTTTGTATAATTCCCGTATTACTATTGGATACTTAATAATAGAATTAAATCCCTTTTTTAAATCAAAATAGTTTATTAAAGTATTTGCATGGAAATTTGCAACCTGTCCTAAAGCATGAACTCCTGCATCAGTTCTACCAGAACCATTTATTTTTATTTTTTGATTTAAAATATGGGAAAGAGTTTTTTCAATTTCCCCTTGAACTGTTTTTTTATTTTTTTGAATTTGCCAGCCAGAAAACAAAGTTCCATCATACTCAATTTTTATTTTAAAATTAGTGGTTGTTGTCATAATTTGTCACAGGAAACATTTGAAACTTGATTTTCAAAATATTCATCTATAAGGTCTTTATATTTATTTTTAGGATATTTTTTATTGCAAGACCTGCAACATAAATAAATACTTTTTCAGGTTTTCCTTAAAATAAGAGTTCCATTACAAAACACACATTTTGTTTTAAAATTATTCATAATTTATCTTTTAAATTGTTTTGATTTTTTTTTGTTTATTAAACTCAGATTTATAGTTTTCTAATTATTCAGTATTTATAAAAAACCCCTGCTTTTATATTTTATTTTTAAAAGCAAGGGGGATGATAAATTTAATAAAGAATTTTTACGATTCTATTTCAGCTTTTATTTTTTCTATAACTTTCTTGGCAAGATCATGAGGAATTTCATCATAATGATCAAATTCCATAGTAAATGTTCCTCTGCCTCCTGTCATTGAACGAAGATCTGGAGCATATTTTAAAACCTCAGACATTGGAACATGGGCATTAATAATTTGTTTTTCATTTTCTGTGTCCATTCCAAGAACTTTACCTCTTTTGGAATTAAGATCACCCATAATGTCTCCTGTAAATTCATCTGGAATGCGTACGGAAATTTTCATTATAGGTTCAAGTAAAGTTGGTTTTGCTTGTTCTGAAGCTTTTCTAAAGGCAAGAGAACCCGCAAGTTTAAACGCCATTTCTGAGGAATCTACAGAATGATAACTTCCATCATCTAATGTTGTTTTAAAATCAACACATTGAAATCCTGCAAGCACACCTTTTTGAGAAGCTTCAATAATACCTTTTTCAACTGCAGGAATATATGTTTTAGGAATTGACCCCCCAACAATCTTATCCACAAATTCAAACCCTCTTCCTTTTGGTAAAGGTTCAAGAGTAATCCAGCAGTCTCCAAACTGACCATGTCCCCCAGATTGTTTTTTGTGTTTTCCCTGAACCCTTATTTTTTTCTTAAAAGTTTCTTTATAGGGAACTTTGGGAGTATCAATTTGTACCTCAACATTAAATTTTCGTTTGATTTTTTCAATTGTTGTTTTTATATGAACAAGACCTTGTCCTGAAAGAATTGTTTGATTTGTTTCCTGCTCTCTTTTTAGTACAAGGCTTGTATCTTCTTCTAATATTTTTCTTAGTGCATCATGAATTTTATCTTCATCTGATTTCTCTTTGGAAGATACTGCAAAGGAAATTACAGGAGCAATGGGATCTACTGGTATAAATTTTAAATTTTTATCACTACTCATTGTATCCCCTGTTTGAGTTTCCTTTAATTTTGCAACAGCAACAATAGCTCCGGGCAATGCTTCAGTAATTGGTTTTTGTTCTTTACCTGCAATTTCAAGAAGTTGTGTAAATCTTTCCTTGGTATCTTTATTTACATTAAGAAAATTACCATCTTTATTAAGTTTTCCTGAAATTATTCTAAATAAAGATAATCTTCCTGCATAGGGATCTACTATTGTATTAAACACAAATCCATAAAAAGGAGCTTCTGGATCTGGTAAAATTTCATTTTTTTCTTTATTTTCATCAATGGCTGTCCAGGCACCTCTATCAATAGGAGAGGGCATATAATTATTAATAAAATCACAAATAGAATCAATGCCAACAGATTTTATTGCAGAACCACATAAAACAGGAAAAAATTCTCCAGTAAAAAATCCCTGCTTAAATGTATTTTTAAGATCATCCTGGGAAATAGTTTCACCTTCAAGATAGCGTTCAAGAAGTTCATCATTAAGCTCTGCTATATTTTCTATAAATTTTTCCCTTGCATCTTTAACATCATTTGTCATTTCTGATGGAATATCTGTAATTGTAAGTTTACCATTTTCATCATACAAATGTGCTTTTTCTGAAATAATATCAACAAAACCCTTGAAATTTTCCTCTTTTCCGATGGGAATATGAATTACAATTGTTTTTTTCTTTAAAGATTTTTTACAACTATTAAGTGCTGTAAAAAAATCAGCTCGTTCACGATCAAGTTTATTAATAAATAAAATACAGGGAAGGTTATATTCAGCTGCACATAAAACTGCTTCTTCAGTCATGGCACTGGGACCCCCAACACCATCAACAAGAATTACAGTACTGTCTGCTGCTGGCATACATATTTTTGTAGATGAAAAAAAGTTTTGATCACCTGGAGTATCAATAAGTGTAACAAGCTTATTTTTCCAGGAGAATTTATGAAATGCAGTGCTAATGCTTTGTTGTTTTTGAGTTTCTTCAGGCTGAAAATCCATTGTAGTGTTGCCTGCTTCTACTTTTCCCAAACGGTTGATTGCTCCTGCTTTAAAAAGAATTGCTTCAGCCAAAGAAGTTTTACCACTACCACCATGACCTGCCAGGGCAACATTTCTCATTGATTTGATTTGTTCCGTCATTACAGCTCCTTTACATGTTTTTGTTTGTCCTGTTTTAAATATCTTAAATAAATTATAGATTCCATATTACCCTTGGGCCCGGGAACAGGGTAGGGAATAATATTTTTAATTTCATAATTTCTTTGTTTAAAAAAATATTTAATTTCTTTAATAATTTCCTTTCTTATTTCTGGGTCCTTTACAACTCCATTTTTACCAATTCTTTTTTTTCCTGCTTCAAATTGAGGTTTTATAAGTGCTAGAACCTTTGTTTTATTTTTCATGAATTTTTCAGCTGCTGGCACAACAAGTTTTAATGATATAAAAGAAGTGTCAATTGTAATAAGGTCAACTTTTTCACCAATTATATTAAAATCCATATATCTAATATTTGTTCGTTCAATAACTTTAACTTTTTTATTTTGTCTTATAGACCATGCAATTTGTCCATACCCAACATCAACTGCATAAATTTTTTTAGCATTATTTTGAAGTAAACAATCTGTAAATCCACCAGTTGATGCTCCAATATCAAGACATATAAGTCCTTTAACATTGCAGGAAATATTTTTTAAGGCATGTGCAAGTTTAAGTCCGCCTTTGCTCACAAAAGGTATATCATTGCCCTTTAAAGTAATTTTTGCTTTTTTGTTTATTTTTATACCATATTTATCACAGGGACAACCATTTACAAGGATTTTCCCTGCCATTATTAGTGCTTTTGCTCTTTGTCTTGAATTGTTTTTTACAAGTTTGTTTTCCAGAACAAGAACATCAAGTCTTTTTTTATTTTTATTGATCAATGTTTGTTGGTCTCATATTAAGAGTAGGTATAAATAAACTTGAAAAATATTTAATAGAATCAAACAGTTACAAATTTATATTTTCTTTATAAGTGAGAAATATTAGCTTTATTTTTTATATTTTTGAAAACCTAAAGTCCATTATATTAATTTTCGTTCTTATTTTCATAGTCCAGTTTCTGTTCTCATTTCCATGCTCCAGTTTCTGTTCTCATTTCCATGCTCCAGTTTCTGTTCTCATTTCCATGCTCCAGTTTCTGTTCTC